>CAZKDH010000021.1:0-72820 GCA_964551505.1 uncultured Rhodospirillaceae bacterium
CTCGTCTTCTCCGCGGAACGTCACCTCGACGCCGGGGTCGAGCCCGGCGGTGGGCAGCCAGGCGCGCAGTTCCTGGATCTTGTCGTCGGCCAGAACGCCCGGCGCCACATCGGCCTTCACGTTGACGATGCGATCGCCATCGACCCGGCGCACCAGGCCCAGCTTGGCGACTGCCTCGCGCTTCACGAAGTTGCTGATCGGAACCACGCCCTTTTCGGTCGGCACGCGGAGTTGGTCGATCTCGGTCACGTTGCGGATCGCCGTCGGATAACGGGCGACGATGTCGATCTCGTCGTCGGAATAGTCCGGCCGGTAGTCGCCGAACTTCAGGCCGCGGGTGACCAGCTGGATGGCGTCGCCGACGCCGGTGACGTCGATGCCGAACTTCGCCGCCTGGGCCCGGTCGACGTTGATCCGCCATTCGATGCCGGGGATCGGCAGCGAATCCTCGATATCGACCAGTCCCTGCATTCCCTCCAGATGTGCCCGCAGCAGCTTTGCCGTCGGCGCCAGCAAGGCGTAGTCGCGGGTGGCGATCTGCAGGTGGATCGGCTTGCCGCTGCCCGGCCCGCCGTCCTGCTTGCGCGCCTCCACCATGATCCCCGGCAGGCTCGCCGCCCGCTGCCGCACGTCGGCGAGAATGGCATTGGCGCCGCGCCGCATCTTCCAGTCGGCGAATTCCAGGGTGACGGTGCCGATCACGTCGTCGCCCATTTCCTCGCCGAGCGATTCCCCGCCGTCGCCGGCGAAGGCTACCGAATAGATGCTCTTGAATTCCGGCCGCGCCTTCTGCATCTCGAGGACGATGCCCTCGACCTCGCGGACCAGGGCGTCGCGCTCGTCGATCGACATGTTGCCGCGGGCGTGGATCTGCAGCTGCGCGCTGTTCGGCTCGACGTCGGGGAAGAACTCGACCCCGGCATTCAGCCGGCTGTAGAGGAGGATGGTGCCGACCAGCAGGGCGAAGCCGCCGCCGACCACCAGTCCGGGGAAGCGCAGGGCGCCGCGCAGGACGCCGAGATAGAACCGGTCGAGCCCGCGGGCGCGCGCCAGCTGCTCGGCCGGGGTCAGGCGTGCCGCCCGGTGCGCATCCAGCGCCTCGCCGTTCGGCTTGCCGATCAGCGCGCCGATGCAGGGGATGAACACCATGGCCATGGCGAGCGAGGCGGTCAGCGTCGCCGTCAGGGTCATCGGCAGGTACTTCATGAAGCCGCCGACGACGCCGGGCCAGAACGCCATCGGCAGGAAGGCGGCGATGATGGTGGCGATCGAGGAGAAGATCGGCCAGGCCATCATCCGGGTGGCGTCGGCATAGGCCTGCCGGCGGTCCATGCCCTCCAGCATCCGCCGGTCCGCGTACTCGACCAGGATGATGGCGCCGTCGACCAGCATGCCGGTCGCCAGGATCAGGCTGAACAGCACGACGATGTTGATGGTGATGCCGAAGAAGGCGAGGGCGAGGATGCCGATCAGGAACGAGCCGGGCACGGCGGTGCTGACGATCAGCCCGCCGCGCAGCCCCAGGCTGAAGACGATGACGATCATCACCAGCAGCACGGCGGCGATCAGGTTGTTCTGCAGATCACGCAGCATGCTGCGGATCTCCTCGGAACTGTCCTGGGAATAGGTGACCTTCACCTGCGGCGGCCAGGCCGCGCGCTCGGCCTCGACCACTTGGCGGACCCGTTCGATGGTGTCGATGATGTTGGTGCCGGTACGTTTCGAGACCTCGAGGCCGATCGCCGGCAGGCCGTCGATCCGCGCGATCGATTCCGCATCCTTGAAGGTCTGCCGCAGGGTGGCGATATCCTTCACCCGCACCACCGCGTCGCCGTTCACCTTGACCGGCATGTTGAGGATGTCGTCGGAGGTCTCGAACAGGCCGGGCACCTTGATCGAGAAGCGGCCCTGGCCGGTGTCGAGCGTGCCCGCCGCGACCAGCCGGTTGCTGCGCCCCACCAGGGTGCCGAGGTCGTTCAGCACCAGGCCGTAGCTTTCCATCCGCAGCGGATCGATCACCAGCTCGACCAGCTCCTCGCGCTTGCCGGAGAGCTTCGCCTCCAGCACCGTCGGCACGCCCTCGATCTTGTGCTGCAGCTTCTCGGCCAGCCGCATCAGGCTGCGCTCCGGGATGTCGCCGGACAGCGTCACCACCACCACCGGGAACAGGCTGAGATTGACCTCGTGCACCGTCGGCTCGTCGGCATCCTCCGGCAGGTCGGCCTTGGCCAGGTCGACCTTGTCGCGGACGTCGGTCAGCGCCTTGTCGATGTCGAAGCCGGAATGGAATTCCAGGATGGTGCTGGCGCCGCCGAGATAGGTGAGCGAGCGCATCTCCTTGACGCCCTCGATCGAGCGCAGCTGCTGCTCCATCGGCCGCGCCAGCAGGCGCTCGGCATCGTCCGGCGAGATCCCCTCCAGGGTCATCTGCACGTAGACGGTGGGGATCTGGATGTCCGGGGTGGATTCCTTCGGCAGGTCGCGATAGGCGACGTAGCCGGCGATCACCAGCAGCACCAGGAGCGAGAGCACCACCCGGCTGTTGTTCAGCACCGCGTCGACGAAGGCGCGCATCGGCGGCAGCCGCTAGGGCGTCGCGGGCGCGGCGACCGGCGCCAGCACCGGGACCGGCATCGGCACCGGCTCGACCACCTGGCCGACCGAGACGAAGTCCTGGCCGACGGTGACGATCCGCGCCGGGTCGGGCAGGCCGGTGATCCAGACGCCGCTCTGGTCCTCGCCGACGATCTCGACCGGCGCGAAGCTGACCGCATTGTCGGCGCCGACCAGCTTCACCCCGACCGCGCCGCTGGCATCCAGGGTCAGCACCGCCGGCGAGACCACATGCGCCGCCTGCGCCGCGCCCGGCACCCGGATCTCGGCGGAGATGCCCTGGCGGATGGCGTAGTCGGGGTTCGGGGCGGCGATCTCGATGCGGAAGGTGCGGGTCACCTCGTCGGCGGCGCTGGCGATGAAGCGGATGGTGCCGGCGATGGTCTGGCCGGTGATCAGCCGCGCCGTCGCCGGGCTGCCGAGCTTGATGCCGTCGATCTCGAGCTCGGAGACGCTGCCGACGATGATGATCGGATCGAGGTCGACGATGGTCGCCACCGGATCGCCTTCCTTAAGATACTTGCCGATCTCGACCGGCCGGTCCTCCAGCACGCCGTCGATCGGCGCCTTGATGCTGAGATAGCCGATCTCCACCTCCATGCTGGTGACGGCGGCGCGGGAGAGGGCGAGCTTCGCCTTCAGGTCCGGGAGGCTAAGCTTCGGGCTGAAGCCCTTCTCGCTCAGCTGCGAGGTGGCGGTCCATTCCTCCTCGCGCTGCTGCAGCAGGGCTTTCGCCTCGGCCAGCTTGGCGAGGCGGTCGGCGCCGTCGATCTCGGCGATCACCTGGCCGGCGGCGATGCGGGCGCCTTCCTCGGCCAGGATGCTGTCGACCTTGCCGACGGTCTCGGCGCTGACCTCGACCACCCGGTCGGCGTCGGTGCGGCCGCGCAGCACGATGGTCTTCTCCCGCGGCTGGGCGACCGAATCCATCACCTGCACCCGCATCGGCGCGGCGGCGGTCGTCGCGGTCGCGTCAGCCGACTCCGCGGGCGCCACCGGCGTCACCGCGGCCACGGCGTCCTGCGCCGGGTCGCCGCCGAACTGCCCCGAGGCGATCCACAGGCCAGCCCCCAGGGCGATCGCGCCGGCGATGATGAAGGATGATCTCATGGTCCTCAGATAGGTGGTAAACCGTTCGGCGCAAAGACAAGATTTCGCGATGGCGCGCCGGCGGCCGGCATTATCCATGGCCGCCCCTCGGGCGCAAGGGCGGGCGCAAGCGCGGCCGCGCATGACAGCGCCCGCATGCCCGCATTTCGCCGGTCTGCAGGCGTTCTGCCGGCCTGGTTAACGCCGGCGGGCTAGCTTTCGGCGCGTCGCTTCAGATTCGCGAGCCCTGCGGCGAAATCGGTGCCGATCATCCGGTCCAGGTCGCAGAAGATCCCCAGCACCTTGGTGATGAAGGGGCTGGGCCCGTCCATCGCCCAGGTGACCTCGGTTTCCGCCCCCTTCGGCGCCAGGGTGAAGGTCGCGGTGTTGTGGGCCTCGAAGGGCTTCAGGAAATCGAGCTTGATCGAGATCAACCTCGGGGCCTCGGCCGCGACGATCTCCATCCGCCCTTCGCCGACCTGGCTGTTGCCCTTCCAGGCATAGGTGGCGCCGCGCCCGGCGGTGACGGCGCCCAGCTCGCGGGTCATCGCCGGGTCCTTGGTCTCGTAGGGCGACCAGTTCGGCCACTGGCTGAAATCCGCGATCAGGCCGAAGATCTTCTCCGGCGGGGCGGCGATGACGATGCTGCGCTGGACCCGGAAGCTGTCCGGCCGGGTCGCCGCATAGACCAGCAGGCCGGCCAGCAGCACGAGCGCGACGACGGCGACGATGCCGATGATCTTCAACATGATGTCCTCTGATTGACGGGAAACGGGAGTTTTGCGCCGGATCTAGCGCTGCGGCACGATCACCATCCAGCCGACGCCGAACTTGTCGGCCACCATGCCGAAGCGCGGCGAAAAGAACGTCTTGCCCAGAGGCATCCGCACCTCGCCGCCCTCGGCCAGCGCGCCGAACAGCCGGTCGGCCTCGGCTGGGTCCGCCGCCGCCAGCGACAGGCAGAAGCCCTCGAATTTCGGATGGCCGCCGCCGCGCCCGTCCGAAAGCATCACCTCGGTGGCGCCGATCCTGATGCAGCTGTGCATCACGTTGTTCTCGGAACCCGGCGCGCACATGCCGGCCGGCATCGGATCCGGATTCTCCTTGAAGCGCATCAGCATCTCGACCTTGGCGCCCAGCGCCTTCCGGTAGAAATCGATCGCCTCCTCGCAGCGGCCGTCGAAGAACAGATAGGGTTGGACCTGCATCGCCTCTCTCCTGTACAGTCTCATTGTGTACGCTGTCCACAAACCAATAGCAGACCAGATGGACACTGTCCACATAGGAAAAGTTACAATGGGTGCGGACCGCCGATGACCGTCAAATCCCGTGCGACGCCGAAGGTTCCGCCGCGCCGCGCGAATTACCGCCACGGCGACCTGCAGCAGGCGCTGCTGGCGGCGGGAATCGCCCTCGCCCGCGCCGGCGGGCCGGAGGCGGTGGTGCTGCGCGAGGCGACGCGCCGCGCCGGCGTGGTGCCGAACGCCGCCTACCGGCATTTCGCCGGCCGCGAGGACCTGCTGCTGGCGGTGCGCGGCGCGGCGCTGGCGGCCCTGGCCGAGGCGATCGAGGCGAAGTTCGCCGGCCTCCGCCGCGCCCGGGATCCCGCCGTCCATGCCCGGGCCAGCCTGCGCGCCGTCGGCACCGCCTATATCGATTTCGCACTGACCGAGACCGGCCTGTTCCGCACCGCCTTCGCCGCCTGCGACGACAACCGCGACGTCGGCGACCTGGCAAAGTCCCGCACTGGCGGGATGAACCCCTTCCAGCTGCTGGGCCTCGCCCTTGATCGCATGGTCGAGGCCGGCCTGCTGCCGCCCGAGCGCCGTCCCGGCGCCGAATATCTCGCCTGGTCGGCCGTCCATGGCCTCGCCATGCTGGTGATCGACGGCCCGATGCGCGGGCATCCCCGCGCCCAGACCGAGGCCATCGGCCAGCGCCTCCTGGACATGGTGGAGAAGGGCCTCTAGCCGGGCTGCCGATTTTCGGTTCTCAGGGGCGGTCTTGCGACCTATCCTGTGGGCCTCGGCAGGAGGATGGGGCAGGGGGCGGAATTGGCGGACGGCATGATCAGGAACGCCACGGACTACATCGATCTCGCGCGCTATCCGCTCGACGCGGACGGCGCCGCGCGCGCGGACCTGATCGCCGCATCCCGCGCCGCCCTGGCGGAAGAGGGCTGTTTCGTGCTGAAGGGCTTCATCCGCCCGGACCGCTTGGCCGAGCTCGTGGCGGAATGCGATCGCACCGCCGTCCGCGGCCATCGCAATTTCAACCGCACCAATCCCTATTTCACCGGCGACCGCCCGGACCTCCCGGCCAGCCACCCGCTGCGGCGGTTCTACGACCGGTCGAACGCCTTCGTCCCCGCCGACAATTTCGGTGCCGACAGCATCCTGCGGGCGATCTACGAATGGCCGGCCTTCGCGCCGTTCATCCGCGACTGTCTCGGCGAGACCCGCTTCTTCCGCTATGCCGATCCGCTGGCGGATGTGATCGTCAATCTCGCGGAAGCCGGCAACGGCTTTCCCTGGCATTTCGACACCAACAACTACACCGTCACCCTGGCGATCCAGAATGCGGAATCCGGCGGCGATTTCGAATACAGCCCGCATCTCCGCACCCCGACCGACGAGAACTATGCCGGCGTGGAGCGGGTGCTGGACGGCGACAGCCGGCTGATCCGGCGCCTCCGCCTGGAGCCGGGCGATCTGCAGATCTTCAAGGGCCGCTATGCGCTGCACCGGGTGACGCCGCTCGCCGGGACCAGGCCGCGCTATGTCGCGATCTTCAGCTTCGCCGAGGAACCGAACATGGTCGGCAGCCCCGAGCGGACCCGCCAGCTCTACGGCCGCGTGCTGCCGGTTCATGTCGAACGCGCCGGCCTGCGCCGGGACGCCCTGGTCGACTGAACCGTACCCGCCCCGGAACCTGGCCGCGAGCCGCCGAGACAGCCCCCGCCATGGAGAGCAGGCATTGATGACAGGCGATCGCTTCGATCTCTCCGCCGGCGGGCCGCGGATGAAGGCCGTCGTCACCACCGGCAACGGCGGCTATGACCGGCTGGTCTATCGCGACGTGCCGCGGCCGGAGATCGGTCCCGGCGAGGCGCTGGTGCAGGTCCTCGCCGCCGGGGTCAACAACACCGAGATCAACACCCGCGTCGGCTGGTATTCGAAATCTGTCGCCGTGGATACCGCGCTCGCGGCAGCGGCCGAGGAACATCAGGCGGTCGCCAAGGCCGATGGCGGCTGGAGCGCGGCGACGCCCTTTCCCTTCATCCAGGGGACCGACTGCTGCGGCCGGGTCGTGGCGGTCGCCGCCGGTGCCGACAGCGGCCTGGTCGGGCGGCGCGTCCTGCTGCGTTCCTGCATGCGGGTCGCCGGCTTCGGATCGATGGACACGGTCTGGCTCGGCTCGGATTTCGACGGCGCCTTCGCGCAGTTCGTCAAGGTTCCCGCCGGCGAGGTCTTCCCCGTCGACTGCGACTGGAGCAACGCCGAGCTCGGCACCATCCCCTGCGCCTATGGGACCGCCGAGAACATGCTGCACCGTGCCAAGGTATCGGCCGGCGAGCATGTGCTGGTCGCCGGGGCCTCGGGGGGCGTCGGCTCGGCCGTGCTGCAGCTCGCCAAGCGCCGCGGCGCGCGGGTGACGGCGATCGCCGCCCGCGCCAAGCTGGATGCGGTGCGCGCCCTCGGCTGCGACGCGGCGATCGATCGCGACGACGACGTCGCCCTCCGGCTCGGCGTGAAATCCGTCGACGTCGTGGTCGACAACGTGGCGGGGCCGGCCTTCGGCCGGATGCTGCAGGTGCTGAAGCGCGGCGGCCGGTACGTGTCCTCGGGCGCCATCGGCGGCCCGCTGGTCGAGCTCGACATGCGCACCTTCTACCTCAACGACCTCACGCTGATCGGCACCACCGCCTGGGATGCACCGGTCTTCCCCGCGCTCGTCTCCTACATCGAGCGCGGCGAGATCAGGCCCCTGCTCGCCAGGACCTTCCCCCTCGAGCGCATCGCCGAGGCGCAGCGCGAGTTCCTCGAGAAGAAGCACGTCGGCAATTTCGTCCTGATCCCGCCGCCGGTCGGTTGACGCGCCCAACCACCTCGCGTCATCCCCGCCCCCGGACTAGATCCGGGGGTCAGGCCCGGGGACCCACGAGTATGTGCGCCAAGGAAGAAATTCGTGGGTGGCCGGGCCAAGCCCGGCCATGACGCAGGAGGTGCGAATGCAGTTTCAATTCCGTCATCCCCGGGCTTGGCCCGGGGACCTACGAATTTGTTGGCGCATGCGGGGTAGGAAATCATGGCGTGTCGGGCATGAACTGACCCGGTATGACGCCAGCGGTACTCGCCCTATTTCCCGCTGTGATGCGCCGCCAGGGTCTGGACGATGTCTTCCAGCTTGGCCTTGTCCATCAGGTAGAGGTTGCGGCCTTTGCGTTTCAGCAGGCCGACCGGGTAGAGCTGGCTGATCGCCCGGTTGACGGTTTCCCGCGTGGTGCTGGTCATGCTGGCGATCTCGTGCATCGGCGGCAGCGGCCGCACCACCCAGAGGCCCGGCACCGCCGGCTCCGGTTCCGCCATGCGCAGCAGCTCCGAATAGACCCGCTGCGCCGCCTGCAGGGTCGAGAGTTCCATGATCCGCAGGCCGCTCGCCCGCACCGTCTTCGCCATGCGCAGCAGCAGCTGGAAGGAGACCTCGGCGCGGCTGCGGATGAGGTCGGTGAAGACCTCCGGCGGCATCATGGCGAGGTCGGTCTTCTCGATCGCGGTCACGCTGGCCGAACGCGGCTGGCCGTCGATCGCCGCCAGTTCGCCGAAGAAGTCGCCGACCTTCACCGTCGCCAGGGTCACTTCGCGGCCGGCCGGCGAGAATGTCACCACCGCCACCGAGCCCCGCAGCACGAAGAACACGTCGCGGGTGCTGGATCCCTTGTCCAGGATGGTCTCGCCGCGGCTGAACGACCGCCAGCGGCACTTGGGCTCGACCGCCTTCAATTCGGCATCGCTCAGGCATTGCAGCAGGTTGAACCCGCGCAGGGTCTTTTCGGCCGTCGATGTCGCGGGCTGTGCCATGGCGCGCAGCATAGAGGAAACCAGGCCGGTTTCCAAATTTGCGTTGATTAGAGCGGGTTAGCGGGGAAAAAAGTCACCGGATTGTCACAAGCCGAGTCGCCCCCTATCGGGCGGTCCGAGGCCGGCGCTTCGGTCTTGCGGAGCTCGTGGCGGTCACGCCGCCGATGCCGCCGCCGCGTCGAGGCGCCCGGTCGCATACCAGAGAATCGTGCCGAACTGTAGGACCAGCAGCAGCCCGAAAGCCCATTCGTAGCCCGCCGCGGTGCCGCTGCCGGGTTCTGCCCCGGGAAAGAGATCCAGCACCCAGCCGATCCCGGACTGGAACACCGCCGAGGCGAGGAACAGCAGCATGTTCGCGCTGGATTGCGCGCGGCCCGCCATCTCCCGCCCGAAATGCGCCGCCAGCGTCGCATAGCCGAGATTGCTGGTCTGGGCGGTGAGGCCGAAGACGATCCAGGGCAGGGCGATCGGCAAGGCGAGGTTGAGGAGGATCGCCGCCTGGGCACAGGCAAAGATCGCGAAACCGGCGATCACCACCTTCTTCAGGGCGATGCCGCGCCGCCCGGCCCAGTCGGCGATGAGACCGGTCGACAGCGAGCCGAGGACGAAGGCGATCGCCATCGCCATCAGCACATTGGCGGCGGCGCCGCGGTCGAGACCGCGGATGTCCACCATCCAGCGCGCCGCCCACAGGGTCTGGATGGCGATGGAACTGCCCGAGATCGCCGCCACCATGGGGGCGATCCGCCAGAATACCGGGTCGAGCAGGATCCGCTTCAGGCCGTGGAGCTGGACGGCGAGGCGGGCCGGCCCGATCTGGCCGGTCTGCTGGCGCTCGCTGTCCCTGGGCACCGCAAGACAGACGAAGAGGGCGACGGCGAAGGTGAGGGCGGCAAGGCCGAAGAACAGGCCGCGCCAGCCGATCGCCTGCGCCAGCAGATCGGCCGGTGCCGTCGCTGCAACGATGCCGAGGCCGCCGCAGGCGACGACGACCGAATTCGCCAGCGGCACCCGGGCGAGGGGCAGCCACAGCACATTGGCCTTGAAGGCCGACATCAGGCAGCCGCAGAGGCCGATCCCGATCACCGCCCGCGCCAGGGTGAGCGCGATCGTGGTGGTGCCCCAGCCGAACAGGCCGGCGCCGATGGCGGCGAGGGTGAGCAGCACGGTCTGCACCCGGCGCGGCCCGAAGCGGTCCAGTGCCAGGCCGAGGGGCAGCTGGAAGATCATGAAGGCATAGAGATAGGCCGAGGTCAGCAGGCCGAGATCGGTCTTGGTGAGGCCGAGCTCTGCCATCAGGTCCGGGGCGATCACCGAGTTCACCGCGCGGAACAGATAGGACATGAAGTAGCCGCAGGCGAAAGGCAGCAGCGCCCGCAGGACGAGGCGGGCGCCGAATTCCGGCGTAGCCTGGGCGGTTTGCGCCGAAGCGGTCATGGTGTCCGGTCGGCGCTCATACCGCATTCACCGGCGGCGTCGTCCGGCGCGCGTCGTAGAGCGTATTGGCGATCACCGCCGCCAGCACCAGCGCCCCGCCGACCAGCGCGTAATCGCCGGGATGTTCCGCCAGGAAGATCCAGACCCAGAGCGGCCCCAGCACCGATTCCAGCAGGCCCAGCAGCGAGGCTTCCGCCGCCGGCACCAGCCGGGCGCCGGTGGTGAAGCAGATCAGGCCGAGTGCCAGCTGGCAGGCGCCGAACAGGAACAGCAGGCCGAGATCGGCGCCGGCGACCGGCACTCCCCAGTCCCGCATCAGCAGGCCGGCCGCGGCCAGCAGCCCGGTCGCGACGCAGCCCGCCGGCGTCATCCGGATGTTCTGGTAGCGCCGCACCACCACGGTGGCGCAGGCGATCGCCACCGGGATGACCATCGACAGCAGGATGCCGAGGAGGTCGCCGGTGCCCTGGCTGCTGCCGGAATCGCCGCCGACGACCATCAGGGTTACGCCACCCAGGGCGACCACCATGGCGAGGCAGCGCACCCAGCCGATCGCCTCGCGCATCCAGATCCAGGCGATGAGGCCCGCCAGCAGCGGCGAGGTGCTCTGGATGATCAGGATCGTGGCGACCGTGGTATGGCGCAGGGCGATGACGAAGCACAGCGATGCCGTCGCAAAGCAGACCCCGACCGCGATCCCGGGCAGGCCGAGGTTGCGGAACAGGCTCCATGTCTGGCGCCCGTCGCGGATCAGCAGGAAGGTGAGCAGCGCGAGGCAGCCGAACAGGCCGCGCCCCGCCGCCTGGGTCCAGACATCGGCGGAGATGAAGCGGGCGATGAGACCGCCGCTGCTCCAGATGATGGCCGCGGCGCAGACCAGTATCGCCCCCCGGTGATGCGCTGCCGCCGTTTGATGCGACGCGCCTGCGCCTGCCGACATGAATCGAACCCCCTGCTTGCTCCTCTCTACCATACCCGGAGGCGCCCGGTTCCGCGCAAGAGCGACCATAGCCTGTCGCCGGCATGGCAGTCATGCGGCCGGGCTCTGCGGCAAACATGTGGGCGGGGAAGGGGCGGGTGTTTAGTTTTGCACCTTCTGCGGCGCATCGTTTCTCATCGCCAGCAGCCAGTCGCGGAAGGCGCGAAAGGCCGCGTCGTCGCGTGCCGCGGTCTGGTAGATGAGGTGCCAGCCGCGGCTGGCATCGGTGAAAGCCTGGGCGAAGGGCTTCACCAGCCGCCCGGCTGCCAGGTCGTCCGCCACATAGGGTTCCCGCGCCAGGGCGACGCCCAGCCCGTCCAGCGCCGCCTGGATCGCATAGGCCGAATAGTCGAAGGCGCTGCGCCGGCGCATGGCCGCCGGATCGATGCCGGCGGCGCCGAGCCAGTCCGGCCAGTCGCGCGGCGCATGGGCGACCTCGAGCAGGGTGACGTTGCGCAGGTCCTTCGGCGCCTTCAGCCCGGCGGCGAGGCCGGGGGCGCAGACCGGGAACAGCGCGCCGCCGAACAGCCGGTCGCCAGCGAGGCCCCGCGGCGGTCCGGATCCCAGGCGGATGCTCGCCGTCCAGTCGGCCTTGAGCTCGGCCGGCGCGCCGATCGCCGTCGTCACCCGCACCTCGATCCCCGGATGCCGGCGCTGGAAATCGGGAAGGCGCGGGATCAGCCAGCGCATGGCGAAGGTCGGCCCGGTCGCCACCGTCACCACCGGTCCCGCCGGCCGGCGCTGCAGCCCGGCGACGGCGGATTCCAGGCGGCGGAAGGCGTCGGCGAGGAGCGGGGCGAGGTCGCGCCCGGCCGGGGTGAGGCTGAGCGCGTTGGCATGCCGGTCGAAGAGCCGCTGGCCGAGCTGCTGCTCGACCATTTTCACCAGCCGGCTGACCGCCGTCTGGGTGACGTTGAGCTCGCCGGAAGCGGCGATGAAGCTGCCCAACCTTGCGGCAGCCTCGATGGCGCGGAGGCCTTTCAATGATGGAAGGTAGACCATGAGACCCCAATATTAGATTGGGGTATACTGCCATAAAGTCGCTGGCACGGGAAGCGGAATGGCGGGAAAGTCGCCGCCGCAGCCGAGGGAGCGCCACCGCGATGTCACCAGCATGCCACCGTCGCTGACCGTGTTTTGCGCGGTGTTTTGCGCGGTTTTCACCACGTCTTTCCTGTCCGGAATCTTCGGCATGCTGGGCGGATTGATCCTGATGGGCCTGCTCCTGCCGGTCCTGCCGGTGGCGGCGGCGATGAGTCTCCACGCCGTCACCCAGATGGCCTCGAACGGCTGGCGGGCCTTCCTCTGGCGCCGCCACCTGATCTGGCGGGTGCTGCCGGGCTATCTCGCCGGTTCGCTGGCGACCTTCGGCATCTTCGCCTGGGCGCGCTTCGCGCCGCCCGGCGCCGCGGTCTATTTCTTCCTCGGCGCGGTGCCGATCGTGGCCTTGGCGGTGCCGGCGCGCCTTGCCCCCGACATCCAGCGCCGCGGCGCGCCGTTTGCCGTCGGCATGGCGGTGACGGCGCTGCATATCCTGGCCGGAGTCTCGGGCGCGGTGCTCGACATCTTCTTCATCCGCACCGCCCTCGACCGGCGCCAGATCGTCGCCACCAAGGCGATGACCCAGACCCTCGGGCACCTGCTGAAGCTGGCCTATTACACGCTGGTGGTGCCGATGGCGCCGGGCGATTCCGCGGTGCCGCTCTGGGTCTACGGCGCGGCGGTGGCGATTGCCTTTGCCGGCACCAGCGCCGCGCGCTTTGCCCTGGAGCGGATGTCGAACCGGCAGTTCATCCGCTGGAGCCAGCGCCTCGCTTTCGGGATCGGCCTCGTCTATCTCGGCCGGGGCGCCCTCCTCGCGGCCGGTATCTAGCGGGAAGTGCTGACTTTTCGCCGCCCACAGCATATCCTGCAGCCCGACTCCAGAATCGAGGATCGGGTGCGATGCGGGTAGCGGTGAAATCGGGCGGGACCAGGACCGGGGCGCGGATCGGCCGGCTGACGGCGGTGCTGGCGATCA
The DNA here is from genome assembly GCA_964551505.1 of uncultured Rhodospirillaceae bacterium. GTDB lineage: Bacteria > Pseudomonadota > Alphaproteobacteria > Dongiales > Dongiaceae > Dongia. The sequence continues at coordinate 13,220 of CAZKDH010000021.1, forward strand.
CCATCATGGCCGGCTGCGCCACCGCCACCAAGCCCGCGGCCAATGCGACCGGCGCCGGGACGGCGGCCCCGGCCCCGGCGGCGGCGCCCGCAGCCGTCGCCTCCAACAGCCAGCCGGCGGCGGTGGATTTCACCAAGCTCGACCAGAAGAGCTGCCCGAAGACGGCCGACAGCTTTCCCGACTGGGTCGGCCGTTTCGAGGCCTTCGCGATGCATCGCGGCGAGAAGCCGGAACTGATCGCCAGCGCCTTCGCCGCGGTGCGCGAGAACCCGGACATCGCCGAGAAGGCCGGCAAGCAGCCGGAATTCGTCACCCCGGTCTGGGGCTATCTCGCCAAGGCGGTCTCCGACGAGCGTGTCAAGCTCGGCCAGGAGAAATATGTCGAGAATGCAAGCGCGGTGAAAGCCGCCGCCCAGCAATATGGCGTCGATGTCGGCACGCTGATGGGGATCTGGGGTATCGAGACCAATTTCGGCAGCAATTTCGGGGACGTGAACGTGTTCGAGGCGCTGAGCAATGTCGGCTATGGCGCGAAGCGGGCGGATTTCGCCTGCGAGCAGCTGCTGGCGGCGCTGAAGATCGCCAGCAGTGGCCAGATCCCGATCGACGAGATGGTCGGCTCCTGGGCCGGCGCCATGGGCCACAGCCAGTTCCTGCCGTCGAAATATCTCGAGCTTGCGGTCGATGCCGACGGCTCCGGCGCGCCGGACCTGTGGACCTCGATGCCGGACGTTTTCGCTTCCACCGCCAACCACCTGGTGCATGGCGGCTGGAAGCCGGGGCTCATCTGGGGGCTGGAGGTCAAGCTGCCGGCGAAGTTCCCCTACGCCCAGGCCGAGCTCGACATCAAGAATCCGGTCGAGCACTGGCGCAAGCTGGGGGTGAAGACGGTCGACGGCCAGGCCCTGCCGGCCCTGCCGGGGGATACCTCGATCATCGTGCTCGCCGGATGGAAGGGGCCGGCCTTCCTGATCACCGATAATTTCCGCGCGATCCTGCGCTACAACTACTCGACCAGCTACGCCCTGTCGGTCGCCTATCTCGGCCAGAGGGTGCTGGGCGGGCCGGGGATCAAGGGCAGCTGGCCGGTCGACGAGCCGCAGCTCAGCCTCGAGGAGCGCGAGGAACTGCAGAACCTGCTGGCGGCGCGCGGCTACGACGTCGGGACCGTCGACGGCGTCCTCGGGCTGAAGTCGCGCAAGGCAGCGCGGCAGTTCCAGAAGCTGCTCGGCTGGCCGCAGGACGGGTTCCTGAACAAGGCGCTGCTCGACGAGCTGCGCAAGCGCAGCGCGAGCTAGGCGGGAAGATTCGGCCATGATCGCCCATGCCGCCACCGTCGAGAAGATTAAGGAACGGGTCGGGCACCGCCTGCCGAAGATCGCCATCGTACTGGGCAGCGGCCTGCAGGCGGTGGCCGGCGACGTGCAGGAAGCGGTCACCTTCGCCTATGCCGAGCTCGCCGGCTTTCCCAAGACCTCGGTCGCCAGCCATCGCGGCCGGCTGGTCGTCGGCAAGATGCAGGGCCACAGCGTCGCGGTGATGCAGGGGCGCGGGCACTACTACGAATACGGCAAGCCCGACATCATGCGGGCGCCGCTGGAAGTGCTGGCGGAACTCGGCTGCACGCAGCTGGTGCTGACCGCCGCGGCGCAATCGGTGAAGCCGGAACTGGGACCGGGCCAGCTGGTGCTGGTCGAGGACCATATCAATTTCGCCGGCGTCAATCCGCTGATCGGGCAGCTGGGCGACAACCGCTTCGTCAACATGGGTGCGGCCTACGATGCGCTGCTGCGCGGGCGCATGCGCGGTGCGGCCGAACGGCTCGGCATCCCGCTCCCCGGCGGCGTCTTCACCTGGTTCGCGGGTCCGAGCTCGGAGACCCCGGCCGAGATCCGCGCCGCCCGCGCCCTGGGCGGCGACATGGTCGGGAAATCCCTGGTGCCGGAAGTGATCCTGGCTCGGTTCCTCGGCCTCCGGGTGGTGGCGCTGGCCAATGTCACCGACTGGGCGGTCGGGGCCGGGCCGGCCGACGCCGATCCCAATCTCGCCCAGCAGCGCGCCGATTTCGGTGCCATCCACCTGCGCCAGATGCTGGCCGACTACCTGAGCCACGGCGGCGCGGACTGACGGCGGCGCGGGATGGAACTCCCTGCCGCCCTGCGCCAGGCCGTCGACCGCGCCCTGGAGGGCGTCAGCCTTCCCGATCTCGGCCGCGCCGCGGCGGAAATCTCGCGGCTCTACCGCGGTGACGCCGCCGGCGGCCGCTTCCACATCGCCGACGATCTTGCCGCCCGCGCCTATTTGGCGACGCGCCTGCCGGCGACCTACGCCGCGATCCGCGCCGCCTGCGCGATGGTCAAGGCGGTGCGCCCGGATTTTGCACCGGCCAGCCTGCTGGATGTCGGCGCCGGTCCCGGCACCGCCCTCTGGGCCGCGCGCGACTGCTGGGCCGGGATCGACTCCGTCCTGCTGATCGAAGGCGCCGCGCCGATGCGCGCCTGGGGCGAGCCGCTGGCGCGCCTCAGCGGCGCGACCGACATCGCCTGGCAGGCGGCGAACATCGTTGCCGATGCGCCGGCCCCGGCGGCGCGCGACCTGGTGACGCTCGCCTATGTGCTGAACGAGATCGCGCCGGCGGACCGGCCCGGTCTCGTGGAGCGGCTCTGGGCGGCGACCGCCGATACGCTGCTGATTGTCGAACCCGGCACCCCCGCTGGCTGGGCGCGGATCCTCGACGCCCGCGGCCAGCTGCTGGCGGCGGGGGCGCAGTTGCTCGCGCCTTGTCCCCATGCCGGGGCCTGTCCGATCGCCGCGCCGGACTGGTGCCATTTCTCGCGCCGGGTGGCGCGGTCACGGCTGCATCGCCAGGCCAAGGGCGGCGGGGTGCCCTGGGAAGACGAGAAATTCACCGTCCTCGCCGTTTCCAGGCAGGCCGGGACTCTGCCCCGGGCCCGGGTGATCGCCCCGCCACAAGCCGCCTCGGGCCAGGTCGCCCTGAAGCTGTGCACCGCGGAGGGGCAGGCGGTGGAACGCCGCTGGAGCCGGCGCGACGGCGCCGCGTTCAAGGCGGCGCGGCGCCTGGACTGGGGGGATGCGGTCGACGGCTAGGGCCGGCGTGCCCCGGGAACAAAGGTTAACGGAATCTGTCAATCGCGTTGCTTTTCAGTGCGTGATGGGTATAGTCCCGGCGACTTTTGGCCGGCGGGATGGCAACGGGACCGGCGCGGGACAGGGAGAGAATAATGTTTATTTCCGAGGCCTTGGCACAGGCGGCGGGCGACGCGACGGCGGGCGGCGGGATGGCCGGGCTGATGCAGCTCGCCCCGCTGCTGCTGATCTTCGTGGTGTTCTATTTCCTCCTGATCCGCCCGCAGCAGAAGAAGGTGAAGCAGCACCAGGCGATGACCCAGGCGCTGAAGCGCGGCGACAAGGTGGTGACCAGCGGGGGCATCCTCGGGGTGATCACCAAGGCGGTCGACGGCGACGGCGAACTCGAGGTCGAGATCGCCCAGGGCGTGAAGGTCCGCATGCTGCGCAGCGCGGTCAGCGACATCGCCACCCGCATGCCGGAATCCCGCGCCGACAAGGCGGTGGACAAGTCCGCGGGCAACAAGCCGGGATCCAAGGAAGGGGCGAACGACGCCTGATGCCCGCACCGGGCCCCGGCATCGCCGCATAGATCAACCGCACCATGCTGCAGTTCTCGAAACTCAAAGTCGCAGTCATCCTCGGCATCATCCTGCTCGGCTGCATCTTCGCGGCGCCGAACCTGGTGCCGCAGGCGACGCTCGACCGGCTGCCGAACTGGATGCCGAAGACCGTGGTCAGCCTCGGCCTCGACCTGCAGGGCGGCTCGCATCTGCTGTTCGAGGTCGACACCAATGCGCTGATCAAGGAGCGCCTGACCAACGTCGCCGACGAGATCCGCGACAAGTTCACCAAGGGCCAGACCCGGATCGGCTACGTCGATCTCGGCGTGGTCGACGGCGAGGTGCGGGTCAAGCTGCGCAACCCGGCGGATGCCGATGTCGCCCGGCCGCTGCTGAAGGAAGCGGTCGGCGACATGGAACTCGAAATCGCGGCCGACGGCCAGGTGACGGCCCGCTTCAGCGAGGCCGGGCTCAAGCTGCTGAAGACCCATGCCATCGACCAGTCGATCGAGATCGTGCGCCGCCGCGTCGACGAGACCGGCACCAAGGAGCCGACCATCGTCCGCCAGGGCGACGACCGCATCGTCGTGCAGCTTCCCGGCGTGAAGGATCCGCAGCGGGTCAAGGAGCTGATCGGCACCACGGCGAAGATGACCTTCCGCATGGTCGACGAGAATGCCGAGATGAGCGGGCAGATCCCGCCGACCTCGGAGAAGCTGGTGGTGGTCGACCCGCGCAGCGACGGCGCCCAGACGCTGGCGGTGCAGAAGCGCGTGATGGTCTCGGGCGAGAACCTGATCGACGCGCAGCAGTCCTTCGAGCAGGGCGGCCGGGCCGCGGTTTCCTTCAAGTTCGACAATATCGGCGGCCGCAAGTTCGGCCAGGCGACCGCGGAGAATGTCGGGCGCCGCTTTGCCATCGTGCTGGACGGCAAGATCATCAGCGCGCCGGTCATCAAGGATGCGATTCTTGGCGGCAGCGGCATCATCACCGGCAACTTCACCCCGCAGAGCGCCAACGACCTCGCCCTGCTGCTGCGCGCCGGCGCCCTGCCGGCGCCGCTGACGGTGATCGAGGAACGCACGGTCGGCGCCGATCTCGGCGCAGATTCGATCGCCGCCGGCAAGCTCGCCTGCATCATCGCCATCGTCTTCATCGTCGTGGCGATGCTCGTGCTCTACGGCCTGTTCGGCATCTTCGCCAACGTCGCGCTGCTGCTGAACGCGATCCTGATCCTCGGGGCCCTCAGCCTGCTCGGCGCCACGCTGACCTTCCCCGGTATCGCCGGCATGGTGCTGACTCTCGGCATGGCGGTGGACGCCAACGTGCTGATCCTGGAGCGGGTGCGCGAGGAGATGCGCAACGGGCGCTCGGCGGTGACGGCGATGGAAACCGGCTATCGCGAGGCGCAGGCGACCATTCTCGACGCCAACATCACCCATCTGATCTCGACCGTGTTCCTGTTCTGGTTCGGCTCCGGGCCGATCAAGGGCTTCGCCATCACGCTGATCATCGGCATCGTGACCTCGGTGTTCACGGCGGTGGTCGTGTCGCGGCTGATGACCGCGATCTGGCTGCGCCGGGCGCGTCCCAAGTTCTTGCCGCTATAGGATGCGCGCAGATGTATAAGCCGATCCACATCGTTCCCGCCAACACGCGCATCGACTTCATGCGCTACCACAAGCCGGCGTTCCTGATCTCGCTGGTCATGGTCGTCGGCACCTTCGCGCTGCTGTTCACCAAGGGTCTGAACTTCGGCATCGATTTCGCCGGCGGCCTCCTGATGGAGGTGCAGAGCGAGCAGCCGGCCGATCTCAGCGCGATGCGCAGCCAGCTGGACGGCCTCGGCCTTGGCGAGGTGGCGCTGCAGGAATTCGGCTCGCCGAACGACATCCTCATCCGCCTGCCGAAGCAGGCCGGCGACGCCGCGACCCAGGAGGCGGTATCGAAGGTGCGGGCCGCGCTGGGCGACAAATGGCAGTATCGCCGCACCGAGACCGTCGGCCCGAAGGTCGGCGAGGAGCTGAAGTCGAGCGCGCTCTGGGCCTCGATCTGCGCCATGCTCGGCATCATGGCCTATGTCTGGTTCCGCTACGAATGGCAGTTCGGCATCAATGCGCTGCTGGCCCTGTTCCACGACTGCGTCACCACCGTCGGGCTGTTCTCGCTGACCGGCATGGAATTCAACCTGACGACGGTGGCGGCGGTGCTGACCATCGCCGGCTATTCGGTCAACGACACGGTGGTGATCTACGATCGCATCCGCTACGACCTGCGGCGCTACAAGACGATGCCGCTGAGCGATCTCATCAACCAGTCGCTGAACACCACGCTGAGCCGGACGACCGTGACCAGCGGCCTGACCCTGCTGTCGGTGATCGCCCTGGCGATCTGGGGTGGCGAGGCCATCCGCGGCTTCGCCATCGCCATGACCTGGGGCATCGTCATCGGCACCTATTCGACGATCTGCGTCGCGACGCCGCTGCTGCTCTACATGCACCTGCACCGCATCAGCCGCAGCAAGGACGATGCCGGCAAGGATGCGGCGGCGGGGGCCAAGGCGCCGCAACGTCCCTGACCAGCCGCGGCCGGCGCCGAATGGGGCGGGCCGCCAGGAGACAAGGCCATGGATCTCACGCCCCTGGTTCCGGCCGGCCGGCAGATCATCGAAAGCTATGGCGACCTGCGGTTCCGCGTCACCGGCATCCTGCACCAGGGATCGATCCTGGTGTTTCCGGATAGGACGGAAGTCTGGTCCCTGGACGGGATCGAGGCCCTCGAGGCCGGCCATCTGCATACAGTCCGCGATGCCGGGCTAAGCGGCGCCGTCGATCTGCTGCTGGTTGGCTGCGGGCTGCGTATGACCTTGATTCCCAAGGATCTCCGAGCCGAATTGCGCGCCGCGGGCGTGGTCGTCGAGGCGATGGATACCGGTGCCGCCTGTCGGACCTACAACGTCCTCGCGGCGGAGGGGCGACGGGTGGCGGCGGCACTCATCGCCGTCTGATTCCGGCCCTGCAAGGCAAGCTGCGCTGCGCACCCCGAGTCGCCCGCGCTTTACGCGGTCCCGGATGTTCTGCCACTATTTGCCCAAGAACAGGGCCGGAGCGGCTTTTAATGGGTGCGTCCCGATGATGGAACGCTTGCCCGATCCGGCCATCGATACGGCCGGATCGGCAAGATTTTACAGGATCCTCGAGGCGCTGGCGCGCGGCGACAGCCTGGCCAGCGTGCTCGATTCCCTTGCCCGCGCGCTGGAGGACGACATCCCCGGGTCGATGGCCTCGATCCTGCTGCTGGACGATGCCGGGTTGCACGTGATCGACGGCGCCGGCCCCAACCTTCCCGAGGCCTATCGCCGGGCCATCAACGGCCTCGCGATCGGCCCCGACGCCGGGTCCTGCGGTACCGCTGCCTTTACCGGCAAGGCCGTGGTGGTCGAGGACATCGCCACCAGCCCGCTCTGGGCGAAATACCGTGACCTCGTCCTGCCCTTCGGCCTCCGTGCCTGCTGGTCGAGCCCGGTGAAGAGTGCCGACGGCAAGGTGCTGGGCACCTTCGCCATTTATTTCAGGCAGCCGCGGCTTCCGGCGCCGCACGAAATGGACCATATCGTGCGCGCCGGCTATGTCGCCGGCCTTGCCATCCATCGCGAACGCAGCGAGCGCGCCCTGCGCACCGCCCGGGCCCAGGCCGAACAGGCGCATCAGCGCCTGCTCGACGCGGTCAACAGCCTGACCGAGGGCTTCTGGCTGCACGATGCCGAGGACAAGCTGGTGCTGCTGAACAAGGTGGTCGAGCATCGCTTCGCCAATCGCGGGGTGCGGATCGAGCTCGGCCGGACCGGACGCGAGATCATCGTCGAGCAGGTGAAGAACGGACTCTTCGCCGACTTCAAGACCGTCGACGATCCGCGGCTGGAGGACCTGATCCAGGCGATGCTGCTGGGCGACGGACGCGACATCGTCTTCCAGGTGACGGGCGACAACTGGGTCCGCATGATCAGCCACCGCACCGCCGACGGCGGGCGCGCCTGCCTGACCATCGACATCACCAGCGAGGTGCGCCGGGAGCGCGATCTGCGCGAGGCCAAGGAGCGGGCCGAGGCGGCGAATTTCGCGAAGTCGCGCTTCCTCGCCAACATGAGCCACGAGTTTCGCACGCCGCTGAATGCCATCCTGGGATTCTCCGAGGTGATCGCCGGGCGCTTCATGAAGGGCCATGTCGACGACACCTACGTCGAGTACGCGCGCTACATCCAATCCAGCGGCAAGCACCTGAAGTCGCTGATCGACAACATCCTCGATCTCTCCAAGGTCGAGGCCGGCGAGGACAGGCTGACCGAAAGCGAGGTCGACGTCGCCGCCGTCTTCGCCGCGGCGCGGCTCTGGCAGGAGGAGCCGGCGCAGGCCGCCGACATCGAGATCGAGGTGCTGGTGCATCCGGGCGACCTGCGGATCTGGGCCGACGAGCGCATGATCCGCCAGATCGCCATCAACCTGCTGTCGAACGCGATCAAGTTCTCGGATCGCGCCACCACGGTGAAGCTGCAGGCCGCGCGCCGTGTCGGGGGCGAGATCGTCATCGAGGTGATCGACCAGGGCATCGGCATCGCCGCCGCGGAGATCCCGGAGGTGATGCGCCCGTTCGGCCGGATCAACAACCCGCTGCAGGCCAGCCTCAACCAGGAAGGCGTCGGCCTCGGCCTGCCGCTGGTGAAGTCGATGGTGGAGGCGCATGGCGGGCGGCTGGAGATCGACAGCCTGCCGGGGCAGGGGACGACGGTGCGGGTGCTGCTGCCGGGCCATCGCCTGCGCTGAGGCCGGCACCGGACCTCTGCGGAAACGGAACGGGGCCCCGCAGGGCCCCGTTGTCACATCGAAGCAGAGAAGCCGGTCAGGCGAGGCCCTGCTGCTGCGCCACCATGCAATACAGCATGGGGATCGACAGCATGGTGTTGGTGCGCGAGGCCAGCATGGCGAGGCGGGCCGCGGCCTTCTTGGCGTCGGCGTCGACGGTGACGATGCCCAGCGCCTTCTTCTGGTTCGGCCAGATCACGAACCAGACATTGGCGGCCATGATCAGCGCCAGCCACATGCCGATGCCAATGGTGGCGAAGCCGGCCTGGAAGGTCAGCGCCTCGACCAGGTAGCCGTTGGACATCGCGGTGATCAGGCCGAAAAGCACGGTGCCGGCGGCGGCCCAGCGGAAGAAGAACAAGGCGGTCGGCGCGATCACCTTGCCGATCGCCGGCTTCTGCTCGTCGGGAATCTTCGGCATCGAGGGGATCTGCACGAAATTGAAGTAGTAGAGCAGCCCGATCCAGAGGATGCCGAACCAGACGTGGATCCAGCGGAACAGGAAGGGGAAATAGGTGGCGGGATCGAAGCCCGCGGCGTGCAGTATGACGAACACGACGACCGCCAGGATCAGCCCGGCGAGAAGCGTGCGATGCAGATTTTCCAGAATTTTACCCATGATCATCCCCGTAGCGACACATGTTCAAGATGGCGACATTCTACAGGATGCGGTAGGACAGACAACGGAATTCCGGGAATTCCATACAAGCCCTAGGGGTATGCGGTGGAGGGTGCGGGTTGGCTTCCGACCTGGAATATTGCGTCGACCAGCTGCGCCGACTCGACCGCGACCGATTCCTGGCGGCGCTGGCGGCGCCGGCGGATCTGCGCGCCGACCTGATGGTGCTCTACGCCTTCAACGGGGAAGTGGCGCGGGTGCGCGAGGCCGTGAGCGAGCAGGTGCTGGGGCTGATCCGGCTGCAATGGTGGCGCGAGGCGATCGACGAGATATTCGCCGGCACGCCGCGGCGCCATGCGGTGGTGACGCCGCTGGCCGAGCTGGTGCGCCGGCGCGGCCTCTCGCAGGCGCCGTTCCTCCGGCTGATCGCGGCGCGGGAGCGCGACCTCGATGCCGACCCGCCCCATACGATCGCCGATCTCGAGGCCTATGCGGCGGCGACCTCGGGGAGCCTGGTCGAGCTGGCGCTGGAAATCTGCGGCGTCGGGCTGCGTCCGCGCGAGACCGCCCTGGCGCGGCATGTCGGCACCGCCTATGCCCTGACCGGGCTGCTGCGGGCGACGCTCTATCATGCCCGCGAGAAGCGCCTGATGCTGCCCCAGGCGGTGCTGGGCGCGGCCGGCGTCTCCGCCGACCGGCTGTTCGACCTGAAGGACCAGCCCGGCCTGCGTACGGCGGTGAAGGAGATGGCCGAGACCGCCGCGGGGCATCTCGCCGCGGCCCGCAAGCTCGACCCGCCGCGGCGCGCGATCCCGGCCCTGCTGGTCGGCCGCCTCGCCGCCGCCCAGCTTGAGCGGCTGCGGCGGCGCGGCTACGATCTCTTCGACTATCGCAGCATCGAGGCTTCGCCGCTGGATCTCTGGCGGCTGGGGCTGGCCCGCGTGCTGGGCCGAATCTGAAGCGGAACGGGAATCCCATGACCACGCCAGCCATCATCTCCGTCGCCATCACCGGCAGCCAGCCGACCAAGCAGCAGAACCCGGCGGTGCCAATCCATCCGGCCGAGCAGATCGAGAGCACCCACGCCGCCTACGAGGCGGGGGCGGCCCTGGTGCATATCCATGTCCGCGACGACGCCGGCAAGTCCTCATCCGACGTCGCGCGCTTCGCCGAGGTGCAGGCGGGGGTGCGCAAGCACTGCCCGGGGATGATCGTGCAGTTCTCCACCGGCGGGCGCGGGCGCGACCCGGCGGCGCGCGGCGGCCCGATCCGGCTGAAGCCGGACATGGCCTCGCTGGCCACCGGCTCGGTCAACTTCCCCAACATGATCTACGAGAACCCGCCGGCGCTGATCGACGATCTCGCCGGCGAGATGCTGAAGCACGCGGTGAAGCCGGAATGCGAGATCTTCGACCTCGCCATGCTCTACAACGCCAAGGCGCTGATCGAGCGCGGCCTGCTGCAGGCGCCGGCGCATGTGCAGTTCGTCATGGGCATCCCGGGCGCCCTGCCGGTGCGCGAGAAGGTGCTGGACTTCCTGATCGCCGAGCTCGGCGAGGTCATGCCGGAGGCGACCTGGACCGCGGCCGCCATCGGCCGGATGCAGCTCGAGGTCAACCACTGGGCGCTGCGGCGCGGCGGCCATGTGCGCACCGGGCTCGAGGACAACATCTATTTCGAGAAGGGCCGGCTGGCGGCCAGCAACGCGGAACTGGTGGCGCGCCTGGCCGGGATCTGCGCCGACCATGGCCGGCATCCGGCAAGCTGCGCCGAGGCGCGCGGGCTGCTCGGCCTCGCCTAGCGCTCGTGGTCAGTCGGCGGCGCCGAGCTGCCGGGTCGCCGCATAGGCCCGCACGGCGTCGATCCGCCCCCAGCCGAATTCCGGGTCCTTCTTCGGCGCGCCGAGGTCCTGCGCCGTCGCCTCCAGGGTCTTGCGCAGGGTGACCGCGTTCAGCGCCGGCGACTGCGCCAGCAGGATGGCGGCGAGGCCGGCCACATAGCCGGTCGCCATCGAGGTGCCGGTGAAATAGCCGTAGGCGTCGCCGGGCCGGGCGGCGACGATGTCGACGCCGGGCGCCGCCACCGCGACATAGCTGCCGCGGGTCGCATGGCGGTAGAGGCGGTCCTTGGCGTCGGTCGCGGTGACCGCGATCACGCCGTCCTGGGCCGCCGGATAGACCGGTTCGCCCTCGGGTCCGGTATTGCCGGCGGCGGCGACCACGACGGCCCCCTCCATCAGCGCCTCGCCGATGGCCTCGCCGACCAGGCGGTCCTTCGGGCCGCCGAGGCTGAGGCTGATGACGCGGGCGCCATGCTCCAGGGCGCTGTTCACCCCCAGCGACAGCAGGAACGAGGTGCTCTCGGCGGCGCCGGAATCGGGGTCGACCTCGGCGAAGGCGCGCAGGGCGAGCAGCGTCACCCCCGGCGCGATGCCCTGCAGCGGACCGGAGGCGGCGATGATGCCGGCCATCACCGTGCCATGGGTCTCGGCGGGAGGGCTGCCGCCGCCGGCGATCAGGTCGACTGCGGTGATCGCGGTGCCGCGCAAGGCCGGGTGGCCGGCATCGACGCCGCTGTCGATCAGCGCCAGGGTAACGCCCCGGCCGTCGGCGGCCGGCGGCAGGGCGGTGGCGTCGATCCGCGCCAGGGCATATTGCCGCCCGGGCGTGCCGGAGGGGGCCGCGGCCAGGCCGGCGGTCTCCTGCAGGGTCCGGATCCGCAGGTTGCGCTGCACCCAGAGCGGGCGCGCATCGGCACCGGCGCGCTCGAGGACGGCGTCGAGCTCGGCCGGGTTCTTCACCCGGAACAGCACCACCTGGAGATTGAGGCCGCGCATCCGGTAGCTGCCCAGCACCTCGAGGTTGAAGTCCGCGGCAAAGCCGCGCGCGGTGCCGTCCGGCTGGCCGGGCTGGAAGACGACGCAGATCTGGTCGGGGATTGCATCGGCCGCGTCGGTCTGGCGCTTTTTGCGGTCGCTCTGCTGCTTGTCGGTCTGCTTCAGGATGTCGGTGAAGCCGTCGGCCGGCAGGTCCGGCGTGATCGGGGCATCCATCGTGCCGCCGCCGGAACCGCCCCCGGATCCGCCGCCGGAAGTCGGGCGCGGCGGCAGCGGCACGCCGGTCGGCGAGCTATTGGCCCCGGCGGGCGTCGCGCCGGCCAGGGTGGCGGCGAGGAAGGCGCCCAGGAAAGCAGCGGCGATGGCGAGCCTTCGCCACATGCTCAGCCGCCTTTCGCGACGCCGGCAACCAGTTCGCCGCGGGCCCGCAGTCGATCCATCGCCGCGGCGATATCGGCGCCCTCCGGGAGCGCGATGACATAGCCGCCGTCGGGCATCGGCCCCTTGACGACGCTGGCATCGATCTCGCCGAGCAGGGCCTGCACCGCAGTCATCGTCGCCGTCGGCTGGAAGGTCACGATCAGGTGGGGACCGGGGGCTTCCGCGATGCCGGCGGCGGTGGCATAGCTCGCCTGCTCGGTGCCGGCGACCCGGTAGAGCGCCACGCCTTCGACGACGATCGCGAGACAGGCCGCCGCCAGGGCCAGCTGCAGGATCGGGCGCGGCAGCGCGAGGCCGCCGAAGATCCGGCCAAGCAGGCCGCCGCTGCCCGCCTGGGCGGCGGGAAACTGCCGGGTGGTGCCCAGCTGTTTCAGCAGGCGCTGCAGGTTCTCCGGGCTCGGCGCGCCGGCGGCATCGATGGAATCGATGGTGGCGGCGCGCTCGCGGCGCACCGCGTCGAGCTGGGCGCGCAGGGCGGACGAGGTCTTCAGCGCCGCCTCGATGGCGCGCGCCTCGGCATGGCTGGTGCGCCCGTTCGCATACCAGGGCAGCAGGGCCTCGGCATCCTGCTCGGTCATCGGCTCGGGCTTGGGCTCGGGCTTGGGCTGCGGGTTCTGTATCGTCATGCGACGGCTCCTTCGACCCCGGCGGCTTCGAGCAGCGCCTTCAGGCGCTGGCGCGCATAGAACATCCGGGTCTTCACGGTATTCTCGGGCAGGTCCAGGACTTCGGCGATCTCCTGCACCGAGAATTCCTGGTAATAGGCAAGCTGGATAACCTCGCGGTGATCGAAGCTCAGCTTGTCCAGCGTCCGCTTCAGCAGCCGCGCCATGTCGTCTTCCGCGACCCGCACATCCGCCGTCGGCGCGGGGTCCTCGATCCGCTCTGCGGCGCCCTCCTCCAGGCTGTGCTCGCGGATCCGGCGCAGGCGGCTGACCGCCTTGTGATGGGCGATCGAATAGATCCAGGTCGAAACCGAGGACTTGCCCTCGAAGCGCCCGGCCTGGCGCCAGACGTCGAGCAGGGTCTCGTTCAGGACTTCCTCGGCCATTTCCCGCTCACGCACAAGTTTGACCAGGAACCCGAACAGCGGCCGCTGCAGGCGCTGGTAGAGCTCCGTGAAGGCGTCCTGGTCGCCGCCGGCGATCCGCTGCAGCAGCTTGCCGTCCCCGGACTGAAGTCTGCTTGTGGCTGCACCGGCATCCGCTTTCATCCCGCGCGTCAACTTTCATATTGGTTAAGTCGGTCGGTCGCTTGATTTGGTTCATATCCGCCCCCATCTGAACGGCCCCCAAATGCAAACCCGGCTTGGCGCATCTTGGCAAGAACGGACGCTAATTCATTGATCTAGAATAACAGTTCAATCTTGTCAGCCAAGCGTCGCGACCGACAAAGGGTAGTCCAGCTTGGGTGCGATGTATAGAGCGGCCACCCGCCGGCCATCCGATGCGGGCCGCCGGCGATCCCGCGGCGCGTCGAACTGGATCCCGTCGGTCCATGGCAGGGGCAGGAAGCATCGACGCCAGATTGCACCGGGTAGCGCGGACGCGGATCGTGGCGCGATGTCCCGCATTTTGCAGTCTGCATCATTGCATGGGACCGGGCCTGCGAAGTTGATTCGCAAATTGAGTGGATCGGGACCGCTGCGATCCACGCGCAGACTTAAGCAGACCTTTACTCCGCGGCCCTAGGATCGGGCCTCGACTCCCGGAGATTGGATCGCCGCCATGGCGAAAAATGCGGGCGCGATGCGCGCCATCTTGCAAAGCGGATTCCGCCCGCCGCGCCATGTCCGCATCTCGGCATGGCGGCATCCGGCATGACTCGGTCCGCGCGCAATCGGTTCATCCTGCGGGCGGCGGCCGGCTATGCGGTACTGGCGTCGGTGTGGATCTTCTTCTCCGATCGGATCCTCGGCCTCATCGTCGAGCCCGATCTGGTGGCCGCCTTCGCCACGGCGAAGGGCATCGCCTTCGTCATCGTGACCTCCGCCCTGCTGGTGCTGGCCCTGCGTCGCGTGCCGCGGGGCTCTGCGGCCACGCTGGCCGACGCCAAGGCCTGGCCCTGGCCGCATACCATCGCCGCCACGGCACTGATGGCCGGGATCGCCCTTCTAGCCTGGTCGATCTATCACGTGCAGGCGGGGGGCCTGAAGAACGACGCCTTCGTCCAGCTACAAGCCGTGGCGCGCCTCAAGTCGCTCGGCGTCTCGAACTGGATGGACGAACGCCGCGCCAACGTGCGGAATTTCAGCGGCGATCCGATCGTCCTGGCGGCGGTGGCGCAATGGCGCGCGACCGGAGACCGGGAAGCGACCCTGTCCCTGCGCGACACCCTCCGGCGTACCCGCACCGCCTACGGTTTCCACAGCATCACGCTGCTGGACCAAAGCGGCCTGCCGCTGATCGGCGATGACCTGGCGCTGCCGGCCCAGGTGGATCTTGGCGCCAGCCTGCAGGAGGTGATGCGGACCGGCGACATCGCCTTCCTCGACCTCAGCCGCGAGCGGGGCGGCGGCGAGGTTCACATGGCCTATCTCGCTCCGCTGTCCTTGGGGGCCGGAGCGCATCGCCAGCCGCTGGGCTTTGCGCTGTTCGACATGCGTCCGCGCGACTACCTCTATCCCTATCTCCTGTCCTGGCCGCTGCCCAGCGCCAGCGGCGAGATCGTCCTGTTTCGCCATGACGGCGACAGCATCATCTTCCTCAACGAAATGCGCCACCGGCACGGTTCGGCGCTGAGCCTGCGGGCTCCCGTCGGGGACAGCGATCTTCCGGCCGCACAGTTCGTCCGCGATCACGAATCGCTGGTCGAGGGCAACGACTATCGCGGCGTGAAGGTCCTGGCGGCGGCGACCTTCGTATCGGGCACGCCCTGGTCGCTGATCGCCAAGGTCGACCGGGACGAGGCCCTGAGTTCCGCGCGGCTGGTCGGCATGGTGTTTGCGACGCTGACAGTGCTGGCCCTCGCCGCCTCGGCCGCCTTTGTCGGCTATCTTTGGCAGCGCCAGCACCTGCGGTCGGCGCTGTCTACGATTGCCGCGCAGCAGGCGGAGGAACTGGCCGATGAGCGGTTCCGTGCCACGTTCGAGCAGGCGGCCGTCGGGATCGCGCATCTCGCGCCCGACGGGCGATACCTGCGGGCCAACCCCTGCCTGTGCCGCATGCTTGATTACAGCCTCGACGAAATCCAGAAGATGAACGTCCGCGACGTGATCGCCGCCGACGACATTGCGCTGCTGCAGCGCAATCTCCAGGACGCGCTCAGCGGCAAGGTGGAAGGCTACAGCGGCGAGAAGCGCTACAAGCGCCGCGATGGCGGCATCGCATGGGTCGAGTCGACGGTCTCGCTGGTCCGCGACGGCGACGGGCAGCCGGACTATTTCATCGTCGTCGCCACCGACATCTCCAAGCGCAAGGAGGTCGAGCGGGCACTCCACGCCAGCGAGGAGCGATTCCAGCTCGCGATGGACGGCGCCAATGATGGATTGTGGGACTGGGACCTGCTGACGGACACGGTCTATTATTCGCCGCGCTGGAAGTCCATGCTGGGCTATCTCGATGCCGAACTGCCGAACAGCATCGAGACCTGGCACAGGCTGGCGGATCCGAAGGACCGCCTGCGTGCCGAGGCGCAGGTCCGCGAGATCGTCGAGGGACGCTCGAACCACTACGAGATCGAATGCCGGATCCGCCACAAGGACGGGCACTACGTCGATGTCCTGTCACGCGCCGTTCCGCTGCGGCGCGCGGACGGTACGGCCATCCGCCTCGTCGGCACCCATGTCGACATCACCGAGCGCAAGGCGACCGAGGCTGCCTTGCGCGAGCGCGTCAATCTCCAGGACTACCTCGTCAAGGTGGCGAAGACCGTACCGGGCACGATCTGCTCGTTCCGGCAGCGTGCCGACGGCACCCTCTGCATGCCCTATGCCTCGCCCAATCTGGCCGAGTTGCTGGGCGTAGCACCGGGCGACGTCGCCGGCGATGCGGCGCCGGCCTTCGCGCGGCTGAATGCGGCGGATGCCGGGCGCATCCGCGCATCGCTTGCGGAATCCGTCCGGACGCTCAGCAATTGGCGCGCCGAATTCCGCGTCTGGCACCCGGCCAAGGGCGAACGCTGGATAGAAGGGCTGGCAACGCCGGAGCACGAAGCCGATGGCGGCACGCTGCTGCACGGATTCCTGCACGATGTCACTGAGCGGAAGCTTACCGAGGACCAGCTGCGCCAGGCGGCGACCGTCTTCACCAGCTCGCAGGAGGGAATCGTCATTACCGGCTCCGACGGCGGCATCAAGGCGGTGAATCCGGCGTTCTGCACGATCACCGGCTACGGCGAGTCCGAGCTCATCGGCAAGAACATGCGCGTGCTGCAATCCGGGCGGCACAACAGCGATTTCTACAAGGCGATGTGGGCGTCGGTCGCCGAAGTCGGGTACTGGCAGGGCGAGATCTGGAACCGGAGGAAGAACGGCGAGCTGTTCCCGGAGCTGCTGACCATCAGTTCCGTGCGCGACGACCTGGGCAAGATCGCCGCCTATGTCGGCTCATTCACCGACATCACCGGCATCAAGCAGTCCGAGGCGCAGCTCGAGAAGCTTGCGCATCACGATCCCCTCACCGGACTGCCGAACCGCTTGCTGCTCAGGTCGCGCCTGGAGCACGCCATTACCCGGGCGACACGCAGCGGCAAGCGCGGTGCCTTGCTGTTCCTCGACCTCGACCGCTTCAAGACCGTGAACGACAGCCTTGGCCATCCCGCCGGCGATGAACTGCTGCTCGCCGTGGCGCAGCGGCTGCGGGGTCGGCTGCGGGAAAGCGATACCATCGCCCGGCTGGGCGGCGACGAGTTCGTCGTGTTGCTGGAAGAGGTCGCCGGACCGCAGCAGGTCGCCAGCCTCAGCCAGTCCCTGATCGACAACCTGGCGATGCCCTTCACCCTGTCCGAGGGCCATGAGGTCTATATCGGCACCAGCATCGGCATCAGCCTGTTCCCCGACGACAGTGCCGATGTCGACATCCTCATCCAGCAGGCGGATTCCGCGCTCTACCAGGCCAAGGAGCACGGCCGCGGCGTCTGCCGGTTCTATACCATGGCCCTGACCGAGGCGGCGAACACCCGTCTGCTGCTGGAGGCGCGGCTGCGGCGCGCGCTGGAGCGCGACGAATTCCTCATGCACTACCAGCCGCTCGTCGCGATGAAGGACCGGCGGATCATCGGCGTCGAAGCGCTGATGCGCTGGCAGGACCCGGAGAAGGGCATGATCTCGCCGGCGCAGTTCATCCCGCTGGCCGAGGAGACCGGGGTCATCATCCCGCTGGGCGAGATGGCGCTGCGGGCGGCCTGCCGCCAGATGAAGGCCTGGCTCGACGCAGGACTCGCGCTGGAGACGGTCGCCGTCAACCTCTCGCCGCGCCAGTTCCGGCAGGGGGACATCCAGGAGGTGGTGCGCGGCATCCTGCTGGAGACCGGTCTCCCGGCGCGCCATCTCGAGCTGGAGATTACCGAGGGCGCCATCATGGAGCAGGGCCAGGAGGCGGAGGCGAAGCTCGAATGGCTGAGGGAACTCGGCGTCCACGTCGCGATCGACGATTTCGGCACCGGCTATTCGTCCCTGGCCTACCTGAAGCGCTTCCGCATCAACAAGCTGAAGGTCGACCAGAGCTTCGTCCGCAATATCCCGGGAGATTCCGCCGACATGGAGATCGCCACCGCGATCATCGGCCTGGGCAAGACCCTCGGCCTGGAGATCCTGGCCGAAGGCGTCGAGACCGAGGCGCAGCTTGCCTTCCTGCAGGCCAAGGGCTGCGACGCGGCACAGGGCTATCTGTTCAGCCGCCCCGTGCCGGCGGCGGAAATCGCCCCGTTGATCGCGCGCCGCCACGGCGTCCTCGGGGCTGCCTAGGGCGCCGCCGCCCGGCCGCGCCTCAGGGCAGCGTGCTTGACGGCGTACTTGGCGGAAAATGCCGGTACTTTGTCATTGCTGCCAACGCTGGGCGTGGCATATTGCCGAGATGCGCCAGACATGGAGCCCTTCTTCCGCCGGATCCGGACCCGTCGGTTCCGGCAGATCCGGCCCCGGCCGGCGGCCCCGCAAGGTGGCGATGCTGATCTTCCCGCACGCGCATCTGGTCGATATCGCCGGCCCGATGGCTCTGTTCGCTTCGGCCAGCCGCAGGCTGGCCGCGGAGGGAAGGTTCGACGGGGCGGCCTATGAACTGGTCCTGGTGGCGGAAAAGGCCGGACCCGTCGTCACCAGCTGCGGCCTCGAGATCGTCGCGACGGCGGGATTCAAGTCGCGTCTGGCGGATGTCGACACCCTGCTGGTGGCCGGCGGCAACGGGGTCTATACGGCCGTCGGCGACCGCCCGATGATCGCCTGGCTGCGCCGCGCCGCGCGGACGGCCCGCCGGATCGCCTCGACCTGTTCGGGCGCTCTGCTACTGGCGGAGGCGGGCCTGCTCGACGGCCGGCGCGCCACGACCCATTGGTCGGACTGCGCGCGGCTCGCCGCGGCCTATCCCAGGGTAAAAGTGGAAACCGACCCGATCTTCATCCGCGACGGGCGGGTCTATACCTCGGCCGGCGTCACCGCCGGCATGGACCTGACCCTGGCCCTGATCGAGGAGGACTGGGGCCCTGAGCTCAGCTTCGAGCTGTCGCGGGACTATGTCCTCTATCTGAAGCGGGCGGGGGGACAGGCACAGTTCAGCGCGGTGCTGGCGGGCCAGCGCGAACTCGGCGGCCGGCTGAAGGACATCGTCGGCTGGATGCTGGAGAACCTGCATCGCCCGCTGACCGTCCCGATCCTCGCCGAGCGGGCCGGGATGACCGAGCGCAGTTTTGCCCGGCACTTCACCGCCGAGATGGGAGAGACCCCGGCCGCCTACGTGGCGGCGGCCCGGCTGGACGCGGCGCGGCGGGCCCTGATCGAGCAGGACCTGCCGATCGATCTGGTGGCCCGGCGCTGCGGCTTCGGCGGGGCCGAGCGCCTGCGCCGGACCTTCCTGCGCCGGCTCAAGGTGACCCCGAGCCAGTTTCGCCGCCACTTCTCCCGCCACGGCGCCGAACTCACCGCCGGCGCCTGACCGCTCCGGTCTTATACTGCTGCCGGTGATCGGGCTTGCCGGGTATCCGGGCTTGGGCTAAGGCCTAGGGCGGCAATCCGGCTGTCTGGACTGGGGTGGAGTATGGGTGTCGTCGTCAATTGCGCCGCTTACGAGAACGGCCGCCGGGTGGTCGACCTCGACATCGACGATGCCCAACAGATGAAGATCCAGCCGGGCCGGGTGATCTGGATCGGCCTGCACGAACCCAGCCAGGAACTGATGCTGAAGCTGCAGCGCTATTTCGGGCTGCACGACCTCGCGGTTGAAGACGCCTACAAGGCGCACCAGCGCCCGAAGCTGGAAATCTATGCCGACACCCTGTTCGTGGTGATGAAGACCGCGCAGTTCGTCGGCGACCACGTCTCGATGGGCGAGACCTGCTTCTTCATCGGCCGCGGCTACGTCATCTCGGTGCGGCACGGCCCGTCGCTGAGCTATGCGGATGTCCGCGCCCGCTGCGAGAATGCCCCGGAACGTCTCAAGAAGGGCGAGGATTTCGTCCTCTACGCCCTGATGGACTTCATCGTCGACAACTATTTCCCGATCTTCGACCATATCGAGGAGATGGTCGAGGATCTCGAGGAGCGGGTCTTCGCCGGCAAGGAGGAGCGGGATGCCCTGGAGGAGATCGCCGAGCTGCGGCGGGACCTCCTGGAGATGCGGCATGCGGTGGCGCCGCTGCCCGACATCTGCCAGCGGCTGATGCGCTACGACGTGCCGATGATCGATGCCAATACGCATCCCTATTTCCGCGACGTCTTCGACCACACCCATATCATGCTGGAACGGGTGGATTCCCTGCGGGAAACGCTGAAGACGGTGGTGGAATCGAAGATGCTGCTGGCCTCTATGAAGCAGAACGAGGTGACCCGCAAGCTGGCGGCCTGGGCCGCCATGCTGGCGGTGCCGACGGCGGTCGCCGGAATCTACGGGATGAACTTCGAGTACATGCCCGAGCTCACCTGGCGCTACGGCTATTTCCTGACCCTGGCGATCATCGGCGGGGTCTGCGGCGTGCTCTATTGGCGCTTCAAGAAGTCGGGCTGGCTCTAGCCGGCAGGATCCGGTGCTTGCGGATCAGGCGGCGGAACTGGTGGTAGCCGAGGCCCAGGGAGTGCGCGGCGGTCGCCTGGTTGCCGCCGCTTGCCGCCAGGGCCCGGCGGAGCAGATCCACCTCGAAACCCGCAGTCGCCGCGGTGAAATCCACCGGAATCGCCGGTGATTCCCTGGTGCCGGACGGTGGATCCTGCGGTCGCCGGCCCGGGCGCCAGGGGCTGTCGAAGGGGTCGATCTGGATCTCCTCGATCGGCGCCTCGCCGGGTCCGGCGCGATAGACCGCGCGTTCCACCACATTGCGCAACTCGCGCACATTCCCCGGCCAGGCATGCGCCAGCAGCCGCTCCTGTGCCGCCGCGGAGAAGCCGG
Source organism: uncultured Rhodospirillaceae bacterium (assembly GCA_964551505.1). GTDB lineage: Bacteria > Pseudomonadota > Alphaproteobacteria > Dongiales > Dongiaceae > Dongia. The sequence goes on from CAZKDH010000021.1 coordinate 34,159, forward strand.
GAAAGACCGGGAATTCCAGCGCCTTGGCCATGGCGAGGCCGAAGGCGCCGGCGAGATCGAGAATGTCCGCCGGCCGCGCCCGCAGGGGCGGCAGGGTGATCACGTCGAAGGCCAGGCGGTCCAGCAGGTCGGCCCGGAAGCCGCCGCCGGCGGCCAGCGCCGCCAGATCGACATTCGCCGCGGCCACGATCCGGACATCGGCCCGCAGCACCTGCTCGCCGCCGAGGCGTTCGAACTCGCCGTATTCGATCACCCGCAGGACCTGTTCCTGTACCCGCGGCGAGGCGGTGGCGATCTCGTCGAGGAACAAGGTGCCGCGGTCGGCCCGCTCGAACCGACCGCGATGCCGGGTGCGGGCGCCGGTGAAGGCGCCCGGCTCGTGGCCGAAAAGCTCGGTCTCGAGCAGGGTCTCGCTCAGGGCGGCGCAATTCACCTTCACGAAGGGGCCGGACCAGCGGCGGGACAGATAATGCAGGCGTTCTGCGATCAGCTCCTTGCCGGTGCCGCGTTCACCGATCACCAGCGCCGGCCGGTCGAGCGGCGCAAGGCCGGAAATCCGCTCCAGCGCCTCCAGGAAGGCCGGATCGGATCCCAGAAGCTGCGGCGGAGAAGGCGAGGCCTCTTCTCTCGGAGTCATGTGGCGAATATCGCCATAAATGGCGATTATGTCGAGCGATTTCAGATATATTGTCCCCAAGACATGTATTAACATATTGATTCATATGAATTCTGCCTCTGGCACGGGGCATGCTGAATAGGCGGGGTCATTCAGGCCAAGGAGTTTTCGATGACCGACGACAGTGCACCGTATTACCGCCAGGGATTTGCCGCCGACGCCGACCGCTGGATCGACCGGGTGAAGGCCTATCTGAGCGGGCGCCGCGCCGCCGACTGGGGATTCTTCGCCGCCGGGGTACTGCTCGGCGCCTGGTTCTTCTGATTTAGCTGCAGGATTGAAAGGGCTCCCCATGGGTATTTTCTCGCGTCTCACCGACATCGTGAATGCCAACCTCAACGCCTTGATCGAGCGGGCGGAAGACCCCGAGAAGATGATCAAGCTGATGATCCAGGAGATGGAGGACACGCTGGTCGAGGTGCGGTCCGCTGCGGTCCGCACGATCACCGACAAGAAGGAGGCGCAGCGCCGCCTGGAGCAGCTGGCTGCCGCCGAGGCCGACTGGGGGCAGAAGGCGGAATTCGCCGTCGCCAAGGGCCGCGACGACCTTGCCAAGGGGGCGCTGCTCGCCAAGCGGAAGCTGGCGGAAAGCGCCAAGGTCCTCGCCCAGGAATTGTCGACCATCGACGATTCCCTGGCCCGGCACGACGAGGATCTGGCCCGCCTGCAGGCCAAGCTGGACGAGGCGAAGGCCAAGCAGAAGGCCCTCGCCATCCGCATGGCCACGGCGCAGAAGCGGGTGCAGATCCGCCGCACCCTGGCGGACGGCCGGATCGACGACGCCATGGCGCGCTACGAGGCCCTGCATCGCCGGATCGACGAGCTTGAAGGTCAGGCCGAAGTCTACGATATGGGTAAGGCGAAGACCCTGGAGCAGGAATTCGCCTCGCTTGAGGCCGAGACCGGCCTCGATGCAGAGTTGAGCGCGCTCAAGGTAAAGCTGGGCGGCAAGGCGGGCGGCGGCGCCTGACCGGGCTCTCTCTGGCAGTTAAGGATGATCCATGAGTCTTCTGCAATTCCTCTCGGTGCCGGCCATCCTGTTCACCGTGGTGGTGGCGCCGCTTTGGCTGATCTTCCATTACGTGACTCGCTGGAAGACCCAGCGGCAGGTCGGCCGGATCGACGAGAAGACCCTGAACGAGATGTGGGGCATCGCGCATCGGCTGGAAACGCGGGTCGCGGCCCTGGAAAAGCTGCTGGATGCCGAGGCGCCCGGCTGGAGGGATATACGCAAATGAACAGCCGGTATGGACATGGGTGCCGCGGCAACGGCTGGCAGGGCCATGGGCGCGACTATCGGATCCTGCGCGGGCTGAAGCGCGACCCGGCCCGCGGCAAGGTGAGCGGCGTCTGCGCCGGCATCGCCGGCTATTACGGCATCAGCACCTGGGCGGTGCGGGCGGCGGCGCTCGTCGGCCTGGTCGTCAATCCGATCCTCGCCCTCATCGTCTACGGCATCGCCACGCTGATGCTGCAGCCCCTGGAGCCGCCGACGGCCGAAACCGCCGCCGCGGGCGGCACGGACCGGGCCGAGGCGCCGGATGGCGATCTGCCGCCGGAATTGCGTTTTGCCGCCTTGCGCGAGAAGTTTCGCGACATGGAGGCCCGCACCGGCGGCATGGAAGCCGAGGTGACATCCAAGGAATTCCATCTGCGGCGGGATTTTCGCCGCATGGGCGAGGCCTAGAGCAGCTTTCCCTCGAACGGATTGGCGCCCCTGCGGTCCTCGATCTCGACCACCCAGAGATCGGGGTCGCGCTTCACCTGGCGCTCGATATAGGCATCGGCCTCGCTCTCGGGCATCGGCGTGCCGGCATTGGCCTGCAGCCAGGCGACTTGGCCGTCGAGGTCGCGGGTCTGCGACAGGATGCGGAAGCCGGGTCCGAGCAGGTTGAGCTTCAGGATCACCGCGCCGCCCCAGGCATCGCCCCGATGGGCGATGGTGGCGACGATGCCCCGGGCGATGCACTGCCGGACATGGCCCATGACCCAGAGTTCGGTCGAGAGGCGGCCGTCGGCGGTCATGGCGCGGGAAGACGCCCGCTCATCGCTTCTGGTTCTTCAGCGCCTGGGCGCGCATCTCGCTCAGGGTCGTTTTCGGCGTGATGGCATCGGGGTCGAGCTGCATCTCGATCAGCGCCGGCTTGCCGGCGGCCAGCGCCCGCTCGAAGGCCGGGGCGAACTCCGCCGTGGTCCGCACGGTCTCGCCATGGGCGCCGTAGGCCCAAGCCAGGGCGGCAAAATCCGGATTGTGCAGCTCGGTGCCGGAGATGCGACCGGGATAGGTCCGCTCCTGGTGCATGCGGATGGTCCCGTACATGCCGTTGTTGATCACCAGGAAGACCACGTTGGCGCCGTATTGCACCGCCGTGGCCAGTTCCTGGCCGTTCATCATGAAGCAGCCGTCGCCGTTGAAGGAAACCACGGTGCGGTGCGGTGCGGCGAGCTTCGCCGCCACGCCAGCCGGGACCCCGTATCCCATCGACCCGTTGGTCGGGCCGAGCTGGGTGCGATAGCGCCGGTACTGGTAGAAGCGGTGCGCCCAGGAGGCATAGTTGCCGGCGCCGTTGGTGATGATCGCGTCGGGCGGGAGCTTGTCCCGGAGATAGGCCATGACCTCGCCCATCTGCAGCGGTCCGGGGATCGGGCCGTGCTTCAGGTTCTCGAGATAGTCGGCGTGGGCGGCAGCGGTCCAGGCATCCCAGGCACTGTGATCGAGGGGCAGCAGGCCGCGTGCCATTTCCGCGAATGCCGCCATGCCGGCATTGATCGGCAGGGTCGCCTGATAGACCCGGCCAAGCTCCTCGACCCCGGCATGGACGTGGATCAGCGGCTGTTTCGGCGTCGGGATGTCGACCAGGGTATAGCCGGACGTGGTCATTTCACCCAGCCTGGCGCCCACCACCAGGAGCAGATCGGAGGTCTTCACCCGCTCCGCCAGCTTCGGATTGATGCCGATGCCGACATCGCCGGCATAATTGGCATGGCCGTTGTCGAACAGGTCCTGGCAGCGGAAGGAGCACCCGACCGGCAGGTTCATCGTCTCGGCAAAGGCGCGGATATCGTCGACCGCCTTCGCATCCCAGCCGCCGCCGCCCAGGATCATCAGCGGGCGCTTCGCATGGCTCAGGCGCTCGCGCAGTTCCGCCATTTCCGCGGCGCCCGGATGCGGCCGCACCGTCTTGAAATGGCCGGCATCCGCGACGTCGACCTGGTCGGTCAGCATATCTTCGGGCAGGGCGAGGACGACGGGGCCGGGGCGGCCGCTCATTGCGCGGTGGAATGCCTGGCTGACCAGTTCGGGAATGCGGGCGGCATCGTCGATCTGCGCCACCCACTTCGCCATCGGCCCATACATCCGCCGGAAGTCGATCTCCTGGAAGGCCTCGCGCTCGACCTGGTCGCGCGCGACCTGGCCGATGAACAGGATCATCGGCGTCGAATCCTGGTAGGCGGTATGGACGCCGACCGAGGCATTGGTGGCGCCAGGCCCGCGGGTGACGAAGCAGATGCCGGGCTTGCCGGTCAGCTTGCCATAGGCTTCGGCCATATAGGCGGCGCCGCCTTCCTGGCGGCAAACGATGAGGCGGATCTGGTCGCGGGCGTCGTGCAGGGCATCGAGGGCGGCAAGATAGCTTTCCCCCGGCACACAGAAGGCCAGGTCGACGCCGTGCTTCTTCAGCGCGTCGATCAGGACCTTTCCGCCGTTCCGCAAATTCCCGCCGCTCGCCATCGCCGATCTCCCATGCTTCCGCTTGTGGGTGGCTTAGCCCAGCGCCGGACGCCAGGCAACCCGTCAATTCGCCGGGGTCAGACGGGGGGTCGTTTTGCCGCCCAGGGCTGGAGTTTCTCCAAGGCGGCGCCGAGCGTCAGGACCCCGAGATCGTCGAAGCGCCGGCCGACCACCTGCAGACCGATGGGCAGCCCGGCGCTTGTGAAGCCGCAGGGTACCGAAAGCGCAGGGCATTGGCTGACGAAATTGAAGACCGAGGTGCAGTCCAGCGCCAGATAGTCGCCCTTGTCGTCGAGGCGCCAGAAATCCTGGTCGGAACGACCGTGGTTGACGGCCGGCTGCGCCATGGTCGGGCAGAGCAGGGCATCGCAGCGCTGGAGGATCGGCGAGAGCTGCTTCCACATCTCGGTGCGGCCGAATTCCAGACGCTTGAAGTCCACCGCCGACATCGCCAGGCCGCGCTCGATGATGCCCACCACATTGCGGTCCATCTTGGCGCGAAACTCCGGCAGGACATGGCCGAAGAAGGCGGCAAGGTAGACGGCCCAATGGGCGGACCAGAGCTCGTCCTGGACGATGCCCCAGTCCAGGCGCACCTCCTCGATCTCCGCACCGGCACCCTGCAGCGTCTTCGCGGCGCGTCGCACCGCGGCTTCGACATCCGGATGCCAGATGCGCCGCCCGAAATCGAGACAGAGGGCCAGACGCTTTCCGGCAATGTTCGTGTCCAGCGGGCGGGCGAAATCGAGGGCCGGTTTCAGCGACTGGATATCCCGCTCGTCCGGCCCCTGGGTGATCTGCAGAAACAGGCAGACATCGCCAATGGTGCGGGCAAGCGGGCCGAAATGGCTCAACTGGTCGAATTGGCTGGGCAGGATGGTGAAGGGAATCCGGCCGAAGCTCGGCTTCAACCCGGCGATGCCGCAGAAGCTCGCCGGGATCCGCACCGAGCCGCCCATGTCCGAGCCTTCCGCCAGCGCCACGCAGCCGGAGGCCACCGCCGCGCCCGACCCGCCGGAGGAACCGCCCGCGGTTCGGTCCGGGTTCCAGGGATTCCGCGTGATCCCCCAGAGCGGGCTCTCGGTGAAACTCGAATAGGCGAATTCCGGGGTCGTGGTCTTGGCGACCATGATGCCGCCGGCCTTCTTCAGCGCCTCGACGATCGGCGCGTCCTCGTCCGGGACCCAGTGCTCGTAGGCATAGGAGCCAAGGGTCGTGCGCTTGCCCTTGGTCGGCGTCAGATCCTTGATCGCGAAGGGCACGCCGTGCAGCGGCCCGCGAAAGCTTCCCGCCTTGGCCTCGGCGTCCAGCTGGCGGGCAAGTGCCAGGGATTCATCGGGGTAGACGAAGCAGAAGCAGTTCAGCTTCGGGTTGACCTCGGCGATGCGCGCCAGGGTGTTCTCGACCAGGCGGACCGACGACAGCGCTCCAGCCCGGATCCGGGCGGCAAGTTCGGTGGCGGGCGTGTAGCAGAGATCAAGGTCGACCATGTTCCCTATCCTATCGGCTGGCGCTGCAGGCGCTCGATGAAGTCGCGAAGGCCAAAGCAGGGCCCGTCGGAACGGCGTCCAGGGCAAAATACAGGGGCGACTCGCCAATGGCGAGGCCGGAAAGGAATGCGCCGCGGCATCCGCTATCGTTCCGGCAACGGCATGAAACGCACCGCGAGCGACCGATGCATCGCCATCCGCACGCTCGGCGGTCCCGCCGCAGGACCCGAACAGGCATCGGTGCCGAGGCGGGCAGGCCGGGCGCCGTCGAAGCCGCTTGTTCCCTGGCCGGGGATTGGCAAAGATGACCGATCGGCGTGCGACGGCACCGCGATGGAGTGGCTGCATGATTCAGATTTTGAGCGACGAGCAGGTCCGGCAGTTCCGTGCCGATGGCATGCTGATCCTGCCCCAGTTGATCGAGCCGGGCTTCGCCGCGCGGATCGCGGCACGCTATGACGCGCTGTTCCGGGGCAAGTTCGAGACCGGCCTCTATCCCGACGAGTGGAACTGGCAGGAGGGCCGGGACCGGCCGGACCGCAGCCGCCAGATCTGCAACGGCTGGAAATCCGACTATACGATCGCCAGCCTGGTGCTGCGGCCGGAGATCGGCCGGCTCTGCGCCCAGCTCGCCGGCTGGCCGGGGGCGCGGATCGCCCAGGACAACGTGATCTGGAAGCCGCCGGGCGCGAAGTCGCTCGGCTACCACCAGGACAACAGCTACAACGACTGGATCGTGCCGGGCGAGATGCTGTCGTGCTGGGTGGCGCTCGACCGGACGACGGCAGCGGGCGGCACCATCGAATATGTCCGCGGCTCGCATCTCTGGGGGCGCTTCCCGCCGGCCAGGCAGTTCCACGCACCGGAGGACTACCGGGCGGAAATGATTGCGGCGGCGCGGTCGCTCGGCCACGAACCGGAGATCGTCTTCGTCGAAGTGCCGGCCGGGGGATGCGCGTTCCATCACGGCTGGACCTGGCACGGATCGGGCCCGAACCTGGCCGATCATCCGCGCCGCTCGGCAGTTGCACATTGCATGTCGTCGTCGGCCCGCTACCACCCGACGCAGATCAGCTACATCTACAACCGCTATAAACGCCATGGCGATACGGCCATGGACGAGAGTTTCTTCCCGGTATTGTGGCGGGAGGACGGCTATCGCACGCCCTGGCTGGACGACTATCTGCACCAGGGCTCGGCGGCCACGGCGGCTCAGTAGGCGGCGAGATCGGTGTCGGGGCCGTAGGTCTGGTTCGGAACTTCCTTGGTGATGGCCTGGCCGCAGATGGTGCGTTTCTGCTCCGCGTCATAGGCCAGGGTCGGCTGCCCGTAGAGCAGCCAGCCGCGGTTGAGCGCCGCCGTCACCTTGTGGCAGAAGGCCGCGTCGTCGGGTCCGGTCAGGTAGCGGTAGAGGAACATCTCGCAGGGTCCTAGTGATGGTGGGCGGCGTGCAGGATCTGGTCGCGCAGACCGGTCTCGTAGCCGGCGCCGGCGGGCGTCAGGATGCAGGCCATCGGAAACATCGACCGGATCAGGCCACGGCGCTCGAGGGCGACCCAGGCGGCCTGATTGCCGAGGCCGGTGGCGTCGCGCGAGGCGAGCACGTAGGGGCCGAGGTGGAAGTGATCGCCGTGCGGCCGCGGCATGCCGGTGATCACCATATGGCCGGGCTCCTCGGCCGGCTTGGCGTATTCATCGAGCTTGGCCAGCTCCTGCAGCAAGGTAAGGGTCTTCAGCTGCAGGCTGTTGAGGTTGAGCGGGTTCTTCTTCGCCATGGTTCCTAGTCTCTGAAGTTCACGTATTGCAGCGGCTGTTCGATCTTCAGGCCGCGGACGAACTGGATCGCCGTCTGCAGGTCATCCTTCTTCTTGCCCGAGACGCGCAGCTCGTCGCCCTGGATCGAGACCTGGACCTTGAGCTTGTTGTCCTTGATCTCCTTGACGATCTTCTTCGCCAGCACCTGGTCGATGCCCTGCTTGACGATCACTTCCTGGCGCAGGGCGTTGCCGGAGGCCTTCTGCGGCTCCTTGAATTCCAGCGCACCGGCATCGAGCTTGCGGCGGGTGATGTAGCCCTTCAGCAGTTCCTGGATCTGCTTCAGCTTCATGTCGTCGTCGGCCAGGATGTTGATCTGCGCCTCCTTGCGCTCGACCGTGCAATGCGACCCCTTGAAGTCGAAGCGGGTGCCGATCTCGCGGACCACGCCCTGGACGGCGTTGTCGACTTCGGCGAGTTCGGTCTTGGAGACGATGTCGAATGACGGCATGGGACGGTCCTTATCGGAAAGCGAGGGAGTTTGCCATGGCGGCGCCTACCTGGCCAGGGCCCGCGGGATGCGCGGGTACCACAGGGCCAGGACGATGCCGCGCAGGATATAGAACAGGGTCAGGGCAGCCCAGATCCCGTGATTGCCGAAGAAATACATCAGCAGGTGCATGGCGACCAGCGTGGTTCCCGCCGCCAGCAGCATGCCGTTGCGGATCTCCCGGCCGCGGGTGGCCCCGATATAGACGCCGTCCAGCAGGAAGCAGGTGAAGGCGGCGAGCGGGGTCACGATCAGCCAGGGCAGGTAGGTGGCGGCGGCCGCAAGGACATCCGGATTGGCGTTGAACCAGGGCAGGAGGGCGGGGCCCAGCAGCCAGAAGGTCGCGGAGAGCGCCACGGCCAGCGACAGGGCCCAGATCGCGCTGCCGACGACCGCCTGGCGCAGGGCCGCCGGGTCGCGGGCGCCGACCGCCTGGCCGGTCAGGGTCTCGGCGGACTGGGCGAAGCCGTCCAGCGCATTGGCGATGAAGGCCATGAAGCCGAGCAGGATCTGGTTGGCGGCCAGGGTGGTCTCGTCCAGGCCGGCGCTGAGATGGATGAAATAGGTGAAGATGAAGGTCAAGGCGAGGGTGCGGATGAAGATGTCGGTATTGACCGACATCAGCTCGACCAGCTTCTCGACGTCGAGCAGCTGATTGTCGCTGCGCGGCTCGGCGATGCCGCGGGCGATCCGCCGGACGACGACGAGGCCGGCCATCGCGGTGATGAACTGGGCCAGCGACGTCGAGATCGCGACGCCGTCGACGCCGAGATTGTAGTGCATCACCGTGACATAGCAGAACAGCACGTTGAGGCCGTTCAGCAGCACTTGGAGGGCGAAGGCGGTCTTCGGCCGCTCGAGGCCGAGCAGCCAGCCCAGCACGACATAGACCGTGAGGTCGAAGGGCGCGCTGAACATGCGGAAATGGTAGTAGCGCGCCGCAAAATCCAGCTGCTGGTCGCCGCCGCCATAGAGCGGCAGGACCATCTCGCCCAGCGGCACCATCAGCAGCAGCAGGAGGAAGCCGAAGAACCAGGCGAGACCCAGGGCGCGCCGCAGGGTGCCGCGGATCTCGCCGGTCTCGCCGGCGCCGAAGGCCTGGGCGGTGAAGCCGGCGGTGCCGGTGCGCAGGAAGCTGAAGGCCCAGAGGATGAGGCTGGAGAAGGTGGTCCCGATCGCGACCCCGCCGAGCTGCGCGGCGACGCCGCCCTGGCCGATGAACGCGGTGTCGACCAGGCCGGGCAGAACCGTGGTGAGGTTGGCCAGGATCGCCGGCAGCGCCACCGCCAGGATACGGCGATGCACCGAACGCAGGTTCGCCGCCGCCAGGAAAGCCATGATTTTGTCCCGCGTTTGGTCCGGGCGGCACTATAGGGGCCGCGCCCGGAACGGCGCAAGCGAGCGATCCTGGCAAGACAAGTTTGGCGATCTTGGCTAGACTCGGGACCTTGATTCGGCTTTGGCATCCGCGGTACGCATGTTGATCAGGCATCCCTATCTGATGTTTCTGGGCAATGCCCGGGACCAGCTGGCGGCCAAGACCGCCCAAGGAATCGTGCATTGGCGGCCCGACTGGTGTGCCGGGCAATGGCGCCTGGACGGGTGCCAGGCGGACCTGAATATCCCGGATCTCAGCCTCGACGCCGCCGCCGGGGCCGGCGTGAAGACCGTCATCGTCGGCGTGGCAAATCGCGGCGGGATCCTGTCGCCCGACTGGGTGGATCTGCTGGCGCAGGCCCTCGACCAGGGCATGGATCTCGCCAGCGGCCTGCACCAGCGGCTCAGCGACTATCCGAAGCTGGTGGAGACGGCGCAACGGCTGGGCCGCCGGCTGTTCGATGTCCGGCACCCGACCCGGAGCTTCGACGTCGGCACCGGTGCCAAGCGCCGCGGCAAGCGGCTGCTCGCGGTCGGCACCGACTGCTCGGTCGGCAAGATGTACACGACGCTGGCCCTGGAGCAGGAGATGCAGCGTCGCGGCATGCAGGCGGATTTCCGCGCGACCGGCCAGACCGGGATCTTCATCGCCGGTGCCGGCGTATCGATCGATGCGGTGGTCGCGGATTTCATCTCCGGCGCCGTCGAGTGGCTGTCGCCGGACAACGATCCCGACCACTGGGACCTGATCGAGGGCCAGGGCTCGCTGTTCCATGCCTCTTATGCCGGGGTCAGCCTCGGACTGCTGCACGGCGCCCAGCCGGATGCACTGGTGCTGTGCCATGAGCCGACCCGCCGCCACATGCGGGGATTGCCGCACTACCCGCTGCCCGATCTTGCCACCTGCATGGCGGCGAACCTCGCGGCGGCGCATCTCACCAATCCCGCCGCACGATTCGTCGGCATCAGCATCAACACCGCCGGGCTGCCGAAGGATCGGGCGGAAGCCCTTCTGGCGGAGACCGAACAGCAATTCCATCTGCCGACCGTGGATCCGTTCCGGACCGGCGTCGGCCGCATTGTGGAGCAGATGACATGACGCGACGCCTGACCGTGAAGCATGAAAGCTGGCCGATCGCCGGGGAATTCACTATCGCGCGCGGCAGCAAGATCGCCGCCGACGTGGTGGTCGTGGAGCTCGAGGAGAACGGCAAGGTCGGGCGCGGCGAATGCGTGCCGTACAGCCGCTATTCGGAGGCGATCGACGGCGTCATGGCGGCGATCGAGGACCTGCGCGGCCCGCTGGAATCGGGCGTCGGCCGGCAGCGCCTGCGCGCTCTGCTGCGGCCCGGCGCCGCGCGGAATGCGGTCGACTGCGCCTTGTGGGACCTGGAGGCCAAGCTGGGCGGGACCCCGGTCTGGAAGCTCGCCGGCCTGACCCAGCCGAAGGACCTGGTGACCGCCTTCACTCTCAGCCTCGATACGCCGGAGAAGATGGCCGCGGCCGCGGCCGCGAATGCGCACCGGCCGGTGCTGAAGCTGAAGCTCGGCGCCAGCCAGGGCCTGGGGCGGGTCCAGGCGGTACGCCAGGCGGCGCCGAAGACCGCCCTGATCATCGATGCCAACGAAAGCTGGACGGTCGAAGAATACAACGCGGTCACGCCGAAACTGGCGGAACTCGGCGTCATCCTGATCGAGCAGCCGTTTCCCGCCGACCAGGATTCCGCCCTGCTGGAGGTGAAGAAGCCGATCCCGGTCTGCGCCGACGAATCCTGCCACGACGTGTCGACCATCAAGACGCTGATCGGCAAGTACCAGGCTGTCAACATCAAGCTCGACAAAACCGGCGGCCTCACCGAGGCGCTGGCGCTGGTCGCCGAGGCGAAACGGCTCAGCCTGGAGATCATGGTCGGCTGCATGGTCGGGACATCCCTGGCGATGGCGCCCGCCTTCCTGCTGGCGCAGCAGGCGAAATATGTCGATCTCGACGGTCCGCTGCTGCTGAGCCAGGACCGGCCCGGCGGCTTCACCTATACCGGCAGCCTGATGCATCCCAACAGTCCCGCGCTCTGGGGCTAGCCCGCCCGGCGATCCGGTCGCGGCCGGATGCCGAGCCGCAAAGGCATCGGCGTACCGCAGATTTAGGCAGGAAATCCGCCGGCACGGTCCGGCGGTTCCACCCCGCCGCTGCGCTTCCGCCCGACCGGTGTGCGAAAATCCGCGCCCGTTCAATGGGTAAGGGCGTCCCTCCCGGACCACGGGGCGCGTCCAGTAAGACAACTTTAATCAATCCCCTATAGTTTTTGCCTCAGTCTTGGGATTAGGAAGCGGCTGGATGGTGACGCCGGTGAGGCTTGTCAGCAGGGGCATCGTGCGCGGCGCCGAGATCAATGCACCTCGAGGGCCCATCCTGGGTCGGGCTCGCGCATGACCGAGGCGCACATCCTTTGCGTCGATGACAGCGACGACACCCTGCAGTCTCTGGCGCACCAGATCGAGCGCGCCGGCTACCGGGTGACGGCGGTCAAATCGGGCGAAGCCGCGTTGGCCCAGATCGACCGCGAGAAGCCCGATCTGGTCCTGCTCGACCTCGGCATGCCGGACATTGACGGGATGGAAGTGCTGCGTCGCCTGCGCCGGGCGCTGCAGTCGGAGGAACTTCCGATCATCATGATTGCCGACTCCTCGGAAGAGGACCAGATCGCCGGGGCCTTCGAACTCGGCGCCGACGACTATATCGTGCGTCCGGTGCATGCTCCCGTCGCCCTGGCGCGGCTGCGCTCGCAGTTGGCGCGGTGCGCGGCGATCGCCGCCGGCCGCAGCGAACGCGAGCGTTTCGCCCTGGCGGTTGCCGGCTCGAGCGACGGCATCTGGGACTGGGTCATCAAGACCGACCAGCTGTATTTCTCGCCGCGCTGCCTCGAGCTCTTCGGGCTTGAGCGCAATGCGCCGCTGCATCACCTGGGCGACTGGGTTGCCCTGCTGCATCCCGACGATGTCGACGTCTTCCAGCTCGGCCTGCGCAACCACCTGGAGGGCATCTCGCTCTCGTTCCAGGTTGAATGCCGGCTGCAGCATCAGAACCAGTCCTATCGCTGGTTCCTCATCCGCGGCACCTCGCTGCGTGACGAATTCGGCAAGGGCTGGCGCATCGCCGGGTCGATCAGCGACATCAGCGAGCGCAAGCTCACCGATGCGATGACCGGCCTGCCCAACCGGATCGTGCTCTACGACCGCCTGAACCAGTCGATCATCAAGAACAAGCGCCGGCAGTCGGGCAGCTTCGGCATCATCCTGCTGCAGATCGACCGCTACGAGACGATGCGCGAGGCTTACGGCCAGGCCTTCTGCGACATGGTCGGCAAGGGCGTGGCGCAGCGCCTGATGACGACCCTGCGCACCACCGACACGCTGACGATCATGGCCGAGAACACCATGTGCATCCTGGTCGATGCGATGCGCGACGACACCGACCTGGTGCGGGTCGCGCGGCGCGTCCGGCAGGCCGCCGAGGAGCCGCTCAGCATGGGCGAGGAATCCGTGGTGCTCACCCTCTCCATCGGCATGGCCCAGGCGCAGCCGCACCATGACGGGGCCGACGAGCTGATCAAGGACGCCACCGCGGCGCTCAACAAGGCGCGGATCGAAGGCGGCGGCCACGAGGTCGTCTTCGATCCGGAAATGCAGCGGCGTGCCCGGGATCGGCTGCGGATCGAGGCGGATCTGCACCTTGCTCTGCGCCGCGAGGAGTTGCTGCTGCTCTACCAGCCGATCGTCGATCTTTCCACCGGCGGGCTGGCCGGGTTCGAGGCGCTGGTCCGCTGGCAGCACCCGACGCGGGGGATGGTGTCGCCGCTCGACTTCATTCCGATGGCCGAGGAGACCGGGCTCATCGTCCCGATCGGCACCTGGGTGCTGCAGGAATCCTGCCGGCAGCTGAGGAGCTGGGTGAAGGACGGCGCCGATCCGGAAATCTTCGTCAGCGTCAACGTCTCCAGCCGGCAGCTGGATGGCCCGGCCCTGCCGGATATCGTCCGCGCGGCGCTGGAACTGAACCGCCTCGAGCCGCAGCGGATCAAGCTGGAAATCACCGAAAGCGCGGTGATGCGCGATTTCGAGATGACTTTGGGCCTGCTCAATCGCCTGCGCGAGATCGGCGTCGGCCTGTCGCTGGACGATTTCGGCACCGGCTATTCCTCTCTCAGCCTGCTGCGGCGCATGCCGATCGACACCATCAAGATCGACCGGTCCTTCGTCTCGGCGATGAAGGTCGACGAATCCGGCGTGCGCATGGTGGAGGCGATCGTGCAGCTCGCCCGGCTGTTCCGCATGAAGGTCGTGGCCGAGGGCATCGAGCAGGAGGAGGAAGCCAGCCTGCTGCGCAATCTCGCCTGCGAATTCGGCCAAGGATGGCGCTTCGGCCGGCCGATCGCGCCGGATGCCTGCCTCGACCTCCTGCTCAAGCAGCGCGCCCTGCCGCAGGTGGCGGCAAGCTGAACGGCGCCGGCGGCCGCCTAGAGCCGCGGCATCTGGAACGGGCGGGCCGCTTCGAACGCGGCGGCTGCCCGCAGCACCCTCTGATCGTCATAGACGGCACCGATGATCTGCAGCCCGATCGGCAGGCCCGCCCGCGTCAGGCCGCAGGGAATGCTGATCGCCGGTTGCCGCGTCAGGTTGAAGGGGTAGGTGAACGGCGTCCAGTCCGACCATTGCGCCTGCGCGCTGTCCGCCGGGAAGTCGCAGCCGGCGGCAAAAGCCGGGCCGGGCATGGTCGGCGTCAGCAGCAGGTCCCAGCGCTGGTGGAAGGCGGCCATCTTCTGGCCCATGGCCTCGCGCAGCTTCACCGAGGCGAGATAATCCATCAGCGGCAGGGCGGCGCCCTGTTCCGCCACAAAGGCAAGGCCGGGGTCGATCCGGCGACGCTGTTCGGCCGTGAAGGCGCGGAGCGCGTTGGCGGCGCCGGGGAACCAGTGGTCCTGGAACACCTTCAGGCTGTCATCGAGGATCGTGCCGACCTCCTCGACCACCGCACCGAGATCGGTGAAGACCTGTGCCGCCGCGGCGACGCTCGCGGCGATCTCGGGATGGACGGCGGCGCCCGAAAGGCTCGGCGAGAAGGCGAGGCGGAGCCCCTTCACCCCGCCCGACAGATGGCTGTGATAGGCGGCATGTTCGGGCGGCAGGGCATACCAGTCGCGCAGGTCCGGCTGCGCGATCACGCTCAGCATCAGGGCCGTATCGGCCACCGTCCGGGTCATCGGCCCGACATTCGCCAGCGTGCCGAAGGGCGACAGCGGATAGGCGGGCACGCGCCCGAAACTCTGCTTGAACCCGACGATACCGGTGAAACTCGCCGGAATCCGGATGGAACCGCCGCCATCGGTGCCGATATGGAGGGCGCCCATCCCGGCCGCCGCCGCGACCGCGGCGCCGCCGCTGCTGCCGCCCGGGGTCATCTCGGCATTCCAGGGGTTGCGCGTGATGCCGGTCAGCAGGCTGTCGGTCACACCCTTCCAGCCGAATTCCGGGGTCGTGGTCTTGCCGAGCAGCACCGCGCCGCTTTCACGCAAGCGGGCGACGCAGGGCGCGTCTTCGGTCCAGGGCTGGTCCGGATCGGTCAGCAGCGAGCCGCGCCGGGTCGGCCAGCCCTTTGTCAGCACCAGATCCTTGATCGAGGTCGGGACGCCGTCGACCGGGCCGCGCGGTTCGCCTTTGGCCCAGCGCGCTTCGCTGGCCCGGGCCGAATCAAGTGCCGCCTCGGCATCGACCAGGCAGAAGGCGTTGAGCCGCGGATTGTGCCGCTCGATCGCCGCCAGCGCCGCCCTGGTCGCTTCGACCGGCGAGATCCGCTTTGCATGGTAGGCGGCGACCAGGTCGGTCGCGCTGGTCAGTTCCAGGGATTGGGTCATCGGGCCTCGCTCGGTCGGGAATCCGCGGCGCATGTTGCCTGCAACGGCCGCACAATCCAAGACCGGAGCGCGCTGGCCCGCAGATCTGCGAGCGCTGGCCCCTGTTCCCGTCCTGCGCAGATTTGCCGCAACCCGGCGACGCCAGGGATTCGCGCCGTTAACGCGCAATTAACGCCAAGTCCACATCATCGCGGAAATCGCCCGAATCGGATCTCGGCGGGAAGGCCTCTGATGCAAGAATCCTGGGACATGTCGTTTCTGGTCGACGATTCGGCCAGGGTCATCGAGGCCCGCGGCCAGTGCCGCGAACATATCGGCGATACCGTCCAGCAGGTCGTCGGGGCGTCCTTCCTGGGCTATCTGGCACCAGAAGAGCGCCTGCATTTCCGGAAGTTCCTGGCCCAGCTGTCGAAGCCCAATGCCAAGCGGGCGGCGCTGATCAATGTCTTCACCCCGGCCTTCGGCATCCGCGGCTATGCCATGGAAGCGCAGGTCGGGCGAGCCGCCGGCCAGCATTGGATCCTGCTGGCGCGCGCCAGGGCCGGGCAGGCGGTTGGCGGCGTGGCGGACCTCGACCTGCAGAACGTCTTCGCCAGCGAACAGCAGTTCATCGAATTGATCGAGCAGGCGGCATCGACGGCGCGCGAGGCAATGGATCTCACCGTGGTCGAGGTCGGCGGCCTGCAGGACAGGTCGCGGCTGCCGCAACTCGACGATGCGGCAACCGAGCGGCTCGTGCTGGACGTCGAAGGCACCCTGGCGGCCAATGCCCACGAAGGCATCGTCAGCAAGGCGGCGCCCGGCCGCTACAGCCTGCTGCACCGACCCGCCACCATGACGACGAAGATCGAGGACGACATCCGCGATGCCGCGGGGCGGCGCGGCGTCGGCGACGACGCCCTCGGGCTGGTCACGGCGACGATCACGGTCGCCCCCGCCACCCGCGCCGATCAGCTCCGTGCCCTACTGCAGCAGGCGGTCGCCAGGTTGCCGAAGCACGCCGGTCCGGCGGTCAAGGCCGGCTGGTTGAAGCAGGCGATCGAACGCCTGGCCGGCCGCGGCCGATAGGCCTCCGGCCGGCGCTCAGGCCTGGTTCAGCATTTCCTGGAATTTCTTGGTGGCGAGGTCGTAATTGTCGGCCCACCAGCCGGTATCGGAAACGATCTGCTGCCCGAGGGCCTCGGGCTGGGTGGGATCGATCGGCCGCAGATTCCCGGGCATGTTCGCGGTGGCGGCAGGATTGCCGGGGCCGACGCCCTGAATGGCCGAGAAGGCGATCTGCCGGCCGGGATCCTGCATCGAGGCGATGAAGCCGAACGCGTCGGCGCCCGCCGGATTGTTTTTCGGCACGACCCAGCAGCCGGGATAGAGAATACCCTGCGCCCAGGTCCAGGCGATGCGCCCCTCGGTTTCGATGGCAAGCTGCGCCGCCCGGCTGTGCCAGATGCAGGCCATCGAGACGGTCTTGTCGATCAGCATCTGTTTCGATTGCGCGCCGCTCTCCCAGGTCAGCAGGTTCGGCTTCAGGCGCCGGATGCGCTCGACCACATTCGGGATGTCGATCGGGTAGATCTCGTCGGGCCTGGCACCGGCAGCGACCATTGCCGCCTCGAAGCCGCCATTCATCCATTTCCAGAGGGCGCGACGGCCGGGGAACTTCTTCAGGTTCCAGAAGTCGGCCCAGCCGGTCGGCGGCTGGTTCCTGTAGAGCTCCGCGTCATAGGCGAGGACGTAGGAATAGGTATAGCCGCAGACGCCATGGTCGAAGGCGAAGGGCGGCATCACGGCCTGCCGGTCGATGACCGAATAGTCGATGGCGCTGAGCGCGCCGGCGCGGCCCAGGCGCAGGGCGGAAAAGCCGTCGGCGTCGCAGACGTCCCAGCTCACGTCGCCGCTGTCGACCATGGTCTTGATCGCGCCCTCGGTCGGGCCGGTGCCGTCGAAGATGACGTTGGTGCCGGTCGTTCCGGTATAGGGCTTGGCATAGACCTTGGTGAGGTTCTTGATCTCCTCGCCGCCCCAGGTGGCGAAGACGATCTCGCTGGCCTTGGCCGCTGCGGGCCGGGAGACCAGCGCGCCGGCCGCGGCGGCGGCGAGGAATCGCCGGCGCGACAGCCGCGTCTCCTTGGCAATATGCGCGAGGTCGGGCAGGTAGCCAGAGCGCATCACGACTCGATCCCTGAAAATGCAACGGCCGGATCGGTCTAGCCGATCCGGCCGTTGCCGGAAAGATGCTCGATCCGCCGGCCTATTTCATCGTCGGCATGACGAACTCGGCGCCGGCGCGAATGCCGGTCGGCCAGCGCGAGGTGATGGTCTTCAGCTTGGTGTAGAAGCGAATGCCTTCCGGCCCGTGCATGTGGTGATCGCCGAACAGCGACCGCTTCCATCCGCCGAAGCTGTTGAACGCCATCGGCACCGGGATCGGCACGTTGATGCCGACCATGCCGACCTTGATCTTCGAGGCGAATTCCCGGGCGGCGTCGCCGTCCCGGGTGAAGATGGCGGTGCCGTTGCCGTATTCGTGGTCGTTCACCAGGTTCACCGCGGTCTGGTAGTCGGGAACCCGCACCACCGACAGCACCGGCCCGAAGATCTCCTCCTGATAGATCTTCATTGTCGGCTTCACCTGATCGAACAGGCAGCCGCCGAGGAAGAACCCGTTCTCGTAGCCCTGCAGCTTCAGGCCGCGACCGTCGACCACCAGCTTGGCGCCTTCCTTGACGCCGTGATCGACGTAGCCGCGCACCTTGTCGAGGTGCTGCCGGGTCACCAGCGGACCCATCTCGGCATCCGGATCGGTGCCGGGCGCCACCTTCAGCGAGCGCACCCGCGGGGCCAGCTTCTCGATCAGCGTGTCGCCGACCTTGTCGCCGACCGCAACGGCGACCGAGATCGCCATACAGCGCTCGCCGGCGGAGCCGTAGCCGGCGCCCATCAGGGCATCGCTGGCCAGGTCCATGTCGGCATCGGGCATGACGATCATGTGGTTCTTGGCACCGCCGAGGGCCTGGACCCGCTTATTGTGCGCGGTGCCCGTGTGATAAATGTATTCGGCGATCGGGGTCGAGCCGACGAAGCTCACCGCCTGGATGTCGGGATGGGCGAGAATGGCGTCGACCGCCTCCTTGTCGCCCTGCACCACGTTGAAGACGCCATCCGGAAGGCCGGCCTGCTTCAGATAGGCGGCAATCAGCATCGAGGCGCCGGGATCGCGTTCCGACGGCTTCAGCACGAAGGTATTGCCGGCGATCAGCGCGGTCGGGAACATCCACATCGGCACCATCGAGGGGAAGTTGAACGGCGTGATGCCGGCAACGACGCCCAGGGGCTGGCGGATGGCCCAGGAATCCACGTTGGTGCCGACGTTCTCGCAGAACTCGCCCTTCAGCAGCTGCGGCGCGCCGCAGGCGAATTCGACGACTTCCAACCCGCGGATCATCTCGCCCTTGGCGTCCGACAACACCTTGCCGTGCTCGCTGGTGATCGCCATCGCCAGCGTGTCGGCATTGTCCTCGCAGATCTGCTTGAACTTGAACATGATGCGGGCGCGGGTCAGCGGCGGGGTATTGGCCCAGCCGGGGAAGGCGGCCAGCGCGGTCTTCACCGCAGCATCGAGTTCCGCCTTGCTGGCGAGCGCGACCTTGGCCTGCACCTCGCCGGTAGCCGGATTGAAGACATCGGCAAAACGGCCGCTGGTGCCGGCGACTTCCTTGCCGCCGACGAAATGACTGATGGTTCTCATCTCAGGCTCTCCAAAGGGTGACTTCGTCGGCCGTTCTTGTCGCAGGCGCGGCGATCGCGGAAGACGGCATATAAGGGCCAATCACCCTGGATGGTCAAGATACTAATCATCTTGATCGATATATTTAACGCCACTCGGTGTTTAGCGGACGACGAGGGTCGCGCCGGTCCTGGCCTTGAACTGGTGGGAATAGGAATAGACCAGCACCATGTTCACGTGCTCGTCGTCGTCCGACAGGGGAAGATAGATCACGTCCTCATGTTCCGGCCAGCCGTCCGGCGTGACATAGGGGTCGCAGCAGCAGAACGGCCGTTTCTCCCGCACGACATATTCATAGGTGCCGAGCGCCGCCTCCCGGCTCTCGGCATAGAAGGAGTCGCGGACCGCAAGGCCGGTCGGGTCCATGCCCCGGCCGGCGACCTCATGGGTCCCGACCAGGCGATAGACGAAACGCCGGTCGTCGGGCACGACGTCGACCAGGATGATGGCCGAGAGATAGGGCTTGATCTCGGCCGGTTCGATGTCGCGCCGGCTGGGCATGCGCCGCGATCCCGCCTTGCGCCGCCAATAATCGACGACGGCGCGGACGCTCTCGTGGCTGCTGGCGATGCGGCGGTCGACTTCTGCCTGGTCTATCTGAGCATACATCTGCCTGGCCCGAACCGCCGGCGGCCTACTGAAACGCCACTTCGGCGAAGCTGCGCAGCTTGCGGCTGTGCAACTGCTCCAATCCCAGCTCCCGCAGCCGTTCCATGGCGCGGATCCCAATCTTCAGGTGCTGGCCGACCTGTTGCTTGTAGAAGGCGTCGGCCATCCCCGGCAGCTTCAATTCGCCGTGCAGCGGCTTGTCGGAGACGCAGAGCAATGTCCCGTAGGGCACCCGGAAGCGGAAACCGTTGGCCGCGATGGTGGCGCTTTCCATGTCGAGGGCGATGGCCCGGCTCTGGCTGAACCGCTGGACCGGCTCGCGATGGTCGCGCAGCTCCCAGTTCCGGTTGTCGATGGTGGCAACCGTGCCGGTGCGCATGACGCTTTTCAAAGCATAGCCGGAAAGCCCGGTGATCTCGCCCACCGCGCGCTCCAGGGCCACCTGGATCTCGGCCAGGGCCGGCACCGGAACCCATACCGGCAAATCCGCATCGAGTACGTGGTCTTCGCGGACATAGCCATGGGCGAGGACGTAGTCGCCGAGCTTCTGGGTATTCCGCAATCCTGCGCAGTGGCCGAGCATCAGCCAGGCATGCGGCCGCAAGACGGCGATATGGTCGGTGATGGTCTTCGAATTGGACGGCCCGATGCCGATATTGACCATGGTGATGCCGGAATGATTGCGCCGGGTCAGGTGATAGGCCGGCATCTGCGGCATCCGCACCATCGGTCCCTGCGCCTGCGAATCCGTCGATCCCGGCAGGGTGATCCGGTCGCCGGGCTCGACGAAGGCATCGTAGCCGCCGCCGTCGGCCCGCATCAGGTCCTGGGCATGGCGGATGAACTCGTCGATGTAGAACTGATAGTTGGTGAACAGAACGTAGTTCTGGAAATGCTCCGCGGAGGTTGCGGTGTAATGCTTCAGGCGGAACAGCGAGTAGTCCACCCGCGGCGCGGTAAACAGCGCCAGCGGATCGGGGGCGCCGGGCGGGGTCACCGCCGACCCGTTGACGATGCTGTCATCCATCAAGGCGAGATCGGGCAGGTCGAAGACGCTGCGCATGTCGCGGATCCGCTCGCGGGTCAGTTCGCCCTCGACATGGATCTCGTCGGAAAAGGCGAAATGAATCGGGATCGGCGTCTTGCTGACACCGATTTCAACTGGGACGCGATGATTCTGGATCAACTGACCGATCTGCTCGAGGCAATAGCGCCGGAACAGGGTCGGACGCGTGATCGTCGTCGCAAAGGTGCCGGGCCGATCGACGAATCCATAGGCCAGTCGGGTATCGGCCCGGCTGAAATCCTTAACCGTGATGGCGGCATAGGGATAGCAGGCGCGCACCCGCGTGCTCGGCGTCTTGCCGCCGACATAGGCACGAAAGGTATCGCGCAGAAGGCTGGTATTGGCGTCGTAGATCGCCTGCAGTCTGGCCACCGCCGCGGCGGCATCATCGAAACGGGCCGGCGGAAAGGTTTCCGGCGAAAGCACCTGGTTCATGCCGGAATTCATATCATAGGCCGCCGCTTCTGGCACCCCCGCATCGTGCCGCGTTAACCGGTTCCACAAGGTCCCGACCCGCGCACGCGATTGTGACTGGGTCGCGATGGACTGCCGCGGTAGGTGAATTGACCTAGATCGACCGGGCGTCGGGTTCTTCGGCTGCCCTCGGCCAGTCAGCGAAGGGATCTCGACGTTTCATGCCTCTGCCATCCGATCGCCGCGCCCTGGGAGCCTTCTGCGAACATGTTGCCGTCGACATCACCGGCCGGCCGGGCGGTCCGCTTTCCGGTCTGACCTTCGCCGCCAAGGACATCTTCGCGGTCGCCGGGCAGGCCGCCTGCTGCGGCAATCCGGACTGGCTGGCCACCCACCCGCCGGCCGATGTCACCGCGCCTGCGGTTCAGCGGGTCATCGATGCCGGCGCGCGCCTGGTCGGCATGACGATCCCGGATGAACTCGCCTTCAGCCTGAACGGCCAGAATTTCCATTTTGGCACGCCGGTCAACGGCGCTGCGCCGGAGCGGATCCCCGGCGGGTCTTCCAGCGGCTCGGCGTCGGCAGTGAGCGGCGGGGCGGTGGATTTCGCCCTGGGCAGCGATACCGGCGGATCGGTCCGGATTCCCGCGGCGCTGCAAGGCATCTTCGGCATCCGTCCCAGCCACGGCCTGGTCGATGACACGGGCGTCATGCCGCTCGCCCCCAGCTTCGATACCGTCGGCTGGTTTGCCCGCTCGGCGGAAATCCTGCGGCGGGTGGGCGATGTCCTGCTGCCGCCGCAGACCAAGAGGTTGGGGCGGAACCTGCTGATCGGGCGAGATGCCCTGGCCTTGGCCGACAGCGACATTGCCGCGGCGACCCTGCAGGCGATGGACCGCATCGCCCCACTGTTCGCGGACCGTCGCGAGGTGACGATCGCCCAGAACGACGGCGGTCTCCGGGAATGGCTGACCCGCTTTCGGCGCCTGCAGCCGCGGGAGATCTGGGCAACGCATGGGCCCTGGATCAAGCGCCGGCGGCCGGCATTCGGGCCCGAGGTCGCCGAGCGCTTCTCCCTGGCCGAACGGGTTGCTGCCAGCCCGGATGTCGACCACGATGCCGCCTTCCGCCGCCAGGTGACGATCCTGATGGAGCAGATGTTCGTGATCGATTCAGGGGTTCTGGCGATCCCGACCGCCTCGACCATCGCGCCCCTGAAGACGGCCGGAGCCGCGGAACTGGCGGAGTTCCGGGATCGCACGTTGAGCCTCACCAGCATCGCCGGACTGGCCCGGCTGCCGCAGGTTCAGATTCCGATCGGGCGGGTGCGCGGGGCGCCGATCGGGCTGTCGCTGATCGGCCCCGGTGGATCCGACAACGCCCTGCTCGGACTGGCCGAGAGGGTGGCGTCAGCTCTCGTATGACAGCAGGGCGTTGAACGGGACGTCGAGTCTGGCGCGACCGGCCAGGAATGTCAGCTCGATGATGCAGGCGGCCGCGGCCACGTCGGCGCCTACCTTGCGCAGCAGCGCGATGGCGGCCGACAGCGTCCCGCCGGTCGCCAGCAGGTCGTCGAGGACGATGACCCGCTCGCCCGGGGCGATAGCCTCCGCCTGGATTTCTACAACATCCTGGCCGTATTCGAGGTCATAGTGGTGGCGGATCACCTCGCCGGGCAGCTTGCCGCGCTTGCGGACCATGACGAAGCCGCAGCCGAGGACATAGGCGAGCGGCGCCGCCACCAGGAAGCCCCGGGATTCGATGCCGACCAGTTTCTGCGGCCGATAGGGCTCCAGCATCACCCGCAGCCGGTCCACGCATTCCTTCCAGGCCTCCGCATGCTCCAGCAGCGTCGAGATGTCATAAAACAGTATCCCTG
This sequence comes from uncultured Rhodospirillaceae bacterium, assembly GCA_964551505.1. Classification (GTDB taxonomy): domain Bacteria; phylum Pseudomonadota; class Alphaproteobacteria; order Dongiales; family Dongiaceae; genus Dongia. The sequence continues at coordinate 57,401 of CAZKDH010000021.1, forward strand.
GCTTGGGAAAATCCGGGACGTGTCGGATGTGCTGCTTGAGGTCCATCTCAGGCTTCATGGGGCGGTCCAATGCTGGCTGGGTTCCGGGCACGGCATCTATGTAGCCGGTACCAGCATTGCTGGCGGTTTCCGGCCGGCTGGCTGTATAAGCCATTTGGCCGGGGGCGGGAAGGGCCGAGGCCGGCGGCATTCTGGTTAGGGAGGACAGGCAGCATGGCGAAGGCGCAGAAGGTGGATCGGACGGATCTGAAGATCCTCGCCGCGCTGCAGGCGGATGGCCGGATGAGCAACCTGGACCTTGCGGCCAAGGCTGGCCTGTCGCCCAGCCCCTGCCATAGCCGCCACCGGCAGCTCGAGAAGCAGAAGATCATCCAGGGCTACCGGGCGGATATCGACCTGGCCAAGCTGACCGACCATGTCGAGATCCTGAGTTTCGTGACCCTCCATAAGCATGGCCGGGCCCAGCAGGGGGCCTTCGAGCGGCTGATCGAGGCCACGCCCCAGGCCATCGCCTGCTATCAGATTTCGGGAAATTTCGACTATATCGTCCACTTCGTCTGCCGCAGCGTCGGCGACTATGTCGAACTCCACCACCAGTTGATCGAGACCGAGCCGAACATCGCCTCGGTCACGACCAATGTCATCATGTCCGAAACCAAGAAGTTCGCCGGCTACCCGCTCAAGGAGCTGATCGATCCGGCGGCGCCGAAGCCGGAGTAGGGCCGGGCGGTAAAATTCACCGATTTGCCGCCCCCGGCTTCACAAATATTTCGCATTCGACTCCAACAACAGGGACATATCCCTGTGAATCCGCACTATATTTTCCCTGCCTAGACAGGCTTCGCCGCGTCGGAAGCAACCCTCCAGGGGTTTCATCCAGCGCGGCGATTTCATTTTGAACCGCGGTTCATGGTTTACAGAAGGTTTACCGGCATGAAGCACACCGCCCTGGAGACGGCAGAAGCCCGCATCCCGGCTCCCGCCCGCCGCGCCGCGCCCCGTCGGGCGCCCCTGGCTAAGCAGCTGCAGCCGGCGTCCGCGGCCCTGCCGGTGGCGAAGCCGGCAAACAGCTATGCGGCCGAGCCGGATTTCTCCAAGGTCGTGGCCTATTTGGAACAGCATCGGCCGGCGACGCCCTGCCTGATCGTCGATCTCGACGTGGTCGCACGGAAATACCGGGATCTGACCCAGGCTTTGCCGCGGGCCGAGGTGTTCTACGCCGTGAAAGCCAATCCCGCGCCGGAGATTCTGGCCCGCCTGGCCCGGCTGGGCTCCAGCTTCGACACGGCTTCGGCCGGTGAAATCCGCCAGTCGCTGGCCGCCGGCGCGGTGCCGGCGCGGATATCCTTCGGCAATACGATCAAGAAATCGGCCGACATCGCCTGGGCGCATGCCCAGGGCGTCAGCCTCTTCGCCTTCGATTCCGAGGCCGAGCTGCGCAAGATCGCCGAAGCGGCGCCGGGCGCCCGCGTGTTCTGCCGGATCCTGGTCCAGGGCGAGGGCGCCCTCTGGCCGCTCAACCGCAAATTCGGCTGCGAGCCCGACATGGCGGCGGACCTGCTGGTCGCCGCGCGCGCGCTTGGGCTTGATCCCTATGGCGTTTCGTTTCACGTCGGTTCCCAGCAGCTCGATCCCGGCCAATGGCAGGGGGCGATCAATGGCGCAAAATCGGTGTTCGACCGTTGCCTTGCCGCCGGCGTCGCACTGAAGATGGTCGATCTCGGCGGCGGATTCCCGGCGACCTATACGCCGGACGTGGCCCCGATCGCCGAATACGGCCGGGCGATCATGCAGGCCGTGGCTGCCGCCTTCGGCGCCGACATGCCGGCGCTGATCGTCGAGCCCGGCCGCTACATGGTCGGCGATGCCGGCGTCCTCGAGACCGAGGTCGTGCTGGTCTCGCGCAAGGCCTATGGCGAGGACAAGCGCTGGGTCTATCTCGACATCGGCCGCTTCGGCGGCCTGGCCGAGACCGAGGGCGAGGCGATCCGCTACCGCATCCGGCCGACCCGCGACCTCACCGGCACCGCCACGCCGGTCGTGCTCGCCGGGCCGACCTGCGATTCCGCCGACATCCTCTACGACAAGGCGGGCTATGCCCTGCCCGAGGGCCTGAAGTCCGGCGACCGGCTGCGGATTTTTTCCACCGGCGCCTATACGACTACCTATTCTGCCATCAATTTCAATGGCTTCGAGCCTCTGACGGCCCATTATATCTAGCCCTCTCGGCTGCCGGCCGCATGGTTGCCCCGCATCGGCGGGCTGCTATGCTGCCGGCCGTTTACCATTGGGGCGAAGATGGCTGAGGCCGGCTGGATCAAGGCGGGACGCGAAGGGGAGGCCATCGTCTGGGCGTTCGGCGGCGCCTGGACCATCGATCACGCCGCCGCGCTGGATCCCGAAGTGGCGCAGCTCCCCGCCGTCTCCGGCCTGTTGCGCATGGATCTTGGGGCGGTCGAGCAGCTCGATACCGCCGGAGCCTGGCTCATCGTCCGGGCCGGCAGCGCGGCGGAAGCGCGCGGCGCCAGGATCGACTGGCGGGCGCCGAGGCCCAATCTCCAGGCCCTGCTCGACCGCGTCGTCGCCGCCCGGCCCGAGGGCAAGCCGGAGCGGCCCCGGCATCGCACCTTCCTCGACTGGGTCTCCGATATCGGGCGGGCGGCCGAGGAGATCATCAAGGAATCCCTGGACCTGCTGGCCTTCTTCGGGGCGCTGGTCTCGACCTTCGGGCGCCTGGCGCTGCGGCCGCACCGGCTGCGCTGGAACGCGCTGATCTTCCATATCGAACAGACCGGCCTCAACGCCCTGCCGATCGTCGGCATGATCTCCTTCCTGGTCGGTGTGGTCCTGGCCTTCCAGGGCGCCGACCAGCTGGCCCGCTTCGGCGCCCAGGTCTTCACCATCAACATGGTCGGGGTCTCGGTGCTGCGCGAGATGGGGATCCTGCTGACGGCGATCGTGGTCGCCGGCCGCTCGGGCTCGGCGTTCACCGCCCAGATCGGCACCATGCAGGTGAACGAGGAGGTCGACGCCCTGCGCACCATCGGTCTCGACCCGATGGAGGTGCTGGTGGTGCCGCGGGTCCTGGCGCTGATGATCGCGCTGCCGCTGCTTGCATTCTTCGCCGACCTCATGGGCCTGCTGGGCGGCGGGATCATGAGCGTCGTCCTGGTGGATGTCAGCTTCGGCCAATACTGGCGCCTGCTCAATCAGGCGGTGTCGCTGAACACCTTCACCGTCGGCATCGTCAAGGCGCCGGTCTTCGCCCTGCTGATCGCCCTGGTCGGCTGTTTCGAGGGCCTGCGGGTCTCCGGCAGCGCCGAAAGCGTCGGCAAGCTGACCACCCGCGCCGTCGTCGAGGGCATCTTCCTGGTGATCATCTTCGACGCGATCTTCTCCGTCCTCTTCTCCTATCTCGGGATCTGAGGCGATGGCGGAAACCGAAATCGCGATCTCGCTCCGGGGCATCGTCAACCGCTTCGGCAAGCAGGTCGTGCACGACAACCTCGACCTCGACGTGCGGCGCGGCGAGGTGCTCGGCATCGTCGGCGGCTCCGGCTCGGGCAAGTCGGTCCTGCTGCGCACCATCATCGGCCTCAACACGCCGGCGGCCGGCACCATCGAGGTCCTCGGCCAGCAGGCAGCGGCGCTGTCCCGCGAGGACCGGGCGCGGCTCGAGCAGCGCTGGGGCGTCCTGTTCCAGAACGGTGCCCTGTTCAGCTCGCTGACCGTCGCCGAGAACATCCAGGCGCCGATGCGCGAGCACACCGACCTCGCGCCGGGCCTGATGGACGAGCTTGCAGCCCTGAAGATCCGCCTGGTCGGCCTGCCGGCCGATGCCGGGGCCAAGTTTCCCTCGCAGCTCTCGGGCGGCATGCGAAAGCGGGTCGGCCTCGCGCGCGCGCTGGCCCTCGACGCCGAGATCCTGTTCCTCGACGAGCCGACCGCCGGCCTGGATCCGATCGGCGCGGCGGAATTCGACGAACTGATCCGCAGCCTGCAGCGCAGCCTTGGCCTCACCGTGGTGATGATCACGCATGATCTGGACAGTCTGGTGGCGATCTGCGACCGTATCGCGGTGCTGATCGACAAGCGGGTCAGGATCGGCAAGCTGGCGGAACTGCTGCAGGACGAGCATCCCTGGATCCGCGCCTATTTCCACGGCCCGCGGGCGCGCGCCGCTGGAATCGGCGGCACGGCGCCGCCGGCCGGTCAACCCGCCAATCAGTCGGAGCTGCGGAACTAGATGGAAACTCGGGCCAGACATATCGCGGTCGGCGCCTTCGTGCTGGCGCTCTGCCTCGGCATCGGCCTGTTCTCGATCTGGGTTGCCAAATTCCAGGGGCAGGTGACCTACGTGCCCTATTTCACCCGCTTCGGCGGGTCGGTGGCGCAACTGCGGGTCGACAGCACGGTGACCTTCGGCGGCATCCCGGTCGGCCGGGTCACCGACATCAGCATCGACCCGGAGAACTCGGAACTGGCGCGGGTCGACTTCGTCGTGCGCTTAGGCACGCCGATCCGCACCGATTCCCAGGCGACGCTCGAGCTGCAGAGCATCGCCGGCGGCATCGGCATGCAGATCAGCCGCGGCACCTCCGATCTGGAGATCCTGCCGCCGGGCAGCGAGGTGCGGGCGGGATCCTCCACCATGGAGAAGCTGGTGAAGCAGGCGCCCGACCTGCTGGCCAAGCTCACCGAGATCGCCGACAACTTCAATCACATGCTGAGCGTGGACAACCGCGCTGCCCTGACCGAGACCCTGGCAAATCTCCGTGACCTCTCCACCGATCTCAAGGCCCGCACCGCGCAGATCGATTCCCTGATGGACAACGGCGAGGCGGCGGCGAAGTCCTTCACCGCCGCCGGCGACGAGTTCCGCCTGCTGGCCGCCGAGCTGCGCAAGAGCGCGGGCAAGGTGACCGGCGACGCGTCGCGCGCCGTCGACACGGTCGATCAGATGTCGAAGTCCTTCCAGGCGACGGCGGAGCAGCTCAACGCCCTGCTGGCGGAGAACCGCGAACCGCTGCGGCAGTTCACCGGTACGACTTTGTACGAGGCCGCCGATCTGGTGGCCCAGCTGCGCCAGCTTGCCGCCTCGATGGCGCGCATCTCGCAGGAGATCGAGCGCGATCCGGCGCGCTTCTTCCTCAGCGACCGCAACAAGGGATACCAGCCGTAGTGGGATCGATCATGCTTTCTCGCCGTCGCCTTCTGCAGTCGGCCGCTGCCAGCGGCGCGCTGGGCCTTTCCGGCTGCAGCCTCATTCCCGACGTCAACCAGCCGCTCGACCTCTATACCCTGCGGCCGCAGGTGGCCTTCGACCAGCCGCTGCCCAAGGTGACCTGGCAGCTGGTGGTGGCCGAGCCGGTGGCCGAGCGCGACATCAACACCACGCGGATCGCGCTGACCCGCGCGCCGAACTCGATCGAGTATTTCGCCAAGGGCAACTGGACAGATACCGCGCCCGCCCTGGTCCAGGCGAAGCTGATCGAGGCCTTCGAGGCGACCGGCAGCATCGTCGCCATCGGCCGCGACGCCGCGGGGCTGCGGCCGGACTTCATCCTGCAGTCCGACCTGCGCGACTTCCAGGCGGAATTCACCGGCACCGATGCCGCGCCGGGCGCGCCCTCCGTGCACGTGCGGCTGATGGCCAAGCTGGTGCGGATGCCCGACCGCCGCATCGTCCGGTCCGTCGGCGCCGAACAGAGCGTCGTCGCATCGAGCGTCGCCGTCCCTACAATCGTCGTCGCCTTCGAACAGGCCCTGGGCGCGGTCCTCAAGACCGTCGTCCAGGGCACGCTGCTGCAATCCTAGCCTGCTGAGATCCGAGCCATCATGACCCACGTTCTCCACCGCGATCTGCGGACCACCCTGCCGGAAGCCGTGCGCGGCGAGGGCGCCTATATCGTCGACAAGTCCGGCAAGCGCTACCTCGATGCCTCCGGCGGACCGGCGGTCTCCTGCCTCGGCCATTCGCACCCCAAGGTGATCGCCGCGGTGCAGAAGCAGGTGGCCGAGATGGCCTATGCCTATACCCTGTTCTTCACCAGCGCCGCGATGGAGCAGCTGGCCGACCGGCTGGTCGCCCAGGCGCCGGCCGACATGGACCGCGCCTTCTTCTGTTCCGGCGGCGCCGAGGCGGTGGAAGGTGCCATCAAGCTGGCGCGGCAGTATTTCCTCGAGATCGGCCAGCCCAGCCGCCGCCTCTACATCGCCCGGCAGCGCAGCTACCACGGCAACACCGTCGGCACCCTGTCGCTGGGGACGGATGCGGTGCGCCGCGCCGCCTATGAGGCGATGCTGATGCCGGTCGAACATATCGTGCCCTGCTACGAATACCGCCACCGCCGCGCCGACGAGACCGCCGAGGCCTATGGGCTGCGGGCCGCCGAGGACCTGGAGACGACGATCCAGCGCCTGGGGGCGGAGAACGTCGCCGCCTTCATCTGCGAGCCGGTAGTGGGCGCCACCCTCGGCTGCGTGCCGCCGACGCCGGGCTATCTCCGTCGCATCCGCGAGATCTGCGACCGGCACGGCATCCTGCTGATCTTCGACGAGGTGATGTGCGGCATGGGCCGGACCGGGCACATGTATGCCTGCAACGAGGACGGCGTCGCGCCCGACATCCTCACCATGGCGAAGGGCCTCGGCGCCGGCTATGCGCCGATCGGCGGCTTCCTGGTCGCCCGCAAGATCCGCGAGGCGATCGAACGCGGCTCCGGCGCGTTGAAGCACGGCCATACCTATGCCGGCCACACCCTGGCCTGCGCCACGGCGCTGGCGGTGCAGGAGGCGATCGCCGAAGAGGGGCTGCTGGAGAACACCCGCAGGATGGGGGCGCAGCTGCGCCGCCGCCTGGAGGAAACGTTCGGCCAGCACCCGCATGTCGGCGACATCCGCGGGCGCGGGCTGTTCCTGGGCATGGAGCTGGTCGCCGACCGCGAGACCAAGCGGCCCTTCGATCCGGCGCGCAAGACCTGGCTGAAGCTGCGCCAGGCGGCGATGGAACAGGGATTGATCTGCTATCCGTCGGGCGGCTGCATCGACGGCACCAACGGCGATCACGTGGTTCTGGCGCCACCCTACAATGTGACTGAATTCCAGCTCGAAGAAGCCGTCGAAAAGCTAGGCCGGGCAATGGCTTCGGTGCTTAGCTGAGCGCGCCCCGGGACGGTAGCTAAATCTTAACGGTCGACGGTATAGGAGTTGAAGGTTATTTTTGGCCGGTGGACCGTCCGGCGCGACCGGATGGCCGAATCGGCAGGGCGGCTTGGAGTGATCTGAATGGCTGGAATGCTGACCGAGGCGGATGTCCAACGCTTGTTGGCGAGCCCATCGGGAGACGTCCGTGCCGATACCGCCGAGAAGGTCGCCCTGGCCTTCGCGGCCGGCGGCCTGACCCAGCAGGAACGGGCCCTGGCCGAGGAAATCTTCCGGGTCATGGTCAAGGACGCCGAGGTCATGGTGCGCGAGGCCCTGTCGCGCAATCTGAAATCCAGCACCAGCCTGCCCAAGGACGTTGCCATCAGCCTCGCCCGGGACGTCGAATCCGTGGCGCTGCCGGTGCTCGAATTCTCCAGCGTGCTCAGCGATGCCGATCTGGTCGAGATCGTGCGCCTGGCCGGCGTCGAGAAGCAGACCGCCATCGCCCGTCGCCCCGAGGTCTCCAACCTGGTCGCCAATGCCCTGATCGATCACGGCAAGGCCGGCTCGGTGGTGGCGGCGCTCGTCGCCAATCCGGGAGCGGCCCTCGGCGAGGCCGAGTTGCAGAAGGTGGTCGAGAAGCACGGTGGCGATGCCGCGGTCGCCAACACCCTGGTCCAGCGCGCCAATCTGCCGATGACGATTTCCGAGCGCCTCGTCGCCATGGTTTCGGAGAGCCTGCGCGACTATCTGGTGACGCAGAAGGAGATCTCCTCCGAGCTCGCCACCGATCTGGTGCTGCAGGCCCGCGAAAAGGCCACGGTCAACCTGATGCCGGCCGGGGTCAAGAGCGCCGACATCGTCGATCTGGTGAAGCAGCTGCGCGACCACCGCCGCCTGACCCCCTCGCTGATCCTGCGGGCGCTGTGCACCGGCGACGTCAATTTCTTCGAGGCCGCCCTGGCGGTGCTTTCCAATACGCCGATCGTCAATGCCCAGACCCTGATCCATGACCAGGGCAAGCTCGGCCTGCAGTCGATCTACCAGCGCACCAGCCTGCCGAGCAATCTCTTCCCCGCCTATCGGGTGGCGCTGGATGTCGCCATGCAGACCGACTACGATGGCGGCGACAAGGATCGCGAGCGCTTCACCGCCAAGGTGATCGAGCGGGTCCTGACGCAGTACGAGGATCTGGGGCCGGAAAACCTGGATTACCTGCTGAACAAGCTGAAGGGACTCGCCGCCTAGGCGTCCCTGCCGTCAAACCGGGATCTCGGGAGGAAATTCGATGATCGGTCGCCTGCTTGCCGGCCTGGGTATCGCTGTCTGCCTGTCCGCTCCGGCCTTCGCCGGCTGCGACCAGGCCCAGGCGATCGACAAGATGACCAGGTTGACCACGGCGCTTGGCGAGAAGGCCGGTCAGGCCACCACCGCCGAGGACTCGCAGAAGGTCGTCGCCGCCAACGAGAAGGTCAATCAGGGCGGCGAGGCCCTGGCCAAGGGCGACTTCGACAAGGCTTGCGCGATCTACGATGCCGTCGCGCAGGAAAACGGCATTCCGCTGCAATAGCCGCAGCTGCCGTCCGGACGCCGAATTCCTGGAAGATTGGTCGGAGTGAGAGGATTCGAACCTCCGGCCCCCACGTCCCGAACGTGGTGCTCTACCAGGCTGAGCTACACTCCGACACATCTGGAAACGTCTTCAAGCCGTTGATCTGGCGTGAAACCGGCCCGCGGGCGCCTGGACCCGAAGCGCCCGGGTTATAGCGCCTGCCCAGGGAGGGTGCAAGGGCCGAGATTGCCTCGGCCCGCGCCATGGCGAAGCATTTGTCTCGGCGCCGGAATCTGCCAAGCTGGGTGGCGGCGCAGAGCGCCTGAGGCAGGACGGCGGGACGTGACAATGCGGAATCCGGAGGGTGGCATCTATCGCGGCTGGACCGGGCGGGGGCACCTCCCGTTGAGCGCCCTCGCGCTGGTCATCTCCCTGGTTATCTCCCTGGCTTCGCCGGCCCATGCCGGCTGCAATGAAGGCCCGGGCCCGGGCGTCGACTGGACGGGCTGCACCAAGATGAACCGCCTGATGGCCGGCGACGATTTTCACGGCGCCATCCTGGCAGGCGCCAATCTGTCGAACAGCGATCTCGGCGGCGCGGATTTCACCGGTGCCAACATGGCGGGTGCGATCATGATCCGGACGCAGCTTCCGGGCGCAAAGCTCTGGCGCGCGGATCTCAGCAAGGCGATCCTGGACCGCGCGAATCTGCGCGGCGCCGATCTCGGCGGTGCCGGCCTGACCAAGGCCGAGATGTCCCGTGCCGATCTCGGCAAGGCCAACCTTGCCGGCAGCAACATGGAAGGCGTGGAACTCGGCCGCGCCCTCTTGACCAACGCCAACCTCGGCAACGCCAACCTGCAGCGTGCCTATCTGGCGCGGGCCGATCTCGCCGGCGCCGATCTCACGGGTGCCGACCTGCACGACGCGGATCTCTACCGCGCCCGCATCGAGGGGGCGGATCTGCGTCTTGCCAAGGGCCTGGTCCCGGCCCAGCTCGCCGAGGCCTGCGGCGACCGCACGACCATGCTGCCGCCCGAGCTGGCGCCGCCGCCGTCCTGGCCGTGCCCGCCCGGCGCGGAGGAATAGAAAGATTCCGGCCTTAGCCCGGTTTGCGCACGGCCGAGCCCGCTTCGTACCAGCCGCGGCTGGCATTCGCGATCTTCACCACCGTCAGCATCACCGGGACCTCGATCAGCACGCCGACGACGGTCGCCAGCGCCGCTCCCGAATGGAAGCCGAACAGGCTGATGGCGGCGGCGACCGCCAGCTCGAAGAAATTGCTGGCGCCGATCAGGGCGGAAGGCGCTGCCACGCAATGCGCCTCGCCGCTGAGCCGGTTCAACAGATAGGCAAGGCCGGCATTGAGATAGACCTGGATCAGGATCGGCACGGCGAGCAGCGCGATGATCGCCGGCTGGGCCACGATCTGCCCGCCCTGGAAGCCGAACAGCAGGACCAGGGTGGTCAGCAGCGCCACCAGCGACAGCGGCTGGATCCGGCCGAGGGCCCGGCGGAACCCGGCCTCGCCGCCGCCGGCCAGAAGGCCGCGACGCAGGATCTGGGCGATGCATACCGGCACGACGATGTAGAGCAGGACCGAGAGCAGCAATGTCTCCCACGGCACCCTGATGGCGGATAGCCCCAGCAGCAGGCCGACGATCGGCGCGAAGGCGAACACCATGATGACGTCGTTGAGCGCCACCTGGCTGAGGGTGAAATGCGGCTCGCCGTTGCAGAGATGGCTCCAGACGAAGACCATTGCGGTGCAGGGCGCCGCCGCCAGCAGGATCAGGCCGGCGATGTAGGAGTCGATCTGGTCGGCGGGCAGATAGGGGCGGAACAGCACGGCGATGAACAGCCAGCCCAGCGCCGCCATTGAAAACGGCTTCACCGCCCAGTTGATGAACAGGGTGACGCCGATGCCGCGCCAATGCGCCCCGACCTGGCGCAAGGCCGCGAAATCGATCTTCATCAGCATCGGGATGATCATCAGCCAGATCAGCAAGGCGACCGGCAGGTTGACCTGGGCGATTTCCGCCGCGCCGATGGCCTGGAACAGCCCGGGGACGACCTGGCCGAGCCCGATCCCGGCCAGGATGCAGAGCGCCACCCAGAGGGTGAGGTACCGTTCGAACCTGGACATGATGGATCAGGCCGATTCCGACAGCCGGCTGCCGATCGCATCCAGCCGCTGCTGCAGGCCGAGGCGGTCCAGCGACCGCAGCGGCAGGTTGATGAAGATGCCGATGCGGTTCGCGAGCATGCGATAGCTGTCGGCGAAGGCGAGGCGGCGCTCGGCCTCGGTGCCGACGGCGGCGGCCGGATCGGGCACGCCCCAATGGGCGGTCATCGGCTGGCCCGGCCAGATCGGGCAGGTCTCGCCGGCCGCGTTGTCGCAGACGGTGAAGACGAAATCCAGGCGCGGGGCGCCGGCGACGGCGAATTCCTCCCAGCTCTTGGAGCGCAGCCCGGCGAGCGGGTGGTGGAGCTTGCGCAGCAGGTCCAGGGCATGGGGATGCACCTCGCCCTTGGGGTGGCTGCCCGCACTGAAGGCGCAAAACCGGGCGGCGCCGTCGCGGTTGAGGATGCTCTCGGCCAGGATGCTGCGGGCGGAATTGCCGGTACAGAGGAAGAGCACGTTCAGTTTGGAATCGATCATCGGTCAGATCCTCGGCAGCGTGGCGGTCATGGGCAGCATGTCGGCAAGGCGGAGTGCAGGAGCCTGGCACAGGCGTCGGGCCTGCCGCGGCAGCAGTCCTGCACGAGGAAATTCAGCAGGTTGCCGATGCCGTCCTGGTCGGCGCGGTAGAGGATGGTGCGGCCCTCGCGGACAGCCTCCACCAGCCCGGCTCCCGCCAGGATCGCCAGATGCGCCGACAGCGTGCTGGGCGGTACCGCCAGTCCGGCGGCCAGGTCGCCGGCGCTGATGCCGTCGGGCAGCGCCTGCATCAGGCGACGGAACGCCGCCAGGCGGGTCTCCTGCGCCAGGGCCGACAAGCCGGCGATCGCGGTCTTCGTTTTCATATTTCCAGAATTGTCGAAATCTTGGCGCCGCGTCAATGCGGCAAGTGTGAAGGTTTGGTGACGGCAAGGCCCGGCGGGCGCCGCCGGTGCCGGGTCAGAACCGCGGCTTTTCCTTGGAGCGCTGCTCGATGTAGAGCGCATGCGAAACGGTGCTGCCGTCGGAACTCAGCGGAAAGAACGCCCATTCGAAGGTGCGCCGGCGGTTGGTGCCGATCTCCAGCTCGGTGATGCCGTAGATCGGCGTCTTCTCGACCACCAGGCGGCGGTAGTTCTTCATCGCCTCGTCGCGCAGCTGCGGGTTGTCAGTCCGCTCGTCGAGATAGGTGCCGGTGAGCTCGCCGTAGAGCGCGACCAGCGAGGTGCCGAACAGCCGGTAATGCACCCGCAGCGGCGCGGTGCTGATCTCCATCAGCGCCAGCAGCGGCAGCAGCGGCTTGATCTGCGCCGGGTCGAGGTCCGCCTTCGACAGGAACGGCCGCCGGCCGCGGGTGCGGTCGACATAGGCCTGCAGGGTGAGGACTTCCGGCGAGACGATCTCGTCGAAGGGCACCGAGCGCGAGATGACCTTGGCGCCGGGCCCGCGATTGAGATAGTCGGTCCCGGGCATCCCGGCCCGGCCTCAATGGCCGCGCTGGATGCAGAACTCGACGGCGTCGATCAGCGCGCGCTTCTCGGGAGATTCGGGGAAGATGCCGAGGGCGTCCCGGGCGATGGCGCCGTAATGCGCCGCCCGGGCGACGGTGTCCTTGAGGGCGCCGTGCTTCGCCATGGTGGCGATGGCGCTGGCGAGGTCGGCGTCGGTCTGTTCCTGGCGCTCGAGCGTGCGGCGCCAGAAGTCGCGCTCCGTCGCGTCGCCGCGCAGGAAGGCGAGGATGACGGGGAGGGTGATCTTGCCCTCGCGGAAGTCGTCGCCGACGGTCTTGCCCAGGGCTTCCTGCTTGGCGGAATAGTCGAGGGCGTCGTCGATCAGCTGGAAGGCGATGCCGAGGTTGAGGCCGTAGCTCGCCAGCGCATCCTGCTCGGTCTTCGGCCGTTCGGCGATGACGGCGCCGACTTCGCAGGCGGCCGCGAACAGGGCCGCGGTCTTGCCCTTGATCACCTCGAGGTAGCTCTGCTCGCTGGTCTCGGTGTCGTTGCTGGTGATCAGCTGCAGCACCTCGCCCTCGGCGATCACCGCCGAGGCGTTCGACAGGATCTCGAGCACCCGCAGCGATCCCGGTTCCACCATCAGCTGGAACGACCGGCTGAACAGGAAATCGCCGACCAGCACGCTGGCCTTGTTGCCCCAGAGCATGTTGGCCGAAGCCTCGCCGCGGCGCAGCGCACTCTCGTCGACCACGTCGTCGTGCAGCAGGGTCGCGGTATGGATGAACTCGACGCAGGCCGCCAGGGCCTGGTGGTGCCGGCCCTGGTAGCCGCACATCCGGGCCGAGGCCAGGGTCAGGATCGGGCGCAGGCGCTTGCCGCCGGCGGCGATGATATGCCCGGCCAGCTGCGGGATCAGCGCCACCGGGCTCTGCATGTGCTTGATGATCAGCTGGTTGACCTGGGTCAGGTCGTCCTTAACCAGCGCCGCCAGATGCTCCAGCGCATCGGCGTCCGCCTTCTTGCGTTCGGCTTCGAAATTGACGACCACTGCCACGTGTTTGACCCTGCAGATGCTCAGGTTTCAGTATGCTCGGCGGCAGCATAGAAGCATAATGTCGGCGGTCAAGGGTACCGGGTTCCGCGCCGGGCGGGCCGCCGATCACATTCCGGCGATCCGCGGCATAAGGGCGCGCCGGGTAAGGAGAAATGGCTTGGTCGAGCTGCTGCGATCCAACGATGCCGTCAGGTTGTCCTATGTGCTGGCCCTGCTGGACGATGCCGGCGTCGAGGCGGTCATGCTGGATTTCCACAACAGCATCCTGCAGGGCAGCCTGGGGATCCTGCCGCGCCGCCTGATGGTGATCGGCGAGGATTTCGAAGCCGCCCGTCGCCTGTTGATCGAGGCCGGCGAATGGGACGGCGATGGCGCTTGAACCGATGCGGAATGCAAACGCTGTCTTGCCGCCTGACCTTCCGCCCGGCCTGCCGCCGGCCACCGTCGACCGCGTCCTCGACGGGCGCGTGGTCATCGCCCAGCCGGCCGACGGCTACCGCGTCGCGATCGACCCGGTGCTGCTCGCGGCGGCAGTCGATGCAGCGCCGGGCGCGCGCGTCCTCGATCTCGGCTGTGGCGTCGGCACGGCAGCTCTGTGCCTTGCCGCACGCCTGCCCGGCGTCGCGGTCGTCGGCCTCGAGATCGAGCCGGTCTTCGCCGCCTTCGCCGCGGCAAATGCAAGGCGGAATGCGGGCGCCGGTCGGGTCGAGATCCTCTGCGGCGATCTGCTGGCGCCGCCGGCCGCGCTGCGGCCCGCCAGCTTCGACCAGGCGATGGCCAATCCGCCCTATCTGAAGCGGGGCGCGGCGACGGCTTCCGCCCATCCGCTGAAGGCCGCGGCGACGATGGAAGGGCAGGCCGGCCTCGGCGACTGGACGGCCTGCGCTGCCCGTCTCCTGCGCCCCGGCGGCCGGCTCACCCTGATCCACCGTGCCGACCGGCTCCCCGACCTGCTGGCGGCCCTGGCCGGGGATTTCGGCGATCTCCGGGTGCTGCCGCTGCTGCCCAAATCCGGTGCCGCGCCGAAGCGGATCCTGCTCCGCGCCGTGCGCGGTGCGGCGGCCGGACTGGTCGAGGTCCCGGGGCTGGTGCTGCATGACGCCGCCGGGGGTTTCACCCCGGAGGCCGCGGCGATTCTGCGCGCCGGGCAGGGGCTAAGTATCTGAGGATGCTCGACCGCCGCCCTTGACCCGGGCGGCGGGCCACCGCTAAATGGCCCGATGTTCGGCATCCCCTCGTCTCCCAAGCTCATTCTGATCCTGCTGGTGGTGGGTGTGGTCTGGTGGCTGATCCGGCGCTCCGCCGGCCGCAACCAGGGCCATGCCGGCGATCCCGGCGGTTCCGCACGGTCGAGGGCCCGGTCCGGCACGGCGGAATCGCGGCCGGAGACGCGGCCGGTCGAGGATATGCTGCCCTGCCCGAAATGCGGCGCCTATGTCGCCAAGAACGCGGCCCATGACTGCGTCCAGGCCAAGACCGGCCGCTGACCGCCAAGCCCCGGCAAATCAACGGAAATCTCCGACGCGCCGGCTTGCTTGATTATTGGGGGTCGGGCCAGTATTTTGCGCTGCACCATGACTGGAGTCCCGCCTTTCATGGCCGTCGGGGGACCACAAGCGGGCAGCGGTGGCGTAGATGGCGGCGAAAGCCCCGAATCCGGAAACCTGTTTCCAGGCGCTGATCCTGAAGCTGCAGGCCTATTGGGCGCAGCAGGGCTGCGTCATCCTGCAGCCCTACGACATGGAAGTCTGCGCCGGCACCTTCCACTGGGCGACGACATTGCGCGCCCTCGGCCCGAAGCCCTGGCGCGCCGCCTATGTCCAGGCCTCGCGCCGGCCGAAGGACGGGCGCTACGGCGAGAACCCCAACCGGCTGCAGCATTATTTCCAGTTCCAGGTGATCCTGAAGCCCTCGCCGGCGGAGAGCCAGCAGCTCTATCTGGGCTCGCTGCAGGCGATCGGCATCGATCCGCTGCTGCACGACATTCGCTTTGTCGAAGACGATTGGGAAAATCCAACTGTCGGCGCATGGGGTTTGGGTTGGGAAGTGTGGT
>CAZKDH010000022.1:0-1768 GCA_964551505.1 uncultured Rhodospirillaceae bacterium
GGTTGCTTGCCGACGATGCCGGCGATGCCGCACATGTCAGTTCGCTCCCCGCCGCACGAGGCGGCGCGTCGGCCGCCGCCACCAGGGCAGTGGCGGGGTGTGCAGGGGGGAGTCGATCACTTTCTTCAACAGGGCTTCGAAGCGCTCGACCTGGCTGTCCAGTCCGTGGTGCGCGAGGGTATAGCGGTGGAAAGTCAGTGCCTGGCGCTCGGCGAGTGCCGCGTCCGACCAGAGCGCGCGCACGTCGCGCTCCAGTTTGTCGAGGCTGCCGTCCGCCAGCAGGCCGCAGCCGTGGCGCGACAGGATCTCCTCGGGGTCGACCGCCAGCGAGGCGACCGGGACGCCGGCGACGGCGCATTGCAGGAAGGTGTTGGGGAAGCCCTCGTAGGCGGAGGTGCTGACGAAGACGCGGGCGCGGCGGTAGTAGTCCCAGATTTCCCGGTGCGGCACCCGCTCGACGATGGCCAGGTTGGCGGGGCGTTCCGCCTGCACCTTGTCGAAGACGTCGGCATGCGTCTTGTTGAGGATCATCAGGAAGGACAGGTCGGGACAGCGCTTGGCCAGATTGAGGAACAGCAGCGGCTGCTTGTGGAAGGTGTCGGAGCGGCCGATCCAGAGGACGGTGTCGCGCGTGCCGCGCGCCGGCCAGCGCGACGGGTCGTCCGCCGCGATCTGCACCGGGTTGCGGATCAGCTCGCCGCAGCGGCCGAAGCGGCTTTCCAGGGCGCGCAGCTGGCTCTCGGTCTGGACGAAGACGTGGTCGGCGTTCTCCAGCGCGTAGTGGGCCATCCAGTGCGGCGTGTTGTAGTCGTTCACGCCGCGGTCGTCGGGGCGGTATTCCGGCGCCAGGTCGCTGTCGGCGGCGAGGCACAGCACCGTCGGGATACGGAGGCGTGCGCAATCGGCGATCACCTGGGCGGAGACGGCATTGTTGCCGAAGCAGCAGACGGCGCGGCTGCGCAGGCGGCGCCAGAACAGCGGATAGAACCAGGCCGGCAGGAAGCGGAAGAGCGCCAGCAGCGGCATCTGCCAGAGCAGGGCCAGGTCGCGCCGGTCGAGGTTGAGGATCGGCAGCCACTTGCGTCCGGCAAAGCGCGGGTTGACGTTCTCCGAGGCGCGCCGATGCAGGGGCTGGTACAGGTGGAAGTCGATGCCCTCGTGCCGCACGGTGTCCGGCTGGCCGTAGTCGTTCACCACGAATTGCACCTGCCAGCGCCCCGAACCGGCGAGCCCGCGCGCGAAGAGGGCAGCGCGCGTCTCCATGCCGCCGATGCGGGACGGAACGGAGTGGTCGAACAGGGGATAGGCATTCCAGCAGACCAGGGTGACGGACGGCGGCTGCGAAGAGGCGTCGCTCATGCGGCGGCGGCCCTGGCGAAGAGGAATTCGGTGTTGGCCTGGCCGGTGCTCATCTTGACTAGACTGAAATCCCCCAAGCCAGTGACGAAGCGCACCACGTCGGCGTCGTAGCAGAACTCCATTGGCCAGCCGCCCAGCCAGTCGCGCACGTCCGTCATGAAGCTCATGCCGCGGCTCGCCTTGTAGCGGCGGGCATACTTGAGCAGGGCCGGCAGCCGCCAGGGGCGGCGATGCAGGTGGAAGCGCCACAGGTAGGCCAGCTCCATCAGGCGCCGGCGCCAGGGCGGCGCGGCGACATAGCGCCGCTTGATGTCGAGCCAGTATTGCGGCGGCGGGTCGATCTGCACGTCGGCAGAGTAGAGGGCGATGTAGAGCAGGCCGCCCGGCGCCACGCGGCCGCAGGCCTGTC
>CAZKDH010000023.1:0-45646 GCA_964551505.1 uncultured Rhodospirillaceae bacterium
TCGATATGGGTCTCGAAGAAGGCGTGGATCTGCCGGCCGCCGACCGGCTCGTCGCCGGCATAGCCGATGCGCTTCAGCTCCTCGCCCATGGTCTTGCCGGCGGTATCGGCCCGCGAGAGCCCGTAATCGAGGTCGAAGACCCCGGCGAAGACTCCCGACGCCACCATGGCTGGTGCGAATCGCGAGCCCTCCTCGTTGGTCCAGATGGCGGCCTCGATCGGACGCAGGGTCTCGTAATTGAGGTCGTTCAGCGAGCGGATCACCTCAAGTCCCGCCAGGACCCCGTAGACCCCGTCGAACTTGCCGCCGGTCGGCTGGCTGTCGATATGGCTGCCGGTCATCACCGGGGCGAGGCTGTTGTCCTTGCCCGGGCGGCGGGCGAAGACATTGCCCATCCGGTCGATCTTGATCGAGCAGCCGGCATCCTTGCACCAGCGGATGAAGAGATCGCGGGCCTGCTTGTCGAGATCGGTCAGGGCCAGGCGGCAGACGCCGCCCTTCTCGGTGGCGCCGATCTTCGCCATCTCCATCAGGCTGTCCCATAGACGATCGGAATTGACGCGCAGATTCGTCGCCACGGCCTGTCTCCCTGTTTTCCGGCCCCGGGTCCCTGACCCTCGGGCGCCTCGCCTCGCTGGTCCGGGCTGGCCGGCTTGCGCCGTCGCCCGGTTGCCTCGATCATATTCGCCGCCTGACCGGTCGGTCAATTCGCCCGCAGCCTATTCCGCCGCCTTGCGGTAGGGGTTGCGCGGATCCTGGGTCCAGTTCAGGTAGGGCTTACCGGTATCGACCGACTGCATCGAGATGCAGTCCGGCACCGGGCAGACATGGGCGCAGAGATTGCAGCCGACGCATTCCGCCTCGATCACCTCGTAGCGGCGCTTGCCGCCGGTCCGCGTCGCCGCGATCGACTGGTGCGAGGTGTCCTCGCAGGCGATGTGGCAGAGGCCGCACTGGATGCATTTGTCCTGGTCGATCCGGGCGATCGACTTGTAGTTGATGTTGAGGAACTGCCAGTCGGTGACGTTCGGCACCGCCTTGCCGCGGAAATCCTCGATCGTCCGGTAGCCCTTCTCGTCCATCCAGTTCGAGAGACCGGTGATCATGTCGTCGACGATGCGGAAGCCGAAATGCATCGCGGCGGTGCAGACCTGCACCGTCCCCGCCGACAGCGCGATGAATTCCGCCGCATCCCGCCAGTTGGCGATCCCGCCGATCGCCGAGATCGGCAGGCCGCGGGTCTCGGGATCGCGGGCGATGTCGGCGGTCATGTGGAGCGCGATCGGCTTCACCGCCGGCCCGCAATAGCCGCCATGCGTGCCCTTGCCGTCCACCATCGGCGTCGGCGCCATGATGTCGAGATCGATCGAGGTGATCGAATTGATGGTGTTGATCAGCGACACGGCGTCGGCACCGCCCTCCTTCGCCGCCCGCGCCGGCTTGCGGATATCGGTCACGTTCGGCGTCAGCTTGACGATCACCGGCATGCGGCTGTGCTGCTTGCACCAGCGCGCCACCATGCCGACATATTCCGGCACCTGGCCGACGGCCGAGCCCATGCCGCGCTCGGACATGCCGTGCGGGCAGCCGAAATTCAGCTCGATCCCGTCGGCGCCGGTATCCTCGACCGCCTTCAGGATGTTCTTCCAGTTCGCCTCCTCGCAGGGCACCATCAGCGAGATGATCACCGCGCGGTCCGGCCAGTCGCGCTTCACCTGCTTGATCTCGCGCAGGTTCACCTCCAGCGGCCGGTCGGTGATCAGCTCGATGTTGTTGAAGCCGATCATGCGGTCGGCCCCGTAATGCAGCGCGCCGTAGCGCGAGCTCACGTTCACCACCGGCGGATCTTCGCCCAGCGTCTTCCAGACCACGCCGCCCCAGCCAGCCTTGAAGGCGCGCACCACGTTGTATTCCTTGTCGGTCGGCGGCGCCGAGGCCAGCCAGAAGGGATTGGGCGACCTGATGCCGATGAAATTCGAACGGATGTCGGCCATGACTCCCTCCCTCTACCTGCCGGCGCGCAGGTATCGATCGATCGCGATCGCCGCGCGCTTGCCGTCCTCGACGCCCTGCACCGTGAGATCGATCCCGGTCGCCGTGCAGTCGCCGCCGGCGAAGACGCCGGGCAGCGAGGTCTGCATGTCCTCGTTGATCGCGATCTTGCCGCCGACAAGGTCCAACGCCTCCTGCGCCTTGCCGTTGACCGGATCTTGCACCAGCAGCTGGCCGATGGCCTTGAACACCGTGTCGCAGAGCAGGGTGAAGCTGTCGCCGGTGCCGGCGAGGCGGCCCTGGGCGTCGAGCTGGGTGTATTCGAACTCGATCTCCCGCACCGCCCCCTGGTGCCCGATCAGGCGCCGCGGCTTCGCCCAGTGCTTGATCTTGACGCCGTTCACCTGGGCGAAGTCCTGCTCGTGGGCGGTGGCGCTCATGTGCTCGGGACCGCGGCGATAGACCAGCGTCACGTCCTCGGCGCCGAGCCGCTTCGACTGCACGGCGATGTCGATCGCGGTATTGCCGCCGCCGATCACCACAACCTTGCGGCCGACCTTCAGCTTGCCCTTGTCCCTGGCCTGGCGCAGCTCGGCGATGTAGCGGACCGCATCCTCGACCCCGTCCAGCTCCTCGCGCTCGAGGCCGAGGGCGTTGACCCCGCCCAGACCCAGGCCCAGGAACACCGCGTCGAAGTCGCGGCGCAGCTGCGCCAGCGTCACGTCGCGGCCGAGCGCGGTTCCGGTCTTCGCGGTGATGCCGCCTAGCGACAGGATGAAGGCGACCTCGCGCTGGGCGAAATCGTCGACCGTCTTGTAGGCGGCGATGCCGTATTCGTTGAGGCCGCCGAGCTTGTCGCGCGCCTCGTAGACGGTCACCGCGTGGCCGAGCAGCGCCAGCCGGTGGGCGCAGGACAGCCCGGCCGGTCCGCCGCCGACCACCGCCACCTTCCTGCCGCTGGACGTCGCCCGGACGAAAGGCTGGACGCCCGCCGCGAACAGGTGGTCGGTGGCGAAGCGCTGCAGCGCCCCGATGCTGACCGGCTTCTCCTCGGAATGGTTCCGCACGCAGGCGTCCTCGCAGAGGATCTCGACCGGACAGACGCGGGCGCAGATGCCGCCCATGATGTTCTGCTCCAGGATCTTCGCGGCGGCCCCCAGGACATTGCCGGTATTGATCATGCGGATGAAGTTGGGGACGTCGATCGAGGTCGGGCAGGCCTCGATACAGGGGGCGTCGTGACAGAAGAAGCAGCGGCTGCTCTCGACCAGCGCCCGCTTGCGGTCGAGCGGCGGCTTCACATCGGCGAAATTCGCCTCGATTTCGGGCAGTGGCAGCCTGGCCGCCCGGATATCGGGCTGCGACTCGTCGCTCATGTTCCCTCCTCCATGCGCCCCGCTGAAGCCGCGGCGGCCCTTCCGGATGGGCTCTTGCTCGCCGGACTCACATAACAAATCCCGACCCGGCGAACAATATATTTTTGACCATTTGGTCAAATTGATTCTATTATCCCTGTCCCAGTGTTCCGTGGAGGGGCCTCCCTCTCGCGGGCCGCCGGGTGCTAGGTTTGCCGTGAGGGGATCAGATATTGACCGCAGCCAGACCGAGCCCGCCCAACCCGGCATCCGCCAAGCGACAGGGCTCCGGCAGGCGGCCGCCCACCCAGCGGGAAGTATCGCGCGCCGCCATCGAGCGACGGATCCTGGCGGCGGCGGAATCGGTCTTCGCCGACAAGGGCTATGCCGGCGCCACCACCGGCGAGATCGCCCGGCGGGCCAATCTGCCGAAGCCCAACCTGCACTACTACTTCACAACCAAGGAGGAGCTCTATCAGCGCGTCCTCACCGACATCATCGACGACTGGCTGGGCTCCGCCGACCAGATCGTGGCCGGCGCCGAGCCGGAGGTGGCGCTGCGCGCCTATATCCGCGGCAAGATCGAGCTGGCGCGGGCCAAGCCCCTGGCGTCGCGCGTCTTCGCCAACGAGATCATCCACGGGGCGCCGCACCTGAAGACCTTCCTCGAGACCAAGCTGCGCGACTGGGTGGAAACCAAGACGGCGGTCATCCGGGGCTGGGTCGCCGCCGGCAAGATCAAGCCGGTCGACCCCTATCACCTGTTCTTCGTGATCTGGGCGGCCACGCAGACCTATGCCGACTTCGAGGTGCAGATCTGCGCCGTGCTGCAGCGCGACCAGTTGAGCGGGGCCGACTACGAGCTCGCCGCCGCCCAACTCGCCGGACTGGTGCTGGACGGCATCGGCAAGCCCTGACCTCGTGGATCCGCGGCGCGCGGAACGCGCCGGGCCGTGATGGCGCGGAACGCGCCGGGCGGCCATGGCGCGGAACGCGCCGGGCGGATTGACAGCCCGACGCCATCGGTGCGAGATGACCGGCCAGCGATTCAGCCGGGAACCGTCCGCCATGCCGATCCAATCCGCCGCCCGATCCTGCCTGCTTGCCGCCGCCATGGCCGCTGCCGTTGCCGCAGTCCCGGCCGGCCCGGCCCGCGCGGGCGGTGCGCCGGTGGCGATCGTCGAGGATGTCGGCACCGGCGTCACCCAGGTCGCGCCGATGGATCTGCTGAGTGAAGGCGACCGCATTGAACTCGCACCGGATCAGAGTCTGATCATCGGATATTTTTCCACCTGCACGCGAGATTTCGTCCATGGCGGCAGCGTAACCGTCGAGGCCGGCGGCTCCCGCGTCGACGGCGGCGAGGTCCAGTCGCAGAAGATGAAATGCGCGGCCGGCACCATGGATCTCAGCCCCGAGCAGCTGGCGCAGAGCGCCGCCCTCGCCTATCGCGATCCCAACAGCAACGACCCGCTGCAGCCGCAGACCACGGTCGACAGCACCCAGCCGGTGATCATCGCCCCGGACCTGAAGGAGGTGGTGCTCGAGGACCTGCGCCGGAACGAGAAGCGGACGCTGCAGCTCGATGCCGACGGCATCGGCGATTTCGCCGCTCTCGGCATCACCCTGCGCCCCGGCGGCGTCTATCTGGTGAGCGGCGGCAAGCGCGCCCTGGTGTTCAAGGTCGATGGCGCGGCGGTGGCCGCACCCCTGCCGATCCTGATCCGTCTCATCCGTCTCTAGCGCGACCGGGGATGCGCCGCCGCAAGATCCTCGTCGCCCTGCTGATCAGCCTGGCCGCGGCATTCCTCGGCGGCGGCCTTGCCTGGCCGACCAATCAGGGCCTGTCGGTCGATCTGCTCTACTTCTTCGGCAAGCTGGCCGGGCGCGACAAGACCGCCGAGCGCTCGCCCGAGGTCGTCATCGTCGCCATCGACGAGGCGACCTATTACGACGCGCCGGATTTCCAGAACAAGCCGCATGCCTTCTGGACGCCGTATCTCGGCAGCGTCGTCGACAGGCTGCTGGACAGCGGCGCCAAGGTCATCGGCTTCGACCAGATCTATTCGACCAGCGCCGACACCGATCTCGAAGGCTATGGCCGGGCCCTGAAGAATTTCGACCAACCCTTCCTGCTGGCGCTGCACAAGGGTGCCGCCGACGGGCGGATCGTCCTCGGCAAGGCCCAGCACCGGCACATCACCCAGCCGACGACCGCGCAGATCTTCGCCGTCGGCGATACAGGCAACCTGCGCTCGCTGAATCTGAGCGAGGACCCCGACGGCGTCCTGCGCCGGCTGCCCTTGGCCGTGGACGAGGGCGACGAGCGGCTGCCGACCATGGCGACCGAGCTGGCCGCCCGCGGCGCCGGCCGCGCCATCGCCTTCGAGCCCGACGGCAGCCTCGATCTCGGGGCCACGCGCTACGGCAACCCCACCCAGGGCATCCTCGTCGACTTCCGCCCCTGGCTCGGTCCCCTGAACGCATTTTCGCTCGGCGACCTCTATGCCTGCGCCAAGTCCGGGCGCGATGCCTATTTCCGCGAGAATTTTGCCGGGCGCATCGTCGTCGTCGGCCAGATCCTCGATACCGAGGACCGCCGGCTGACCTCGGCGCGGCTGGCCGATGCCCCGGAATCCTATATCGCACCGCCCTGCGTCCTGCCGGCCGACGCGACCCACGCCATCGGCCGGTCGCTGATGCCCGGCACCGTGCTGATCGCCGCCGGCATCGACAACCTGCTGCGGGATGCGCCGCTCCGCCCGGCGAAGCCGCTTTCCGCCGCCATCGCCATCTGGGTTCTCACGGCGATCGCCACCTTCGCCGCCATCCGCCGTGCCTCGCCGCGCTCGGTCACCCTGATCATCGGCGGCACCGCCCTCGCCTGGACCCTGGCGGCGGCGATCGCCTTCGATTTCGGGCGGGTGGCGCCGCTGGTCTCCGGCTGGGCGGCGCTGGCGCTGGCGCTCGCATTCCTCTTCGCCTGGCGCATCCTCAGCGGCGACCGCGCCCGTCTCGGTCTCGCCCGCGCCTTCGCGCTCTATCTGCCGCAAAGCGAGATCGACCGGCTGCTGCAGGAGGAGAAGCCGCCGGCACTGGGCGGCGAGGAGCGCCCGGTGACCATCCTGTTCTCGGATATCGCCGGCTTCACCAAGCTCTCCGAGCACCGCGCCCCGGCCGAGCTGGTCGCCGATCTCAACGCCTATTTCGGGCGGATGACCGAGATCGTCGAGACCCATGGCGGCTTCGTCGACAAGTTCATCGGCGACGGCCTGCTGGCGGTCTTCGGCGCGCCCCTGCACGATCCGGATCATGCGGCCAAGGCGGTGACCGCGGCGCTCGACATGCTTGCCGCCCTCGACGCCCCGGCGCATCCGCTGCGGCTGGGACCCGACCACCCGATCGCCATCCGCATCGGTATCCACAGCGGCGAGGCGGTGGTTGGCAATATCGGCTCGCCCAAGAGGTTCAACTACACGGTGATCGGCGATGCGGTGAATCTCGCCGCCCGGCTCGAGGGCGTTGCCAAGCTCTATGGCGTGCCGCTGGTGGTCAGCGAGACGACGCGCGAAGCCTGCGGCGACACCCACCGCTTCCGCGAACTCGACACCGTACGGGTGGTCGGGCGCGGCCAGCCGGTGCGCCTCTATCAGCCGCTGGCGCCGGCAGCGGCGGCCGGCCTCGACCTTGACGGCTTTGCCGCGGCCCTCGCCGCCTGGCGCAGCGGCCAATTTGCCGCCGCGGCGCAGGCTTTCGAAAAACTCTCCGGCGCGGATCCGGCTGCCGCCCCTTTCGCCGCCCGGGCGAGGGATTTCGCGCAAACGCCTCCGGCCGGCTGGCAGGGCATTACCGATCTTGCCAGCAAGGGCGGCTAGGGGAAGGCTGCGGCCGCCTCAGAATGCCGTCTCAGAACGCCGCCTCAGAACGCCGTCTGGGCGATGAGCGCGTCGAGCTTGCCCTGGTCCCAGGCGACGGAAACCGGCTTGCCGCCATCGATCTTGGCGACCTTGCCGGGCTTCAGGATCAGCCGGTCCTCCTGGGCGATGCTGGGCAGGCTCCGCATGCTGGAACCCCGGTCGGCGACATCGACCGCGCCCTCGAGGACATAGACCCGGGTCCGCGCACCCTCGGCCTCGACGATCCAGTCGGTCGAGCGCACCCCGGCCACGGCCGTCCCGGTGGCGATCTCGAAGCGGGAACCGGTCTTGGCCTTGGCCACCACCGCCCTGAGGACGCCGGTCTCCAGCGTCATCGCCGCGTCGCGCG
This sequence comes from uncultured Rhodospirillaceae bacterium, assembly GCA_964551505.1. GTDB lineage: Bacteria > Pseudomonadota > Alphaproteobacteria > Dongiales > Dongiaceae > Dongia. Next base: position 7,614 of record CAZKDH010000023.1, read on the forward strand.
CGGCGGCCGCGGCGTCAAAGGCGAACTGGTCCAGCGTCAGCTTGGTGAACTCGCTCAGGCTGACGGTCGATCCGTCGAGAAAGGCGAGTTTCGCCCGCGCATCCGCCAGGGTGATGACGAGATCGCCGGTCCGCAGTTCGGCGCCGACGGCCAGCGGCGTCCGGGCATCGTCCCGCTGCAGGAAGGCATTGCCCCTCAGCTTGACCACCTTGCCGATGGCGGGCGCCGCGGCCGCGGCCGGCCGGATCAGGCTGCGGCCGCCGGCCAGCACCGCCAGGGCGACACCGATCAGGCCCTGGAGCATCGAGCGCCGACCCGATTTCAGCAGCTTGGTCATCGCGAGATTCCACCATTGGTACCGATCGCTGGATGCTACACCAGTTTGCCGGGGCCGCCAAAGGCGCCGGCGCCAAGGCGTTAAGAGGTTGATCGGCGCCGGTTTTCCCTTCGCTCCGGCCGGATGCCGCTAGCCCTTCTTCGGCAGCCGTGCCAGCAGCGGATCGGTGAGCGCCGGCGACAGGGCGCCGATCAGCCAGGCCATGAAGGCCGTCGGGAACGGGAAGGCGATGCGGGCGCGGTTCGCTTCCAGGCCGCGTTTCACGATCGCCGCCGCGCGCTCGGCCGGCATCAGGAACGGCATCGGAAAATCGTTGACCGCGGTCATCGGGCTTTTCACATAGCCCGGCATGATGACGCTGATGCCGACGCCGCGGGCCGCGACCTCGCCGCGCAGGGCCTCGCCCCAGACCTTCACCGCCGCCTTCGAGCCGCAATAGGCCGGCGCGCCGGGGAAACCGCGATAGCCGGCCAGAGAACTCATCAGGCCGACCTGCCCCCGCCCCCGCTGCAGCATCGCCGGCAGGATCGGCAGCACGGTATTGAGCACGCCGTCCAGGTTGACGGCGAAGATCGCGCGGGTCTGCACGTCGCTCTCGGCGCCGCCCAGGGTGCCGCCGGAGATGCCGGCATTGGCGATCACCAGGTCGAGCGGGCGGTGGCGGTCGGCCGACTGGATCCAGTCGGCGGTCGCCGCGCGATCGGTGACGTCGACCGACTCGAGCGCCACCTCGGCGCCCCGGCCCCGGCAGGCAGCGGCGGTGGATTCCAGCCGCGCGCGGGCCCGGCCGCCGAGCACCAGCCCGACCCCCGGCGCTGCCAGCGACTCGGCCAGGGCGGAGCCGATTCCGGAACCGGCCCCGGTGATCAGGATCGACGTGAACTTCGCCATGCGCCCCCTCGCTGCTTGCCTTGAAACCGGCCATCAACGAAGATAGCGGCAAGCTGCGATAGCGCGCCACAACCCAGATTTGGCGGCATCGCGCCGGGGTCATCGAGGGGATCGGATTTGGCCATTGCCAGCATGACGGGCTTTGCGCGCACCAGCGGCGCGATCGAGAGTTTCACCTGGACCTGGGAGCTGAAATCCGTCAACGGCCGCAACCTCGACATCCGCTGCCGCGTCCCCACCGGCTTCGAGGCGCTGGAGAATTTCGTCCGCACGGCGACCGCCGAGAAGCTGAAGCGCGGCAACCTCTCGGTCACCCTGACGGTGGAAGATGCCGGGTCGCGCGGCCGGCTGAACGTCAATCGCGAGGCCCTGGCCCAGGTCCTCGCCGTCATGCGCGATCTCGAACCGCAGATCGAGGCGGCACCGCCGCGGCTCGACGGCCTGCTCGGCCTCAAGGGCGTCATGGAGATCGAACTGCCGGTGATCGACGCGGCAACCGCCGAGCGCCGCCAGCAGGCGGTGCAGGCGAGCTTCGGCAAGGCTCTGGCCGATCTTGCAACGATGCGGCTTGCCGAGGGCGCGCGGCTGCAGAAGATGGTCGAGGGGCATCTCGCCGAGATCGACCGGCTGCGCCGCGCCTCGGCGGAGAATGCCGGGACCCAGCCGACGGCGATCCGGCTGCGCCTCGAGAAGCAGATTGCCGAGTTGATGCCCGCCGGGATCAATCTCGGCGACGAGCGCCTCGCCCAGGAAGTGGCACTTCTGGCGGGGAAGGCCGATGTGCGCGAGGAACTCGACCGGCTGAATGCCCATGTGGCGGCGGCGCGCGACCTGCTCGCCGTCGGCGGCGCGGTCGGCAGGAAGTTCGATTTCCTCTGCCAGGAATTCAACCGCGAGGCGAACACGCTCTGCTCGAAGAGCGCCGATCTGGCGCTGACCAGCCTCGGCATCGAGCTGAAATCGGCGATCGAGCAGCTGCGCGAGCAGATCCAGAACATCGAATAGATCTGGCAGAAATGACGGGACCCTTGAAGCGATGAACGGATTTGTCGAAGTCCAGCGGCGCGGCCTGATGCTGGTGCTCTCTTCGCCCTCGGGGGCGGGCAAGACCACGATCTCCCGCCGCCTGCTGGCGCTCGAGCCGCAGCTGGCGATGTCGGTATCGGCGACCACCCGGCAGAAGCGCCCGGGCGAGACCAGTGGCGTCGACTATCATTTCGTCGAGCTCACCGAGTTCAACCTGATGGTCAATCGCGGCGAACTCCTGGAGCATGCCAAGGTCTTCGGCAACTACTACGGCACGCCGAGGGCGCCGGTGGCGGCGGCCCTGTCCCAGGGACGCGACATCCTCTTCGACATCGACTGGCAGGGAACCCAGCAGCTGGTGGAGAGCGCCCGCGACGACCTGGTCAGCGTCTTCATCCTGCCGCCCTCGACCCGCGACCTGGAGAAGCGGCTGAAGGCGCGGGCCCAGGACAGCGCCGACGTGGTCGCCCATCGCATGGCCAAGGCGGCCGACGAGATGAGCCACTGGGCGGAGTACGACTACATCATCGTCAATCACGACATCGAGGCCAGCGTCACCCAGGTGCGCGCGATCCTGATCGCCGAGCGGCTGAGACGCCAGCGCCAGATCGGCCTCCATGAATTCGTCAAGGGTCTGCGCGAAGGGCAGTAGCGCCCGGCAGGCTACCAGGCGATAGCTGGCAGGCGGGCGATCGGGAACGGGCCCCAGGACAGCAGGCCGTCCTGCAGCGTGAGGCCGGTCGCCACCTCCGGCACGCCATCGGCCCCCTCCCGCTGGGCGCCGAGGACGAAGGCCTTGAATTTCAGGGCATCGGCGGGGGCGATCAGGCCCTCGCCCGCCAGCAGGTCGATGCTGGGCGCGAGCCCGCGCCCGACCAGGCTCGCCGCCCCTTCCGGCTGCAGGTTGCGGTCGAGGGCCAGGGTGGCGCTCCCGGTCACCGCCAGTGGCCCCTGGGCAAAAGCAAAGGACTTGAGGTCGAGGACGCCGCCGGCATCCCGCCAGGCCGCCGCGGCCTGGTCGACGGGCAGCGCCGGCACCGGGCCGAGCATGGCGCCGGCGGCGGCGATCCGGGTCAGCGGGTCTGCGGTCAGCAGGCGCATGCCGGCGGGCAAGGCGAGGTTCTCGGCCGCCAGGTCGAAGCCGACCAGGGGCTCGGGGTACCTGGCCGGCGGCTGCGCCGGCAGCGCGATCGCCAGGCGGGCGCTAGAGGCTTGAATTTCCACGGCATTGGGCAGCGTCAGGCGGGCCTTGGCGAGCCCCGCCGAGAGCTTCGAGAGGAGGCCGTCGGGGCCGATCTCGATCCGGCCCTGGAGGGCCTCAGCTTGTATATACAAGTTGCCGTCCGGCCCCTCCAGGCGATGGGCGCCGGGGGCCGAGAACCCCACCGCATGCAGGTCGAAGGGCGACATCCGGAGCGCGAGATCCGCGCCGATCCAGGTCAAAACCCGGCCGTTAACCGGCATTTTCACCAGCGGCGCCTGGATGTTTGTCCGGAAATCGCCGGGAAAACCGTGGATTTTGTCCCGCGAAAACGCCAGTTCGACGCCGTTCTGCCGCTGGATCTCGACCCAACCGTCGATCCCGGATTCGAGCGCGCCGGCGACGTAAAACCAGTAGGCGGAATAGGCGGCGGCGAGCGCGGCGATGGCCACGGCCGCCGCCAGGGCGACCCGGCGCCGCCGCATCGGGCGGGACCGAAAGGCGCCGCTGCTCAGGCCGCCGCCGGCTTCGGCGCCGCCGCGGTCATCGGCAGCCGGTCCTTGTTGAGCCGCCGCTCGAGCGCGTTCAGCCCCCGGGTCATGAGGTAGACGAGAATGAAGTAGATGATGCCGGCGCCGATCAGCGTGTCGTAGACGCGGAAGGTGTCGACCCGGATCGTGGTCGCCGTGCCCATGACCTCGTAGACGGTGACCAGCGACGCCAGGGAGGTCGCCTTGAGCAGCAGGATGGTCTCCGAACTCATCGTCGGCAGGCAGATGCGCACGGCCCGCGGCAGCGTCACCCGCCAGAACACCTTTGCCCGGCTCATGCCGAAGGCGCGCGCTGCCTCGATCTCGCCATGCGGCACCGCCAGGATGGCGCCGCGCAGGATCTCGCCGGTATAGCCGGCCGTGTTGAGGCTGAAGGCGAAGACGGCGTACCAGAGGCCGTCGCGCAGGAAGGAGAACTCCCGCATCATCCAGCCCGGGATGAGCTGGCCGATGCCGTAGTAGATGAAGAACAGCTGCACCACGAGCGGCGTCCCGCGCATCAGCAGGATGAACCCCCGGGCCGGCAGCGAGAGCAGCGGATTGGGCGAGAGGCGGGCCAGCGCCACCGGCACCGCCAGCAGGTTGCCGATGAAGCCCGAGCCGATGGTCAGGAACAGCGTCAGCGGGATCGCCATGATGAGCTGCGGCATCACCGTGGTGAGCATATAGACGATGTCGAATTTCATTGCTGTGCCCCGCCCCTAGACGCGCCGCACGCCGCGATTGGCGCGCTTCTCAAGACGGCCGAAGAGGATCAGCGAGCAGACCGAGATGGCGAGGAAGATCATCGCGGTCACGCCGAAGTAGAAGATGAAATGCTTGGTCGAGTTGGCGGCGCCGCGTCCGACCGAGAGGACTTCCCCGACCGCGGCGACGACGCTGACCAGGGCGCTGTCCTTGGTGATATTGAGCCACTGGTTGCCGAGCCCCGGGATGGCGTAGCGGATCATCTGCGGGAAGATGATCCGGACGAAGCGCTGGGGCGCGTGCATGCCGAAGGCTTTGGCCGCCTCGATCTGCCCCTTCGGCACCGCCTGGATGCCGCCGCGCAGGACATCGGTCAGATAGGCGCCGTAGATCAGGCCCAGCGCCGAGATGACCGCGGCGAAGGGATTGATCTCGAGGCCCTTGTCGGCGAGATGCAGGGCGACCAGCAGGCTGGTGAGGGCGGACGTGCCGGTATAGAAGATCAGGAAGATAAGCAGGAGTTCCGGCAGCGACCTGACGACCGTGGTGTAGACGTCGCCGGCCCGGTTGAGCGCCTTGATGTGGCAGAGCTTGGCCCAGGCGCCCAGCATGCCGATGGTCAGGCCGATGGCATATCCGCAGATGGAGATGAACAGCGTGATGCAGACGCCGTAGAAGAACTCGTCGCCATAGCCCGCGTCACCCCAGGCAAGGCTCATCCACAGGGATTGAGATCCAGTCGCCAAAGCCATTCCCCCGAAAAGCCACGTTCCGACGCCGCTGGGCCGGTTGGCCCGGCGCTTTCACTTCCGGGATGGTACCCCCCGACCCCGCCGACAGCAACAGCGCAGTGGCGCCCCGGGCAATGGAATCGGTCAAAGAAAAACCGCCCGGCCAGGGGCCGGGCGGCTTCCATTGGGACAGTCTGCCCCGGACTCAGTAGGTCGGCTTCACCAGCATGCCGTCAAGTTCCGGGTACTTCGCGGTAATTGCGTCATACGTGCCGTTGGTGGCCACTTCCTGGATCGCGGCATTGAGCTTGGCCAGCGTGTCCGCATCGTCCTTGCGGACCGCAGCGCCGACGCCCTCGCCCATGATCGGATCGTTCTTCGGCACTATGGCCTTTTCTTCGAAATCCTTGCCGGCGTCGGACTTCAGGAACGGCGCAATCGTCGACCGGCCCTCCTGGACGTAGTCGACCCGGCCGGCGGCCAGATCGGCCAGCGCCGTATCGAGGCCGTCATAGGTCTTGATCTCGGCCGTGGAACCGAAGCGCTTCTGCAGGAACTTCGAGTGGATGGTCGCGTTCTGCGCGCCGAACACCTTGCCCTTGACCGATTCCGGATTGTCGAAATCGATCTTGGTCGTGTTCGACTTCGCGCCGACGATGATGGTGACCGAATCATAGTAGAAATGAGTGAAGTTGACCTGCTGCTTGCGGTCGTCGTTGATCGTCATCGACGCAAAGATGAAATCGATCTTGCCTTCCTGCAGCGCCGGGATGATGCCGTCCCAGGCGGTGGGGGTCAGCTCGCACTTGATCTTGGCGGCTTCGCACACCGCCATCGCGAGATCGACTTCCCAGCCGGTCCACTGGCCGCTGGTGTTCTTGGTGGCGAACGGCGGATAGTCGGTCTGGTCCATACCGACCTTGTAGATCTTGTCTTCCGCCTGGCCGGTCGCGGCCGCGAGGGCCAAAACCGCACCGGCGACGATGCTCCCCAAAATGGTCTTCTTCATGGCTTGTCCTTGCTCGGTTAAGGTAGTTCCGATCGTCAGCCCGCTGCCTCCCTAAGGCCGCTTGTCGTCGGCCTTTCTTGATCCGGGCCGATCGGTGACGATGGAAACAGTAGCATATGAAAAACCGGCTTGGGTAGGTGCCGCGGGGCTGCAGGGCAGCAATTGTCCGTGAAGGCGCCGGCCGGGGCGCAGCGGCGACCCGTCGAAGCGGCGGATTCCCGGCATTTCGACGCCCGATCAGCGGGTAAGCGGCTTCCCCGGCGGCCGAACCCGGGTGCGCCGGATGCGGCCTGCCGCGTTCAGTTCCGCGCCAGGAAATCCCCGAAGCGGTCCATGGCCTGGGACAGGCGCTCGTTGCTCTGGGCATAGCACAGCCGCAGATAGCCCTCGCCGCCGGCACCGAAGGCGGTGCCCGGCGCCAGGCCGACCTTGCCCTCGGTCACCAGGCGCTTGCAGAAGTCGACCGCATCGCCCATCTCGGCCACCCGCAGCATCAGGTAGAACGAAGCCTCGACCGGCACCACCTGCACGCGATTCATGCTGGCCAGGCGGTCCCGCACCAGGTCGCGGCCCTGGCGGCAGCGATCGACCATCCATTTCACCCAGTCCTCGCCCTCGCGCAGCGCGGCGACACAGCCCGCCTGCAGGAAGGGCTGGCCGCCGGAGGTGTTGAACTCGATTAGCCGCTCGAGCTGCGGCGCCAGGCCCCTGGGCATCACCATCCAGCCGACGCGCCACCCGGTCATCGCCCAGGTCTTGGAGAAGCTGTTGACGACGAACACCGGATCGTCCGGCCCGGCGATCTCCAGGAAGGACGGTGCCACCGGGCGGTCATAGACCAGCCGGTTGTAGACCTCGTCGGAGATGATGGTGATGCCGCGCTTGCAGGCGAAATCGAGCAGGGTTCGGCGCTGGGCATCGGGCATGATCCAGCCGGTGGGATTGCCGGGCGAAGCGAGATAGATCGCCCGGGTGCGCGCATCGCAGGCGGCGAACAGGCGCTCCAGGTCGAGATGCCAGCCGGTATCGTCGCCCTGCAGCGGCACGTGCCGGGCCTCGCCGCCGAGGATCTCGATGCAGGCGAAGATGTTCGGCCAGACCGGGGTGACGCAGACGGCGTTGTCGCCGGCGCCGACCAGGGTCTGGATGATCAGCATCATCGCGTTCATGCCGCTGGAGGTGACGGCGATCCGCTCGTCGGCGATCTCGACGCCGTAGAGTGCCCGGTAGTGATCGATCAGCGCCTCTCGGAGCTCGGGGATGCCGCGCTTATAGGTATAGAAGGTCTTCCCCTCCTGCAGCGCCCTGGCCGCCGCATCGCAGATGAAGCGGGTGGTCGGCAGATCCCCCTCGCCGACCCAGAGACCGATCACGTCGGGCACCGAGAAGCCCATCTTCCAGACGTCGACGATCTGCGAGTCCTTGAGCCGGGCGATTTCGGGCCGGATGGTCACGGGCAGGTTTGGCATGATGGATCGACTACCGTTGCGAGGGTGAAGGGGCGGCTGCGGGGACCGGGGCCGCGCGCGGGCGGGTGAGGATCAGCAGGTTGCCGGACAATACCAGGCCGACGCCGATCCCCGCCAACGGCGACCAGTGGTAGTCCTCGAGCAGGGTGGAGAGCGTCAGGGCGACGATCGGGAACATGACGCTGGTATAGGCCGCGCGATCGGCACCGATGCGCTGCACCAGGGTAAGATAGCAGCCGAAGCCGATCACCGTGGCGAAGAGCGCGAGGCAGATCAGCGAGATCGAATAGGCCGGGCGCATGTCGTAGATGAATGGCGCCTGGGTCAGCAGCGCGAAGGCGACGCAGAACAGGGCGCCATAGGTCATGCCGATGGTGTTCGACTGCAGGACCGGGATCTGGAACGCCTTCAGCCTCACCGTGACCATGTTGCCCAGCGAGGCGAGATAGGTGGCCAGCAGCGACAGGCCGAGCCCCAGCACCGGATTGCCGCCGAGATCGGGGCGGACGATTTCCGGGTAATAGACCAGGGCGATGCCGGTCAGGCCGATCAGGGCGGCGATCAGCGCCCGCGGATCGATCCGCTGGCGGAACAGCAGCGCGAGGTTGAGGATGTTCATCACCGACATGGTGGAGAAGCAGACCGCCAGCAGCCCGCTGACCACATGCATGCCGGCATAATAGAAGAGGATATAGTTGCCGCAGAACAGCAGCGCACCCTGCAACGCCATGAAGACATGGGCGCGCGCCGGGAACCGCAGGCTGCGCCCGGTCGCCGCGCAGTAGATCAGCAGGATCACCGCCGCCAGCAGGAACCGGTAGGAGAGCGAGACCTGGGGCGCGACCACGCCGAGCTGCTCGCGGATGCCGTACCAGGACGAGCCCCAGATGGCGACGCAGATCACGTAGAGCGCCCAGGCGGGGATGGGCAGGGCGGTCCGGGCGGCTGGGGACATGAAGACTCCGCTGGAAAATCCGGCGAAGGCTAGCGACCGGGCACGGGAACCGCAACCCGGCAGGCCGCATGCCGGTCATGCAGGCGGCGACGGCCGCGCCAGACGGCCCTGCCGCGGGAACCGCCCGATTGTATCGACACATTGGGCGCAGGCCGCCTGGACTCAGCGATCGAAACGGGCGACCAGCTCGACATGGGCCGACCAGACGAACTGGTCGACCGCCACCAAGTCCTGCAGGCGATAGCCGCCATCGACCAGGATGCGGGCATCCCGGGCGAAGCTGGCGGGATTGCAACTGACCATGACGACGCGCTTGACCCCGGACCTGGCCAGCATCCCCGCCTGGGCCCGGGCCCCGGCGCGCGGGGGATCGAGGACTACGCAGTCGTATTTCTTCAGGTCTTCCGGCGGCAGGGGCGACTGATCGAGATCGCGCGCCGTGGCGATGACCCGGCCGGAGAGCTGCGCCCGGTTGACCGCGGCGCCGAGGGCGGCGACCGCCGGCTTGGCCACCTCGAAGGCGGCAACCTTGCCGATCCTGGAAAGCGGGAAGGTGAAGGTGCCGCAGCCGGCATAGAGATCGGCCAGCGCCTTCCCCTTGGCGAAATCGAGAACCGCCGCGACCAGCGCCGCCTCGCCGTCCCGGCTCGGCTGCAGGAAGGATTCCGGCGGCAGATCGACGGCGATGCCGCCGAAGACGACCTGGGGCAGCCGATGCTGGACCACCGGATCGGGTGCCGCGCTCCCGGCCTTCCAGCTGAGCCGGGCGATCTCGGTTCCCGCCGCCGCGCGGGTCAGGCCGGGGCGCCGGGCGCAGGGTTTCGCGGCGGCAAACAGCAGATCGAGGCCGCTGTCGCTTTCGGTGGCGGTGAGATCCGCCGCCTGGCCGTCGGTGAGGGCGGCATCCGCCAGCCGGCGCAGCAGCGGCAGGGCCTTCAGCAGGGAGGGCGTCAGCACATGGCATTCGGCGAGGTCGACGATCTCATGGCTTTCCGGCGCATGGAAACCCAGCGCCAGCGCGCCGTTCTCCTTCCGGGCGGCGAAGGTGGCGCGGCGCCGCGTCGCCGGCGGCAGGGCGATGAAGCGGGTCGCCGGCGGCGCCGACAAGCCGCGATGGGCCAGGGCCTGGCCGACGAGGCCGAGCTTCCAGGCGCGGTAGGCGTCGCCAGCGACATGCTGGGTGGCGCAGCCACCGCAGCGGGTGAAATGCCGGCAGACCGCAGGAATTCGATGCGGGCCGGCAGCGACCAGGTCGAGCAGCCGTGCGGCCCTCCCCTCGCCCTTGGCGCCGCCGATCTCAGCCAGTACGCGGTCACCGGGTGCTGCATAGGGGACGAAGACCGGGCCGCCGTCGCGCCGGGCGATGCCGTCGCCCTGGGCGCCGATTTCGACGATTTCCAGGATCTCCGTGGTCATTCGGTGGTCATCCTGCGGTCTTCCGTGCGGCGATCAGGAATTCCTTGTTGCCTTCGGGCCCGAGGATCGGACTCTCGACGATGCCGAGGACCTGCCAGCCCGGCTGCGCCGCGAACCAGGCGGCGATCCGCGCGCAGACGGCCTGGTGCAGCTCGGGATCGCGCACCACCCCGCCCTTGCCGACATTCTCGCGCCCGACCTCGAACTGCGGCTTGATCAGGGCGATCGCCCAGGCCGCCGTCCCGGTCAGCGCCAGCGCCGCCGGCAGCACGGTCTCCAGGCCGATGAAGCTGGCGTCGCAGACCACGGCGTCGACCGGTTCCGGGATATCCGCCGCGGTCAGGTGGCGGGCATTGGTCTTTTCCAGCACCACAACCCGAGGATCGGTGCGGAGCTTCCAGGCGAGCTGGCCGTGGCCGACATCGACCGCATAGACCTTGGCCGCACCGGCATCAAGCAGGACGTCGGTGAAGCCGCCGGTCGAGGCCCCGACGTCGATCGCGGTCGCTCCGGCCGCCGGGAGATGGAAATGCTGCAGGCCGTGGGCGAGCTTCTGGCCGCCGCGGGAGACCCAGGGATGATCCTGGCCTTTCAGCGTCAGCGGCGCGTCGGCAGCGAGCGTCTGGCCGGCCTTGTCCACCCGCTGGGTGCCGGTATAGACCAGACCGGCGAGGATCAGGGCCTGGGCCTTGGCCCGGGTTTCCACCAGGCCGCGATCCACCAGCAGCTTGTCCGCGCGTTCCTTCATTCAGCCCTGGATTTGTCCGGGGAAGCACCGCCGGCCCCCGGCGTGGCGGCGGTCCCGGCATGGTCGATGTAGCGGCGCGACAGGTGCTCGAAGCGGCCGACCAGCATGGTCGAGGAGGCGACGAGGCCAAGCGCCATGCCCCACCAGAGGCCGGGCCCATCGAAACCGGCGAGAAAGGCCAGCGGAATGCCGGCGCCGAGCCCGATCACCCAATAGCCGAGGCCCATGATCATCATCGGCACCTGGGTGTCCTTGTAGCCGCGGAGCACGCCGCCGGTGGTCACCTGGGCACCGTCGAAGATCTGGAAGATCGCACAGACGACAAACAGCTTTGCCGCCATCAGGATAGCCGCGGCATTCGCCGGATCGTCGAGGTCGAGATAGAAGCCGGTGAGGAATTGCGGGGCGAACCACATCAGGCAGGCCGAGAAGCACATCCAGGCGAAGCCCATGGCGATGGCGACATGTCCGGCGAGCCGCGCCTGGGCCGGCCGGCCGGCGCCGATCGCATAGCCGACGCGCACCGTACCGGCCTGGGAGACCGCCCAGGGGATCATGAAGCTGACCGAGGAGATGCTCATCACCACGTTGTGCGCCGCGAGCGTCGCCTCGCCGAACAGGCCGATGAGGATGGTCGAGACGATGAACAGGCCGGATTCGAAGCCGTAGCCGGCGGCGATCGGCCAGCCGACCCGGAACAGATCGGTCAGCAGCCGATGGTCGTGCAGCAGCAGGTCGCCGAAGATCCGATAGGTCCTGACCACGCGGTGCCGCGCGACGAAGACCGCGATCGCCAGGAACTGCGCCCAGCAGAAGATCGCCGCGGCGATGCCGATCGAGGCCACGCCCAGATTGGGCGCGCCCCAATGGCCGTACATGAAGGCATAGTTGGTGAAGAAGGTGATCGGCAGCGCCGCCAGGGCGATGACGGTGACCGCCATCGGCCGGCTCAGCACCGTCACGAAATTGCGCAGGACCGTGAACCAGAGGAAGGGCGGCACGCCGATGATCCCCCACCACAGAATGCCCTGGAGCTGATCGACGATGAGGGGATCGTAGCCGAAGCGGCGCATGGCGGCCGGGATGACAGCCAGGACCGCCATGACCGGGATGGACAGCAGGGTGGCGAAGCGCAGGCCCTGGCGGGTGACGCGGCCCACCATCTCGTGATCCTCGGCGCCGTGCGCCTGGGCGCCGAGGGCCGAGACGCTGCCGACCGCCCCCATGGCGAGAACCTGCGGGGTGAACAGGACCTGCGCCCCGAGCCCGGCCGCGGCCAGCGCGGCGGCACCCAGCTTGCCGGCCATAATGTAGTCGATGACGGCGGTGCCCATTTCGGCCAACAGCGCGCCGGTGATCAGCAACGCCAGCTTGGCGGTGGCCGCCGCCTCGTCGGCCCAGGTCGTCCGGCCCCCCGGATCGGTCTCGGAATTGACAGCCCCCACTGCCATTTTCCGATCCGATCAGCTTTTTCGCGCGATGACGAAATCTGTCATCCAGCGCAGCGGATCGGCCCTGGCGCCGAAGGAATCGAGATGGGCATTGGCCTGATCGCCGAGGATGCGCGCCTGGGAGCGGGCCCGGTCGAGCCCGAGGATCGAGACGAAGGTCGCCTTGCCGGCCTTGGCATCGGCGCCGACCGGCTTGCCGGTCTCGGCGGCGCTGCCTTCGGCGTCGAGCAGGTCGTCGACGATCTGGAAGGCCAGCCCCAGGTCGTGGGCATAGGAGATGAGGGCGTGGCGCTGATGCGGCGAGGCATGGCCGAGGATCGCGCCCGCCTCGCAGGAGAAGGCGATGATGTCGCCGGTCTTCATCCGCTGCAGCCGGGTGATGGCGCCGATGTCGAGCTCCATCTTCTCGGCGGCGAGATCGATCATCTGGCCGCCGACCATGCCGCCGGAGCCCGCGGCTACCGCCAAGGCATGCACCAGGCCGGCACGGACCTGGGCATCGGGATGGGTTGCCGAATTGGACAGCACCTCGAAGGCCATGGTGAGCAGCCCGTCGCCCGCGAGAATCGCCGTTGCCTCGTCGAACTGCTTGTGCACCGTCGCCCGGCCGCGGCGCAGGTCGCTGTTGTCCATCGCCGGAAGATCGTCGTGCACCAGGCTGTAGCAATGCAGCATCTCCACCGCCGCCGCGGCGCGATAGGCGTAGTCCGGATGCACTTCGAACAGCGCGGCGCTGTGCACCACGAGATAGGGGCGGATCCGCTTGCCGCCGCCCATGGTGGCATAGCGCATCGCGTCGACCACCCGGCCCTCGGCGCCGTCGACCGGCGGGATCAGGTCGCTCAGCAGTCGATTGACCGATCCGGCGGCTTCGTTCAAGGCTTGTTCGAAATTCAAGGCAGACCCCAATCCCATTGTTCGCATTCCCGCTCGCCTCAGTCCAGGTTGGCCGGTTCGGTGCCGATGGCGCCGCCGGCACCCAGCACGATCTTCTCGACCTTCATCTGCGCGTCCTTCAGCTTGGCCTCGCAGTGGCGCTTCAGCAGCGCGCCGCGCTCGTAGGACTTGATCGCGTCCTCGAGCTTGCTGTCGCCGCGCTCCAGCCGCTTCACCAGCTCCTGCAGCTCGGCCAGCGCCTCCTCGAAACTCAATGCGGCGATCTCGGCCGGAATCTTCCCGCCGGTTTCCTTGCTGTCGGCCATGCTGGTCCTCATGGGTCGTGCGCTGAAGGTTCGAATCCTGCCGGTCGAACCAAAACGCGCCGAGCCGCGACTTTCGATCGCTTCACCCGGCGCGAAACGCGGCCATTCTAACGACCCGACCAGGGCCGGACAAGGTCTGGAAATCCGCCGGATTCCAACAGGATACGGGTGTATTTGCGAATCGCCCCGGGTCGCCGCCTCAGGCCGCCATCAGCGCCCGTACATGGGCGGCGGCGCTGTCGGCCAAAGCGGCGAGGTCGTAGCCGCCCTCGAGGGTCGAGACCACCCGCCCGTCACACTGCGCGGCGGCCAGGCGGCAGAGTTCGCGGGTCGCCCAGGCGAAATCCTCGGTCTCGAATTCCAGGCTGGCCAGCGGATCCTCGCGATGGGCGTCGAAGCCGGCGGAGATCAGGATCAGTTCCGGCCGGAAGGCCGCCAGCGCCGGCAGCACGGTCTCCGCCATCGCCCGGCGGAACTCGGCGGAGCCGGCATAGGGCGGCAACGGCGCGTTGCAGATGTTGCCGACGCCGCGTTCGCTGCGCCCGCCGGTGCCGGGATAGAGCGGCATCTGGTGCGTCGAAGCGTAGAACAGGCCCGGATCGGCGGCGAACATGTGCTGGGTGCCGTTGCCGTGATGGACGTCGAAATCGACCACCGCCACCCGGGCGAGGCCATGCACCGCGCGCGCCTCGGCGGCGCCGATCGCCACGTTGTTGAAGATGCAGAAGCCCATGGCGACGTCGCGTTCGGCGTGATGCCCCGGCGGCCGGACGGCGCAGAAGGCGTTCTTCACCTCGCCCGCGATCACCGCGCCCACCGCCGTCGTCACCGCGCCCGCCGCGCGCAGGGCGGCGCGGCCCGAGCCGGGCGAGATCACGGTATCGCCGTCCAGCGCCACCAGGCCCTGCGCCGGCACCGCCGCCAGGACCTCGGCGACGAAGGCCGGATCGTGCATGCGGGCGATCTGGGCGGGTGCCGCTTCCGGCGCCGAGCGCCAGACGAGGTCGGCGAAATCCGGCTCCTTCAGTTTCGCCAGCACCGCGGCGAGGCGCTGGATGCGCTCGGGATGGCCGCGGCCGGTATCGTGTTCCAGGCAATCGCCATGGGTATAGAGGGCGGTGGCCATCGGCCGGCTATTCCAGCGGCTCGGCGTCGTCCCCCGGACCCGGCGCCCCGCCCTGGCCCAGGCCGCGCGACAGCATCAGCTGGGTCGCGGTGGCGACCCGCTTCAGCCTGAAGGTGGCACCGCGCTCGATCCAGGTGATCGTCGGCGTGGCGGCGCCGCGCTGCCAGGCCAGCTCGACAAGGGTGTTGCCGAGGCAGGCGATGTCCAGCCGGGTCATCGCCGCATCGCCGGCGAGGACGCGGAAATCCGGCCCGGCGCAGCTCTCGCCGGCGAGGCTGGCGACGGCACTGCGCTGCAGCAGGATCAGGCGGCCGACGAAGCCCTTGGCCGCCGGTTCGGTGAGGGTGCCGCCGGAGACGCCGACCAGCCTGTCGACCTGCCAGAGGCCTTGCACCCAGTCGACCGGGTCGACGGCCCCGGCCGGCTGCAGCGCCGCCAGTTCGGCGATCCGCGCCTGGTAGAGCTGCTTCAGGCATGCCACGGCGTCGGCGCCGGCATCGCCGTCCGGCGGCAGGGCGCAGCGCTCGGCCCGGGCATGCGCCCATTGCCGCTGGGTGTCGCCGATCAGCGCCCGCCCGCTGTCGTCGCCGGCCGCCAGGACCGCGCGGTATTTCGCCGCCATGTCGCGATCGAGACCGGCGAGCTCCGCATCGGCGCAGATCGCCCGGTCCAGGGTGGAACTTGCCTGCTGGCAGTCGAAGCTGGGGCCCGATGCCGGATCCTCGGCGGATGCCGGCGCGGCGATCGCCATGAGCACCAAGGCCGCCGATAGAACCAGACGCTTCACGGCAATTTCCCTCGCCACCCCAAGACACCCTGGACGATCACCGCGATCCATCCCGCCAGCATCGCCGCCCCGCCGGCCGGCGTCAGCCAGACCAGCCAGCGCCAGTCGGCAACCGCCAGAAGATAGAGACTACACGAAAAGCCCAGCGCGCCGAAGCAGAAGCACCAGGCTGCGACAGTGAGGCCGCGTGCCGGCGCGCGGCCTGCCAGGGCGGCGAGGCCGAGCAGTGCCGCCGCATGCCAGAGCTGATAGGCGGCGCCGGTCCGCACCCAGTCGATCTGCGCCGGCTCCAGCACACCCGCCGCGCCATGCGCCGCCCAGGCGCCCATCGCCACGCCGATGAGGCCGTTCACGCCCGCGCCG
This sequence comes from uncultured Rhodospirillaceae bacterium, assembly GCA_964551505.1. Lineage (GTDB taxonomy): Bacteria > Pseudomonadota > Alphaproteobacteria > Dongiales > Dongiaceae > Dongia. The sequence goes on from CAZKDH010000023.1 coordinate 23,564, forward strand.
ATCACCGCCAGTCTCATGCCGCCACTCTGCCGCCGCTACAATTTCCGGTGCGACCCGGCGGCGATCATGGCATGATCCGCCCGCATCACCCGCAACCGCCGTCCGTGCGCCGATCATGAGCCAAGACCGATGAGCGAGCCAAGACTTCTTCTCGACCGCCGCGGCGACATCCTGCGCCTCACCTTGAACCGGCCGGACAAGCTGAACAGCCTGACCTCCGGAATGCTGAGTGACCTCGGCGATGCCCTGTCCGACATCGCCGCCGATGCCGACCTGCGCGCCCTGGTCATCACCGGTGCCGGGCGCGGCTTCTGCGCCGGGCAGGACCTGCGCGAGGCCGGCGCGGTCACCGACGGCCGGGCGGTACGCAACACCGTCGAGCGGCTCTATAACCCGATCGTGCGGCAGATCCGCGGCCTCGACATCCCGGTGATCGGTGCCGTCAACGGCGTCGCCGCCGGCGCGGGGGCCAACCTGGCGCTGGCCTGCGACATCGTCATTGCCGCCGAAAGCGCCACCTTCACCATGGCTTTCGCCCGAATCGGGCTCATTCCCGACGCCGGCGGGACCTATTTCCTGCCGCGCCTGGTCGGCCATGCCCGGGCCCTCGGCATGGCGCTGCTCGGCGATACGATCAGCGCCCGGTCCGCCGCGGAATGGGGCCTGATCTGGGAAGTTGTCCCGGATGCAGAATTCCCATCCAGGATCGACGCCCTCGCCGCCCGGCTTGCCGCCCTGCCGACCCGCGCCCTGGCGCTGATGAAGCAGGCGATGAATGCCAGCGGCCACCATTCGCTGGAGCAGCAACTGGCCCTGGAAGCGGAACTCCAGCCCCAGGCCGCCGAGACCGAGGACTTCCGCGAAGGCGTACAGGCCTTCCTGGAGAAACGTGCGGCGAAGTTCATCGGGCGCTAGGCATGCTGCCGATCGCCGATCGCTGGTTCGAAATCCAACGCATCGACGACGGCATTACCCTGCTCTGCGAGCCGCATGTCATCCCCTTCATGCGCTGCAACATCTGGCATGTGCGCGGGCGCGACCGCGACCTGATGATCGATACCGGCATGGGCTTCGCCAGCCTGGTCGAGGCGGCAAGGCATCTCCTCGACAAGCCGGTCGCCGCGGTTGCAACCCACACCCATGCCGACCATATCGGCGGACATCACGAATTCGACGCCAGCATCGTGCACCGCCACGAGGCCGCCAATCTGCGATCACCCGCACCGGAGGGGACCCTGCTCTATGCCGATTTCGGCGACGGCGAGCCGGTCAGGCACCGGGTGGCGCACTATCCGATCGACGGCGGACTGATCACCGCCCTGCCGCATGCGGGCTACGATCTCCGGTCCTACCGGATCCTGCCGGCCAAGGTGACCGAGATCGTCGAAGAGGGTTCGATCGTCGACCTTGGCGACCGGCAGTTCGAGGTGCTGCATCTCCCCGGCCACTCGCCGGGTTCGATCGGCCTGTGGGAGGCCTCGACCGGAACGCTGTTCTCCGGCGACGCGATCTACGACGGTCCGCTGCTGGACGATTTCCTGACCTCGCATATCCCAACCTATATACGCACCATGAAGCGGCTCCGCGACCTGCCGGTCACGGTGGTTCATGCCGGCCACGAACCGAGCTTCGGGCGGGAGCGCCTGATCGAGCTTGCCGGCGCCTATCTCGCCGAGCGCGATCGCTGACACGGCGATTTTGCCCTTCCATTTCAAACGCCTAGGCTGCACCTCGGGACTGCGATACCGGGCGGCAATTAACTAAAAATTCAACTTCACCTTGGAATATCGACGTGATTTGCGGTGTCGCCGGCGCCGCACCGGTACAGGGTATCCAGGGCTTGTCAACGTCCGTTCAGCCGAACGAGATCGCCGACACCCGCGCGTATCGGCGCGCGGCATGGAAAGCCATACGCTGGCCGATCGTCGTCGTCCTGTTCGGCGTGCTCTTTACCATCGCGGTCAGCACCATTGTCTCGCGCGAGATCCGCGAGGCCAATGCCGAGCGCACCAGCCATCTGGTGGAGCGCGTCAACAAGCGGGTCTATGACCGCATCAACAGCTACCAGCTGGTCATGCAGATGGCGCGCGGCCTTTACCGCTCGAGCGATTCGGTTACCCGCGACGGCTGGCATCGCTTCGTCGTCACCCTGGACTGGCTGAACGTTCCCGGTGCCCTCGGTCTCGGCTACGTCGAGCGGGTCCGCAGGCCGGAGGTCGATGCGTTCCTGCGCCGCGTCCGCGCGGACGGGCAGCCGGATTTCAAGATCGTCGGCGGCGCCGACCCGCTGCCCGACTACGTCTATGCAATGCGGTTCATCGAGCCCGCCGAGTTCAACAAGAACCTGATCGGCTTCGATTTCGCCTCCGACCTGACGCTGCGCCATGCGGCGGAATGGGCAGTGAACCAGGGCGGCATCACGGTGACCGACAACCTCATCCACCTGCCGCAGGACAAGCAGGACCGCCCGGGGCTGATGTTCCTGGCGCCGGTCTATCGGAACGACACCGATCCCTACACCTTCGAAGAGCGGCAGGCCGCGATCCAGGGGTGGATCGCCATGCCGATCGTCATGGCGGAGACCATGGCTGGGACCCTGGACGAGGTGAAGGGCGTGCTCGACGTCCGCGTCTACCTCGGTTCACGACCCGACCCCACCCGCCTGCTGTTCGACACGGCGGCGCTGCTGGCGGATTCCCGCGACGCGAAGCCGGCGAAGCCCGGTGCCGACGGCAACGCCAGCCTGTCGTTCCGCCGCCAGCGCACGCTTGCCTTCGCCGGACAGAGCCTGACGCTGGAATTCACCGCCTATTCCGCCCTCGACTACGCCGAACGGTTCATGCCGCTGATCGTCCTCGTCGGCGGCATCGCCGGCGCGCTGCTGACCGGTGCCGTCGTCTGGTCGATCGGCGCGGCCCGCAGCAAGGCGGAACTCCTCGCCGCGGGCATGACCCATGACCTGCGCATCGCCAAGGAGGCAGCGGAGTCCGCCAGCATCGCCAAGACGCAGTTCCTCGCCACCATGAGCCACGAGATCCGGACCCCGATGAACGGCGTCCTCGGCATGGCCGGGCTGCTGGCCGACACCAAGCTCGATTCCGAGCAGGCGCATTTCGTCCAGGTCCTGCAGCAGTCCGGCGAATCCCTGCTGGGGATCATCAACGACATCCTGGACTTCGCCAAGGTCGAGTCCGGCAAGCTCGAGCTGGAGCACGTCGACTTCGAACTGGCGCCGGTGATCGACAGCACGATCGAACTGATGGCGTCGCGGGCCCAGACCAAGGGTATCGAGCTCGCCAGCTTCATCTCGCCCGACGTTCCGACCACGGTGAACGGCGATCCGGGCCGCCTGCGCCAGGTCCTGCTCAACCTGCTGTCCAACGCCGTCAAGTTCACCGAGACCGGCGGCGTCAACGTCATCGTCGAGATGGCACGCGAGGACGAGAGCGGCTGCAAGCTGCGGATCGCCGTCCGCGACACCGGCATCGGCATTCCCGAGGAGGCGAAGTCGCGCCTCTTCGATCGCTTCAGCCAGGTCGATGCCTCGACCACTCGGCGGTTCGGCGGCACCGGCCTGGGCCTCGCGATCTGCAAGCAGATCATCGAGCTGCTGGGCGGGCATATCGGGGTCGATTCGCGCACCAGCGAGCGCAGCGGCAGCACGTTCTGGTTCACCATGCTGTTTGCGCCGCCGCGCGGCGCCGTGATCGACGATCGCGCCGACTGGTCGACGCTGCTGCAGGGCAAGCACGTGCTCATCCTCGACGACAATGTGGTCAACCGGGAGATCTTCGAGCGCTACGTCGCCAGCCTGGGCGGCCACTCCCGCAGCGCCGCCGAGCCCGAGATCCTGCTGGAGGAACTCGCCGTGGCGCCGCCGGAGGAACCGTTCGCGCTGGCGATCATCGATCACATGATGCCGAACATGTCCGGCGTGGAGTTCATCGCCGAACTCAAGCAGCTGACGCAGGTCAAGGTCGGGCACATCATCCTCTCGTCCTCGGCGATCTTCGTCGGGCGCAACCAGGCCGCGGAGACCGGCATCGATTCCGTCCTGCCGAAGCCGGTCCGCCGCCAGCAGTTCATCGCCTGCCTGTCGGAGGCCTTCGGCGTCACTCCGCACCAGGCCGCTGACACGGCGGTCCCCCAGAGCATTCCGCGCTTCGCCGCCGGCAGCAACCTGCGCATCCTGGTGGCCGAGGACAATCAGGTGAACCAGCTGCTGGTCACCGCCATCCTCGGCCGGGCGGGAGCGCGCATCGATGTCGCCGCGAACGGGCACGAGGCCCTGGAGGCGATCCGCCAGCGCGGCTTCGACCTGGTGCTGATGGACATGCAGATGCCGGAGATGGATGGGTTGGAGGCGACCCGGCGCATCCGCGATCTGGGCGGTGCCGCCCTGACCCTGCCGATCCTGGCGATGACGGCCAATGCCATGCAGGAGGACCGGCGCCGCTGCCTGGAAGCCGGCATGAACGACTTCATCGCCAAGCCGATCGATGCCGAGGAGTTGATCCGCAAGATTGCCGTCCATACCCATGTCGAGCTCAACACCATCGAGATGGCGGCGGCACCCCTCGGCGGGGTGGCGGCCGAGCTCTCCGGCGAGCAGGAGCGCGCCCTCGACAATCTGCTGCGATCCTTCGATGAAGTGGCCGACAGCCGCCCGCCGGCCGCCTAGCCGTCCCGCAGCGGGGGACGCGGTCTGCCATCCCGTGCCGATCGGCATTCTCCTGCCGGAACGGGATCTTAGAGTAGGGCCTTTAACCGTTCTTTCAGATTGTACCCGTTAAACATCATGATTGAGCAGATCATATCAACCCCGGATTGAGTCGAACCGATCGGAATGAGTGGGGATCCGCCAGCTTCTGACTCCGGAACCGGGCGCCCGGGCTTGGCCCTCATGCGCCGGCGATTGCGCGCCGTCCTGGCGCCGCTGGTCCTGCTGTTCGGGGGCATCCTGGTTTCCTACTACCTGGCTTATTCGATCCACGACCAGGTCGATGTCGCTGCCAAAGAACGGTTTGTGCACCAGATCGACCGCGCCAAGAAGCGGGTCAACGAGAGCCTCAATCGACTGCAGCTGTTTGCGGAACTCGGCCGCGGCGCGGCCCGCGCCGTCGCCGAACGGGATCCCGATGCCTGGGCGACTTTCACCGAAAAATTGAACTGGCGCAGCCTGCCCGGCGTCATCGGCGCCGGATATGTCGAGCGCCTGCTGATGCAGTCCGATGCGACGGGCGGCACGGACCAGGAGAAACGCGCTGCGGAGGCGGTTTCCCGCAGCTTCGCCGAGCCGCAGCCGGATCGCGCGTATCTTGTCCTGCTGTTCGAGCCGGCAAGCCAGAGCAGCACCTATCTCGGGAGCGATCTCGCCTCCGACCGCCGGCTGCGCCAGGCGGCCGACCGTGCGATGACGTCCGATCGCACGACCCTGTCCAAGGCGCTGGGACCGGAAACCGGCTCCTTCGCCGGTACCTCGATGATCTTCGCTCCGGTCTACCGGGCCGGATCCCATCCGCGGACGGTTGGCGAGCGGCGGGAATCGCTGGCCGGCTGGGTGGCCCTGCCGATCCGGCTCGACCAGGTGGTGAACGACACGCTGGCCGAAGTCGATCCGCGCATCGACGTGCGCCTGTTCTTTGGCCCCGAATTGCCCGAGAACCTGATCGCGCAGCACGGCGGCCAGGCCGACACGTCCGGCCTCGCACGCAAGGCCGCCACCTATCACCATGCCTTCACCGCCGCCAATACCGAGTTCGTGCAGAAGGACATCTTCGAGTTCGGCGAGGAGAAGCTGACCCTGGTCTTCCGCGGCCGCGTGGCCGAACTGAGTGCCCAGGAGCATCGGATGCCGATGCTGGTCCTCCTCGGCGGTATCTGTGTCAGCCTGCTCACGGCGGGCATCGTCTGGTCGCTCAGCCGGGCCCAGGTCCAGGCGCAGAGCCTCGCCCTGGGCATGACGCAGGACCTCCGTGTCGCCAAGGAGCAGGCCGAACTGGCGAACGTGGCGAAGACCCAGTTCCTGGCAACGATGAGCCACGAGATCCGCACGCCGATGAACGGCGTCCTCGGCATGGCCGGCCTGCTGGCCGATACGACCCTGCAGCCGCAGCAGCGGCATTTCGTCGAAGTGCTGCAGCAATCCGGCGAATCCCTCCTCGGCATCATCAACGACATCCTGGATTTCGCCAAGATCGAGGCCGGCAAGCTGGAACTGGAAACGATCGACTTCGAGCTCATCCCCATGATCGACAGCACCATCGACCTGATCTCGGCACGGGCGCATAGCCGGGGCATCGAGCTGGCGAGTTTCGTCAGTCCGGACGTGCCCGGTGCCCTGATCGGCGATCCGGGCCGCCTGCGCCAGGTGCTCATCAACCTGCTGTCGAATGCGGTGAAATTCACCGAATCCGGCGGGGTCAGCCTGATCGTCGAGCTGGCGGAACGCAGTGCCGATGGGGTGATGCTGCGCTTCTCGGTGCGCGATACCGGCATCGGCGTGCCGGAAGCCGCCCGGGCCAAGCTGTTCTCCCCCTTCAGCCAGGTCGACGCCTCGATGACCCGGCGCTTCGGCGGGACCGGCCTCGGCCTGGCCATCTGCCGGCAGATCGTCGAGATGATGCGGGGCGAGATTGGCGTCACGTCCCGGACCCGCGCCCCCTCCGGCAGCACATTCTGGTTCACCGCCCGCTTCGCCGCCAGCAGCGGTGTCGTTCAGGATGCCGCCGGCGCGATTGCCGACGCGCTGCACGACCGGACCGTCCTCATCCTCGACGACAACCCGATCAACCGGGAGATCTTCGAGCTCTACATGACCGGTTTCGGCGCCAATATCATGAGCTTCGACGATCCGGAGGTATTGCTGGCCGAGCTGCGCCGGGCACCGCCGGAACGGCCGATCGCCCTGGCGGTGATCGATCACATGATGCCGAACCTGACCGGCCCCGAATTCCTCGCGGCGGTGCGCCGGCTACCGCGGGTGCGCATCGAGAAGGCCATCCTCTCCTCCTCGGCATCGCTGCTCACTGCCGAGCAGTCGGCCGAACTCGGCTTCGACGACACGCTGCCGAAGCCGGTCCGGCGCTCGGTGCTGATCACGGCGATCGCCAAGGCGATGGGGGTCGTCCAGCCGGGTGTCCGCGACGCGAAGCGTGCCGCCAAGATCGGCAATCGCCGGGTCGACCGCCCCTTGCGCGTCCTGGTGGCCGAGGACAATCACGTCAACCAGATGCTGGTGACGACCATCCTGGCCAAGGCCGGGCTGCGCTGCGACGTTGCCGGCAACGGCCTGGAGGCCGTCCAGGCCGTGCGCCAGCGCAGCTACGACGCGATCCTGATGGACATGCAGATGCCGGAGATGGACGGGCTGGAGGCGACCCGCCGGATCCGCGATCTCGGCGGCGCCGGGCTCAGCATCCCGATCATTGCCATGACCGCCAATGCCATGCAGGACGACCGCCGCCGCTGCCTGGAGGCCGGGATGAACGATTTCGTGCCGAAACCGATCGACGCCGACGAGCTCATCCGCAAGATCGCCGCCCATAGCGGGGCGCTGCTGACCGATCAGCCCGCCGCAGGGCAGGACGTGGCACCGGCGACGGAAGCCGCCGGCCTGTCCAGCGCGCAGGAAGACGCACTCGGCGATCTGCTCCGCAGCCTCGACGCCGGGCCCGGCGGGGAGGCCGCCGCGGGCCGACCCACGCCCAGCCGCGAGCCGCCGCTCGCCGTCTGATTCCGGCCGAAATCTTCCAAATTTCGCAGACTGATCAAGGCCTTGGTTGAGACCCTTGCCAGGTCGGGCATGGGCCATATAGACATGCCCGCGACGTCGCCGCGCAGCATTGGATCGAGCCCAGGCATATGGATCAGACGGCCCTGACGGGCGAATTGGTGGACCTTGCGCGCCGGGCCGGCGCGGTGATCCTGCGCATTTACGAGGGCGATTTCACCCCGCAGCGCAAGGTGGACCAGTCGCCGGTGACCGATGCGGATGTGGCGGCGGAACGGGTGATCCTGGACGGCCTCGCTAGCCTGACCCCGGAGATCCCGGTGGTCGCCGAGGAACAGGCTGCGGCAAAGGGCCTGCCGACCGGAACTCCCACCATGTTCTGGCTGGTCGATCCCCTGGACGGCACCAAGGAATTCATCGCCCGGAACGGCGAATTCACCGTGAACATCGCCCTGATCGTGGACGGCGTGCCGGTGCTGGGCGTGGTGCATCTGCCGGTCCTTGGCGTCACCTATGCCGGGGTGGCGGGCAATGCGGAACGCCGGCAGGGCGATGCCCCGGCGGAGCGGATCGGGGTCCGCACAACCCCCGCCGACGGCGCCATCATGACCATCAGCCGCTCGCATGCGGCGCAGGAACTGGCCCGGGCGGAAACCATGGGGGAACCCATCGCCGGCACCGTGGTCGCCGGCAGTTCGCTGAAATTCTGCCGGGTCGCCGAGGGCGCGGCGGATCTCTATCCCCGCTTCGGCCCCACCATGGAATGGGACACCGCGGCCGGGCAGGCGGTGCTGGAGAATGCCGGCGGCTCGGTGACCACCTTGGACGGAAGCCCGCTGCGGTACGGCAAGCCCGGCTTGCGCAACCCGCATTTCATTGCCCGCGGGCGGCGTGCCGCCGGATGACGGCGCCGATCCTGGAGCCGACGGTCGGCAACCTGGCGCGGGCCACCCGTGCCCTGCAGGCGGGAGAACTCGTGGGCTTTCCCACCGAGACCGTCTATGGCCTCGCCGGGGACGCCACCAACGACCGGGCCGTTGCCGCGATCTATGCGGCCAAGGGCCGTCCGACCTTCAATCCGCTGATCGTCCATGTCGGCAGCCCGACGGAGGCCGCCCGCCATGCGGAATTTCCCCCGGCGGCGGCGGCCCTGGCGCGGCGGTTCTGGCCGGGCGCCCTCACCCTGGTCCTGCCGCGCCGCAGCAATTGCGCCCTTTCCCTGCTGGTCAGCGCCGGCCTGGATTCGGTCGCGCTCCGGGTCCCGGCGCATCCCGCGGCCCAGGCCCTGCTGATGATCTGCGGCCTGCCGCTGGCCGGGCCCAGCGCCAATCCCTCCGGCGGCGTCAGCCCGACCCGGGCGGAACATGTTGTTGCCGGGCTCGGCGACAAGGTGGCGATGGTGCTCGACGGCGGTCCCTGCAGCATCGGCGTGGAATCCACGGTGCTCAGCCTGGTCGGCGCCACCCCCCAGCTGCTGCGGCCTGGCGGCGTCTCCCGGGCCGAGATCGAGGCGGTGCTGGAGACGGGGGTCGAGATCGGCCCCGACCCGGGCGACGACGCGGCGGCGGGGCTGCGCAGCCCGGGCCAGCTCGCCAGCCATTACGCGCCGAGACTTCCGGTCCGGGTCAATGCCACCGACCTCCGGCCCGGCGAGGCGCTTCTGGCCTTTGGGCCGACCCATCTGTCGGCGCCGGTGATGCTCAATCTCAGCCCCGCCGGCGACGTCACCGAGGCCGCCGCCAACCTCTTCGCCATGCTGCGCGACCTCGACCGGCCTGGACCCGCCGGTATCGCCGTAATGCCGATCCCGGAAGCCGGCCTTGGCCTCGCGATCAACGACCGGCTGCGGCGGGCCGCGGCGCCGCGGCGCTGAGCCGAGGGCGCTTGCCGCCCGCGAAGGCTTCGCGGAAGATGGGCAAATGACCGACCGCGACGCATTCCTCGCCGAACTCAAAGAGCTGCTCGGGCCGAAAGGCGTCGCCACCGACGCGGATGCCCTCGGCCCGCTCCTCACCGACTGGCGCGGGGTCTTCACCGGGCGGGCGCTGGCGCTCGCCCGCCCCGCCAGCACCGCCGAGGTCGCGGCGACCGTCAAGCTTGCCGCCCGCCACCGGGTGCCGATCGTCCCGCAGGGCGGCAATACCGGCCTGGTCGGCGGCGGCACGCCGGACGGCAGCGGAGCCGCCCTCCTGGTCAACCTGCGGCGGATGAACCGGGTGCGCGGCGTCGACCCGCTCAACCACGCCATCACCGTCGAAGCCGGCTGCATTCTCGCCAGCATCCAGCAGGCCGCCGATGCCGTCGACCAGTTCTTTCCCCTCAGCCTCGGCGCCGAGGGCAGCTGCCAGATCGGCGGCAATCTGGCGACCAATGCGGGCGGCATCAACGTGCTGCGCTACGGCAATACGCGGGATCTCACGCTGGGCCTCGAAGTGGTGCTGCCGGACGGGCAGGTCCTCAGCGACCTCAAGGGCCTGCGCAAGGACAATACCGGCTACGACCTCAAGCAGCTTTTCATCGGTTCCGAGGGTACGCTGGGGATCATCACCGCGGCCGTGCTCAAGCTCCATCCCAAGCTGCGCAAACGGGTGACCGCCTTTGCCGCCCTGCGTGACCTCGAGGCCAGCATCGAGCTCCTGAACCGATGCCGCGCGGCCAGCGCCGATCAGCTGGTCAGTTTCGAGCTCATCCCGCTCTCGGGCATCGACCTTGCGCTGCGGTTCGTTCCCGGCGTCTCCAATCCGATCGCCGGGCCCCACGACTATTTCGTGCTGATCGAGGCGGCGACCAGCGCCGCCGAGGTCGATCTCGAGAACGCGGTCGAGCGGGCGCTCGGCGAGGCGATGGCGGATGGCCTCATTCTCGATGCCGTCATCGCCGAGACCGAGGCCCGGCGCGCCGACCTCTGGCGCCTGCGCGAGGCGATCGTCGAGGGCCAGCGCCTGCGCGGCGGCAGCGTGAAGCACGACATCGCGGTCAAGGTGGCCGACGTACCGTCGTTCATCCGAACCGCCAGCCACGCGCTGAATGCCCTCGATCCGATGATCGGCATCGTGCCGTTCGGCCATCTCGGCGACGGCAACATCCATTTCAACCTGACGCCGCCCCCGGCCTGGGACAATGCGGCATTCCAGGCAAGGACCCCGGAACTCAACCGCCTGGTGCACGACATCGTCGCCATCTTCGACGGCAGCGTCAGCGCCGAACACGGGATCGGGCAGCTGCGGCGCGACGAGCTCGCGACGTACAAGTCGCCGACGGCGATCGACCTGATGCGCCGCATCAAGCGGATCCTGGATCCCGACAATCTGATGAATCCCGGGAAGCTGCTCTGACGACCCTTTGCAAGACCGCCGATCCAGCGCATCATCGCGGAAGATCGAATCCCGGAGAGGGCGCATGAGCGACTATGTTGCACCGGTCAAGGATATCCTGTTCACCCTGCAGGACATCGCCGGCCTGCCGGAAATCGCCGCATTGCCCGGCTACCAGGATGCCTCGCCCGATACCGTCGCCGCCGTGCTCGAGGAGGCGGCGAAGTTCGCCGGCGGGGTCCTGGCACCGCTCAACTATTCCGGCGACCAGCAGGGCAGCCGCGCCGAGAACGGCAAGGTCCGCACGCCGGACGGCTTCCCCGAGGCCTATCGCCAGTTCGGCGAGGCCGGGTGGAATTCCGTCGCCTTCGACCCGGAGTTCGGCGGCCAAGGCATGCCCTGGGCCCTGACCACGGCCCTGCAGGAGATGTGGAACGCAGCCAACATGTCCTTCGCCCTCTGCCCCCTGCTGACCCAGGGCGCCATCGAGGCGCTGCAGGTGCATGGCAGCGCCCGGCAGAAGGCCGCCTATCTGGCCAATATGATCGCCGGGAAATGGACCGGCACGATGAACCTCACCGAGCCCCAGGCCGGCTCGGACCTGGGCGCAATCAAGACCAAGGCCACGCCGGACGGCGACCGCTATCGCATCAAGGGCCAGAAGATCTTCATCACCTACGGCGAGCACGATCTGGCCGAGAACATTATCCACCTGGTGCTGGCGCGGCTGCCGGATGCGCCGAAGGGCTCGAAGGGAATCTCGCTTTTCATCGTTCCCAAGTACTTGATCAAGCCGGACGGCAGTCTCGGCGCCCACAACGACCTGCGCTGCGTCTCGATCGAACACAAGCTCGGCATCCACGCCTCGCCGACCTGCGTCATGGCCTATGGCGATGGCGAGGGCGCCCTGGGCGACCTCGTGGGCGAACCGCATGCCGGACTGGAATACATGTTCACCATGATGAACAACGCCCGCCTGGCGGTGGGTGTGCAGGGACTGGCGATCGCCGACCGCGCCTACCAGCAGGCGGTCGGCTACGCCAAGGGCCGGGTCCAGAGTGCCGTCATCGGCGCACCCGCCGGCACCAGCCTGCCGATTCTGCACCATCCCGACGTTCGGCGGAACCTGATGACGATGCGGGCCCTGACCGAGGCGATGCGTTCGATCGCCTATTTCACCGCCGGGGCCCTGGACCGCGCCAAGCGCGATCCGGATCCCGCCGCGCGCAAGTGCCACCAGGCTCTGACCGACCTGCTGATCCCGGTCGCCAAGGCGTGGTGCACGGACCAGGGCGAACGGGTGGCCTCGATCGGCGTGCAGATTCACGGCGGCATGGGTTTCATCGAGGAGACGGGCGCGGCGCAATATTATCGCGATGCGCGCATCGCCTCAATCTACGAGGGGACCAACGGCATCCAGGCGATCGATCTCCTCGGACGCAAGCTCCTGCGCGACGGCGGCCAGGCGATGCATGGGCTGCAGACCGCGATGGCCGCCAGCCTCGAGGAAATCTCGACCTTCAGCAGCGAGGACCTGCGGGCCATGAAGGAGCGGCTGTCGCCCAACCTGCATCTCTTGACCACCGCGGTCGACCACCTGCTGATCGAAGGCAAGCGCGACATGAAGTCGGCCCTGGCCGTGGCGACGCCGTTTCTCGGCCTGGTCGGCACCGTATTGGGCGGCTGGCTGCTGATGCGAGGGGCGATGGCGGCCGCCCGTCGGATCGGGGAAGACACCGGGGACAGGGATTTTGCCGAGGCGAAGATCATCACGGCCCGCTTCTATGCGGACAATGTCCTGCCTGGAGCCGCCAGCCTTGCCGCCCAGGTCGCCAGCGGTGCAGCCAGCACACTCGCCTTGGCTCCCGAGCATTTTTGACACTGAAGCCACACCAATTGACCAATTTTCGCTTGATTTATGGGCAACGAATGGACTTTGATGTGGGATTGCAGTGGCCGCAAAGAGCCGCGCATTGACAGCTTTGGCAACTTCGTTTGGGAGATATGAAATGCTGAACTCGCTGCGCGGCGTGGCTGGCGCCGCTGTGATGACACTGGCGCTTGCCGGTGTCGGGTCCGGCGCCGTCCAGGCGCAAACCCCCGAAAGCTCCGACCCGATCAAGATCGCGCTGTTCGACTGGACCAGCGTCAACATCAATGCGACGATTCTCGGGAAGATCCTGAAGGCGCACGGCTACAACGTGGAACTCGTGACGTCCGACTATCTCTCCAGCCTGCAGACGGGCCTGCAGACCGGCGACCTCACCGTCGGCATGGAATACTGGGACACCACCGCCGGCGAGGCCATGAAGGCGGCCGACGACAGCGGCAAGACCGAGAACGCCGGCAAGCTGGGACCAAAGGCCAAGGAAGAATGGTGGTTCCCGGAATACATGAAGGAAAAATGCCCGGGACTGCCGGACTGGAACGCCCTGAAGGACCCGAAATGCGCCGAGGCCTTCTCCACCCCGGAAACCGCGCCGAAGGGCCGGTACATAGCTGGACCCTCGACCTGGGGCGGATTTGACGAGGAACGCGTCGAGGCCCTGGGTCTGCCCTTCGAGGTCATTCGCGCCGGATCGGAAGGGGCGATGTTCGCCGAACTGGAATCTGCCTATCAGCGCAAGGCCCCGGTCATGCTCTGGGTCTACAGCCCGCATTGGGCGACAAGCAAGTACAAGGGCGAATGGATCCAGTTCCCGGAATACGCCCCGGAGTGCTACACCGACCCGAAATGGGGCGGCAATCCCGATCTCGCCTATGATTGCGGCAAGCCGCATGGCGAAATCTGGAAGTATGTGTGGGGCGGGATGAAGGACAAATGGCCGGTCGCCCACAAGATCACCACCAACTACACGATTGCGGTGGAAGATCTGAATGCGATGTCTGGTCAGGTCGATCTCGACAAGAAGTCGATCGATGAAGTCGCCGATGCCTGGATCGCCAAGAATCAGGCCACGATCGACGGATGGGCGAAGTAGGCCCAAGAAAAGGCATGCACGGATGGGAGCGCCTTGCCGACGCGATCTGTCGGTGAGACGCTCCTGTTTTCTTTGGCTTTCGACGTATAAGTGACCATGGAAATGACCGACGGCCGCAAGGTGAAGCTCGCCTGCCGCGGCGTATGGAAGATGTTCGGCCGGGGCGCCGATGCGTTCCTGGCCGCCAATCCGTCTCCGACCCAGGAGGCGCTCAAGGCATCCGGCATGCTCGCCGGCGTGCGCGATGTTTCGTTGGAGATCGCCGAAGGCGAGATCTTCATCGTGATGGGCCTGTCCGGCTCCGGCAAGTCGACTTTGCTGCGCTGCATGTCGCGGCTGATCGAGCCCAGCGCCGGCGAGGTCCTGCTGGAAGGGCGTGATCTGTTGAAGGCCAGCGAGGCGGAACTCATTGAAATTCGCCGGCACAAGATGGGCATGGTGTTCCAACACTTCGCCCTGCTGCCTCACCTGACGGTACTCGCCAATGTTGCCTTCCCGCTGGCGATCCAGAGCGTCGGCAAGAAGGAACGCGAGACCCGGGCTCGGGAAATGATCGATCTGGTCGGTCTCGGCGGCCGCGAAGACGCCTATCCGACCCAGCTTTCCGGCGGTCAGCAGCAGCGTGTCGGAATTGCCCGCAGCCTGGCGGTGAAGCCCGAACTCTGGTTTCTCGACGAGCCGTTTTCCGCCCTGGATCCCTTGATCCGCGGCGAGATGCAGGACGAACTCATCCGCCTGCAGAAGGTCTTGAAAAAGACCATGATGTTCGTCACCCACGATTTCGACGAGGCGATCAAGCTGGCCGACCGGATCGCCATCATGAAGGACGGGTCGGTGATCCAGATCGGGACGCCGGAAGAGCTCGTGCTCAATCCGGCAACCGACTATGTCGCCGCTTTCACCCGCAACGTGCAGCGCGCCAAGGTCGTGACAGCGCGCAGCATCATGGGGCCGTTGAATGGCGTCACGGGCGGCCAAGTCAAGGCCAGCGACAAGATCGCCGATCTGGCGCCGGGCATGATCAAGGCGGGCCAGCCCTGTTCGGTGATCGACGATTCCGGCGCCGCGGTCGGCACGCTGGCACTGCAGTCCGTCATCGACACATTGATCGGCAAAGACGCCCGGTCATGACCGACCTGGCGATCACGTTGGGCAGGACGCCACGGAGCCATCTATGGTTCCTCTGGCTGGCGCTGCTGATCGTCGGTACATTTCTTTGGATGCACCCGGAGACCATCGCCTGGGCGGTAAAGTATCCGCGCGCGCTGGTGATGCCCTTCGCCGCCTGGATCGGCGCCGCGGTGAAATGGTGCGTCGAGAACCTTCAGCCCTTCACCCGGGCCATTGCCACCCTTCTGGATGTGCCCTTGCGCTTCGTCCAGGCGGCACTAGCCAAGGGGTTCATCCTCAACGGGCAGGAAGAGATCTTCCCGCGACTCTCCTGGCTGGGCGTGATCGGCGTTTTTACCTTGGCCGGCTATGCCTATGGCGGTATCCGGGTCGCCGTTCTCAGTTTCGTGTGTTTCGCCTATGTCGCCGTGTTCGGCCAGTGGGACAGCACCATGCTGACCCTGGCCTCGGTCATCATCTGCGCGCCGGTCGGCGTCGCCGTCGGCATGCTGCTTGGCGTGCTCGCCTATCGCGTTCCGCTGATCGATACCTGGTTCATCCGGCCCTCGCTCGACATGGCGCAGACCATGCCTGCCTTCGCCTATCTGGTGCCGATCCTGCTGCTGTTCGGCTTGGGTCCGGTGCCGGCGCTGATCGCTACCATCATCTTCGCCGCCCCGCCGATGGTGCGGGCGACAAAGCTGGCGCTGGAGCAGGTACCGGAGGAAATACAATCCTTCGCCGACATGACCGGTTGCACCCGCCAGCAGAAGCTCTGGCGTGTCATGGTGCCCACCGCGCAGCCGCTGCTGATGGTCGGCGTCAACCAGGTGATCATGATGACCCTCAACATGGTCATCATCGCTTCGATGATCGGCGCCGGCGGCCTGGGCTATGACGTGCTCATGGCGCTTCGGGCGCTTGACGTCGACAAGGGGCTGGTCGCCGGATCGGCGCTCATCCTAGTTGCTGTTTCGCTCGATCGAATCAGCAAGGCGGCGGCGGAGAAGACTTTTGTTCCCGTTCCGCCGGGTGCAAGCCTGTGGCAGCGCCATCCCTATCTGATCCTCTCGGCGATCTGGCTCGCGGTCACGACATTGCTCGGCCTCGTCCTTCCCGCCTTGGCCCATATCCCGCCTGAATGGACCATCAAGTCGGGCACGAGCTTCATGGACCTGGTGGCCTGGATCAATGTCAATTATTTCGACACGATCGACGCCGGCCGCACCTGGCTGCTGCTCAAGTTCCTCAACCCGATCAAGGCGTTCCTGGTGGAACTCCCCTGGATCTTCGTCGTCGCGACGATCGGACTGCTCGGCTTCCAGCTTGGCGGCTGGCGGCTCTCGCTCCTGGTAACCCTCTTGATGCTGTTCTGTGCGGTGACCGGGCTGTGGGAGAAGACCATGATCACGGTCTACCTCTGCTCGATCTCTGCCTTGATCGCAACGGTGATCGGCATGGCGCTCGGCGCCTGGGGCGCTAGCAGCCCGGCGGCGAACCGTGTTCTGACCGTCGTCGTCGATACGCTGCAGACGCTGCCCAGCTTCGTCTACCTCATCCCCGTCGTCATGCTGCTTCGGATCGGCGACGTGTCGGCGCTGATCGCCATCGTCCTTTTCGCCGTGGCGCCGGCCATCCGCTATACGACCCACGGCATCCAGCAGGTGGCGCCGCATCTGCTGGAAGCCGCCGCCGCAATGGGGTGCACCCGGCGCCAGATGTTCTGGCGGGTTCAACTGCCGCTCGCCATGCCGGAAATCATGCTGGGAATCAACCAGACGGTCTTGATGGCGCTGTCGATGCTGGTGATCACCGCCTTGGTCGGGACCCGGGATCTCGGCCTGGAGGTATACGTTTCGCTTGCCAAGGCCGATGGCGGACGCGGTGTCGTGGCCGGGCTCTGCGTCGCCTTTCTCGGGATAGTCGCCGATCGCCTGATTGTCGCGGGTGCGCGGCGGATGCGGCGGCGGCTCGGGTTGCCGGGCAACTAGAATTGCAGATTGCTGCTGCCAGATGAATCGGATTTCCGGAAGACGAGTGCGGAGGGCCTAGCGATGCTTGATGCGGATCTGAGCGATCTCTCCAGCCTGCGGCTGAACGGCCGCCAGGGACAGCTGCTGGAGCAGCTGCGCCGCGACCGCGTGGCGACGGTGGCAGTACTGGCAAAAGCGCTGGACGTCTCGACCGAGACCGTCCGACGCGACGTCCGCTGGCTCGCCGCCAAGGGGCTGGTGACCAAGAGCCATGGCAGCGTCGCCTGGCCCGACCGGCGCGAGGATCACCCCCTGCAGCGGCGCCTGATGGCCAACATGCCGGCCAAGCAGCTCATCGCCCAGGCCGTCGCCAAGGAGATCGCCGACGGCGAATCGCTGATGATCGACACCAGCAGCACCAATGTCTACGTTGCCGAGGCGCTGAAGGCGCACCGCCGCCTGACCGTCGTCACCAACTCGGCGCCGATCGCCCAGCGCCTGTCGCAGGGCGACGGCAACCGCGTCTATCTTGCGGGCGGCGAGGTGCGGGCCGATGACAGCGCCGCCTTCGGGCCGGCGACGATCAGCTTCATGGAGCGCTTCAAGGTCGATACCGCGATCATCTCGACCAGCGCGGTCGGCGCGGAACTTGGGGTCA
The DNA here is from genome assembly GCA_964551505.1 of uncultured Rhodospirillaceae bacterium. GTDB lineage: Bacteria > Pseudomonadota > Alphaproteobacteria > Dongiales > Dongiaceae > Dongia. The sequence goes on from CAZKDH010000023.1 coordinate 41,332, forward strand.
TGGACAACCATCTCTGCGAAGCCGAGATCTGCCAGACCCTGATCCGCCGCGCCCGTCGGGTGATCCTGGCGACGGACTGCAGCAAGTTCACGGCACAAGGACTGGTCGTTGCCTGCGGATTCGACGATGTCGACCTGCTGGTGAGCGACGGCATGCCGCCCAAGGATCTGGCGGACCGGCTGGAAGCGGCCGATGTGGAACTGCTGATCGCCAGCTGACCGGCCCGGGCGGTTGCCCTACGCCGGCCCTATTGCGTCGAGGCCATCTCCAATCCGTCGTCGCCGGGAACGGCGATTCGGGCCAGCCGCTGCTCCTCGGCGGCGACGGCCTTCTCCAGGACCGCCAGATCGGCGAGTTCGCGCGCCACCGCCCGGCGCCGCGAAATTTCGTAGGCGATCGCGCCGAGCACCGTGATCACGATCAGGCTGAGTGCCAGCGCGTTGATGGTCGGGGTGATGCCCGATCGCACCTTCGAACCGACATAGACGGTCAAGGTATCGTAGGTTCCGCGGGTAAAGAGCGTCACGTTGAAGTTCTCTACCGACTGGAAGAAGGCAATCAGCGCACCGGCGCCGATTGCCGGATAGAGATGCGGCATCAGAACGCGACGCATCACCTGACCATGACTGGCACCCAGGTCCAGCGCGGCTTCCTCGAGCCCGGGATCGAAGCTCTGCAGGCGGGCCAGCACCAGAAGCATGACATAGGCGGCGATGAACGAGACCTGACCCAGTACCGAGAGGTGCAGGCCGGCAGCGAACGGGAAGTCCTGCTGCATGCCGGTCACGATGCCCAGATTATTCCAGAACAGCAGGGTCGAGATGCCGATCACCGCGCCGGGGGTGAGGATCGGCGCCACCATCACGCCATACAGGAAGGAGCGCGACTTCGCCTGCACACTGTTGATCAGGATGGCCGCCGCGGTGCCGATCGGGATCGAGATGATGACGACGGCCAGAGCTACCAGAACCGTGTTGCGTCCCGCCGTCCACATGCGCTCGTCGGTCCACAGATCGATGAACCAGCGATCGGTCCAGCCGGCCCAGGGATAGACCGAGGGAAACTTGGTGTCGTTCAGCGCGGCACCGCCCATGACAATCAGCGGCAGCAGCATGTAGGCGAGGAAGATGACCAGGTAGGCCCGGATCAGGAATTGGCCGAAGGCATGGGTTCGCATGATGCGGCGCCTCTACTTCGCGATATCGACGAGGCGGACATTCAAGAGCCGCATCATCAGGCTCACGAAGACCGTGCAGAGGAGCAGAAGCAGGAAGGCATAGGCCGAACCGACATTCCAGTCGAGGCCCTCGAACATCCATTGCTGGATGATCTCCGTGAACCAGCGCGAGCCCGGCGAGGCCAGGGTGCTGGGCACGATAACCGAACCCGCCGACAGCATGAAGACCATGACGCAGCCCGAAGCGATGCCCGGCTTCGAATGCGGGATGACCACGCGCCAATGCGTCCGCCACAAGGGAGCTCCCAGATCCTGCGATGCCTCGATCTGGTTGGAATCCAGCGACGAAATCGCATTGTAGATCGGAAACAGCATGAAGAGCACGTAGGCATAGACCAGGCCGATGATGACCCCGTTGAACCCGCTGATCCAGCGCACCGCATCGAAGCCGAGAAACTCGTGCCACATGGCGTTCAGCGGCCCCTTGTAGGAAAGTATGATGAACCAAGCGAAGGAGCGCAGAATCTCGCTCACCCAGAGCGGAATCAGCAGCAGCAAGAAGAGCGTCGGCGCATTGGCCGGCCGCACCACCTTGGCGAGGTAGAAGGCGATCGGATAGCTGAGCACCAGGCAAAGCAGTGTCACGATCGAGCTGTAGAGCACCGTAAGACCGAAGATCTTCACGTGGATCGGGCTGTCGGCGAAAGTCATGTAATTCTTCAGCGTATACACGTCCAGTGGTCCGCCCATCTGGTCGACCGGCAGGTACGGCTTGAATGAGAACTGGAACAGCACGAGGTTGGGCACGATGACCAGCGCCAGCAGCCAGAAGGCCGTCAGCACAATCATCGCAGCCGTTAGCGTGGACCCGTATCGGCGAAGGAGTTCATGCATCGGACCCGCCCCTGCTCAGGCGTGGCCGCTGCGCACAGCCGTGTCGGCGAGGACGACGGCATGCTCGGCCGTGAAGGCCATGTTCAGCTTTGCGCCGGCCGCCGGCGGCGGCTGGCTGGGATCGTTTTGCACCTGCACCATGTGTGCGCCACCCTGGGAATCCGCCACGTGGATATTCACGAAGTTCCCCTCGAAGGCGACCTCGTGGACTTCGACCGGCACGCTGTTGACACCAGACGGCGGCGCTGCATGCAAGGTAGAATGCTCGGGCCGTACATAGAGCTTGGCGACGGCACCGCGATCGAGTCCAGCGCCAAGCTGCGTAGCGAAAGTTCCCGCGGCAGTCTCGAACTTGGCGATTCCGCCTTCGACCGAGCGCACCTTGCCCGGGAAGATGTTGTTTTCGCCGACGAAGGATGCGACGAAGCCGTTGGCCGGCCTGTTATAGATCTCCACAGGCGTTCCCACCTGCTGCAGGACGCCTTGCGACATCACCCCGACCCGATCGGACATGGCCAGGGCCTCGCCCTGATCATGGGTAATATATATGAAGGTGACGCCGGTACGCTTCTGAATGGCGCGCAACTCAGCCCGCATATGCTGCCGGAGCTTGAGATCGAGCGCCGAAAGCGGTTCGTCGAGCAGCATCACCTTGGGCTCGACGGCCAGCGCCCGGGCAATGGCGACCCGCTGTTTCTGGCCGCCGGAAAGCTGGCTGATCTTCTTGTCGCCGGAATCCGGAAGGTCCACGAGGCGCAGGAGTTCGTCGGCCTTGGCCCGACGGGCCGCCTTGTCGACGCCGCGAACTTCAAGTCCAAACGCGATGTTTTCCCAAACTGGCATCAGCGGAAACAGTGCCAGATTCTGGAAGATGAGGGCGGTTGGACGCATGTTCGGCCTGATGCCCCGCATGTCGACGCCGCCGATCTTTACCGCCCCGCCGGTCGGGTCCATGAAACCGGAGATCAGGCGCAGGATCGTGGTCTTTCCGCAGCCAGATGGACCGAGGAAGGAGAAGAATTCGCCGGCCTTGATCGTCACATCGACTTCGTTCACGGCGCGAAACTTGCCGAAGTCCATGGATACTTTGGAAAGTTCGACGTCTTCGCTCATCTGTCCCCGTCACAATAGATTTCGCGTGAGGCCATCATGCGCCCCCACGGGATGAAGTCCAGCAGCAATGTAAATATAAACCGCCGGGCATTTAGCCCGGCGGTTCATTTCCCCTAAACTTACGCCGCGATAAACTTGTCGGCGTATTCAGCGCGCAGCTTCAGGAATGAGCTGCTCTGTACCGGCCACCACCACAGCTTGCTCAGCGCATCGCCAGGATAGGCAGCCTTGTAGAACTTCGTCACAGTCGGATCCGCCAAATCGATGGCGCCTTTACCGACCGGATTTGCCGAGAACGCCTTGGCGTTCGCAGCCGAACCTTCCGGCGAGGCAATGAACTTGGCCCATTCGTGAGCCTGCGCCACGTTCTTGGCGTTCTTCATCAGCATGTAGCCCTGGTTCCAGGCGAACGCGCCTTCCTTCGGCGCGATGTAGGAGTACGGGCCTTCCTTCTGCATGTTGAAGCCAGTCGAGTCCCAGCACAGGCCGAGAGTGCAACCGTTGGTGCGGAATGCGGCCTGTGCCTCGTTCTCACCCTTCCAGAACTGCACGATATTCGCCTTGTGCTTGATCGCCTCAGCCAGGATGACGTCCCAGATTTCCTTCATCGCAGCGTCATCTTTGTAGCCGTCCATGAACGGACGCGGCAGCTTGCCCTGTCCATCCAGGACCCGGCCCAGAGCGGCCAGGGCGGAATGCGCGCGGACAACCACTTTGCCTTCGTTCTTCGGATCGAAGAGGTCGGCGAGGCTGGCCGTGCCGTATTCCAGCGGGTTTTCCTGGGTGTTGTAGACCAGCGCTTCCGTGCCCCAGACGCTTGGCACGAACAGGCGCTTGCCGTCGATGGTCGCCATGTCGCCCGCTTGGCCGGTCACCAGACCCGGTTCATAGGCATCAATGCTGAGAACGTTGAGATCCCAGGGCTGAACGAGGCCATTCTCGCTGTACGACTGCACGCGATCGACCGTCGGTTCGATTACGTCGATGGCAGCAGTCTGCAGGGAAAGCTTCGCCTGGGCGAAGATCGTGTCATTGTCGGGCTGTTCGACGAAATTCATCTTGATGCCCGTCTTCGCGGTGAAAGCCGCAAAGAGTTCCTTGAAGTCGTAGCCCGCCCATCCCATGAAGTTG
>CAZKDH010000024.1:0-7295 GCA_964551505.1 uncultured Rhodospirillaceae bacterium
GACCGCAGACTCCGCCTGCCAGCCAGAGGACATCCGATGCCAGCCAGCCCCCTGAAGCACCTGTTCACGCCGCTCCGGATCCGCGGCAAGACCATCAAGAACCGCATTCTCTCGACCGGCCACGACACCACCCTGATCACCACCGGCGTGCCGAACGACGCCCTGGTCGCCTATCACCAGGCGCGGGCCAAGGGCGGCGTCGGGCTGATCATCGTCCAGGCCTCGGGCGTGCACGATTCGGCGCGCTACACCTCGCATGTGCTGATGGCCACCGACGACGCCTGCATTCCCGGCTTCCGGCGGATCGCCGAGGCCTGCCATGCCGAAGGCTGCACCGTCTTCGGCCAGCTGTTCCACCCGGGCCGCGAGATCATGGAAAGCCAGGACGGCTCCGCGCCGGTCGCCTATGCACCCTCGGCGGTGCCGAACGAGCGCTTCCACGTGATGCCGAAGCCGATGACGACGCGGATGATCCGGGAGGTGATCGCCGGCTACGGCCAGGCGGCGCTGCGCCTGAAGACCGCCGGGCTGGACGGGGTCGAGGTGGTGGCGAGCCACGCCTACCTGCCGGCCCAGTTCCTCAACCCGCGCGTCAACCTGCGGACCGACGAATATGGCGGCGCCTTCGAGAACCGCATCCGCTTCCTGCGCGAGGTGGTGGCCGAGGTGCGCCGGGTCGCCGGCGAGGATCTCATCATCGGCCTGCGCATCAGCGGCGACGAGAAGGATGCCGACGGCCTGCAGGAGACCGAATCGCTGGAGGCGATCGCCGCGCTGGAAGGCGCGATCGACTACGTGAACGTCATCGCCGGATCCTCGGCGACGTTCGGCGGCGCCGTGCATATCGCCCCGCCAATGGCGATCGAGAACGCCTATGTGGCACCCTATGCGGCGCTGGTGAAGGCGCGGGTGAAGACGCCGGTCTTCGTCGCCGGCCGCATCAACCAGCCGCAGGACGGCGAGAAGGTGATCGCCAGCGGCCAGGCCGACATGGTCGGCATGACGCGGGCGATGATCTGCGATCCGCGGATGCCGATGAAGGCGGAGGCCGGCAAGCTCGAGGACATCCGCGCCTGCATCGCCTGCAACCAGGCCTGCATCGGCCATTTCCACCTCGGCTATCCGATCTCCTGCATCCAGCATCCGGAGACCGGGCGCGAGCTGGTCTACGGCCGGAAGCTGCCGGCGGTGCGCCGCAAGCGGATCCTGGTCGCCGGCGGCGGCCCGGGCGGCATGAAGGCGGCGGCGGTGGCGGCCGAGCGCGGCCATGACGTGACCCTGCTCGAGGCCGCCGAGCGCCTCGGCGGCCAGGCGCTGCTGGCGCAATTGCTGCCGGGCCGGATGGAGTTCGGCGGCATCGTCACCAATCTCGCCCACGAGATGGATCTGGCCGGCGTCACGGTGAAGACCAGGACCCCGGTCACCCCGGCGCTGATCGCGGAGCTGCGGCCCGATGCGGTGATCCTGGCAACCGGTGCCCGGCCGCGCATGCCGGCGATCGAAGGCGCCGAGAGCGGCCATGTGGTGAACGCCTGGCAGGTCATCCGCAACGAGGTGAATGTCGGGCAGTCGGTGGTGATCGCCGACTGGCGCTGCGACTGGATCGGCATGGGCCTGGCCGAGAAGCTGGCCCGTGCCGGCTGCCGGGTCCGGCTGGCGGTCGACGGCTACATGGCGGGGCAGCGCATCCACCAGTATGTGCGCGATCATTGGGTCGGCATCCTGCACAAGCTGAATGTCGAGATCATCCCCTATGCCCGTCTCTATGGCGTCGACGGCGACACGGTCTACATGCAGCATGCCACCAGCGGCGAGCCGATCGTCTTCGAGGACGTCAATACGCTGGTAGCCTCGCTGGGCCACGAGAGGGTGGCGACGCTGGAGGACGAGCTCGAGGGCTTTGCGGGCGAGTTGCATGCGATCGGCGACTGCGTCACCCCGCGGACGGCGGAAGAGGCGGTCCTCGAGGGCCTGAAGGTGGCGGCGGCAATTTGACGGAGACGGCGATGGCCCTGAGCCCTGAACAGATCGCCAGCTTTCGCCGCGACGGCTTCCTCACCGCTGCCGAAGCGGTAACCCCGGCGCAGCTCGAGGCCCTGCGGGCAGAGGTCGCGCGCTGGGTCGAGGAGAGCCGCGCCCATGACAGGCCCTTCGGGCCGCCAACAATCGACGGGCGCCCGCGCTTCGACATGGGCCAGGAGCACGCACCGGACCTCCCCGCCTTGCGCCGGGTCAACAATCCCAGCGACATATCTCCGGCCTTCGCCGACGTGATGGAACGCAGCCGCATGGTGGATATGGTCGCCGACCTGATCGGCCCCGACCTCAAATTTCATCACTGCAAGATCAACCTGAAGCTGCCGGGCTCGGCCACCGAGGTCGATTACCATCAGGACTTCGCCTATACGCCCCATACCAACGACGACATCGTCACCGCATTGCTGATGCTGGACGACATGACATCGGAGAATGGCTGCCTGACGGTGGTCCCGGGCTCGCATCTGGGGCCGGTCTATTCCCTGTTCGCCGACGGTGCCTTCGTCGGGTATATCGACCATGCGATTTCTTCGGAACTGCGCAAGCGCGCGATTCCGGTGACGGGTTCCGCCGGCAGCGTCTGCCTCATGCATACCTGCCTGGTGCACGGATCCGACGCCAACCGGTCGAACCGGGCGCGTGGCCTCTACATCTGCGTCTATGCCGCAGCGGATGCCATTCCGATTGCCGCAAATCCCATGCCGAACCCCAATGACGGCCGGATCCTGCGTGGCCGGAAGGCCAGGCGCGCCCGGCTGATGCCAGGCTATGTCGAGCTCCCCGAGCAGCCGAAATCCGCGTCGTTCTTCACCGTGCAGGGACAGAAGTCGAAGGGCGTCTAGCCTGCGGCGGCAGGGCCTTGCGCCATCAGGGCCTTGATTTCAGGCTCGGTCAGGGTCTCTTTCTCCAGCAGCAGGCCAGCCATCCTTTCGAGCAGGACACGCCTCGCGTTCAGGATGCCGATCGCCGCCTGCAGGGACTTTTCCAGGATCTCCCGCACCTCGCAGTCGATCTCTCGGGCCGTCTGCTCGCTGAACTTGCGCTCGATCATCAGCGTCGGCTGCGGCGTACCCAGGAAGTTGTGCGGTGACTCCTCGAGCGAAACCTGTCCGAGCTTCTCCGTCATGCCGAACTTTGTGACGATGCTGCGGGCGATATCGGTCGCCTTGGCCAAATCGTCGGCGGCACCGGTCGATACTTCCTGAAAGATGATCGTCTCCGCCGCCCGCCCGGCCAGCAATACCGCCATGCGATTTTCCAGCTCGCGCCGGGTCATCAAGTAGCGGTCTTCCGTCGGTCGCTGGATGGTGTAGCCCAGGGAACCGATACCCCGCGGGATGATCGATATCTTCTGAACGGCGTCGGATCCGGGCAGCGACAGGGCCACCAGCGCATGGCCACTCTCGTGAAACGCCACCACCTTGCGCTCCAGAGGATTCAGCAGCCGATTGCGCTTCTCGAGGCCGGCGACGATGCGCTCGATGGCCGCGATGAAGTCCTCCATTGCCACGGACTCGGCGTCTCTGCGGGTCGCCAGCAATGCAGCTTCGTTCACCAGATTGGCAAGGTCGGCACCACTGAATCCGGCCGTCAGGGCGGCGATCTGCTCGGGCTCGACATTCGAGCCGAGCTTCGCCTTCTTCAGGTGGACCTGCAGAATCTGCACCCGCCCAACCTTGTCCGGTCGATCCAGCAACACCTGGCGGTCGAAACGCCCGGCGCGCAACAGGGCCGGGTCGAGAATCTCCGGACGGTTCGTGGCTGCAAGCAGCACCAAGCCGGCGCTGGTGTCGAATCCGTCGAGTTCGGCCAGGAGCTGGTTAAGTGTCTGCTCCTTCTCGTCGTTGGCGCCCGCCAGCGGATAGGCGCCGCGCGCCCGGCCAAGTGCATCCAGTTCGTCGATGAAAATGATGGCGGGGGCCTTCGAGCGTGCCTGCTCGAACAGGTCCCGCACCCTCGCGGCACCGACACCGACGAAGAGCTCGACAAACTCCGAGCCGCTTATCGAGAAGAACGGAACCCCCGCCTCGCCCGCCACCGCTCTTGCCAGCAGGGTATTGCCGGTGCCGGGCGGACCGACGAGGAGAATGCCCTTCGGGATCCGCGCGCCCAGGCGGCCGTAGCGCTTGGGCTCCTTCAGGAAATTGACGATTTCGACCAGTTCCGCCTTAGCCTCATCGACGCCGGCGACGTCACTGAAGGTGACCTTGGTGTCGGTTTCGACGAAGATCTTCGCCTTGCTGCGGCCCACCGTCATGAAGCCGCCACCCAGCCCCTGCTTTTCGGCGAACTTGCGGAAGACGAACATCCAGAGGCCGAAGAAGACCAGTGCCGGCACGACCCAGGAGAAGATGTCCCGAAGAAAAGTATTCTCGGTGGCCCCGGTATAGCCGATGCCGGCCTTTTCGAGTTCGGCGGCGACGGCCGGGTCGACGCGCGGGGTCACGAAGCGCTTGCCGGAACCATCCTTCAAATCTCCACTGATCATCGTCTCGGAGACGACGACATTGTCTACCTTGCCGGCATGCAGCAGGGCCTGGAATTGGCTGTAGGTGATTGATTCGACCTGGGTATAGGTGGCGATCAGGTTCTGCAACAGCAGGATCGCGAACATTGCCGCGACGAAGTACCAGATATGGAACTGCGCCTTCTTATCCATCCGATCCCCTGCCCGAAGCGAGCCGCCACTGACGACATTAGCCCGAAATACCTTGCCGGACTTGACCTAGATCAAAGGTTGTGACGCTTGCGCCAGTCAACGGGATAGAGTGCATAGCACACCACGGCCTTCTCGCCTTCGTAGGTGATCGCTGTCCTCTCCGGTATCCAGACGATGTCGCCGGGCCCCGCCTCGATGACGCCCGCCGGATGTTTCAGCCGGAACCAGCCCTCAAGGACGATGACCATTTCGTCATAGAGCACGGTCCAATCAATCGAGCAGCCGTCGAAGGTGGCGATGCCGGCCCCCATCGTGCTCGAGATGTCCGGCCCGACCAGGCGACTGATCGTGGCGATGCCTGGTGGCCCTCCATACTTGTCGAAGGTCATCTCCGAACGCTTGAAATGCAACGTCTTCGCCATTTCCGTCAACCTCCCTATGAATGCGCCGGCTCGGCCGTTTCCCGGGGTATTCGAGACTTCATCATGCGTATCTCAGCGTAGAGGATTCCGGCAATCACCAATGCGCCACCGACCATCTGCTGCCAGTTCGGGGCCGTTCCACCCCAGATGGCCAAGATCGTGATTGCCACAATGGGGGTCAAGTTGAGATAGAGGCTCGCGACAACGACGCCACTGCGCTTCACCCCGTAGTTCCAAAGAAACACGCCGGCGGCGACAAGGACAAGCGTCAACCACAGCATCAGGCAGAGATCGGTATATGATGCCGGCATAGGTGGCGGGAAATGCGCGGTCCCAAGGACCGCCGCAGTCAGGTAGACGACGCTGAGGCCGAGCCCGCCGATCGACATGGTGACCGCCGAAATCCTGATCTGGGACCAGCCGTGCAGCCAGCGCTGAGCGGCACTGGAATACCAGGACCAGCAGGTGAAAGCTGCGAGAATCAGGATCTCGCCGCCGCGCAGATCGAAGAGCCTGCCCGTGGCACTCAGATCGACGGTTGCCAAGATGCAGCCGAAGATCGCCAGCACGAGGCCGGGCACCATGCGGCGGTCCAACTTTCGCCCGAAGATCACCCGATCGGTCATGGTCGCGACAGCGGGACTGGCGGCGCTCAAAATGGATGCCGTGACCAAATTGGCGTGGTGGACCCCGATCGTATAGAGGGCCGCATAGCCGCCGATGCCGACGAACCCCAGCAGGCAGACCCGCCATGTTTGTGGCCGCGCCAATTTGCTGCTCCGGCCTTCCTTCAGCCACAGCAGCGGCAGCAATATCGGCGCCGTCCCCAAATACCGGAACGCCGCCAGGAACAGCGGATCCCAGGTCTGCAGCAGATGGCCGATCGTCGGCACCATGGTGCCCCAGAGCAATGCCAGCGTCAGCAAGCCGATATTTCCCGACCAGCGGCCCATCTAAGCCTCAATTCCCCTATAAACGGCCGGCACTCTGGCAGAGGCGCCGGCCCGCCGTCAAAGACGCCGGCGGCAGGCCCCGGCTGCACCGGCTGCATGGCGCAGCGAGGGTAGATTTGCTATCTGGGGTGCGCTAGGTAAGCTGCACGAGAAGCCCATGGGAGCAGATGGCATGACCGAGAATCCGAAAGGCGACAGCGCATTCCGCCGAAAAGGCGTTTACGGCACGATGACCGAGAACACCTATTCCGGCGTGCTGAGCTTCATGCGGCGGACCTATACCCGGGATCTCGCCGGGGTCGACCTGGCTGTCACCGGCGTCCCCCTGGATCTCGCAACCACCTTTCGCCCCGGAGCGCGCCTGGGGCCGGCCGGCGTCCGCGCCGCCTCGGTGCAGTTGAGCGAACTCAAGGCTTTTCCCTGGGGTCTCGACCCGTTCGAGGATCTGGCGGTTGTCGATTACGGCGACTGCTGGTTCGACGCTCACAACCCCCTGACGATCCCGGGATCGATTACCGCGCATGCGCGCGAGATCATCTCCACCGGCGCGATGCTGCTGACGCTCGGCGGCGATCACTACATCACCTACCCGCTGCTCAAGGCTCACGTTGAGAAGTACGGCAAGAAGCTGTCGATGATCCATTTCGATGCGCATTGCGATACCTGGGCCGATGACAGCCAGGAGTCGATGAATCACGGCACGATGTTCTACAAGGCGGTGAAGGAAGGCCTGATCGATCCGGAGCACTCGGTGCAGATCGGCATTCGCACCTGGAACGACGACTTCATGGGCATCAAGATACTGGATGCTCCCTGGGTGCACGCCAACGGCGTCGAAAGGACCCTGGCCGAAGCCAAGCGGATCGTCGGCAGTCGGCCGACCTATCTCACCTTCGATATCGATTGCCTCGATCCGGCCTTTGCACCGGGTACCGGAACACCGGTCGCTGGCGGCCTTTCTTCGGCTCAAACGTTGGCAATCGTCCGGGGTCTCGGCGACGTGAATATCATCGGCATGGATGTCGTCGAAGTGGCGCCGCCCTTTGACCAGTCGGAAGTGACGGCGCTGGCTGCGGCGCATCTCGCCGCGGATATGGTCTGCCTGCTGCGCAATCGGAAAGTCGCGGGAACCTGGAAGCGCGGCTAGGCTCTTAGGATCGGATGTGAAAAGGGCCGGTCCGATGGACCGGCCCTCGCCGCAATGTCGCCCCGATGCGCTGCTTA
>CAZKDH010000025.1:0-2924 GCA_964551505.1 uncultured Rhodospirillaceae bacterium
GAACACGGTCTGCAGCGGCGTTGACGAGTCGAGCGGCGGCGATGCCGAAAAGATCGCCTACTACACGCCGAACTTCTCCGGCTTCCAGCTCGGTCTGTCCTACACCCCGGTCTCGGCGCAGAGCCAGGGTGACGTCGGCCCGCACGTGGGCATGGTCCAGCACACGCCTGGCCAGTCCCGCCACAACTTCTCGGCCTATGCCAACTACTCGTACGAAGGCGACGGCTGGGGCCTCACCTGGGGCGGCGGCGGTTCTTGGGAAGGTCGCGTAGAGAACTCTGAGGGCGTCGATCGCCCGAACCAGGACTTCTACCAGACCGGCCTGAACCTGAGCTTCGGCTCCTTCAAGGTTGGCGGCGCGTTCGAGTACTTCCATGACCTCGGCCTGCAGTCGGATGACTCCAATGCGGATGCTTGGGTCGCTGGCGGCGGCGTGTCGTACAATGTCGACGCTTGGACCGTTGGCCTTGGCTACAGCCATGGCTCGCTGCAGGCGCAGACCGAGAACGACAACAACGGCCATGACAAGATGGACCGCGTTGCTCTGACCGGCAACTACGACATGGGCCCCGGCATCGCTCTCGACGCCGAATTGGCCTATACCTGGACCGACGCTGCCGACAACACGAGCGTGAACAACAACTACGACGCGTTCGAAATCGGCATCGGCACGGCCTTCACCTTCTAATCAAGCCCAGGCACACGCGCCTAGGTTTAATTGGAAGTCGGATCGGGGGAGCGGGAAACCGCTCCCCCTTTTCTTTGCCCGCGGCGAGGGATTGACGGCATCGCCAGGACGGCTGCGGCTTCCCTTTTTCAGGCCGCTCGGCCAAGCTGCCGCCCATGACCCAGCGCCCGTCCCAGCCCCTGTCATCAGCGACCCCGCATCCCGAACCCTCGCCGGCGGATCCCGCCGCCATTGCCGCCAACCTGGCGGCGATCCGCGCCCGCATCGCCGCCGCCGCCCGCGCCTGGAACCGCGATCCGGCGGAAGTGCGGCTGGTCGCTGTATCGAAGACCCATCCCGCCGAATCCGTCCTCGCGGCCCTGGCCGCCGGGCAGACCATTTTCGGGGAAAACCGGGTGCAGGAGGCCCAGGCGAAATTCCCGGCGCTGAAGGCCCGGCACCCGGCCCTCGAACTGCATCTCATCGGCCCGCTGCAGAGCAACAAGGTCAGGGAGGCGGTGGGCCTGTTCGACGTCATCCAGAGCCTCGACCGGGAGAAGCTCGCCCATGCCCTGGCGGCCGAGATGGCGAAGCAGGACCGCCGGCCGCAGCTCTATGTCCAGGTGAATACTGGCGAGGAGCCACAGAAGGCCGGGATCGCACCGCGCGATACCGACGCCTTTGTCGCGCTCTGCCGCACCCAGCTGAAACTCGACCTCGCCGGGCTGATGTGCATTCCCCCGGCCGACGAGAATCCTGCGCCGCATTTCGCGCTGCTGCGCGAGATCGCCCGGCGCAACGGCCTCGCCGGCCTCAGCATGGGGATGAGCGGCGATTTCGAGACCGGGATCCAGTTTGGCGCCACCCATGTCCGGGTCGGCACCGCGATCTTCGGCAGCCGGCCGCCGCTCAAGACGTGATGTAGCCGCGCCCCACGCCCGGGTATTCAGTGCCCGGTATTCGGTGCCTAGATATTCAGTGCCTAGGTGTTCGGCGGCCGCCAGTCGTCGCGGATCACCAGGAAGCTGGTGAGGTTGTACTTGATCCCGGATTTCGGCGAGGCGCCGCGATGCGGATGCGTCCAGAACGGCGGGAACAGCACCATGGTGCCGGCCTTCGGCTGCAGCTTCACCTGCTGGAAGGGGAATTCCGTAGCGCCGCCGCCGTCGATGTCGCGCAGGTAGAGCAGGGCCGCCACGGTCCGCATATGGGTGCTGGCGACGGTGGCATCGACATGCATGCCGAAGCCCTGCATCGGCTCGATCCGCTCCATCAGCGGCGGCGAGCGGAAGCTGACGCTGGGCTGCAGCAGTTCGTTGAGCGAGGGAAAGCTCTGGGCATAGGCGCGCAGGTTGCGGTCGAGGGCCGCCTGGTAGATCGCCACCACATCCTGCCATTCCGGATACTGGCTGATATGCAGCATGGTGCCGCTGCGGATCAGCGGCTTGTCGCGGGTCGCGGTCGAGCTTGGCCCCTTGCGCGAATCCGCCTCGAAGCGGGCGATGATGTCCTCGCAGGTCTGCGGCGTCAGCGAATTGGCGAAGGCCCGGATGAAGGTCGGTCCCCCGGTCTCGGCGTTCCTGTCTGCGGTGCCAGCGGCTGAACCGGCGGTCGCGGCCGGCGGTGTCGACGTTCCGCTCATGATGCGGCATCCCGAAGTTCGTGTGGGGCGATCCGATGATAGGGATCGTGTCTGGCGGCGACAAGCCGCGGCATCCGCCGGTCCGGCATCTAGACCGCCCGGCTCAGATGATAGCGCCCCGGCTTGACGCCGTCGGGGAGATCGAGGGCCCGGAAACCGGGATGCGGCATCGCCTGGTCGCTGACCAGGATGCCGCCCGGGCGCAGCAGGGCGCGGACCTGGGGCGTCACGATGCGGGCCAGGGCCTCGCTCGCCGCCTTGTCGCCGCTGCCGAGATCGACATGGGCCAGCACCGCATTGGCCCCGAGCCTTGCGATCGCCTGCGGCAGGGTGGCGGCGAAATCGCCGAGGAACAGGTGATCGGCCGGCGGGATGCAATCGGGATGCGCCGCTACCTGGCGGTCGAAGACATAGATCGCGCGGCCCGGGCAGATCGTGCGCAGATGATCGTAGGTCCGCCCGTTGCCGAGGCCGAGCTCCAGCACCACGCCGTCGAGGTCCCGGGTCATCGCCGCCGCGGCATCCAGGCAGGCACGCTGCGCCTGCAGGCGGCGGATGAAACTGTCGAGCCGGCTCATGCGCCGCTCAGGCCAGGGCGACGATCACCCGATCCGC
>CAZKDH010000026.1:0-19785 GCA_964551505.1 uncultured Rhodospirillaceae bacterium
GCCCGGCCGACCGACCTCGACGCCTTGGCCGCGTTGCCGCGCGTCCCAGCGCAGGCGGCCGAAATCTGGCTGGTCTCGCGCCTCGCCTGCGACCCGGATGATCCGCGCGAACAAGCCCACCTTGCGAGCCTGGCCGCCAAGCTTGAATTGCCGGCGGACCTATTGGTTGAGCTGGAAGCGGGAGTCGCCAGGGCCGCACCTTCGGCTGCCGTGGGCTGAGCGGCTGCCTGTTGCCACCGGTTTGGCGGGCCGCGCCGGGCCGCTTCGGGCCCCTGGACCGAGATCCGCCAAGCGCATCCCGATTGCGTGGCCGCGGGGCCGGTGCGTATGCTGCCGAAGACAGCGGCTGGGCTTCGGAATCGGCCAGGGTGAACGGGAGGTAGATTGGCGGTGAACGGTATCAGCATCAGCGAGAAGGCCCGCCGGCTCTATGCGGAGTCCCTGGTCTGGGACGACCACTCGGGATTCGACCCGGATCCCAGGGTCGATCTCGCCTGCCTGGAGCAGTGGAAGCGGGCCGGGATCAATTATCTCTCGGTCAATGTCGGCTATGACGTGGTCGAGTGGCGCCGGTCACTGCGCACCGTCGCCGCCTACCGGGCCTGGGTGCAGCAGCATGCCGACGGCTACCTGCTGGTCGAGCGCGCCGGCGACGTCGAGCGGGCGAAGCGCGAGGGCAAGCTCGCCGTCACCTTCGATCTCGAGGGCATGAACGCGCTGGACGGCGACGTCAACATGGTCGGCGCCTACTATGCCCTGGGCGTGCGGCAGATGCTCTTCGCCTACAACCGCAACAACCTGGCGGGCGGCGGCTGCCACGACGTCGATGTCGGCCTCAGCGATTTCGGCCGCGCGGTGATCCGCGAGATGAACCGGGTCGGCATGGTGGTCGACTGCTCGCATAGCGGCCATCGCACCACCCTGGAGGCGATGGAGGCCTCGGCGGCGCCGGTGATCTTCTCGCATTCCTGCGCCAAGGCGGTGTGGAAGCACGGCCGCAACATCACCGACGAGCAGATCCGGGCCTGCGCCCGCACCGGCGGCGTCGTCGGCGTCACCGGCATCGGCATCTTCCTCGGCGCCAACGACATCAGCAGCGAGACCTTCGTCAACCACATCGCCCATACCGCCGAGATCGCCGGGCCGGCGCATGTCGGGATCGCGCTCGACTATGCCTTCGACGCCGACGGCATCGAGGACCTGGTCGGCGATCACAGCGACTACTGGCCGAAGAGCGAGTATCCCGGCGGCATCGTCGACTACCTGCCGCCCGAGCAGCTGCCGGAAGTCGTCGAGGTGATGCTGCGCCGCGGCTTCAGCGATGCCGAGGTAACCGGCATCCTGGGCGGGAACTTCCTCAGGGTCGCGAAGGCGGTCTGGAAGTAGTTTGGCCATGGACCCGCGGGTCGAGCCCGCGGGTGACGGGCTTGCGGGTGACGGGCTTGCGGGCGGCGCTAGCGCCGGAACTGCTTCAGCGTCGAGAGCGTGATGCCCAGCGCCACCACGCCGGCGCCGGCCCAGACGCCCAGCGGATAGGTCTCGCCGAAATAGGCGACGCCGATGACGACGCCGACGGCGGCCGCCACATAGCCGACCTGGCTCAGATAGGTCGGACCGCCGATCTCCTGCAGGCGGAACAGCATCAGGAACATGGTGCTCGAGACCGCGAGCTGAAGCGCCAGCAGGCCGGGGATGTGCAGGAACGGCGCCAGATCGATCCGGCCCGCCAGCAGCAGGGCGGCGAGCATGAAGAACGGCACCGCCGCCAGATTGGTGAGCGCCGCCAGTTCCTGTGGCCGCGCCGCCTTCGGCCAGCCGAGGCTGCGGTAGATGTTGCCCATGCCGAGGAAGACCGGGATCAGCAGGGCGACGAAGATCCAGAGATCGCTGGCGGCCGAAAAGTCGTGGTTGCGGGCGAAGATGATGACCAGGGCGCCGACCAGCCCGAGGGCGATGCCGGCGATCTCCAGCAGGCTCGGCGGGCGCACGCGGAAGATCAGCGCGAGTAGCGCAGTCACTACCGGAGAGAGGGCGAACATGATGGCGGCCAGCCCGCTGCCGAGCCGCGGGATGACCAGATAGGTGAGCGTGTTCGGCGCGACATAGGAGAGCAGCCCGGAGATCACCGCGAAACGCGCCCGGGCGGCGCCGCGGCGCCGCGCCGTGCCGGCGAGGGCGGTGACCGCCAGCATGGCGAGGCCCGCCCCCAGCGAGATATAGCCGGCCCAGAGCGCCGGATTGACGCCAGCGGCCATGGCGAGCTTGCCGATCGGGAAATTGAGGCCGAGGGCGATGCCGACGCCGATGAGGAGAAGCAGGGGGTTGTTCATGCGTTATGAGGAGAATTGGGATCAGGTTTTTTGCGCAGTAGACACCAGCGGCATTCACCCGTCGAGCCCAGCTCCCGACCAGCTCACGTCGGCCGTCTGAACCGCTCCTTCGGAATCTCCGCCATTGCCGTGATCTCGACCATCAGCCCCGCATCGTAGAGCGCCGCAACCTCCACCGTCGTCGTCGCCGGATAGGGCGCCTGGAAGAATTCCCGCCGCAGGTCGCGGGTCCACATGAAAGCAGCTATGTCGGTGACGTGCTGGGTCATGGTCAGAATGTCGCCCATCTCGCCGCCGAAGCCGCGGAGAACCGTCTGGATGTTCTCCAGCACCTGCCGGGTCTGCACCCGCATGTCGCCTTCGCCCACGATCCGGCCTTCGCGGTCCAAGGCGACCTGGCCCTTGAGATGCACGATCTGGCCGCCGCCCTGGAGCACCGCCATGGAAAAGGTGCCGAAGGGCTGCCAGATATCCTTGGGATTGTATCCGTCGATCATGCCACGCCATCCTTCGTGCCTTGGTCACGTCCGGAGCCCAGCATGAGCCAATCCTTGGCTTCAGGGAATTCGATCATGACGATCGAGAGAATTCGCCGGAGGCCGGCGACAATTGCCTTGATGCCTGCGGCGATAAGTCCAAAATACCTTATTACGATTCCAAACAGCCTTGCCCACAGCCGGAGTTGACCGCCCCATGTCCATCGATATCGGCATTAAACCCAAGGACCGTAAGGCTATTGCCGACGGCCTGTCGCATCTGCTGGCAGACAGCTACACGCTCTATCTGAAGACCCACAACTTCCACTGGAACGTGGAAGGGCCGATGTTCAACACCCTGCATCTGATGTTCGAGGGACAGTATACCGAGCTGGCCCTGGCGGTGGACCTGATCGCCGAACGCATCCGCGCCCTGGGCTATCCGGCGCCGGGCAGCTATTCGGCCTATGCCAAGCTGTCCTCGATCAAGGAAGCGACCGGCGTGCCGAAGGCCGAGGAGATGATCCGCCAGCTGGTCGAGGGCCAGGAAGCCGTCACCCGCACCGCCCGCAGCATCTTCCCGGTGGTGGACAAGGCCGCCGACGAGCCCACCGCCGACCTGCTCACCCAGCGAATGCAGGTCCATGAAAAGAATGCATGGATGCTGCGGAGGCTGCTGGCCAAATAGGCCGGGCGGTCACCGGATCGTGAACGACCAAACGCCGTCGGCGGCGTAACCATTGCGGCCGATGGAGCGAATACCGGCTCGCATCGCACGCTCAGGACCGAGAGCCAGGAGACCGATCATGATCATCCGCAGGAAACGCGGCTGGGAACTGCCGGAAAGCCGCGTCACGCCGGAACACGTCTTCCTCAACCGCCGCAGCTTCATGGCCGGCGCCGGGGGCATCGGCCTGGGCGGGCTGGCCGCCGCCCCGCTGCTGGGCGGCCTTGCCGGGCGGGCCAGGGCCGACGACACGGCGGATCCCTCGGCCGGGCTCTATCCGGTGAAGCGCAACGACCTTTACCAACTTGACCGGCCGGAGACGCCGGCAGCGCTCTCGACCAACTACAACAACTACTACGAATTCAACACCTCCAAGGACGTGGTGGCCCAGGCCCAGGCCCTGCCGATCCGGCCCTGGACCGTGGTCGTCGACGGCATGGTGGAAAAACCCCAGCAATTCGCCATCGATGACCTGTTGAAGCAGATGCCGCTCGAGGAAAGGGTGTACCGCCACCGCTGCGTCGAGACTTGGTCGATGGCGGTGCCCTGGAGCGGCTTCCCGCTGAAGGCGCTGATGAGCCTGGTCCAGCCGTCATCGGGGGCCAAATACGTGCGCTTCGAGAGCTTCATGCTGCCCGACGTGGCCGAGGGGCAGCAGGCCGACTGGTATCCCTGGCCCTATGTCGAGGGCCTGACCCTCGACGAGGCTGCCAACGACCTGACGTTCATGGTCACCGGCATGTACGGCAAGCCGGCGCCGAAGCAGAACGGCGCGCCGCTGCGCCTGGCGACGCCCTGGAAATACGGCTTCAAGTCGATCAAGGGCATCCAGAAGATCAGCTTCGTCGCCGAGCGGCCGGTGGGCCTCTGGGAGGCGATCCAGGCCAGCGAATACGGCTTCTGGGCCAACGTGAACCCGGAGGTGGCGCATCCGCGCTGGAGCCAGGCGATGGAAAAGCCGCTCGGCGCCGACGAGCCGGTGCCGACCCAGATCTATAACGGCTACGGCGCCTTCGTCGCCGGGCTCTATGGCGGGCTGCAGAACGAGGAATTGTACAAGTAGGAGCTTGCCGACGCCCCGGCGGATCGGTCGCCGGGGCCGGCATCCCGCCCCGCCCCCGGCCCTGCCGGCGGGCCCGGGCAAGGCCGCCCGCACCCCCTAAACTCGACCCCCAGCCCCCTTCCCGGCGGCCACCCCCGCGTTACCCCCGGCATTTACCCTTGTGACAAAATCGTGTTACGGTCGGCGCCTGCGTCCGAGAACGCGCGGAAAACGCGCTGGCGCTGCGAAGATGAATTCCAACCAGGGAGTTTGGGGCATGAAACCGCTTCTACGATCGGCCATCGGTGCGTTTGCGATGATGCTGGCCACCGGCACGTTCCTGTCGGGCCCGGCGCATTTCGCCGGGACCGCCCAGGCCGCGACGCCGCAGGACACGTTGGTGATGGCCTATGTCATCGACGACATGATCTCGCTCGATCCGGCCGAGATCTACGAGTTCACGGCGTCGGAATACATGGCCAATACCTATGACCGCCTGGTCATGATCGATCCGGCCAATACCTCGCAGCTGAAGCTGGTGGCGGCGGAGAGCTGGTCGGTCAGCGACGACGGCAAGACCTTCACCTTCAAGATCCGCCCGGGCATCAAGTTCCACTCCGGCAACGACATGACCGCCGAGGACGTCGAGTTCTCGATGGAGCGCTTCGTGAAGCTGAACCTCAACCCGGCCTTCATCATGAACCAGTTCGGCCTGACGGCGGACAACGTCGCCGACAAGGTGCGGGTCAAGGACCCGATGACCGTCGAACTGGAGCTGGACGCCGCCTATGCGCCGAGCTTCTTCCTGAACTGCCTGTCCTATACCAGCGTCGTCATCGACAAGAAGCTGGCGATGGAGCACGAGGCCAACGGCGACTTCGGCCATGAATGGCTGAAGACCAACGAGGCCGGCTCCGGGCCCTTCGTGTTCAAGAGCTGGAAGCCGAACGAATCGATGGTGCTGGAATCCAACGAGGCCTATTGGGACGGCGTGCCGAAGATCAAGCGCGTGCTGATCAAGAACGTGCTGGAAAGCGCCACCCAGCAGCTGCTGCTGCAGAAGGGCGACATCGACATCGCCCGCAACCTGACCGGCGACCAGCTGAAGGCGATCGCCGGCGACAAGGCGATCAAGACCATTGCCGCGCCGAAAGCCACCCTCTGGTACATGGGCCTCAACACCAAGAACCAGTATCTGGGCAACAAGGACGCGCGCCAGGCGATGAAGTATCTGGTCGACTATGACGGCCTGCAGAAGACCATGTTCAACGGCACCGGCATCAAGCACCAGACCTTCCTGCCGGACGGCCAGCTGGGCGCCGACAACGAGACGCCGTTCAGCTTCGACCTGAAGAAGGCCAAGGAACTGCTGGCCAAGGCCGGCTATCCGGACGGCTTCAACGTGACCATGGACGTGAAGAACTCGTCGGAGACCCGCGAGCTCTCGGCCTCGCTGCAGAACTCGATGGCCAAGGCCGGCATCAACCTGATCATCAAGGTGGCCGACAACAAGTCGACGCTGACCAAGTACCGGGCCAGCGAGCACGACATCTATCTCGGCCAATGGGGTTCGGACTACCAGGATCCGCATTCCAACGCCGACGGCTACCTGAACGCGCCGCTCGCCAAGCGCAATCAGTGGCAGTCGCCGGAACGCGCCGCCGCGGTCAATGCCGCGCGCGACGAGAAGGACAGCGCCAAGCGGGCCCAGATGTACATGGACCTGCAGAAGATGGCGCTGGAAGAGAGCCCCTACGTCATCCTGTTCCAGCAGGTCGAGACCGCCGCGGTGCGCAGCAGCGTCAACGGCTTCCTGGTCGGCCCGACCTTCGACCTCAACCTCTACAAGGACGTCGTCAAGAACTGACGTCCTGATGGATCGCCGCCCCGTCCGGCCGTGGACCCGTTCCGGTTCCCGGCCGCGGCGGGGCGGCATCCGTTTCGCCCCGACCGCTAAGGACCCGGCATGAGATCTCCGCGCCTGAGATCGGTCTTCAGGGTTTTCCTGTCCGTCGCCACCACCCTGCTCGGCCTGCTGCTGGTGACCTTCGTCATCAGCCGGCTGCTGCCGGCCGATCCGGTGCTGGCGATCGTCGGCGATCACGCCTCGGAGACGACGATCGCGGCGGCGCGCGCGAAGCTCGGCCTCGACAAGCCGATCCCGATCCAGTTCGCCATCTACCTCGCCGACATCCTGCGCGGCGACCTCGGCCAGTCGGTGCGCACCGGCAAGCCGATCATCGAGGAGCTGGCGCATGTCTTCCCGGCGACCCTGGAGCTGGCGACCCTGGGCACCCTGATCGGCATCGTTCTCGGCGTCCCGCTCGGCGTTTGGGCGGCGGTGCGCAAGGACCGGGCGATCGACCACCTGATCCGCTTCTTCGGCCTGATCGGCTATTCGATGCCGATCTTCTGGCTGGGCCTGATGGGCCTGCTGGTGTTCTACGCCAAGCTCGACCTGCTTCCCGGCCCCGGCCGGCTGGATTTCGGCTACGAGGAGATGGTGACACCGGTCACCGGGCTGATGACGGTGGATACGCTGATCGCCGGCGACTACGACCTGTTCTTCAACGCGCTGATGCACCTGATCCTGCCGGCCTCGCTGCTCGGCTACTACTCGCTCGCCTATATCAGCCGGATGACCCGCTCGCTGATGCTGGGCCAGCTGCACCAGGAATACATCCTGACCGCGCGGGTGAAGGGCGTCTCCGAGACCCGCATCGTCTGGAAGCACGCCATGGGCAACATCCTGGTGCCGCTGATCACCGTCATCGCGCTCTCCTATGGCGGCCTGCTCGAGGGCTCGGTGCTGACCGAGACGGTGTTCACCTGGCGCGGCCTCGGCCTCTACATCACCGATTCGATCTTCGGCCAGGACATGCCGGCGGTGATGGGCGGCACCATCGTGGTCGGCGCCATCTTCATCGTCATCAACATGCTGACCGATGTCACCTATCGGCTGCTCGATCCCAGGGCCAAATGAATGGCGAGGCAACGCTCATGACCGCCGACAGCCCGCAGGCCGCAGTGCCGGTTGCCGCCGCGAAGACCGACTGGGCGATCGCCCTGACGCCGCCGCGCTGGCGCGCCTGGCTGCTGACCCAGACGCCGGGATCGCGCCTGCAGGCGCGGATCGGGCGGGCCTATCTGAGCTGGGTCGCCTTCTCGCGCAATCCGCTGGCCATGCTCGGCCTGGTCATCATCCTCACCCTGGTGTTCATGGCGATCTTCGCGCCGCTGATCACCGCCCACAGCCCGCTGGTCGGCGGCGCGGCAGAGACCGAGCGCCTGCTGCCGCCGAGCGCCGACCACTGGCTGGGCACCGACCAGAGTTCGCGCGACATCTGGAGCCGGATCGTCTTCGGCTCGCGCACCACGCTGCTCATCATCTTCATGGTGGCGGTCTCGGCGGCGCCGATCGGCGTCGCCATCGGCACCACCGCCGGCTATCTCGGCGGCTGGGTCGACGGCGCGCTGATGCGCCTTACCGACGCCTTCCTCGCCTTCCCCAAGCTGGTCCTGGCGCTGGCCTTCTCGGCCGCCCTCGGCGCCGGCATCGAGAATGCGGTCCTCGCCATCGCCCTCACCGCCTGGCCCCCCTATGCCCGCATCGCCCGCGCCGAGACGCTGACCATCCGCAATTCCGACTACATCGCCGCCGCCCGGATGAGCGGCGCCTCCGACATCAAGATCCTGGTCGGCCACATCATCCCGATGTGCCTGCCCTCGCTGATCGTGCGGGTCTCGCTCGACATGGCGGGCATCATCCTGATCGCCGCCGGCCTCGGCTTCCTCGGCCTCGGCGTCGCGCCGCCGCAGCCGGAATGGGGCTCGATGGTGTCCGAGGGCCGCAACCAGATCCTCGAGCAGTGGTGGGTCTGCACCTTCCCCGGCATCGCCATCTTCCTGGTCAGCCTGGGCTTCAACCTGATCGGCGACGGGCTGCGCGACGTGCTCGACCCGCGGGAAGGCTGAGGCGGCGGATGAGCGATTCCGGCATCATTCTCGACGTCGACCGGCTGAACGTGCGCTTCGACACGCCGATCGGCGAGGTGCATGCGGTGCGCAACATCAGCTTCGCCATGGGCCGCGAGAAGCTGGCGATCGTCGGCGAGTCCGGATCCGGCAAGTCGCAGACCGGGCGCGCCATCCTCGGCCTCAGCGAGGGCCGGGTGACCGCGGACCGGCTGGCCTATCGCGGCGAGAGCCTGCTCGGGCTCTCGTCCCGGCAGTGGCGAAACATCCGCGGCCGGCGCATCGCCATGGTGATGCAGGACCCGAAATACTCGCTCAACCCGGTGATGCGCGCCGGCGACCAGATCATCGAGGCCTGCCGCGACGCCTATGCCGGCGAGGCCGCGCGGCGGCGGGCGATGGAGATGCTGGAGGCGGTGCGGATCCGCGACCCGGAGCGGGTGTTCCGCGCCTGGCCGCACGAGCTCTCCGGCGGCATGGGGCAGCGGGTGATGATCGCCATGATGCTGGTGACTGAGCCGGAGCTGCTGATCGCCGACGAGCCGACCTCGGCGCTCGACGTCACGGTGCGGCTGCAGGTGCTCGCCATCCTCGACGACCTGGTGAAGACCCGCAACATGGGCCTGATCTTCATCAGCCACGATCTCAACCTGGTCCGCACCTTCTCCGACCGGGTGCTGGTGATGTATGCCGGGCAGATCCTGGAGACGCTGAAATCCAGCGAGATCAACGCCGCGCAGCATCCCTATACCAAGGGCCTGCTGGCCTGCCCACCGGAGATCGAGCACCGGCGCGACCGCCTGGCGGTGCTGCAGCGCGATCCCAGATGGCTGGAGCCGCTGGCGCCGGCGCCGCGTCAACCGGAACCGGCGGCACGATGACCGCCCCCGGCGCGACCCCGATCATCGCCGTCAAGGACCTGTCGATCGTCTTCGGCGACGGCGGCAACCTGGTGCATGCGGTGAAGGGCGTCAGCTTCGATGTCGCCGCCGGCGAGAGCTTCGGCCTGGTCGGTGAATCGGGCTCCGGCAAGTCGACCATCCTGCGCGCCCTGGCGGGATTGAACGATTCCTGGAGCGGCGACATCCACATGGTCGGCCAGGCGGTCGGGCGGCGGCGCCCGAAGGCCCTGCGCCGGGCGATCCAGATGGTGTTCCAGGATCCCTATGGCTCGCTGCACCCGAAGCACACAGTCGACCGAATCCTCTCGGAGCCGCTGGAGATCCACGGCCTCGACGATATCGAGGGCCGGGTGCGTGCGGCGCTGGAGCAGGTACAGCTCGGCCCGGCCTTCCGCTTCCGCTATTCGCATCAGCTCTCCGGCGGCCAGCGCCAGCGCGTCGCGATCGCCCGGGCGCTGATCCTGCGGCCGCAGATCATCCTGCTCGACGAGCCCACCTCGGCCCTCGACGTCTCGATCCAGGCGGAGATCCTCAACCTGCTCGGCGACCTCCGGCGCGACCTCAACCTCACCTATGTCCTGGTCAGCCACGATCTTGCGGTGGTCGGGCAGATGTGCGAGCGCATCACCATCATGCGCACCGGCGAAGTGGTGGAAACCGCGCGGGCCGATCAGCTGGCGGCCGGCAGCCTGCAGCATCCCTATTCGCGCCAGCTCTTGATCGCCAGCAAGGGCTTCGACCGTGCGGCCATCGCCGCCTTTGGCGATTTCTGATCTGCTGCGCTGCCGCAACCGCGATCCAGGTCCACTGTGCCGCGAATGCCACAGTGCGGATTATTGAAATTCAAACGCGCTTTGCGCCGAAAAGAAAAATGCCGGGCCAAAAGGCCCGGCAAGTTAAACAGGGAGGCTTTACGTCTGGGAGACGTAGGATCCGAAGACCCCATCCGGGCCTTGCGCCCGAATTCATCGTGGAACCATGGGTTCCGAAACTCTATGTAGGTCCCGGTCGCGTCGTCGCCACCTCTCACCTACCCGATTGGAAGAGACTGTTGCAATAAAGCCACAGAACTGTTGCCAATCAACACAATTGGAGAATAGAAACTTTGGGTTCTGGAACCAGACTCAAAATCACAACTGCGCCATGCATTCTACGCATATCGAATTATGATATATATTTCATGATGTTATATGGTTAATTTTGCGATGTCAGCGCGGTCATTTTTGATGCTTCCCACAAAACTGGCCTGCGATATGCTGGAATTCTGGCGAGTCGCCGGTTGCGCCGCAGCAGTTTGACGGGTCGCCAGGCAGCTGCCATGGCGTTCGATCAAGGTCTTTCATCCTATCGGAGTCCGCCGATGATCTATCTGGTTGCCATCCTCTTTCCGCCGCTGGCGCTCCTGATCTACGGCAAGATCTTTCAGGCGATTTTCAGCCTGCTGCTCTGTATCCTGGCGATACTAGTCGGGTTCATCTGGCTGTTTTTTGCCGGCGCTCCGGGGCTGATCATCTGGGGCATCGCCGCGGTGCATGCGATCCTCGCCATCAATGCGGCCAAGAAGGATGCCAGGACCCGGGCGATAATCGACGCGATGAAGGCGGAATAGAACCGCCGGCGCGTGCCAGCGACACCGACGATGGAGCTCATCAGCGAAAGGGGGAAGAACGCCAAGGCCGGAGGCGCCGATGGATCACGCGCGCAACTGCCCCGCATGCGGCTCGCAACGCTCGGTCCGGATCTATCGGGTGCAGACCGCCCCGATATCCCGGCAGACCCCGAAACAGAAGTTTCTGCTGTCGCGGATCGACGGCCGGCTCGATCGGATCGCGGCCCGACTCTGCCTGGACTGCATGCTGGTCTACATGTCCCCGCGCCTGACCGAGGCGGAATGCGGCCGCATCTACAATGACTATCTCGCGGGCCGGGCGGCGTTCGAGGGAAACCATGCCGGGCTCGACTATGACAATGTGCCGGAGGCGGCGCTGAAGATTGCGGCGCAGTCGGAACAGCTGCGCCGCGACATGATCGCCTCGATCCTGCGCCAGGCCGGCCGCGACACCTCGATCGCCAGCATCCTCGATTTCGGCGGCGGTCGCGGCGGCAACATTCCCGCCCTGGGCGACGCCTGCGCGCGTTTCGTCATCGACTACGTGCCGCTGACCCTGCCCGGTGTCACCCGGCTGGCGGATATCGGCGACCGGGCGCCCTACGATCTCATCATGTGCACCCATGTGCTGGAGCACTTGCCTAGCCCGGCGCGGACCGTCGAGCGGTTCGCCGCCGCGCTGGCGCCAAAGGGGCTGCTCTACGTGGAGGTTCCCTACGACGTCTGGTCGACGGTGAGGAGCCGCGGCGGCCTCGACGAGCACATCAACTACTTCACGGTAGCGTCGCTGGCCAACTTGATGGCGGGTGCCGGGTTCAGCGAGATCTCGGTCTCGCGCCGGGTCTATCCCTATCTCCGGTGGACCACGCATGCGATCTGCGGGCTTTTCCAGCGCGCCGAGACACCTCCGCGCCGGCACGGGCTGGGCGATGTGGCGGCGGAACTGGCGCAGATGGTGATGGCGCGCCGGGTGCAGAGGCGTTCGGTCTACTAGGAGCCGCGCTCAGCCCTGCATCTTGGTCTCGGCGACCTTGCGCAGCAGGAAATCGCGGAAGACCTGGATGCGCTTGGAGTTGCGCAACTCCTCCGGATAGACGAAATAGGCGTCGATGCGCGGCCCCTGCATCTCGGGAAGCACGCGGACCAGGCTCTGGGTCTCGGTCACCATGAATTCCGGCAGGCTGGCCAGGCCGAGGCCGCTCTGCACCGCCCGCTGGATCGCATAGACGCTGTTCACCGTCAGGATCGGCGTGCGCGGCTTGTCCTTGCGGGTGCCGGTCTTCAGCAGCCAGTCGATATCCTTCACCGGCGGGCGGGTATCGTCGCCGTAGACGATGATCCGGTGGTTGTCGAGATCCTCCGGCGACTTCGGGATGCCGTGGCGCTTCAGGTAGTTCGGCGCCGCATAGACGTTGAGATGCACTGTCATCAGGTGCCGCTGGATCAGTTCCGGCTGGCGCGGCGGCTGCATCCGGATGGCGACGTCGGCCTCGCGCATGGAGAGATCGAGCTCGCGGTCCTCGAGCACCAGGTCAACCTCGACGTCGGGATAGAGCTCGATGAACTCCAGGAGGCAGGGCGTCAGCCAGGAGGAGCCGAAGGCCTGGGTCGCGGTGATCTTCAGCTGGCCTTTCGGCCGGTCCTTTGATTCCGCCAGCTGCGCCTCGGCCATGGCGAGCTTGGAGAACACCTCATGGGCGGTGCGATAGAGCAGCTCGCCCTGCTCGGTCAGGATCAGGCCGCGGGCATGGCGGTGGAACAGTGCGACGCTGAGGCTTTCCTCCAGCGAGCTGATCTGGCGGCTGACGGCCGACTGGCTGAGGTTCAACGTCTCGCCCGCATGGGTGAAACTGCCGGCCTCGGCGACGGCGTGAAAGATGCGCAGCTTGTCCCAGTCCATCATGGACCGTCCCCCGAACCAAGCGCCGCCGGAACCCGGCTATTCGGCGGCCTTGGCTTCCCCGTGTTCATTGGCCGCCAGGAAGCGTTCCGCCTCCAATGCCGCCATGCAACCCATGCCGGCCGCGGTGACCGCCTGGCGAAAGACCTTGTCCTTGACGTCGCCGGCAGCGAAGACGCCCGGAATATTGGTGGCGGTGCTGTCCGGCTTGGTGAGGAGGTAGCCCTCGCCGTCCAGCGGCAGCTTGCCCTTGAAGAGCTCGGTCGAGGGCGTATGGCCGATCGCCACGAACAGGCCGTCGCAGGCGATCTCGCGCAGCTCGCCGGTCTTCAGGTTGCGGATCTTCACGCCGCTGACGCCGATCGGATCGCCGGAGCCGAGGACCTCCTCGACCGCGCTGTCCCAGACCACGTTGATCTTCGGATTGCGGAACAGGCGCTCCTGCATGATCTTTTCCGCGCGCAGGGAATCCCGGCGGTGGATCAGCGTCACCTTGGTGGCGTGGTTGGTCAGGTAGATGGCCTCCTCGACCGCGGTGTTGCCGCCGCCGACGATGCAGACCTCCTTCTCGCGGAAGAAGAAGCCGTCGCAGGTGGCGCAGGCCGAGACGCCGAAACCGCGGAACTTCTGCTCCGAGGGCAGGTTGAGCCAGCGCGCCTGGGCGCCGGTGGCGATCAGCAGCGTGTCGCCGTAGTAGATGTCGCCGGAATCGCCCACCGCACGGAACGGCCGGCGCGAGAGGTCGACCTCGACGATGGTGTCGAACATCATCCGGGTCCCGACATGCTCGGCCTGCTTCTGCATCTGCTCCATCAGCCAGGGCCCCTGGATGACGTCGGCGAAGCCGGGATAGTTCTCGACATCGGTGGTGATGGTCATCTGCCCGCCAGGCTGGATGCCCTGGACCAGGATCGGCTTCAGGTTGGCGCGCGCCGCATAGATCGCCGCGGTATAGCCGGCCGGGCCGGAACCGATGATCAGCGCCTTGGTCCTGTGTTCGGTCGCCATGATGGGAAACGCCCTGTTCAAAGCAGCCCGCGAGTCGCGCGGGCGATATGTCCCCTTAACATAGGTGCTGGGGCCGGTTGACTCAAGTTAAGGCCGGCGATTCTGCGTGCCGCTTGCGCACCCGCCACCCGCACTGCGGCCGGGCCGGGGGATACCCGGCATTTACCCTTGCATTATAAGGGGTAACCCCGACCCGCCCGGTGGGCGGCGAAAAAAATCGGGCGCATCCCACGATGCGCCCGATTTCCCTCCGCGCGGACGGAGGTCTTGGGGGTCAGGCTGCGGTCTTGCGGATGCGGCGCCGGCGCATGACGCCGAGCCCGGCCAGGGCCGCCCCGAAGAGCGGCAGCGCTGCCGGCAGCGGCACCGCCGAGACGCTGACATTGTCGAACTCGAAGGAGTTCTGGCTGCTGGCGAACAGCACCGTGGTGAAGGGGGTGGTGCTGGTGAAATAGGCATAGGTCGTGCCGGCGACACCCTGGTTGCCATTGGCCGGCGGGAACACGTCGGCACCGGTGAAGGCCTGGATCAGCTGATGCGCGGCATCGAAGAAGAAGATCCCATTATACGCATCCACCGAGCCCCAGAGGAGACCGAGGACGCTGCCGGGCGTCGTCAGGTTCAGCGCCGCGATGCCATGGGAGAATACGCTCGCATAATGCGTGGAATCGCCGTAGGGCTGGGCAAACAGGCCGGGGAAGCTGCCGATCACGACCGAGACCGGTCCGACCGAACTCCAGGACCCGCCGGCGATATGGAACGATCCTTCGAAGTCCTCGATCGTGCTGCCCGGAACCGCCAGCGCGGTCGGGCTGGTGACGAAGGTGATCGGCGCAGCCTCGGCCGCACCGCCAAGGCAAGTCGCGAAGAGTGCCGCAACGGCGGTCTGGACGAATCTCGATATCGGCATCCTGCCCCCCAATTTTCTTAAAACTTATCTTGAATGAGTAGCGCCACCCAGTGTGCGAGAGTATGAAAAAATCGTAAACTACTCACACAATAATATGTGTTAAGGATGAATTCTTGTATCGGGCCAAGAAAGGCTGACTAGAATCCTGCGCCGGCGCCCCGGCGGAAGGTCGGCGGCAGGGCGGTCAAAAGCATGCATCGGGGACACGGGATTTTGTTTTTCAGCCGCGCAGAGACCATTGGCGAAACGAAATTACCCGTAATATAATTGCTTCAAAGCGGTGAAAATCGAAAGGTTCATTTCATGCGTCGCGCCAAGCTCGACAAGATTGACCTCCGGATCCTGGCGGACCTGCAGGCCGACGGGCGAATGACCAATGTCGAACTTGCCGAACGCGCGGGCATCTCGGCGCCGCCCTGCCTGCGCCGGGTGCGCGCGCTGGAGGAAGCCGGGTACCTGAAGGGCTATCATGCCGAGGTCAATGCCGAGGCCCTGGGATACGGCGTGACGGTCTTCGCCCATGTCGGCCTGAGCAGCCAGGCGGAAAACGATCTCAAGGCCTTCGAGGCGCTGGTGCAGAGCTGGAGTCAGGTCCGCGAATGCCACATGCTGGCGGGCGAGACCGACTTCCTGCTGAAGGTGGTGGCCCACGACTGGGACGCCTATCAGAAGTTCCTCACCACCAACCTGACCCCGGCGCCGAATGTCAGCCACGTCAAGTCGGCGCTGGCGATCCGCACCTCGAAGAACCTGCCGGGCGTGCCGATCGACAGCAACGAGCCGCGCAACCAGCCGGGAAGTCGCGCCGCGGAATAGGCGGCGAATCCGGATGGCGGCAGCCGCCGTTCCGGTTCCGATGAAATTGAGACTCCCGGGCACCCCAATCCCGGAACAGCGGACCGCCTAATGCTCCGCTTATGGCCGGCAAAGTCGGCATCTGCGGAACCTATGCCGTCACACCACGTTCTTCTGGCTGAACGGCAGTTTCTTGCCGGGACAGCCGAAGGACAAATCATTGCAACAGATCCATGCCATCCTCGCCGCCATGACGATTGCTGGCGTCCTCTCCTTCGTGGCGATCTCGGCCGAGGCCCAGGCCGTCTCGCCCACCGCGACCGTGGCGGATCGCAGATTCGCCCAGCAGGTGGCGATGAACGATCTCTTCGAGATCGAAGCCAGCCGGCTGGCGATGCAACGTGCGCGGCAGGGGCCGATCCGTGATCTGGCGCAGGCGGTCAGCACGGATCATCTGCAGAGTTCACAGGAGCTGAAGGCCTGGGGCGACAAGTCCGGTATCGCGCTTACCATGCCGACGCGGCTGGACGCACCGCATGCACGCATGCTGGCGCAGTTGCGCGCCGCCTCCGACCGCGGGTTTGACGAGCTTTATCTGATCATGCAGGCGGAGATGCAGAAACGCGCCTCGCAGCTGCGACGAGACTATCTCGACGGCACCGGCGCGCCCGCATTGAAGACGGTCGCCGAAGCGGGCGAGGTCACCGTCCAGCAGCACCTTGCCAGGATCAAGGAGATCGCCGCCGCGGCGCAGCGCTAGCGGCTAGCGGCTAGCGCATCAGATGCGGCGCCAGCCCGAGGATGCCGATGGCGATGAGATAGATGGCGACGACGTAGTTCAGCAGGCGCGGCATCGCCAGGATGAGAATACCGGCAATGAGCGCCACCAGGGGCTGAAGCAGCAAGACACCGACGGTCATGGTGGAACCCGTTTCCGTTGCAGAAATCCTCCGATCCCAACCCGGCCGCACCGCGTTGGTTCCCGGCGGCACCGCGCTACGTCTTCCGCCGGCTGCGGGTCTTGCGCCTGAGCGCCGCGACCTCGGCCTCCAGTTCGGCGATCCGTGACTGGAGACCGGCTGTTGCTGCTTCCAGCTCGTCGACGGAGAACAGCTGCGGGATGAACTGCGGGCAGTTCATGTCCCAGGCGGCGACCTTGAAGCGGATGGCACGGGGCACGAAACGGTTGGTCATCTGCGCCGGCAGGACGCTGTCGATGAAGCCGCGGTCGTCCTCGACCATCTCGGCCCGGCCCCAGATCTTCAGCCGCCGCCGCCGGGCATAGTCCGTCACCAGGATCATGGCCTCGGGGTTTTCGCTGAGATTGCCGAGGGTGATGTATTGGCTGTTGCCCTTCACGTCGAAGAATCCGAGCGTCCGGGGATCCAGCGTCCGCAGGAAGCCGGCCGGCCCGCCGCGGTGCTGGATATAGGGCCGGCCGCGCTTGCTTGCCGTCGCCAGATAGAAGGAGGTTCGGCCGGCCAGATAGGCGGCCAAAGGCGGCGTGATCTCGGTATTCCCCGCCGTCCGCTCGATCTCGGCGTTCTCGGACCGCGCGCCCAGGCGCGCCTGCATCGCCTTCACCGCCGGGCTATAGGCCAGCTGGGCGAAATTCCTCGGTTTTCTGCCGCCGCTCATGTTTTCCCCGTCATCCTGCCGCCCGCTGTGGCCCCGGGCGGCCGGGAGAGCCGCGTCCGCCGGCCAGAGTTCCCACGACTGTGGCCTGGATCACATCCGGGCCTACGCCGTCCGGCGTCCGCGGATTCTCGTGATGCGTATCACTACGTGCAGGCGAAATAAGCCCCATGTCCCACTCGCCTCGGGATGGGGCGTCTATGAAGATTGGGACGGTCATGCTTACCTATGGAACTGAATCGTTAACGGCGTTTACCGCCTGCGCCGGCACTTTGCTTGCCGCGCGGCCGAATTGCCAGATCGACCTGCCGTTTCCTGGCCGCGGCCTGAAGGTCCGCCTGACCGGCAGCGGCGCCCTGAAACTGGTCGCACCCGGCTGCATGGTGGTGGTCTCGAACTATGTCAGGGCGGCCCAGCTCGGTCAGGTTCGCATCGTCGACTGCGACGGCGTGGCGATCGACCTCGAGGCCCTGCTCTGGAGCAACGAGGCGCGTTTCGAAATCGGCTAGGCCCCGCGTCGGCCAAACCGGACCTGAACCCCGGCCGGGCCTCCTGGCCGGGGTTCTGCTTTTGCGGCCCGTTAACCGTCGCTTGCCGCCGGGGCTGGGATCGGCGACGATCCCGGTAACGAAAAAATCCAGGGGGGCTCCATGCGGATCGGGATCGTCGGCGCCGGCATCATGGGAGCAAGCACCGCCTGGAACCTGGCCAAGGCGGGGTGCAACGTCACCCTGATCGACCAGGGAACCATGCCGCATCCCCTGGCCGCGTCCAGCGACGAGAACCGGCTGATGCGGCGGATCTATCCCGGCCAGCCCGGCTATGCCCGGCGCATCGACGACGCCCTCGCCGCCTGGGACCGGCTCTGGCAGGCGGTCGGACAGTCGCATTTCGTTCGCTGCGGCGGTCTTTCCTGTTCGAGCGCTGACGGCGACTGGACCGACGAGGGACGGAAATCCATGGCCGCCGCGGAGCTGCCGTTCCGGCAGCTGACGCCGCAGGAGATCGGCGAGCTCTGCCCCTTCCTGGAGACCGGCACCTTCCGCTGGGGCCTGCTGGAGCCGGATGGCGGCGTCCTGCTGGCCGGGCAGATCCTCCGCGACCTCGTCCGGCTCTGCCGGGATGCGGGGGTGCACATCATGGAGAACGCGGCCGTCAAGCGCCTCGACCCGGCCGACGGTGCCATCCATTGCGGCAACGGCCTCGACCGGCATTTCGACCAGCTGATCGTCACTGCCGGCGCCTGGCTGCCGAACCTGCTGCCGGATTTCGCCAGGCGGGTCGCGATCCAGCGGCAGATCTCGGTCTACCTGACGCCGCCGCGGCAATGGGAAACCGCCTGGAGCCGATCGCCGGCGATCATCGACCTCGGCCATGCCGAGGAGCTCTATGCGGCGCCACCGGTCGGCGGCACCCGGCTCAAGCTCGGCGCCACGACCACGCGCCGGGAAGGTGCTGCCGGCGAGGACCCCGCGGTGAATGCCGACGAGACCGCGGTGCTGTTCGAGACCTTCCGCAACGTGGTGAAGGATATCGATGCCTACCGTCCGGCGGCGGCGCGCACCTGCTGGTATGCGCGCACCGATGACGGCCGATTCATCGCCGAGGAGCGCGACCGCGCCCTGGTGATCAGCGCCTGTTCCGGCCACGGCTTCAAGTTCGGCGCCGCCATCGGCGAGCGCGTGGCCGCCATGGTGCAGGGCAAGGCGACGCTGGCCGAACTCCGGGCCTGGATGGCGCCATAGGGCCGGTCGGCCCCTATCTCGCAGCCTCGATCCGCAGGGTGGTGCCGCATTTGCCGCGCGGCGCCCGGCCGCCGGTTTCGAGGGTCGAGGGCAGCAGACCCTCGCCGATCCGCTCGCGCTTCAGGCGAAGCTGGATTTCGCTAAGGACCATCGTCCCGTCCGGGGCGGGGCTGCAGGCCAGCTTCAGCGCCCGGGCGCTGCCGGGGCCGAACTCGGCGTCGAATACGCCCAGCAGCGCCTTCAGCTTCACCGACTCTCCCTGGTGTTCCGCCAGGAAGGCGCCGAAGGCACCGAGTTGCATCTGTCGGGTGAGCAGGATGGCGGCGCCGAAATAATCCACCGGCTTCAGGCCGGAACAAGTGCCGTGCTTCCACCATTCGTGCCGGTCGAGATGGGCGCGGGCTCCCGGCATGATCGCCGGCAGGTCGTCCTTCATCGCCTCGGTTATGTCGACCGCCGGCAGATCCTTCCAGCCGCCGTCGCCGGTGTCGATCCCGACGATGCTGTCGCGGGCCGGCCCGGGATCCAGGCAATAGGCATCGTCGCCGTCCCGCCGGCCGTCGCCGTTCGCGTCCCAATCCGGCCAGAGTCCATGCAGCACCAGCGGGGAGGCCCCGGCATCCGTTTCCCGGCATTCGGCGCGGTCCTGCCTGTCGGCGCAGAAGGCCGGCTGCCAGGTGAGCGCCAGGGTATAGCTGTCGCCCGCGCTGGCCGGGGCCGCGGCGAGGCAG
>CAZKDH010000027.1:0-28348 GCA_964551505.1 uncultured Rhodospirillaceae bacterium
GACGATCATCGAGATCCTGCTCGTCTGCGGTGTGCTGTGGGGCCTGTACGATATCTGGTTCGCGCTGGTGACCTTCGGCACCATCGTCATCTACGTCGCCTATACGATCGGCGTGACGCAATGGCGGCTGCGAATTCGCCGCGTCATGAACGAGGCCGACACCGAGGCCAATAGCAAGGCCGTCGATTCGCTGTTGAATTACGAAACCGTCAAGTATTTCGGCAACGAAGAGCACGAGGCGCGGCGCTACGACACCGCCTTTGCGACTTACGAGCGCGCGGCGGTCCGCACGCGCACTTCGCTGTCGACGCTCAACATCGGCCAGGCCTTCATCATCGCCTGCGGCGTGACGGCCATGATGTCGATGGCAGCCTTCGGCGTGCGCAACGGCACCATGACGGTCGGCGACTTCGTGCTGGTGAACGCCTCCCTGATCCAGCTCTATAGGCCGCTCAACATCCTGGGGCTGGTCTATCGCGAAATCCGGCAGTCGCTGATCGACATGGATGCGATGTTCCGCCT
Source organism: uncultured Rhodospirillaceae bacterium (assembly GCA_964551505.1). Classification (GTDB taxonomy): domain Bacteria; phylum Pseudomonadota; class Alphaproteobacteria; order Dongiales; family Dongiaceae; genus Dongia. The sequence continues at coordinate 523 of CAZKDH010000027.1, forward strand.
GCTCGATGTGCCGGCGGAAGTCCGCGACCGGCCCGGGGCACCCGCGCTGAAGAAAGGTGCTGGCGAAATCCGTTTCGAGCACGTCGATTTCAGTTACGACAAGCGCCGGCCGATCCTGAAGGATGTCAGCTTTACATTGCCGCCGGGGCGCAAGGTCGCGATTGTCGGCCCGTCGGGTGCCGGCAAGTCGACGATCTCGCGGCTGCTGTTCCGCTTCTACGACGTGCAGGGCGGCCGCATCGCCATCGACGGCCAGGACATCCGCGCGGTGCAGCAGCAGTCGCTGCGGGCGGCGATCGGCATCGTGCCGCAGGATACCGTGCTGTTCAACGACACGGTGGAATACAACATCGGTTACGGCCGGCCGGCGGCGGCGGCGGACGAGATCCGCGAGGCGGCGCGCCTTGCCCATATCCACGATTTCATCGCCGGCGCACCGGACGGCTATGCCACCATGGTGGGCGAGCGCGGGCTGAAGCTCTCCGGCGGCGAGAAGCAGCGCGTCGCCATCGCCCGCACCATCCTGAAATCGCCGCCGATCCTGCTGTTCGACGAGGCGACCTCGGCGCTGGATTCCCATACCGAACGCGAGATCCAGGAGAACCTGCGCGAGGTCTCGCGCGACCACACCACCCTGGTCATCGCCCACCGCCTCTCCACCGTCATCGACGCCGACGAGATCATCGTGCTGGAGGCGGGGCGGATCGTCGAGCGCGGCCGGCACGCCGACCTGCTGGCCCAGGGCGGCAAGTATGCGGCGATGTGGCGGCGCCAGCAGGAGGCGGCGCGGCGCGCGGTCGAGGCGGAGGATCCCCTGCCGGCGGTGGCGCCGTGACAGTCCGGGTCGACGATCTCGCCGCGAAGCTCCGCGCTGGCGACCGCCGGGCCCTGGCGCGCGCCATCACTCTGGTGGAATCGACCAACCCGGCGCATCGCCGCGATGCCGAGGCGCTGCTCGAGATGCTGCTGCCGGAAACCGGCAAGGCCCTCAGGGTCGGCGTCTCCGGCCCGCCCGGCGTCGGCAAGTCGACCTTCATCGAGGCCAGCGGCCAGCACCTGATCGACCAGGGCCGGCGCCTAGCGGTGCTGGCGGTGGATCCCACCTCGCGGCTCTCCGGCGGCTCGATCCTCGGCGACAAGACGCGGATGGCGGAGCTGGCGAAGCGCCCCGAGGCCTTCATCCGCCCGTCCCCCGCCGGCCTGGAACTGGGCGGCGTCGCCCGGCGCACCCGCGAGGCGATGCTGCTCTGCGAGGCGGCCGGCTTCGATCTGGTGCTGGTGGAGACCGTCGGCGTCGGCCAGTCGGAGACGGCGGTGGCGGAGATGACCGACATGTTCCTGCTGCTGCTGCAGCCGGCCGGCGGCGACGACCTCCAGGGAATCAAGCGCGGCATCATGGAACTGGCCGACCTGGTGGTGGTGAACAAGGCTGATGGCGAGCTCGCTGCCGCCGCCGCCCGCACCGCCGCGGACTATGCCCATGCGCTCCGCCTGATGCAGCCGCTGCACCAGGCCTGGACCCCGGCGGCGCTGCAATGCTCCGCCCTCACCGGCGCCGGCATCCCGGAGATCTGGGCCCGGGTGGCGGAGTTCCGGCAGCGGCTGACCCGGTCCGGCGAGATCGTCCGCCGCCGCCAGGAACAGGCCAAGGCCTGGCTCTGGCACGAGCTCTCGGACGCGCTCCTCGACGCCCTGCGGGACAATCCGGCGGTGGCCGAGAAGCTGGACGCGCTGGAGCGCCGGGTCATCGCCGGGAAAACCACCCCCGGCGCCGCGGCGCGCACCCTGCTGGAACGGTTCTTCCGGGCGTGAATCCCGGTGAAAACCGCCGGAAATGCACGGTCCGGACCGGCCGGTAAGCCCTGGATTAGCCTTGACCTTCGCCGGCTAACCCCGTAAAAACCGCCCCGAACCGGCCGGAGACCCGCTTTCCGGCCCGATTGTTTTAGATAACGCGCTGGAATAAAAGGATTTTCGCAATGGCTCGTCGTTGCGCCGTCACCGGCAAAGGCGTTCAGGTTGGCAACAAGGTCAGCCACGCCAACAACAAGACCAAGCGCCGCTTCCTGCCGAATCTGCAGGAAACCCGGCTGCTGTCGGATGCGCTGGGCCAGCAGGTGCGCCTGAAGCTCTCGGCCAATGCGATCCGCACCATCGAGCATAACGGCGGCCTCGACGCCTTCCTGATGTCGGTCGCCGATGCCAAGCTGCCGACCGAGGCCGTGCGCCTGAAGCGCCGGATCGAGAAGGCGGCGGCGAAGAAGGCCGCCTAGGCCCGTTCCCGCCCCGGCCGGCAAGGAACCCGCGAGCGTCCCTCGCGGGTTTTTTCATGGCCGCGATCTTTCCCTTTGAGGTCAATCCTCTAGGCCGGATTTCGGCGCCGCCACCCCGGCGGCATCCACCCCTGCGGAATCTGTTGGGCGGCGTTGCGGCCGGGCGGCTTGTTGGCCCGGGCGGGCGCAGCTAAATTCAATAGAGACCCAGTCTGGCCCCGCCGAGGACCGCGATGACCCTGCCCAGCTACCGCCTGCCCAAGGATGCGCCGATCATCGGCGTGCCGATGTGCGTCAAGTACATCGACGGCCAGAACTACCACGCCGTCGGCGAGAAGTACCTGCGCGCGCTGGTCGAGGGCGCCGGCGCCTATCCGCTGTCCTTCCCCGCCCTGGGCGAGGCGCTGGAGGCGAATGCGCTGTTGAGCCATGTCGACGGCCTGCTGTTCACCGGCAGCCTCTCGAACGTCGCCGTGCACCATTACGGCGGCGCGCCCGACCGGCCGGAGAGCCCGCAGGACCCGGGTCGCGATGCCATAACCTTGCCGCTGATCCGGGCGGCCCTGGCGGCCGGGGTGCCGGTGCTGTGCATCTGCCGCGGCTTCCAGGAGCTGAACGTCGCCCTCGGCGGCACCCTCCATACCCAGATCCACAAGCAGCCCGGCAAGCTCGATCACCGGGGTCCGATGAATGCCGCCTATGACGAGATCTACCAGCCGGCGCATCCGGTGATCTTCGAGCCGGCCAGCCATTTCGCCCGGCTGCTCGGCAAGTCGGAGACGATGGTGAATACCGTGCACTGGCAGGGACTGGACCGCGTCGCCGATCGCCTGACGGTGGAAGGCCGGGCGCCGGACGGCGTCGTCGAGGCGGTTCGCGTCAAGGATGCCGCCGGCTTCGCCCTCGGCGCGCAATGGCATCCGGAATACCGCTGCACTGAGAATCCGGATTCGATGAAACTTTTCCAGGCCTTCGGCCAGGCGGCCCGCGACTTTGCGACACAGCGTCGCGGCCTTACGCGTCCGGCAGCGGAATAAGCGTACGCACCAGCGCAAGCGTGATTCCCAGGTTGCGAAAGCAATCGAGTCAACGACATCTTCGGCGTTGTTAACAGGATCGCGTGGCGCCTGCATCGACGCTCACTGTGCGGATCGCGCGCCGCCTCGCTGACAAGCCGCTGACAGAGCGAAGACGCCGCGCGTTCACCTTTGCGTGAGCCGCGGAAACGCTGGGAAATTCAGCCGGTTCCAGCCATGCATGCGACCTCTGTCAGACATGCAAACAATCGGCGTGTCCGTTCTTGAATTCGGGTGTACCAAAACCATCTATCAAGACACTAGCAGTGGCTGCAGTCGCAAAGGCTGCAGTTAACCGGAAGCGGTCTCCCCCACCGCAACCGGACTCCGACAACGGAGTGTAGAACGCCCGGTCCTCCCCTGGCCGGGCGTTCGCTTTTCCGCCTCCGGCAAATTCCCATCGGCGCATTGCGGTCATTCGCTCGACGGCGGATCCTTCTGTTGCGCCTCGGCGTCTGTTCCGGCCGCGGGTTTTCGTGTATGCCGCTAGGCCGATCACGCCACGACTTTGGGGGCCGCATGCGTCTCGCTACCTGGAACATCAACTCGCTGCGTCTGCGCATGGATCTGCTGCGCCGCCTGGTGCAGCAGGAGGCGCCCGACGTGGTCTGCCTGCAGGAGATCAAGGTGCAGGACAGCGAGTTCCCGATGGACGACGTGAAGGGCCTCGGCTTCAAGCACGTGCTGCATCACGGCATGAAGGGCTATAACGGCGTCGCCGTGCTCTCCAGGCTGCCGCTGAAGGTCCGCGACCCGCAGGACTGGTGCAAGAAGGGCGATGCGCGCCACGGCCGGGTGGTGCTGCCGGGCGATGTCGAGCTGCACAACTTCTACATTCCCGCCGGCGGCGACATTCCCGATCCCAAGGCGAACGTCAAGTTCGCCCACAAGCTGCAGTTCCTCGACGAGATGCGCGACTGGTTCAAGGCGCAGAAGAAGCCGGGCAAGGCGATCCTGGTCGGCGACCTCAACATTGCGCCGCTGGAGCACGACGTCTGGTCGCACAAGCAGCTGCTGAAGATCGTCAGCCATACGCCGATCGAGGTCGAGAAGCTGACCGCGATGCAGGGCGCCAGCCAGTGGCAGGATGCCGTGCGGCATTTCGTGCCGGACAGCGAGAAGCTGTATTCCTGGTGGAGCTACCGCGCCCCGGACTGGCAGAAGAACGACCGCGGCCGGCGGCTCGACCATGTCTGGGTGACGCCGGCGCTGAAGCCGCGGCTGAAGGCGGCGAAGATCCTGCGCGACATGCGCGGCTGGGCCCAGCCCAGCGACCACGTCGCCGTCGTCGTGGATTTCGACTGACGCGCCCCGCCGGTCACCGCGCCGGCGGCAGGCGGGCGATCCGACCCTAGGCCCGCCACACCACCGGAAACCAGTCCAGGCGCAGGCGTTCGCCGTCGCGCTGATCGATGCCGGGAAATGGCGGCGAGGTCCGCCCCGGCCGCGCCAGGAAGGTCACGTCGTCGCCGGTGAAGCGCGCCGAAAAGGCCCGGCGGCGGGCGGCGCCGACATTGCCCGGGGCGCCGTGCACGGTCTTGAAATTGAAGATCACCGCATCGCCCGGCAGCAGCTCCGGCGCCAGGATGCGGGGATCGTCGTCCCCGATCGCCGGCATGTCCATGAAATCGTCCTCCGAGGCATAGAAGTCCTGGTTCGACGCCCAGCGCTTCGGGCGCACCAGCTTCGGCCAGAGATGCGAGCCCCGCAGCACCCGCAAGGTGTTGGCCGAGGTGACCGGGTCGAGGGGGATCCAGTAGCTGGCGGTCGCCTCGCCGGCGACGCAGTAATAGGGCATGTCCTGGTGCCAGGGGGTGGGCTTCGAGGTGCCGGGCTCCTTCACCAGGATATGCTCGTGGAAGATCTGCACCTCGCCGGCGCCCATCGCCCCGCCGGCGATCGCCGCCGCCGGCGAGTGCAGGATGAAGTCCGCGAATTCGGGAATCCGCTGCCAGTTGCAGTAGTCCTCGAAGAACCGCCCCGCCTCGCCCTGGCCGACATTCTCGATGGCGAAGGGCCCGGGTTCGCGCAGGTTGCGCTCGAAGCCGGCGCGCAGGGTCTCGACCCAGTCGGCGAAGGCGCCGCGAACCACCACCGCGCCGTCGCGGCGATAGGCATCGCGCAGGTCGCGGCCCAGATCGCAGGCACTGTGATTGGATGCGGTCTGATCGGAGGCGGTTTGATCGGATGGGGGCAAGGTCGTTCCCTCGGCAGGCGGCATTGTCCGCCACCCTAGGCGAACCGCCGGCGATTTCAAGGCGCAGGCTGACGCAGCCGGCCGACAGCGATCCCGGCGGCTATTTCCGGGCCGCCACCGCGTCGCGCAGCTGCTCGTTCATGTGCTCGAGGCGCAAGGCGAGGACGCGCATCACCTCGATGGCGATCGATGGGAAGTCGGTGATCATGCGGAAGAACAGTTCCTTGGTGATCTTCAGCGTCGTCAGCGCCTCGGTCGCCCGGATGGTGGCGGTGCGGGGAATGTCGCAGAGGATGCCGATGTCGCCGACGAAGGCGTCCCGGCTCACCTCGGCCACCTTGAGCGGGCCGCCGGGCGTGTCGATCAGCACGTCGGCCTTGCCGTCCAGGATGATATAGGCGGCGTCGGCACTGTCGCCCTGGTGGAACAGGGTCTCGTCGGCGTCGTAATAGGCGCGTTCGCTGGCGAAGGCCATGAGCTTCAGCTTCGCCGGCTCGACCTTGGCGAATAGCGGGATGCGCCGCAGCGCCTCGACGTCTTCCTGGATGCTCATGATCTTGCCTCGCAGTCCTTATCCTTCGCCCGCGTCCCGGCCCGCTTCAGGCCGCGGCACCCACGGCCTCGCCGGCCAGTTCGCGGAACTTGGTGCCCGCCCGGTCCAGGTCCTTGACCTGGCCCTGCTCGACGATCCGTCCGTCCTTCATCACCATCACGCCGTCGAACTGGCGCGCGAGGGCGGCATTGTCGGTGGTGAGCACGATGGCGGAACCGGCCATCGCCTTGCGGATATTCGCGGCGAGCCGCCGCTGGGTCGCATCGTCGAACACCGCCAGGGCGTTGTTGAGGATCGCCAGCTGCGGCCGCTTCAGCAGGGCGCGCACCAGCGCCACCTTCTGGCGCTGGACGGTGGAAAGGCGCTTGCCGCCGGCGCCGACATTGTAGTCAAGCCCGACCTCGATCACCCGCCCCTTCAGGTTGAGGCCCTCGATCACTTCGGCGATCAGCCGGCCGACCTTCTGCGCCGCCTGGGCCTGGCCATAGACCAGGCGCCCGAACAGCATGTTGTCCTGCACCGAGGCGGCGGCGTTGAACTGCCCCGGATCGTAGAACTCGATGGCGTCCGCGAGCGCCTCCGGCAGGCCCTCGGCGAAGGCCCGACGGGCGGCCAGGATCTTCTCCTGCATCGCCTCGTCGACCAGGCCGAGGCGGTGGCGCGCCTCGACATAGGGGAAGGTCAGGGCGATCAGGCGGCGGCGATCCTCGGCTGCCATCTTGTCGGCGCCGGATTTCTGCAGCCGCTGGGTCAGCTCCTTAAAGACCGGCAGGTCGTCGGCGGCGATGAAGCTGAACTGCTCGAAGAAGGGATGGCCCGGCGGCAGGTCGGCGAAGAGCTCGACCATGGTCTCAGCGATCTTGGCGCCCATCGTCAGCAGCTCGCCATAGAGTCCGGTGGCATGCAGGACCTTGCGCAGGTAGTCGTTCCGCGTCAGCCGGTCCACCTGGAAGGTGGTGCCGACGGCGGTGCCGAACAGCAGGTTCTCCGCCACCGTCATGTTCTTGTTGTAGCGGGCGGGATCGAAGGGCTCGACCAGGGCGGCGAAGGCCGGCTGGCGCAGGCGATCCTGCAGGGCGGTACGGGCGGTGAGGAAATAGGCGGCGAGATCGGCATCGCGATCGGGGTCGATCCGGCCGCGCAGGCCCAGCTGATAGGCGTCGTCCTCGAACTCGACCTCGCGCAGCAGGGCGATGGCGCGGCTTTCCAGCGCCTTCATGTCGGCAACGCCGGCGCCCTCGAAATCGATCCACTGCGCCTCGACGTCCAGGGTCGGGTTGCCGGCGCGTTCCGCTTCGCGCACCCGCCGCTCGTATTCCCGCAACGCCTCGCCCTCGTAGGCGCCGGGCGCCAGCGGCCGGTGCTTCAGGCCGTAGACCAGGTTGTCGCGCAGGCTGAGCGGGAAGAGATAGGTCTCGTCGCCGACATAGGCGAAGCGCCGGCCGGTCACCGCTTCCGGCAGGTTGTCGAGGTCGCGGCCGCCGTAGCGCAGGGTCCCGGCGCTCGGCCGGACCAGCCGCGCCAGCAGATGGCCCATCGCCTCCTTGCCGCTGGAGCCGGGACCGATGATCGCCACGTGCCGGTCGGGCTTGAATTCGACCGTCACGCCTTCGATCAGCTTGGCGCCGGATTCGTCGTGCAGCATGACGCCGTTCAGGTTGAGCGGCGCGGGCGCGATGTCGTTCTCCGCATCGATCGCCTGCTGCTCCGGCGCCAGCATGCCGTCGGGCGAGAACTGCTCGATCACCTGGTCGTACTTGATCTGCACGTCCTGGCGCTGCTGGTCCCAGTCGATCAGCTCCTTCACCGGGCTCGGCACGTCCTTGTAGGCGTTGATCGCCGCCAGCAGGCTGCCGACGTCGAAGCTGCCCTTCAGCGCCAGATAGCCGCCGATGATGTAGAACAGGAACGGCGTGGTCTGGGCCAGCATGTTGTTGAGGTACTTGACGAAGAACTTCCGCTTGTAGAGGTCGAAGCGGATCTTGAAGATGATGCCCAGCCGATGGACGATGTCGGCGCGCTCGAAATTCGAGGTGTCGTGGACATGCACGTCCTGGGCGCCGTCGACGACTTCGGCGATGCGGCCGGCCAGCTGCCGCGCGGTGATCTGGCGCTGGCGGCCGAGCTGCAGGATCTTGCGGCGCAGGCGCGGGATCACCAGCAGCTGGATGCCAAGCACGCCGATGGTCACGGCGCCGAGGAAGACGCTCTGGGTAAACAGGAAGTAGAGCGCGGTCAGCGCCGTGCCCATGAGATCCGCCGGCGTCACATAGGCGTCGCCGATGAAGCCGCCGATCGGGTCGACCTCGTCCTTGATCATGGTGGCGATTTCCGCCTGTTTCACCCGGCGGAAATGGCCGAAGGGAAAGCGCAGCACCCGGTCGAACAGCTGGTAGCGCAGGCGGCGCAGCATCCGCTCGCCCAGGCGCCCCTTGTCGGTGTTGACCCGCTGCTTCATCCAGCCGTTGGCAACGACGAAGAACAGATAGCTGAAGCAGAGGGCGAAGAGATAGTCGAGCTGGTCGAGCTGGAAACCGTCCAGCAGGGTGATCTGGGGGATGCCGAGCCAGTCCACCGGCCCGACGGTCAGATGCAGGAAGGGCGTGACCGCGTTGCCGGTTTCCTTGAAGACCTTGCCCTGGATGCCGTTGTTGACGATCTGCTTGGGCAGATCGAGCGAGACCAGGTAGAACCCCTTCGAGATCAGCACGACGGCCAGGATCGCCAACTGATCCTGCCAGCTATTCCGCCAGATGTACTTGAAGAGATTGCGTTCCATCGCCCCGGTTCCGGCCGGAATTGCGGTCTGCACCCGATCACCCCAGCCTTGTCCCCACCCTGCGACAATAGGGCCCAGATCGTGGCGCCGCAAGCTGCCGCAGGCCGCGCCCGCCAGCAGGTGGCGGCGAAACCGGTATAGTTTCAACGCATTGGGAAGCAAGTCGGATGCGGGAACGGGAAAACTTTGACTTTTCCAGGGTCTTTGCGCTGTGCCATACTTTAAGCAGTTTTCGCGGGGTCGGGGATGGACGCGTGACGACGAGGCAAGAGCCTAAACGGGACGCGCGCGTCCTGATTTACAGTCATGATACCTTCGGCCTGGGCCATTTGCGGCGCTGCCGCACCATTGCCCACGCGCTGGTCGACCAGAACAAGGACATGTCGGTCATCATTCTGACCGGCTCGCCCATCATTGGCAGCTTCAATTTCCGCGCCCGCGTCGATTTCGTGCGGGTTCCCGGCGTCATCAAGCTGCGGAGCGGCGACTACACGCCGCTGTCGCTGCTGATCGACATCGAGGAAACGCTGGAGCTGCGCGCCCAGATCATCAAGCACACCGCGGCGATCTTCGATCCCGACATCTTCATCGTCGACAAGGAGCCGCTCGGCCTGCGCGGCGAGGTCGAGGATACGCTCCTCATGCTGAAGCAGCGCGGCACCCAGCTGGTGCTGGGCCTGCGCGACATCATGGACGAGCCGGCGCTGCTGGTGCCGGAATGGGAGCGCAAGAAGGCGGTGCCGGCGCTGCGCGACCTCTACGACCAGATCTGGGTCTACGGCCTGCCGCAGATCTGCGATCCGCTGGAAGGCATCGACCTGCCGAAATCGGTGCGGCGCAAGATGACCTATACCGGCTACCTGCACCGCAGCCTGCCCCAGGGCCCCGTCCCGGCCCTGCCGCTGCAGAAGATCGACGACGACTACCTGCTGGTCACCACCGGCGGCGGCGGCGATGGCGAGGATGTGGTCGACTGGGTGCTCAGGGCCTACGAGAACGACCCCCGCCTGCCGCATCCGGCGCTGCTCGTCCTCGGGCCCTTCATGCAGTCCGAGCGCCAGTCCGAGTTCATCCAGCGCGCCGCCAGGCTCGACAACGTCGAGGCCATCACCTTCGAGGCCCAGATGGAGCACCTGATGTCGCGGGCGGTGGGGGTGGTCGGCATGGGCGGCTACAACACCTTCTGCGAGATCCTGAGCTTCGACAAGCGCGCCCTGATCATTCCCCGCACCAGGCCACGCATGGAGCAGTTTCTGCGCGCCGAGAAGGCCGAGGAGATCGGTCTGGTCTCGATGCTCGAGGACGACGGCGTCCGGGACTGGCGGCGGATGGCGACCGCCCTCCGGCAGCTGCCGCAGCAGGCCCTGCCCAGCCATGTGGTGGTGCCCGGCCTGATGGACGGCCTCACCAACCTGAACCGGCTGGTCACCCAGACCCTGGAGCGCGGCCGCCGGCCGGCGATGAAGTCCCGCCTGAAGGAAGCCGGCCGCAAGCTGCGCTAGGCTTGGTCGATCATTGCCCGATTCCCCGGCTACCGCTAAAACCCAGGCGTGACCGGATCGATCGTCTTCATCCTCAAGGGCTATCCGCGCCTGTCCGAGACCTTCATCGCCCAGGAGATCCTGGCCCTGGAGCGGCGCGGCATTCCGCTGCGCATCGTCTCGCTGCGCCTGCCCACCGACCGGCACGTGCACCCGATCAACCGCGAGATCCGGGCGCCGGTCGCCTATCTGCCGGAATATCTCTACCAGGCGCCGCTGCGGGTGCTCCGCGGCTGGTGGAAGGCCCGGCGCCTGCCCGGCTACCGCGCGGCGTTCCGCCACTGGCTGGGCGATCTCCGCCGGGATTTCACCGCGAACCGCGGCCGCCGCTTCGGCCAGGCCTGCGTGCTGGCGGCGGAACTGCCGGCGGATACCCGCCGCCTGCACGCGCATTTCATCCACACGCCGGCCAGCGTCGCGCTCTACACCCATCTGATGACCGGGATTCCCTGGAGCTGCTCGGCCCATGCCAAGGACATCTGGACCTCGCCGGACTGGGAGAAGGCCGAGAAACTCGCCTCGATGGACTGGCTGGTGACCTGCACCGCCGCCGGCCATGTGCACCTGCAGGCCCTGGCCGCGGCGCCGGAGAAGGCGGCGCTGGTCTATCACGGGCTGGATTTCGCCCGCTTTCCGCCGCCGCCGGAACGGCCGGATGGCGCCGATGCGACCGTCACCCTGCTCTCGGTCGGGCGGCTGGTGCCGAAGAAGGGCTATGCCGGCCTGCTCGACGCCCTGGCGCGCCTGCCCCGGGAGATGCCGTGGCGGCTGCGCCAGGTCGGCGGTGGGCCGCTCGGCGACGCGCTGCGGGCCCAGGCCCGGCGCCTCGGCATTGCCGAGCGCATCCAATGGCTTGGCGCCCTGCCGCAGCAGCAGGTGCTGGAGGAATACCGCCGTGCCGATCTCTTCGTGCTGGCGAGCCGGGTGGCCGAAGACGGCGACCGCGACGGCCTGCCCAACGTGCTGATGGAGGCCCAGAGCCAGCGCCTCGCCGTGGTCTCGACCCTGGTTTCCGGGGTGCCGGAACTGGTGATCGACGGCGAGACCGGCCTGCTGGTGCCGCCGGACGATGCGCCGGCCCTGGCGGCCGCCCTCGCCGCCCTGATCGGCGATCCCGCCCGGCGCCGGCGCCTGGCCGCGGCCGGCTTCCGCCGGGTCCACGAGCATTTCGCCGCCGAGAGCAGCATCGGCGATCTCGAGCGCCGGTTCCGGGCCGATTTGCTATAAGGCTTGCCATGCGACTTGCCTTCTATGCACCGCTGAAACCCCCCGATCATCCCTCGCCTTCCGGCGACCGGACGGTGGCGCGGCTGCTGATCAAGGCGCTGAAGCAGGCCGGGGCCGAGATCGAGATCGCCAGCCGGCTGCGCAGCCGGATCGGCACCGCGGACGAAGCAGCGCAGCACCGCATGGCGGCCAAGGGTGCGGCGACGGCGACGCGGCTGATCGCCCATTACCGGGCCCTGCCGAAGCGCCGGCGGCCCCAGGCCTGGTTCACCTACCATCTCTATTACAAGGCGGTGGACTGGATCGGGCCGAAAGTGGCGGCGGCGCTGGATATTCCCTACCTGCTGGCGGAAGCGAGCCATGCGCCGAAACGCGCCGCCGGGCCCTATGCCTTCAGCCATGCCGCCGCCGAGGCGGCGATCAAGCAGGCGGCGGCGATCTTCTGCCTCAACCCCACCGACAAGGAATGCCTGGCGGCGGTCGCGGCGAAGAAGCGGCTGATCGACCTGCCGCCCTTCCTCGACCTGAAGCATTTCGCACCCGCTTTGCCGGACCGCGACGTCGCCCGGCTGAAGCTCGCCATGCATTACCGGCTGGACCCGACCAAGCCCTGGCTGCTGGCGGTCGGCATGATGCGGCCGGGCGACAAGCTCGCCTCCTACCGCATGCTGGCCGAGGCCCTGCGCCATCTCGCCCGGCCCTACCAGCTGCTGATCGTGGGCGACGGCGCGGCGCGGCCGGAAATCGAGCGGGCCTTCCACCCCATCGCCCGCAACGTCGCCTGGCTGGGGCTGGTGGAGCATGGGGCGCTGGCCGAGGTCTATGCCGCCGCCGATCTCCTGGCCTGGCCGGCGATCAACGAGGCCTTCGGCATGGCGCTGCTGGAGGCCCAGGCCTGCGGCTGCCCGGTGGTGGCGGGCCGGTCGGGCGGCGTGCCGGCGATCGTCGCCGACGGCGAGACCGGCTGGCTCTCGGCCCCCGGCGACGGCGCCGCCTTTGCCGCCGATATCGACCATGCGCTGGACATCGACCTCACGCCGGTGCGGGCGGCGGCGCGGAAGAAGGCGCTGCGGCAGCACGACATCGACGGCGCCAGCGCCAGGCTGGCAAAGCCGATCGCCCGCCTGATCGCCCACCAGGTCACCCACCAGGCCGCCGGCCGGGCGGCGCCGTGAGCGTCACGTTTTCGCCGGTCCCCCTGGTGCTGATTCGGCATGCCCCGACCCCCTGGAACGCCGCCAGGCGCCTGCAGGGCCGCAGCGACATCGCGCTGGACGCCGCGGGACGCGCGGTCGCGGCCGGCTGGCGCCCCGATCCGGCCTGGCGGCTCTATCGCCTGCTGGCCAGCCCGCTCGCCCGCGCCCGGGAAACCGCGGCGCTGATGTTTCCCGGTGCCGCCATCGAGGTCGAGCCGCGGCTGATCGAGATGGATTTCGGCGCCTGGGAGGGGAAAACGCTGCAGGATCTGCGCGGCGCGGCGGGTAGCGATGCCGCCCAGCGGGAGACCCTGGGCCTCGACTTTCGCGCCCCGGAAGGCGAATCGCCGCGCGAGGTCCAGGCCCGGATCCGGCCGCTGCTGGGCGAACTCGCCGCGGCCGGCCATCCGGCGATCGCCGTCACCCACAAGGCGGTGCTCCGCGCCGTCTATGCCCTGGCGACCGGCTGGCAGATGCGGGAGAAGCCGCCGCAGAAGCTCCGCGACGCCTGCGCCCACCTGTTCCTGCTGGACGCCGCCGGCCGCCCGACCGTCGCACACCTCAACCTGCCGCTCGCGGACGCAGGGCGGGCACCGTGACCCGGCCCGGCGTCCTCGTCCATGTGCAGCATCTGCTGGGCATCGGGCATCTGAAGCGGGCGGCGGCGATCTCACGGGCGCTGGTCGAGGCCGGGGCGCGGGTGACGGTGGCGTCCGGCGGCGTCGCCGAGCCGCGGGTCGATTTCGCCGGCGCCGAGGTGGTGCAGCTGCCGCCGGCGGTGGCGGCGGATGCCGCTTTTTCCGCCGTGCTCGACGCCGCCGGGGCGCCGATCGACGCCGCCTGGAAGGCGGCGCGGACCCGGCAGCTCCTCGGCCTGTTCGACCGGGTGGCGCCGGACATCCTGCTGATCGAGATGTATCCCTTCGGCCGGCGGCAGTTCCGCTTCGAGCTCCTGCCGTTGCTGGAGCATGCCCGGGCCGGTGCCCGGCCGCCGCTGGTCGCCTGTTCGGTGCGCGACGTGCTGATCGCCCGCAGCAAGCCCGAGCGCAGCCTGGAAAGCGCCGCGCTGGTGCGCCGCCATTTCGACCTGGTGCTGGTCCATGGCGACCCGCGTCTGATCGCCTTCGGCACCACCTTCCCGGCCGCCGAAAGCATCGCCGATCGCCTGCACTATACCGGCTATGTGACCGACCTCGCCCTGTCCGCCGCCGCGCCGGACCGGCGCAAGGACGGCGAGGTGCTGGTTTCCGCCGGCGGCGGCGCGGTCGGCATGCCGCTGCTGACGGCGGCGATCGCGGCGAAATCCCGCTCGTCCCTGGCCGGCCGGCCCTGGCGGATCATCGCCGGCAACAACCTGCCGGCGGCGGATTACGCCCGCCTCGCCGCCGCCGCGGCGCCGGACCCCGGACTGACCCTGGAACGGTTCCGGCCCGACTTCGCCAAGCTCCTGCAGAATTGTCATATTTCGGTGTCCCAGGGCGGCTACAACACGGTCATGGAGCTGATCGCCATCCGCACTCCCGCCGTCGTCGTGCCCTTTGCCGAGGGCCAGGAGAGCGAGCAGAGCCTGCGCGCCGGGCTGCTGGCCGAGAAGGGGGTGCTCGAGGTCCTGGCCCCGGACGGCCTCACCCCCGCCGCCCTCGCCGCCGCGATCGACCGGGCGGCGGCGAAGGGGCCGGCCGCGATCGAGATCGACCTCGACGGGGCGCGGAAATCCGCCGCCCTGCTACTCCGGGCCCTGGCCGAACGGTCGCCCGGATGAGCCGCTGGCAGGATCTCGACCGGGAAATCGGGCTCTGGGCGGCGGCGGGTCGCCGCGCCAGCCTGTGGTGGCGGGACGACGATGCGGTGGCCGATACGCCGGACCTGCGCCGGCTGCTCGAGGTCGCCCGGGTGCCGCTCGCCCTGGCGGTGATCCCGGAAGCGGCCGGCCCGGACCTGGCGGCGGCGCTGGCCCGGCAGCCGGGGGTCGCCGTCTTCCAGCATGGCTACCGGCACCGCAACAATGCCGCACCCGGCGCCAAGAAATGCGAATACCCCGACACGCGGGCAGCGGACCTGTCCGCCGAGGAGCTCGGCCGGGGCCGCGATCGGCTGGCCGCGCTGTTTCCGCGCCACTTCCTGCCGGTCTTCACCCCGCCCTGGAACCGGATCGGCGTCCGGACCGTTGAAATGCTTGCAGAACTTGGCCTCCGCGGCCTCTCGACCTATCTGCCGCGCCGGGGCGCAAGCCAGGCCGGCCTGACCGTCGTGAACACCCATGTCGACGTCATCGACTGGCAAAACCGGGGTTTCCTGGGCGAGGGTCCCGCCCTCGACCTGCTGGTCGGGCATCTCCGGGCCCGCCGCCTGGGCGAGGTCGACCCGGACGAGCCGACCGGCCTCCTCACCCATCACCTGGTGCATGACGCGGAGACTTGGCGATTCCTCGAGAACCTGCAAGATTTCCTCCGGGAGCGCCCCGCCCGGAACCGGGAGGGTTCCGCGGGGATAGGGTTCATCGAACCGGCTGAGGCCTTCGGGATGCAACCCGGGCCTCCGGCGGCGTCTGGATTGGGGTAAATGTTCGAAGTTCGGTATCCTTTGAGCGCCTTGGCCAACGACTATCTGCGCGGCCTGCTCCTCCTAGGCATTTGTTCTGTGACCACCGTCACGCTCGAGCCGGATAATCCGGCGATCTGGGTGTTCGGTGCGCTAACATTGGCGGCGGTGATTTTTCCGTTGCGGACGGTCAGCAGCCATGTCGCCAAGTTCAAGCTGACCGAAGAGGGGATCGGCCGTTCGCCATGGCCGACGCGCTACATCGCCTGGGGGAAGCTGGATGGCATTGCCTTGCGGTACTACTCGCTCCGGCGCAATCGCACCGGCGGCTGGATGACGATGACGCTGAAATCCGGCCCGACCAGCATCGAGATCGAGTCCAGCCTGCCGCATTTCCAGGCGATCGTCGCCCGCGCGGCCAAGGCCGCGAAGGACAACAATGTCACAGTCGACCGCATCACGCTCGACAATCTTAACGCCATCGGGGTAAATCTCAGCGAATGACCGATCTATTGACCGTTAAGAACCTGCAAGTCGATTTCGCGCTGGAGGGTGCCACGCTGAACGCGGTGCGCGGCGTCTCGTTCCGCGTGCCCGCCGGCAAGACCGTTGCCCTGGTGGGCGAATCCGGTTCCGGGAAATCCGTCTGCGCCCAGGCGATCATGGGCATCCTGCCCAAGGCCGCCAGGATCGTCGGCGGCGAGATCCTGCTGGATACGGCGGCCTGCCGCACGAACAGGCTGACCGGCGGCATCGTCGACATCACCAAGCTGGACCGCGACGGCGCGCAGATGCGCGCGATCCGCGGCAGTTCCATATCGATCATCTTCCAGGAGCCGATGACCTCGCTCTCGCCGGTCCATACCATCGGCGACCAGATCGGCGAGGCGCTGCACCTGCACCGCAACATCGGCCCGGCGGAAGGCCGCGCCCTGGTCCTCGACATGCTGCGCCTGACCGGCTTTCCGGAACCGGAGCGGGCGCTGAACACCTATCCTTTCGAGCTCTCCGGCGGCCTCCGGCAGCGGGCGATGATCGCCATGGCGCTGATCTGCCGGCCGGCCCTGCTGATCGCCGACGAACCGACGACGGCTCTGGACGTCACCATCCAGGCGCAGATCCTGAAGCTGATGGCGGACCTGCAGGACGAGCTCGGCATGGCGATGCTGCTGATCACCCACGATCTCGGCGTGGTCGCCAACATGGCCGAGGACGTCGTGGTGATGTATCACGGCGAGGTCATGGAATCCGGCTCGCTGCACGACATCTTCGGCGCGCCACAGCATCCCTATCTGCAGGCGCTGCTGAAGGCGGTGCCGCGCTTCGGCATGGAGCCCGGCGAGCGCCTGGTGCCGATCCGCGAGATCAAGCCGGCGGAAGGCCGGCTCTTCGCCGACAAGAAGCCCTGGCCGGAGGACGCCGACCGCGCGGGCCCGCTGCTGGCGGTCGAGAACCTGACCAAGACCTACAAGATCCGCAAGTCCGGCTTCATCTCCAAGGGCGCCGAGACCTCGATCATCGCGGTCGAGGACGTGAGCTTCGAGGTGCGGCGCGGCGAATGCCTGGGCCTGGTCGGCGAATCCGGCTGCGGCAAGACCACGCTGTCGAAGCTGATCCTGCGCGCCCTCGACCCGGATCACGGCACGGTGCAGTTCAACGACCGCGGCCGTATCCTCGACGTGCTGTCGCTCTCCGGCAAGCCGCTGGCCGATTTCCGCGAGCGCATCCAGTTCGTCTTCCAGGACCCCTTCGGCTCGCTCAATCCGCGGATGACGGTGTTCGACATCATCAGCGAGCCGCTGGTGATCCACAACATCGGCACCCCCGCCGAGCGCGACGAGATGGTCAAGGAGCTGATGGCCCTGGTCGGGCTCAACGTGAAGCATCTGCAGCGCTATCCGCACAGCTTCTCCGGCGGCCAGCGCCAGCGCATCGGCATCGCCCGCGCCCTGGCCCTGCGCCCGGACCTGCTGATCTGCGACGAGCCGGTCTCGGCGCTGGACGTCTCGATCCAGGCGCAGATCCTCAACCTGCTGAAGGATTTGCAGCGCAAGCTCGGCCTCACCTACATCTTCGTGTCGCACAACCTGGCGGTGGTCGACTACATCGCCGACCGGATCATGGTGATGTGCGCCGGCCGGGTGGTGGAGATGGCGTCGGCCGAGACCCTGTTCAAGAATCCGGTGCATCCCTATACCAAGGCCCTGCTGGCGGCGGTGCCGGATCCGTCGCTGACCCAGCGGCTGGATTTCACCAAGCTGATGGAGGGCAAGACCTCGCAACCGGCGAACTGGCCGGCGCCCTTCACCATCGACGGCGACAACCGCCCGACCCTGATCGATATCGGCGACGAGCACTGGATCCGCGCCGCCGTCAGCATCCGGAGCGCAGCATGACGCGACCGATCGCCTTCCTCCTCGGCCTGTTCCTGATCCTCGCCGCGGCGCCGCTGGCGCGTGCCGATTTCATCAGCCCGGCCTATTTCGCCGAGGCGGAGAAGTCCGGCGACCTGCCGCCAGTCGCCGAGCGCCTGCCGGAGCATCCGGCGGTGGCGACGATGGACGAGACCGGCTATCCCGGCGGCGAGATCACCATGCTGATGTCGAGCCCCAAGGATACCCGCATCCTGGTGGCCTATTCCTATGCCCGGCTGGTCGGCTACGACCGCAGCTACAAGATCGTGCCCGACATCCTGGAGAGCTTCGAGGACGAGGGCGACCGCGTCTTCACCTTCCATCTGCGCAAGGGGCACAAGTGGTCGGACGGCGAGCCCTTCACCACCGAGGACTTCCGCTATTTCTGGGAGGACGTGGCGAACAATCCCGAGCTGTCGCCGGCCGGGCCGCCGAAGGTGCTGCTGGTCGACGGCAAGCCGCCGAAGGTCGAGATCATCGACGAGACCACCATCCGCTACAGCTGGGACAAGCCGAACGCCGAGTTCCTGCCCAGCCTCGCCGCCGCCAGCCCGCTGTTCATCTTCCGGCCGGCGCATTACCTGCGGAAGTACCACGTCAAATACCAGAAGCCGGAGAAGCTGGCCGACCTGGTGCAGGATTCCGGCCAGCCGACCTGGGCCGCGCTGCATAACCGCAAGGACAACCAGTACAAGAACGACAATCCGAAGCTGCCGACGCTGGATCCCTGGGTGCTGCGGATCAAGCCGCCGGCCGAGCGCTTCATCTTCACCCGCAATCCCTTCTACTACCGCGTCGATTCCAAGGGCCAGCAGCTGCCCTATCTCGACCAGCTGGTGTTCAACATCGCCGACAGCAAGCTGATCCCCGCCAAGGCCGGCGCCGGCGAGGCCAGCCTGCAGGCGCGCAACATCCGCTTCGACAACTACACCTTCCTGAAGGAAGGCGAGCGGAACGGCAAATACCAGGTGCGGCTGTGGAACCAGGGCATGGGATCGAACCTGGTCCTGCTGCCCAACCTGACCACCAACGACGAGGTCTGGCGCGGCGTGATCCGCGACGTGCGCTTCCGGCGCGCTCTGTCGCTCGCGGTCAACCGGCACGAGATCAACCAGGCGATCTATTACGGGCTCGGCCAGGAGGGTGCCAACACGGTGCTGCCGCGCAGCCCGCTGTTCAAGCCCGAGTATCGCGACGCCTGGGCGAAATACGATCCCGACCAGGCCAACAAGCTGCTCGACGAGATGGGCCTGACCCAGCGCGGCGACGACGGCGCCCGGCTGCTGCCCGACGGCCGGCCGATGACCATCGTCGTCGACACCGCCGGCGAATCCACCGAGGAGACCGACGTGCTGGAACTGGTGCGGGATTCCTGGCGGGCGATCGGCATCGAGATGTTCGTCAAACCCTCGCAGCGGGAAGTGTTCCGCAACCGGATCTTCCAGGGCGATTCGATCATGTCGGTATGGAGCGGCATCGAGAACGCCTTCCCCACCGCCGACATGAGCCCGCAGGAATTCGCCCCCTCGACCCAGCAGCAGTATATGTGGTCGAAATGGGGCCAGTACATCGAGACCGCCGGCGGCGACGGCCAGGATGTCGACATGCCGGAGCCGAAGGCCTTGCTCGGCCTGCTGGAGAAGTGGCGGGGCGCCGGCAGCACCGAGGAGCGGGCCGAGATCTGGAGCCAGATGCTGCAGATCTGGGCCGATCAGGTCTATACGATCGGCACGGTCTCCGACATTCCGCAGCCGGTCGTGGTGATGGTCGGCCTGCACAACGTCCCCGACAAGGCGATGTGGTCCTGGGAACCGGGCGCGCAGTTCGGCGTCTTCAAACCCGACACCTTCTGGCTCGAAGCCCCGGGCGCGCTCAGCCCGGTCGAACAGCCGGCGCAATAGGAAGCCAGAACCGATGTTGCGTTATTTGATCCAGCGCGTGTTCGTCATGATCCCGACGCTGCTCGTCATCAGCGTCCTGGTCTTCGCCATCATCCAGGCGCCGCCCGGCGACTACCTGGAATCGATGGTGGCCGAGATGCAGTCGCGCGGCGAGGACATTCCCCAGGAAAAGGTCGACTTCCTGCGCAAGACCTACGGCCTGGGCGAGCCTTTCCACATCCAGTACCTGAACTGGATGTTCGGCCATTGGGAGGGCCTGCATCACACCGGTGGCGGCCTGGTCTTCGGCGATCTCGGCTATTCCTTCGAGCACGAGGCGCCGGTCGCCGAGGTAGTGGGCGACCGCCTCAGCCTCACCATCGTCATCTCGCTGGCCTCGATCCTGCTGGTCTGGCTGATCAGCTTCCCGATCGCGGTCTATTCGGCCACCCACCAATACAGCTTCCTCGATTATTTCTTCACCTTCCTCGGCTATCTCGGGCTGGCGACACCCAGCTTCCTGATCGCGCTGATCCTGCTGTATTTCGCCAACATCTATTTCGGCACCTCGATCGGCGGCCTGATGGACCCGTCCTTCCTCGACCAGCCGATGAGCTGGGCGAAGTTCAGCTCGGTGCTGGAGCACATGTGGCTGGCGGTTCTGGTGATCGGCCTGCCCGGCACAGCCGGCATGATCCGCCGGCTGCGCGCCAACCTGCTGGACGAGCTCAACAAGCAGTACGTCACCACCGGGCGCGCCAAGGGCCTGCCGCCCGGGCGCCTGCTGGTCAAGTATCCGCTGCGCATCTCGCTCAATCCCTTCATCGCCGACATCGGCAGCCTGCTGCCGGAGCTGATCTCCGGCTCGGTGGTGGTCTCGGTGGTGATGTCGCTGCCGATCACCGGGCCGATGCTGCTCGATGCCCTGCGCTCGCAGGACATGTACCTGGCCGGCTCTTTCCTTATGTTCATGGCGTTCCTGACGGTGGTCGGCATCTTCATCTCCGACGTGGCCCTGGCCCTGCTCGACCCGCGGATCCGTCTCGGTGCGGGGACCTCGAAATGAACATGGCCGATACCACGGGCGCGGCACCGACGCCGCATTACGTCTCGACCGCGCCGTTCGACCCCTCGTCGGTCGAGCAGGTCAGTCCCGAGCAGGAAAAGATCTATCTCGCCTCGCAATGGCAGATGATGTGGCTGCGCTTCAAGCGGCACCGCCTGGCGGTGGTCGCCGGCATGGTGCTGCTGCTGATGTACGCCTCGATCCTGGTGGTCGAGTTCATCGCGCCGTTCAACCAGCATACCCGCAACGTCGACTACATCTTCGCGCCGCCGCAAGGCATCCACCTGTTCCATGACGGCGCGTTCGTCGGGCCCTTCGTCTACGGCTTCGACTACCAGCTCGACATGACCAAGCTGAAGCGGGTCTACACGCCCAACCCCGACAAGGTGCAGAAGCTGCGCTTCTTCTGCTCCGGCGACAGCTACAAGTTCCTGGGCCTGGTGCCCGGCAATTTCCACCTGGTCTGCCCGTCGACCGAGGCGCCGATGTTCCTGCTCGGCTCCGATCGCCTGGGCCGGGACATGCTGTCGCGCATCCTCTACGGCATGCGGGTATCGCTCTCGATCGGCCTGCTCGGCGTCACCGTCAGTTTCGTGCTCGGCATGCTCTTCGGCGGCCTTGCCGGCTATTATGGCGGCTGGGTCGACGACCTGGTGCAGCGGGCGATCGAGATCCTGCGCTCGATCCCGCACCTGCCGCTCTGGCTGGCGCTGGCCGCCATCCTGCCGGTGACCTGGTCGCCGCTGCTGATCTACTTCGGCATCACCATCATCCTCGGCCTGATCGACTGGACCGGTCTTGCCCGGGCGGTGCGCTCGCGCCTGCTCAGCCTGCGCGAGGAGGATTTCTGCGTCGCCGCCCAGCTGATGGGCGCCAGCCCGGGGCGCATCATCTTCCGCCACCTGATGCCGAGCTTCATGAGCCACCTGATCGCCTCGGCGACCCTGGCTATCCCCAGCATGATCCTGGGCGAGACCTCGCTGTCCTTCCTCGGCCTCGGCATCCGCCCGCCGATCACCAGCTGGGGCGTGCTGCTGAACGAGGCGCAGAACATCAACGTAGTGGCGCTCTATCCCTGGCTGATGCTGCCGATCGTGCCGGTGATCATCGTGGTGCTGGCCTTCAACTTCCTCGGCGACGGCCTCCGCGACGCGGCGGACCCGTACAAGTAGGCGCCGCGCCGCGCCGGCTCAGTCGGTGATCAGCAGGTGGCCGTCCTGGGACTTCACCCGGGCGAGCCAGGCGCGGACCGCCGGGAAGCGGCCGAGATCGAAGCCGCCCTCGCTGGCGACATGGGTATAGGCATAGAGCGCGATATCGGCGATCGAATAGGCGGTACCGGCGAAGAAATCGCGCTGCCGCAGGTGGCCTTCCATCACCTCCAGGGCCTTGTAGCCGCCCTCGATCCGCTTCGGCAGCTGCGGCTCGGTCTCCGGCGTCCTGCCGAGATGGGCCACCCAGTGACGCACCACGGCAATATAGGGCTCGTGGCTGTATTGCTCGAAGAACATCCATTGCAGCGCCTGGGCCTGGTCCAGCAGATCCTCCGGCCAATAGGCGGTGTCGCGCGCCAGGTAATAGAGGATGGCGTTCGATTCCGCGAGGCAGGTGCCGTCCTCGAGCTCCAGGGTCGGCACCCGGCCGTTGGGATTCTTCTTCAGGAAATCCGGCCTGCGGGTCGAGCCGTCGTCGACGTTGAATTCGACCCGCTTGAACGGGATGCCGAGATGGGTCAGCAGCAGGCGGACCTTGTAGGCATTGCCGGAAATGGCACTGTCATAGAGCGTGTACATCGGCGGTTCCCCGTGAAGCGGCGTGGCTGGCGGGGAGCATGCGGCGGAACCGCGGCGGTCCACAACCTCGCTTTGCTCACAGGCCTGTGACGAAAACTGGCCTGTGACGAAAACTGGCCGGTCACGAAGCCGCTGCGGCGGCTCAGGGCAGGCAGACCATCCGGCCCATCGGCTGGCCGCCGAGGATATGGACGTGGTAATGCGGCACTTCCTGGTGGCTGTCCGCCCCGGCATTGGCGATGAGGCGGTAGCCGGTGACGGCGACGCCGGCCTCGCGCGCCACCCGGGCGACGGCGCGGTGGAAGGCGACAATCTCCGCCTCCGAGGCCTTCTCTGCGAAATCCTGGGCCGAGACATAGGGCCCCTTCGGGATCACCAGCACATGCACCTTGGCCTGCGGCCTGATGTCGTGGAAGGCGAGGACATGGGCATCCTCATAGGCCTTGTTGCAGGGGATCTCGCCGCGGATGATCCGGGCGAAGATGTTGTTCATGTCGTAGGCCATGGCGGCTCCTGCTGCTAGTCCTTCGGCCGGGCGGCCTTCTCAGCAATCCCGGAGATCCCCTCGCGGGCCCGCAGCGCCTCCCAGACGTCGCTGGGCTGGACCCCGGTCGCCGCCCACATCACCAGGAGATGATAGAGCAGGTCGGCAGATTCCAGCACGACGCCCTCGCGATTGCCCTCGACGCCCTCGATCAGCGTCTCGACGGCTTCCTCGCCGAGCTTCTGGGCGATCTTGCGGACGCCCTTCTTGAACAGCTTGGCGGTGTTCGATACCGCCGGATCGGCGCCGCGGCGGCCTTCGATCACCTCGTAAAGCTGGTCGAGAAATGCGCCGTCGAGTTTGCGTGCCATCTGTTGCCCGGGTCCCCAGCGTGAAGCGTTGAACGGCGCCTAGTGCAGCCGCATCGGCAGTCCGGCCGCGGCCATATGCGCCTTGGCCTGGGCGATCGTATAGGTGCCGAAATGGAAAATCGAGGCCGCCAGCACCGCCGTCGCATGGCCGTCGCGGATGCCCTCGACCAGGTGATCGAGCGTGCCGACGCCGCCGGAGGCGACCACCGGCACGGCGACCGCATCGGCGATCGCCCGGGTCAGCGGGATGTTGTAGCCGGCCTTGGTGCCGTCGCGGTCCATCGAGGTCACCAGCAGCTCGCCGGCGCCGCTGGCCGCCATGCGCTGGGCGAAATCGACGGCGTCGATGCCGGTCGGCGTGCGGCCGCCATGGGTGAAGATCTGGTAGCGGCCGGGGGCGGTCTCCTTGGCGTCGATCGAGACGACGATGCACTGGTCACCGAACTTCCGCGCCGCCTCCGGGACGAAATCCGGATTGGCGACCGCGGCGGTGTTGATCGAGACCTTGTCGGCCCCGGCGAGCAGCAGCTTGCGGATGTCCTCGATCCTGCGCACCCCGCCGCCGACGGTCAGCGGCATGAAGCAGGCCTCGGCGGTCTTCGCCACCACGTCGTAGAGCGTGTCGCGGTTCTCGTGCGAGGCGGTGATGTCGAGGAAGGTGAGCTCGTCGGCGCCGGCGGCGTCGTAGAGCTTCGCCTGCTCGACCGGATCGCCGGCATCGACCAGGTTGACGAAGTTGACGCCCTTGACCACGCGCCCGTCCTTGACGTCAAGGCAAGGGATGACGCGCATCTTCAGCATCAGGCGGCCGCCTTCAGCCGGGTCAGCGCCGCCCGCAGGTCGAGATGCCCGTCGTAGATGGCGCGGCCGGAGATGACGCCGGCGATGCCGCCGCCCCGGGCGCGGGATCGCGGCAGGGCGCCGATGAGCGCCTCGATGTCGGCGAGGTCCGAGACCCCGCCCGAGGCGATGACCGGGATCGAGATCGCCGCCGCCAGTTCCGCCGTCGCCTCGACATTGGCGCCCTGCATCAGGCCGTCGCGGTCGATGTCGGTATAGATCAGGGCGGCGACGCCGGCATCCTCGAACTTCAGCGCCAGGTCGAGGGCCGAGATGTCGGCAGTCTCGGCCCAGCCCTCGACCGCGACCTTGCCGCCGCGGGCATCGATGCCGACCGCGATCCGGCCGGGAAACAGCTTGCAGGCGGCCTTGACCAGCGGCGGATTCTTCAGGGCGATGGTGCCCAGGATCACCCGGGCGATGCCCTTGTCGAGCCACTCCTCGATGCGCGGCAGATTGCGGATGCCGCCGCCGAGCTGGCAGGGCAGCGCCACCGCCTTGAGGATGGCCTCCACTGCCGGGGCATTGACCGGCTCGCCGGCGAAGGCGCCGTCGAGATCGACCAGATGCAGCCATTCCGCCCCGGCCGCGGCGAAGCGCCGGGCCTGGTCGGCCGGATCGGCGTTGAACACCGTCGCCCGGTCCATGTCGCCCTGCTTCAGGCGCACGCATTGCCCGCCTTTGAGGTCGATCGCCGGAAACAGGATCATGGCGCGCTCATCCGGTTGGGCGCCTCGATGTCGAGCGCCTTCCAGAAATACAGGCCGCCCACGTACTTGCCGTCGACCTTGGCGTATTTCGGGTGCCGGCCGATCTCGTGGTAGCCGAGGGAACGGTAGAGCTGGATCGCCGCCTCCTGGGTCTCGCGCACGTCGAGATTGAGCACACGGAAACCCTGCGCCCGGGCATGGTCCTCGACCGCCAGGGTGAGCTGCCGCGCCAGGCCGTGGCCGCGCGCCCAGGGCGCCACGAAGCTGGTGGCGAGATGCGCCGTATGGGCCTGGGCCTCGTTGTTCTTGTTCGGCCGGATCAGCTGGGCCGAGCCCGCCACCGTCGCATCCAGCCAGCCGACGAAGAGCGTGCGGTCGGGCACCAGCAGCACGCCCTTCCAGTAGCCTTCCATCACGTTGGGATGCGGCGGCTTCAGCCAGCCGAAGCCGCCGCCGACCTCGATCGCGTCGTTGGCGGCCTCGCAGAGCTCGGAGAGCTCGGCGCGCTTCAGCTCGGTGACGATCTGGACCCGGATGTCGCCCATCTCAGCTTCCGTCCATCTCAGGGTGCCCAGGCGAGGAAATTGGCGAGGATCTGCAGGCCGACCTGCTGGCTCTTCTCCGGATGGAACTGCAGGCCGACGAGATTGTCGCGCCCGACCGCCGCCGCCACCGGGCCGCCGTAATCGACGCTCGCCAGCACCTCGGCCGGATTGGTGGCGAGGAAATGGTAGGAGTGCACGAAATAGCCGTGCGCCTGGGGCGGAAGCCCGGCGAACAGCTTGTGCCGCGGCGGCGCGATGACCAGGTCGTTCCAGCCCATCTGCGGAATCTTCAACCCTGGATCGCCGGGCGTCAAGCGCACCACCCGGCCCTTGATCCAGTCGAGGCCGGGATGGCTTCCGTATTCGATGCCGAGGCTCGCCATCAGCTGCATGCCGACGCAGATGCCGAGGAACGGCCGGCCGCGGCCGAGGGCGGACTCGGCCAGCGCCTCGACCATGCCGGGGATGCGGTCGAGTCCCGCCTTGCAGTCGGCAAAGGCGCCGACGCCCGGCAGCACCACCCGTTCAGCGGCGGTCACCGCGGCGGGGTCGGCCGAGACCACGACCCGGCGCCCGGATCCGCGCGCCGCCGCCGCCAGCGCCTTCGCCGCGGAACGCAGGTTGCCGGCGCCATAATCGACGACGACGACGGTCATCGCGCGGGGCGCCTCATTTCAGGCTGCCGCCGAGCACGCCCTTGGTCGAGGGAACCGCGTCGGATTTCCGCGGATCGATCTCGACGGCGCGGCGCAGCGACCGGGCGAGGCCCTTGTAACAGCTCTCGACGATGTGATGGTTGTTCTCGCCGTAGAGGGTCTCGACATGCAGGGTGAGGCCCGCCGCCTGGGCGAAGGCCTGGAACCATTCCTTGAACAGCTCGGTATCCATCTCGCCCAGCTTCGGCCGGGTGAAGGCGACCTTCCAGATCAGGTAGGGGCGGTTCGAGGCGTCGAGCGCCACCCGGGTCAGGGTCTCGTCCATCGGGATCATGGCATCGCCGTAGCGAATGATGCCGGTGCGGTCGCCCAGGGCCTTGGACACCGCCTCGCCGATGGCGATCCCGGTATCCTCGGTGGTGTGGTGGAAGTCGATGTGGAGGTCGCCCTTGGCCTTCACCGTGAGGTCGATCAGGCTGTGGCGGGCGAGCTGCTCCAGCATGTGGTCCAGGAAGCCGATGCCGGTGGAGATCTCCGCCCGACCGGCGCCGTCGAGATCGAGGGAAACCGAAATCTCGGTTTCCTTGGTCTTGCGCGCCACAGAAGCCTTCCGCATCGCCCGAAATCCCTCGCCAAAACTCGTTTTGCGCCCGCTTCTTAGCAAGGTTGCCCCGGCCGCGCCAGTCTCCCCGGTGGCGGTCATTCGCGCCGCGGCCCGAGGCCGCGCTTGAAGAATCCCCGCCGTTAACCTATTTCGATAGGATGCGTGACGAAAACGACAATACCCACGGCCTGGCCGCCTGGCACGGCACCACGATCCTTCTGGTGCGCAAGGGCGGCGATGTGGTCATCGCCGGGGACGGCCAGGTCACGGTCGGCCCCACCGTCATGAAATCCAATGCCAAGAAGCTGCGGCGGCTGGGCAAGGGCGAGGTGATCGCCGGCTTTGCCGGGGCCACCGCCGATGCCCTGACCCTGTTCGAGCGGCTGGAGGCGAAGCTGGAGCAGCATCCGGGGCAGCTGGCCCGGGCCTGCGTCGAGCTGGCCAAGGACTGGCGCACCGACCGCTACCTGCGCCGGCTGGAGGCGATGATGGCCGTGGCCGACAGGTCGGTGAGCCTGGTGCTGACCGGGACCGGCGACGTGCTGGAGCCCGAGGACGGGCTTATCGGCATCGGCTCCGGCGGCAGCTTCGCCCTGGCCGCCGCCCGCGCCCTGGTCGATATCGACGGGCTGGACGCCGAGACCGTGGTGCGCCGGGCAATGAAGATCGCCGGCGACATCTGCATCTACACCAACCACAACATCACCCTCGAGAAGCTGTGAATCAGATGAATGATGCCGCCCGCGCCACCGCGGCCGCCAAATCCTCGACGCCCAAGTCCTCGACCCCGGAGACACCGCTCACCTCGGCGCTGACGCCACGCGAGATCGTTTCCGAGCTCGACCGCTTCATCGTCGGCCAGAACGAGGCGAAGCGCGCCGTCGCCATCGCCCTGCGCAACCGCTGGCGCCGGCAGCAGCTGCCCCCGGAGATGCGCGAAGAGGTCAGCCCGAAGAACATCCTGATGATCGGCCCGACCGGCGTCGGCAAGACCGAGATCGCCCGGCGGCTGGCGAAACTGGCGCAGGCGCCGTTCCTCAAGGTCGAGGCGACGAAGTTCACCGAGGTCGGCTATGTCGG
>CAZKDH010000028.1:0-2484 GCA_964551505.1 uncultured Rhodospirillaceae bacterium
GGCGCCGCACCAGCTCGGTCGCATCGTAGTCCCGCCAGGCCGCCCGGTCGGTGCCGAGATAGCCGGTGAACGCCTTCTCGCCCCAGGGACAGCGCGTCGGCGCGGCGATCGGGGCGAAGGCGGAGACCGAGCGGTAGTGCCGCGGATTCCTCAGCGCCGAGATCAGCGCGCCGTGGCCGCCCATGGAGTGGCCGAAGATTCCCTGGCGCGCGGCATCGGCCGGGAAATGCGCGGCGATCAGTTGCGGCAGCTCGCGGTTGACATAGGTGTACATCCGCCAGTTCCGCGACCACGGCGCCTCGGTGGCGTCGACATAGAAGCCGGCGCCGATGCCGAAGTCCCAGGAATCCGCCTGGCCGGGGATGTCGGTGCCGCGCGGGCTGGTATCGGGCGCCACCAGCATCAGCCCGAGTTCCGCCGCAAGGCGCTGGGCGCCCCCCTTGATCATGAAGGTCTCCTCGCTGCAGGTCAGGCCGGCGAGGTAGGTGAGCACCGGCACCCTGCCGTGTTCGGCCTGGGGCGGCAGGAAAACCGAGACGCGCATCTCCACGCCGCATTCCGCCGAGGCGTGGCTGAGGAACAGCTGCCAGCCGCCATGGCAGCGGTGGCGCGAGATCTCCGTCGGTGCCGGCATCAGTAGAGCACGACGCTGCGGATCGAGGTGCCGGCCTTCATCAGATCGAAGCCCTTGTTGATGTCCTTGAGCGGCATGGTGTGGGTGATCAGGTCGTCGATGTTGATCTTGCCGTCCATGTACCAGTCGACGATCTTCGGCACGTCGGTGCGGCCGCGGGCGCCGCCGAAGGCGGTGCCCTTCCAGACCCGGCCGGTGACCAGCTGGAACGGTCGGGTGGAGATCTCCTGGCCGGCGCCGGCGACGCCGATGATCACCGAGACGCCCCAGCCCTTGTGGCAGCATTCCAGCGCCTGGCGCATGGTGGTGGTGTTGCCGATGCATTCGAAGCTGTAGTCGGCGCCGCCCTTGGTGAGGTTGACGAGATAGGGGACGAGGTCGCCCGCGACCTCCTTCGGATTGACGAAATGCGTCATGCCGAATTTCTCGGCCAGCGCCTTGCGGCCGGGATTGATGTCGACGCCGATGATCATGTTGGCGCCGACCATGCGCGCGCCCTGGATGACGTTGAGGCCGATGCCGCCGAGGCCGAAGATCACCACGTTGGCGCCGGCCTCCACCTTGGCGGTGTTGATGACGGCGCCGATGCCGGTGGTGACGCCGCAGCCGATGTAGCAGACCTTGTCGAAGGGCGCGTCCGGGCGGATCTTTGCCAGGGCGATCTCCGGCACCACGGTGTGGTTGGCGAAGGTCGAGGTGCCCATGTAGTGGAACACCTTCCTGCCGCCCAGCGAGAAGCGGCTGCTGCCGTCGGGCATCAGGCCCTGGCCCTGGGTGGCGCGGATCGCCTGGCAGAGGTTGGTCTTCTGGCTGAGGCAGTATTCGCACTGCCGGCATTCCGGCGTGTAGAGCGGGATCACGTGATCGCCCTGCTTCAGCGTCGTGACGCCGGGGCCGACATCGACCACGACGCCGGCACCCTCGTGCCCCAGGATCGCCGGGAACAGGCCCTCGGGATCGGCGCCCGACAGGGTGAACCAGTCGGTGTGGCAGATGCCGGTCGCCTTGACCTCGACCAGCACCTCGCCGGCCTTCGGGCCGTCCAGGTCCACGTCCTCGATGCTCAGGGGCTTGCCGGCCTCGAGGGCGACGGCGGCGCGGGTTTTCATGCGTCTTCTCCTTGGCTGCAGGTGCGCAGTCTACTTGGTCCGGGTCAGCATCATCAATCGCCAGACGCGCAGGGTGTCATTGAACATCACCGGGGCGACGGCGAGATCGAATTCCTTGCGGTCCCAGGCGATCCGCAGCTTCAGGTTCGGGTCGCCGCGGGCGTCGGCGAGATAGGCGGCGAAGGGCTGGCTGGGCGCGATGATCCCGCCCCCCGGCTGCCAGGACGGATCGGAATCCGCCGCCAGGTCGTTGTTGCGGTCGACCAGGATGATTCGGCTGTTCTTCGGCAGCGCCTCGGGCCGGAGGCCGGCCAGCACCGAATGCAGCGGCACGTCGAGCGAATAGACGCCGAGTGGCTCGGCCATGATGCCGGTCGGATCGAGGATCGGCACCGAGATCGTCGCCGCCACGAAGGCGACGTCGGCGATGGCGAAGGAATAGGGCTCGCTGACATAGGGCTTGCCCGAGGTCATCGGCGAGAGCCAGGAGCTCCGGGCCACCAGCTTGGTGTGGTTGACCTTCGACTGCTTCACGCTGCCGTCGGCGGCGCGCGCCCAATAGACGACGAACTGGCCGGTATCGGGATTCTGCAGGTCGGCGACGGCGAAATCGGCATCGCGCCCGTCATAGGCGTCGGGCTGCCAGACCGCCGAGGCGCCGAATACGTCCGGCGAGGCATCGACGATGCCGCGCAGCATCTCGCTGATCGCCGCGCGCTCGGTCTTGCCCTCGCTGCGCAG
>CAZKDH010000029.1:0-3272 GCA_964551505.1 uncultured Rhodospirillaceae bacterium
GCCGCCCTCCAAGGTGGACCGCTGGTTCCGCCGCCTGCAGCTGTTCTCGGCCGGCTACTACAGCCTCGGCCACGGCGCCAACGATGCGCAGAAGACGATGGGCGTCATCTGGCTGCTGATGATTTCCGGCGGCTACCTGTCCGCAGATGCCACGCGACCGCCCAACTGGGTGATCCTCTCCTGCTATGCGGCGATGGGTCTAGGCACGCTGTTCGGCGGCTGGCGCATCGTCAAGACCATGGGGCAGCGGCTGACCAAGCTCAAGCCGGTCGGCGGCTTCTGCGCCGAGACCGGCGGGGCGATTACGCTGACCATCGCCTCGCTGGCCGGGATACCGGTGTCGACCACGCACACCATCACCGGCGCCATCGTCGGCGTCGGTTCCTCGCGCAAGCTCTCCGCCGTTCGCTGGGGGCTGGCCGGCAACATCGTCTGGGCCTGGGTCCTGACCATTCCGTGCTCGGCCTTCATGGCCGCCGTCGCCTGGTTCATCGGCCAGGCGTATCTGTAGCGATCACGCCGTTTCCGCGCCGGGACGGCCGTTCTCCACCACGAAAGCGGCAAGGGTGGAAATCGGCGAGTCGGCCGCCTTCTCGCTGTCGATCGCCCGCAACTGCGCCAGGCAGCGCCTTTCCGTAAGCTCCAATACCGCGTAGCCCCGCTTCTCGCTGCTGGCGAAGCGCACATGCGGATTCTCGGGTCGAAGCACAGCCAGCCGCGCCTGCGTCGGCCCCTGCGAGGTGATCGATGTGCCGCAGAATTCGGTGGCCACGACGGGAGCGTCCGGGTCGTCGAAATCCACCTTCAGGTCGGCGACGCAGTTGAAATGCACGTCGCCGCCGATCACCAGCGGGTTGGCCGGCCTGCGGTCGGCGATCGCCTGCAGCAGCCGGGCGCGCGCCCCAGGGTAGCCGTCCCAGCCGTCGCTCCAGAATTGCCGATCCGGCCCCGGCTTGCGGTCCGTCTGCGCCATGAGCAGCTGCTGGGCGACGATGTTCCATTTCGCCCTTGAGCCGGAGAAGCCGGCGTAAAGCCAGCTTTCCTGTTCGCGGCCGAGGAGGGTCCGGTCCGGCTCCAGCCGGGAAGGGCATTTCAGATCGTCGACGACATTGCTGCCGCCGCGGCCGAGCCTCGGACACACCTGGTGGTCGCGGTACTGCCGGCCGTCGAGCACATGGAATCGGGCCAGTCCGCCGAAATCGTGCCGGCCGTAGAGCTGCATGTGCGGCCCGTTCGGCTGGGCGCTCGCGCGCAGCGGCATGTGCTCCCAATAGGCCCGGTAGGCAGCCGCGCGGCGGACGAGGAAATCCGGATCGAGATCCTCCGAACGGTCGTTGGCGTAATCGTTGTCCACCTCGTGGTCGTCCCAGGTGACCAGCCAGGGGAAGGCGGCATGGCTGCGCTGCAGGTCGGCATCGGACTTGTAGCGGGCGTAGCGGTTGCGGTACTGCTCCAGGGTGTAAGGTTCCGGTCCCTCGTGCTTGCGCACGTGCCGGCTGCCCCAGGACGACTCGTAGATGTAGTCGCCGAGGAAAACCACCAGGTCCAGTTCTTCAGTCGCCAGGTGGCGGTGGGCGGCGTAGAAGCCCTGCTCGTACTGCTGGCAGGAAGCGAAGGCGAAGCGCAGGCGGTCGACCGCGGCGCCGGCCGCCGGTGCGGTCCGCGTGCGCCCGGTCGCGCTGACGGCATCGCCCGCCATGAAACGGTACCAGTACCAGCGGGCAGGCTCCAGGCCGTCCGCCTCGACGTGCACGCTGTGCGCATGCTGCGGTTCGGCCCGCGTAGCGCCGTGCCGGACGATGTCGCGAAAGCCTTCGTCGCGGGCGACTTCCCAGCGCACGTCGATGGACGCCGACGGCAGGCCGCCGCCGTTCAACGGGTCGGGCGCCAGCCGCGTCCATAGCACGACGCTGCCGGGCAGGGGCGCGCCCGAGGCGACGCCGAGCGTGAAAGGATAGGCGGCAAACAACGGCCGGGCCCACAGGCGCGGCGCGGCGAGGGCGGCGGTAGCGGCAAACAGGAAACTGCGACGGTCGAAATGGCTCATCGGTTCTAAAATGCGGCATCGCACTCAGAGCCTCGAGCATGCCACATATCACCGACTACGAACACGGCATCAGCGCCATCGACTCCGGCTTCGGCCGGCCGCTGCTGGCCGCCATACACCTCATCGTCGAGGGCGATCGCGCCGCCCTGGTCGACACCGGCAACAACGCTTCCCTGCCGCTCGTGCTGGACGCGCTGAAAGCCAAAGGACTCTCGCCGGAGCAGGTCGATTACGTCATCCTCACCCACATTCACCTCGACCACGCCGGCGGCGCCGGCGCCCTCATGCGGGAGCTGCCGAATGCCCTGCTGACCGTGCATCCGCGCGGCGCGCGCCACATGGCCGACCCGGCGCGGCTGGTTGCCGGCACCATCGCCGTCTATGGCGAAGCGCAGGCCCGGCAAATGTACGGCGACATCCTGCCGGTTCCGGCCGATCGCATACAGGAGACGCCCGAGGGTGCGTCGATCCGCCTCGGCGGGCGGGAGCTGAGCTTCCTCGACACCCCAGGCCATGCCCGACACCACGTCTGCATCCGCGACGGCCGCTCCGGCCACATTTTCGCCGGCGACATGTTCGGCCTCTCCTACCGGGAGCTGGACATCGATGGCCGGCAGTTTGTCTTTCCGACCACCACCCCGGTGCAGTTCGAGCCGGCGGCCATGCATGCCTCCATCGACCGGCTGCTCGTCCTGCGTCCGGAAGCGATCTACGTCACCCACTACGGCCAGGTGCGCGAGGTGCCGCGGTTGGGCGCCGATCTGCACCGGCTCATCGACGCGCACGTCGCGGCGGCGCTGCACCATCGCGGTGCGGGCGCCGAACGCCACGTCCGCATCAAGGCCGCCATCACTGAAATTCTGCTCGAAGAGGCGCGGCGACATGGCTGGAGAATGGCTCCAGACGGGCTTCTCCGGCTGATGGCTGCCGACGTCGAGCTCAACGCGCAGGGCCTCGGCGCGTGGCTCGACAGCGGCGCATGAAGGCCCCGGCCAAGGTGCATGGACGCGTCGCGCGCGTTTCCGCCGAGGGGAGATGGAAGCAACACCAGAGCGAAAAATTTTCCATCTCCCTCTGAAAAACGATTGACAAATCGTTCTGGCATGATCATGCTTCGCTCCATTCTTGCTGTATGCAGCAAGGAGATTCGTGGTGTTTTCAGGTGTAGTAATCACTATTTTCAGGAGGTGAAGATGGCCACAGCCAAGAAAGCGAAGAAACCCGC
>CAZKDH010000030.1:0-13300 GCA_964551505.1 uncultured Rhodospirillaceae bacterium
ACCAGCGTGTCGACATCCGCCTGGCCCTCGACCACGTCGCTGCCGTCACCCGGGTTCCAGACGAAACGGTCGTCGCCGGCGCCGAGCAGGGCGACGTCCGCGCCGCTCCCGCCGGTCACCGTGTCGTTGCCGTCGCCGCCGAGCAGGCGGTCGGCTCCCTGGCCGCCGAGGATGGTGTCGTTGCCGGCACCGCCGTCGAGGATCAGCGCGATGGCCGTGGCGGGCAGGGTGCTGGCATCGATCTTGTCGTTGCCGTTGAGGCCGTTGACGGTAAGGCCGTCAGTGGTTTCCGCGCCGGCAATCGTCATCTGCGCAGGCAGGCCGGTGACGGTGATCACGCCGGCAATTGCCGTGATGCCGATGGTGTTCGAGGCGGAACTGGCATTGGCCGTCACCGCGTCGAAGGCGGCGTCGCCCACGCCCGGCATTCCCGCGGCGGAGAAGTCGATCGCCACCTGCTTCAGGTCGGTCCCGGTCAGGTCGCCGAGGGTGATGGTATCGGATCCGCCGAGGGCCTGCAGCTCGAGGCGCTCGACGTCGTTCATGTCCATGACGATGTTGGCGATGTTGCGCGTCAGCTGCACCCGCCCGGCGGCGCCGAAGATCTCGAAGACTTCGCTGATATTGGCGCCGTTGAAATGGACGGTATCGGCGCCGCTGCCGCCTTCGACAACGTCACTGCCGTCGCCCGGATCCCAGATGAAGACGTCGTTGCCGCCCGCCATGAGGGCGATGTCGTTGCCCTGATTGCCGTCGACGATGTCGTCGCCCGGTGTGCCGGGCAGGGTTTCCCCGTTTATGGTCCCGGTGATAATGGCCATTTGCCGCTCCTCGTCCGCAGACCGGCGCCCCGACTCCGGCGGGGCGGTCTTGCTCGACGCCCCCCTTCGCAACTCCCGGGTCAGAACTCCGACGGATCTCTCGCCGAAAAAGCTAGGACAATGTGGAAGGTTCCACAAGCGGCGACTGTAACGACACACACCTATATGTGCGAGAATCCTCCTTACTGTTCTGATCGTTTAAATCAGATGTCTGGAGGACGGGCTTCCAGGGCCCGGATTTCAGCGTCGGACGGCAGTCTCGATCTGGTGCAGCCGGTCGAGCAGCACGGCATGCAACTGGTCGACCTTCTCGTGCAGATGCGACACCTCGAGTTCGGCCTTGAGGTTCACCTCGTAGTCGATGTCGGCGCGGATGTGGTCCTTGGCCGACTGCCGGTTCTGGCTCAGCAGCACGATCACCGACAGGAAGATCGCCTCAAGCGACACGCACATGGTCAGAAGGCCGAAGGGATAGGGATCGAAGGCCGGCAGGCCCGGCACCGTGTTCAGCACGATCCAAACCAGGAACCAGGCGGCATGGAGGGCGAGGAAATTCAGGCTGCCGCTGAAGGCGGCGATGGCGTCGGTGATGCGGTCGAGCATCGTGAGCTTGGTTTCGGTCGCCTCATTGGCATTGCGTGTCGCCATCTGGCGCAGGCGATTGGTGGTGGCGCGCATGCGGCTGCCCATGACGGCCATCATGTCGAGTGCCGCTTCCGGCCGGCGGCGGAGGAATTCGATCAGCGTGGGGCGGTCGAGGACGAGGAGCTCGGCATCGGCGAGGACCGTGGCCTGGGCATTGCGGGCACCGTGGTCCAGCATCGACATCTCGCCGAACAGGTCGCCGCGCGCCGCCGTGGTCAGGACAAGCTTCTGGCCCAGCTTGTCCTTGGTGGCGAGTTCGACCTCGCCGGAGCAGACGACATACATGCGGTCGCCGGGCTCGCCTTCCTGGAAGATCCTGGCGCCGGCGGTGAAACTGGACTGCTCCATCATCTGCGCCAGGGTGGCGCGTTCGTCGTTGTCCAGCAGCTTGAACAACGGCACTTCGGCGAGCAGGGAAACCAGCGGCGACATGCGGATCGGTCCTATCCTGTAAGCCCGGGGCCCCCGGATGGCCCCAAAGGCCGCCGCCATAGTTGCGCCGTTCCCGCCCGGCTGCAACCCGGAAGCGGCTTCCTGGCCGCCGCCCCGCGCGCCGGCTCAGGGCCGGTTGCCCTTGACGAAGTCGGCGGCGCGCTCGCCCATCATGATGACCGGGCCGTTCAGGTTGCCCGAGGGAACGAAGGGCATGGCCGAGGTGTCGACGACGCGCAGGCCGTCGAGGCCGCGGACCCGGAACTGCGGGTCGACCACCGCCATCGCGTCGCTGCCCATCTTGCAGGCGCCGCAGGGATGCAGCGCACCCTGGGCGGTCTCGCGCACGAAAGCCTCGCTTTCGGCCTTGCTCCGCAGCGCCGCAACCGGCCGGTGGATGGCGCGCACGTGGTCGCGCAGCATCGGGCTCTGCATGATCTCCTGGCCGAAGCGGACGCCCTCGCTGAGGCAGTCGACGTCGTACTGCTCGGAAATGTAGCGTGGATCGAGGATCGGCGGCGTGTCCGGATCGGCCGAGCGCAGGGTGAGCCGGCCGCGGGATCGCGGCCGCATGTGCCCGATGTTCACGGTGCAGCCATTGCCGCTCGGCGGGGTTTCGGTCCCCGCCTCGATGCCGGCACCGCAAAGGAAGTGGTACTGGATGGCGGGGAGGGGATCGGTCTTGTCGTGGCCGAACCAGCACAGGCCGCCTTCGGCAATATTGCTGGTGAGCGGCCCGCTCTTGAACAAGGCGTATTGCAGGGCGGCGGCCGCCTGCCAGTGCAGCTTCTTGTATTTGTCGTAGCTGTGCGGCCCGGTGAGCTCGTAGATCAGGAACACGTCGACGTGGTCGTGCAGGTTCTCGCCGACGCCCGGCAGGTCGTGAACCACCGGGACGCCGACCTGGCGCAGGTGATCGGCCGGCCCGATCCCGGATCGCAGCAGCAGATGCGGCGAGCCGATGCCGCCGGCGGCGACAATGACCTCGCGCTCGGCGCGCAGGACCTGCACGGACCTGCCGTCGCGGTACTCGACGCCCACGGCCCGGCCGCCTTCGACGACGATCCGCGTCACCTGCCGCTGCACCATGATCCGCAGATTGCCGCGCTGACGCGCCGGGCCGAGATAGGCGGTGGCGGCACTGGAGCGCAGGCCGTTCCTCATCGTCACCTGGTACAGGCCGCAGCCGGCCTGGGTGCCGGAATTGAAATCCGGGTTGAACGGCACCCCGCGCTCCTGGCAGGCTTTCAGCCAGAGCTTGGTCAGCGGCAGGGTCTGGCGCTGGTCGGAAACGGCGAGCGGGCCGTCGCTGCCATGTGCCTCGTTGGCGAAGCGCTCGTTGCTTTCCGACTTGCGGAAATAGGGCAGGACATCCTTGTAGGACCAGCCGTCGCAGCCATGCGCCGCCCAGTTGTCGTAATCCTGCGGGTTGCCGCGCATATAGACCATGCCGTTGACGGAGCTGCCGCCGCCGAGGACCCGTGCCTGCACCATTTCGGGAAACTCGGCCCGGCGCCCGGCCTTGAGGGGTTCGATGCGATAGCGCGACAGCAGCGAACCCTGGGAGGTCTTGAAATAGGTTACCGGAATGTGGATGTAGGGGTTCCAGTCGCGCGGCCCCTGCTCGAACAGCACGACGCCGGCGTCGGCCATCTCGCTCAGGCGCGCGGCCATCACGCATCCGGCGGACCCGCCGCCGACGATGATGTAGTCGACCCGGTCCATCGCCCTAGGCCCCGCGCGACTGGCTCAGCGTCCGCGAGATCTCGCGGGTCGACTGGCGCAGAAGCTCGACAATCTCCGCGACGAACTCCGGCGTCATGCGGTGGATGACGCCGCTGACGCTGATCCCGCCGACGACCTGGTCGAAGGGACCGAAGATCGGCATGCCGATGCAGTACGCCCCGATCTCGTTCTCCTGGCGGTCGGTCGCGAAGCCGTTCTTGCGGACGCCCGCCAGCTCCTTCTCGAGGATGGCGGGATCGCAGATCGTGTGTTCGGTCATGCGCTGGAGGCCGGCCGACTTGTAGATCCACCGGCGCTGTTCCTCGGGGAAGTAGGCCAGCATCGCCTTGCCGCAGGCGCTCGAATGGTAGTTGGTGCGCGCGCCGGCATAGGCGGTGGCGCGGACAGCCTGCTGGCTCTGCAGCGCTTCGACGATGATCCCCTCGTGCAGATAGGGGACCGCCAGATTGACGGTCTCCCGCGTCGCCCGGCACAGCTCGCGCAGGAACGGCTGGCTGATCTCCAGGATCGGCAGAGTCTTGGTGACGTGCCGGCCGAGCTCGAGGCAGCGCAAGCCCAGCCGGTAGCCCTTGGGCTGCGTGGTGCGGTCGAGAAATCCCAGGACGACGAGGCTCTCGGCCAGATTAAAGACCGTGGTCTTGTTGAGCCCGAGCGCCTCGCTGAGGGCGGAGAGGGTGATCGGCCCGTCATGGCTCATTACCGCCGATAGAATGGCATCGGCACGGCCCAGCGATTGGATGCGAGGCAGGCGGGATTCGTCTGGCGGAGGCTTCGTCATCGGCACTGGCCCAAGGATCAGGAATGGGAGGCAGCTGGGGTTGAAAAAGCTGTTGCGGTCAATTCCGTATTGTATAAGATATTAGTAAGAAATTGTATAATGTCAAATATCGAATATGGGGAAGCGCTTTATGTCCACCGAGCGGAAGTCGTTTGGCCAGCTGGACGGGACCGACTACAGCCTGTTCATCATCCGCAACGCAGCTGGTGCGTCGCTCGCCGTGACGGACTTCGGCGCTACCGCCGTGCAGATGAACATGCCGGCGCCATCGGGCGAACTCGCGGACGTCATCCTGGGCTTCGACAGCGCCGCAGCCTATCGCGACACCGAGACCTATTTCGGCGCCACGGTCGGGCGCTTCGCCAACCGCATCCGGCGCGGCAAGTTCACGCTCGATGGCAAGTCCTGTCAGGTGGACTGCAACGAGGGACCGAATTCGCTGCATGGCGGGCACAACAGCTATGACAAACGCAAATGGGCGGCGGCCTTCGATCCGTCCGGCAGCACCGTCACCTTCTCCCTGACCTCGGCCGATGGCGATGCGGGGTTTCCCGGCGAGCTGAAGGCAAGTGCCGCCTACACGCTGACCGAGGACAACCGGGTCCGCATCGACATGCGGGCGACGACCGACCAGCCGACCCTGTGCAATCTCACGCATCACAGCTATTTCAACCTCGCCGGCCATGCCTCGGGCACCATTCTCGACCAGGAACTGCAGTTCTACGCCGACTTCTACACGCCGGTGGACGACGAGTTGATCATCACCGGCGAGGTGCTGAAGGTGGCGGACACGCCGTTCGACTACCGCACGCCGCGCCCGATCGGCAGCCAAATCGCCAAGCTGCCCCGCAATGCCGGGGCCGGCCGCATCGAGGATGGCGTCGGCGGCTACGATCACAACTGGTGCCTGCGCGGCGAGCCCGGCACGTTCAGGCCGGTGGCCAAGGTGCGGGACCCGGCTTCGGGACGCGGGTTCGAGCTCTTCACCACGGAGCCGGGCCTGCATTTCTATACCGGCGGATATCTCAGCCCCGCCGTGGTCGGCAAGGGCGGCAGGCCATATTGCAAGTTCGGCGGGTTCACGCTGGAGACCCAGAAGTTTCCGGACGGACCGAACTTGAGCCACGTTCCCCAGTCGCGGCTGAATCCCGGGGAACGCTATCACCATATCTTCGAGCTCCGATTCATGAAATAGGCGCGCAGCTTCAGCGCAGGCGGGCAGCTTAGGCATGGCACAGGATCAAGGACGCAGAGACGGCGCGTATGATGTGATCGTCGTTGGTGGCGGCCATAACGGCCTCGTTGCCGCCAACTATCTCGGCCGCGCCGGCAAAAAGGTCCTGGTGGTCGAGCGCCGCGACATGCTGGGCGGTGCCTGCGTCACCGAAGAGTTCTTTCCCGGTGCGCGGTTCTCGTCCTGCAGCTTCATCGCCGCGGTGCTGCGGCCGCAGATCATCGACGAACTGGAACTGACCAGCCGCTTCGGCCTCGAACTCTATGCGCCGGACCCGCAGGGCTTCGCGCTGTTCGACGACGCCTCGCATGTCTTCATCTGGCAGGATGTCGACAGGACGTTGAAGCAGCTGGAAAAGATCGCCCCCGCGGATGCCAAGGGCCTGCTGCGGTTCGGATCGCGGCTGCGGCGCTTCGGCGACCTTACCAGCCAGTGGACCCTGGCCAATCCGCCGACCCGGTCGGAAATGATCCGCCATTTCGAAGATGCCGGGGAGGAGGACCTGCTCAACGAGTTCCTGTTCGGCTCGACCCGGGATCTGCTGACCCGCTATTTCACGTCGGAGCAGATCCGCGGCTTCTATACCTTCTTCGGCATCGTCTCGATCTGGGGCGGCCCCTCGACGCCGGGGACGGGCTATCTGTTCGGCTACCATGCCTCGGGCGAGTTCGAGGGCACCTTCGGCCGTTGGGCGTTCCCCCGGGGCGGCATGGGTGCGATCACGGCGGCGCTGGAAAAAGGCGCGCGGGCCTATGGCGCCGAGATTCTCACCGGTGCGCCAGTGGCCGAAATTGTCGTCGTCGGCGATCGGGCCGAGGGTGTCCGGCTCGCCGATGGCCGGGTGTTCCGGGCGAAGGCCGTGATGTCCAATGCCGATCCGAAGCGGACCCTGGGCGCGCTGGTGCCGCCGAAGGCGCTGAGCGGCGATTTCCGCGACAAGGTGGACCGGATCGATGTCCGCGGCTCGATGGCCAGGCTGCACCTGCTGATCGACGAACTGCCGCAGTACATCGGCTTTCCGACGGCCGAGGCCGGTCCGCAGCATCGCGGCCATGCGATCCTTGGCGGGTCCGAGGAGCGGTTCGAGGAGGCCTATACGGCGATGCTGCGCGGGGTGTTCCCGGCCCAGTTCCCGATCGAGGCGATCATCCAGTCGGTGACCGATCCCGGCCTGACGCCACCGGGCAAGCACGCGATGATCCTCGGCGTGCAGAACCTACCGTTCGAACTGGCCGAGGGCACCTGGGACAGCCGGAAGCAGGAATTCCAGGACCGGGTTCTCGAGTCCCTGTTCAGGTTCGCACCCAACCTGCGCCAGCATATTCTCGGCTGCCACACCATCACCCCGCTCGACCTGGAGCGGACCTACGGCATCACCGGCGGCAACATCTTCCACGTCGCCATGACCGTGGAGCATATGTTCAACAACCGGCCGTTGCCGGAGCTCTCGGACTATCGCACCCCGGTTCGGGGCCTGTATCTGTGCAGCGCCGGCACCCATCCCGGCGGCGGCGTCATCGGGGCGCCCGGGCACAACGCCGCCCAGGCGGTGATCGACGACCTCGACGGCCGGGTACGGTCCGAACAGCGGCCGGCGGCGATGGTGCGCGGACCGTCGATCCTCGACAAGGTCATGAGCACCGAGGCGGGATCGAGCCTCGGATACTATTTCGCCCGCAGCCGGGCCTTTCGATCGATCTCCCGCCTCGCCTTGAAATCCCGCGAGAAGAAGCCCGATGGCGATGCTTGAGGGCAAGTCCGGCATCGTGACGGGTGCGGCGCAGGGCTTCGGGCGGGCGACTGCGGAAAGACTCTGTGCCGAGGGTGCCGGAGTGGCGCTGGTCGACATCAAGGCCGAGGCGGTCCGCGGCGCCGCGGCGGAGCTGGCGGCACAGGGCTACAGGGCGATTGCCGTCGTCGCGGACGTTGCGAGCGAGGCCGATACCGAACGGATGATCCAGGAATCCGCAGCGGCCCTTGGACGGATCGACTTCATCCACCAGAACGCCGCCATCCAGGTCGAAAAACTGCTGCACGAGACCAGCGTCGCGGAGTGGGACGGGTTGATGGCGGTGAACCTGCGGTCGATGTTCCTCGGTGCCCGCGCCATCATCCCCCGGATGATGGCGTCCGGTGGCGGATCGATCGTGAACAGCGCATCGATCCTGTCGCTGAGCGCCGATCAGATCCTGCCGGCCTATACGGCAAGCAAGCATGGGGTGCTCGGCCTGACCCGGGCCATCGCCGTCACCGAGGCCTATGCCAGGGCCGGCATCCGCTGCAACTGCATCTGTCCCGGCGACATTCGCACGGCGATGGTCGAGCGATACTGGGCCGCGTCCGGCGATCCGGCAGCGGCCGAGGCCGCGACCACGCGCCACTACCCGATGAAGCGCATCGGTACCCCGGCGGAAATGGCCGATACCGTCTGCTTCCTCGTCTCCGACAAGTCCTCCTTCATCAATGGCGCCCATATCGTCGTCGA
Organism: uncultured Rhodospirillaceae bacterium; assembly: GCA_964551505.1. Taxonomy (GTDB): domain Bacteria; phylum Pseudomonadota; class Alphaproteobacteria; order Dongiales; family Dongiaceae; genus Dongia. The sequence goes on from CAZKDH010000030.1 coordinate 8,142, forward strand.
CGGCGGGGTGATGGCCAAATGCTACTAGGGATCGGCACGGCGGCAGGTTGGCCGGGAAAGGCATGGACATGAAACTGGCGGGCAAGAAGACCCTCGTCGTCGGCGCGTCTTCGGGCATCGGGTTGGAGACCGCCCGGCTGTTTGCCGCTGCCGGCGCCCAGGTGGCCATCGCCGCCCGGTCCGGGGAGAAATTGCGGAATCTTGCCCGCGAACTGGGCGGGTCAAGCCCGGTCATCGTGGCGGATGTGGGGGACGAGGCCTCCTGCCGGGGCATCGTTCCCGAGGCCATCGAGTCGATGGGCGGCCTCGATGCCGTGGTCTATTCGGCTGGCATATGCGAGCCCCGCCTGGTCAAGGACATGACCCTCGATGACTTCAGGCGTCATATCGACATCAACCTGACCGGGAACTTCATCGTCGCCCAGGCGGCAGCGCTCTACATGCACGAGCGCGAAGGCGGCTCGATCGTGAACATCTCCTCGGAGCTCTCGCATATCGGTATGGGCTACTACGTCCATTACTGCGCCGCCAAGGCGGGCGTGCTCGGGCTGACGCGCGGGCTTGCCGCCGAAATGGCGCCGAAGGTCCGGGTGAATTCGGTCAGCCCGGGCCCAATCGACACACCCATGGTACGCGCCGAGATCGAGTGGTTCGGCGGCACGCAAGAGGTTATCGACGGCGCCATCGCGAGGATACCGATGCAGCGCTTCGGGACGCCGCAGGAAGTCGCCAAGGCCATCTTCTTCCTGACGGCCGACGCCCCCTTCGCCACCGGCAGCACTCTGGTGCTGGACGGCGGCACCACGATGACCTGAGCGGAGGCCGGCTTGTCCCTGGACAATACCAGCTGGGACTACGTCGTGATCGGCGCCGGATCGGCGGGCTGCGTCGTGGCCAATCGGCTGTCGGAAAACCCGAAGAACAAGGTGCTCCTGCTGGAAGCCGGCGGCTCGGACAAGTCACTCTTCATCCAGATGCCTGCCGCCACCTATATCAATGCCATCGGCAACCCGAAATTCGATTGGATGTATCCGGTCGAGCCGGATCCCACCCTCGGCGGCCGCGCCAACATCTGGCCGCGCGGCAAGGTGATGGGTGGCACCAGCTCGATCAACGGAATGCTCTACGTCCGCGGATTTCCCCAGGACTACGACGGCTGGCGCGATCTCGGCTGCACCGGCTGGGGCTGGGACGACGTCCTGCCGCTGTTCAAGCGGCAAGAAGACAATGTGCGCGGCGCCTCGAGCCATCACGGCGTCGGCGGTCCGCTGAAGGTCGCCGACCTGCAGCAGCCGCACCCTGTCGCCGAGGCCTTCATCAAGGCCGCAGTGGCCTGCGGTCATGCCCATAACCCGGACATCAACGGGCCGCAGATCGAAGGCTTCGGTTTCGTCCAGGCGACCCAGGTAAAGGGCTGGCGCTGCAGCTCCGCGCGGGCCTTCGTCGATCCGATCCGCGGCCGTCCCAATCTGACCATCTCTTCCCGCAGCACCGCCCGGCGCATCAGGATCGCCGACGGCCGCGTGGTCGGACTCGATGTCAGCATCGGCGGTCGCCCGTGTTCGCTTGCGGTCGCCGGCGAGATCATCGTCAGCTGCGGGGCGATCGCCTCGCCGCAACTCCTGATGCTGTCGGGCATCGGCGACCCGGACGAGCTCCGGCCGCAGGGAATCGAGGTCCGCGTGGCCAGACCCGAGGTAGGACGCAACCTGCAGGACCATCCCGGACTCGGCATGACCTATGCGGTTGGCGTCCCGACCTACAACAGCGAGATGAAGCTCTGGAAGCAGGTGATTCATGGCGCCAACTGGCTGCTGCGCGGCCGCGGCCCGGGATGCACGCCCGACGCGCATCTGGTCGGCTTCCTGCGATCCGATCCGTCCCAGGACATCCCCGATATCGAAGTCCACATGACGCCGGCAGGGTATCTGATCGCCGGCGAAGGTGAGCTCATTCTCGGCGAGAACTCCTTCACGCTGATTGCCAGCGTGTGCCGTCCGCGCAGCCGCGGCCAGATCGGCCTGAAGGGCGCCGATCCGGACGCGCCGCCGGCAATCCGCCACCGTCTGTTCGGAGATGCCGACGATCTTGCCCGACTCATGCGCGGCATTCGCGCGGTGCGCAGTATCGTTCGGGCTGCACCGCTGGCGAATATCGTCACGCGGCCAATCCAGCCGACGTGGGACGATGCGGCGGATGCCGAGATCTCCGCCTACCTCGTCGCCAATGCGGGGACGATCTACCATCCGTCCGGCACTTGCCGGATGGGCGCCGACGAGGCCGCGGTCGTCGACCCCGCCCTGCGGCTGCGCGGCGTCGACGGGCTACGCGTCGCCGATGCCTCGATCATGCCGGCGGTCACGTCGGGCAATCTGAACGCGCCCTGCATGATGATCGGCGAAAAGGCGGCCGAGCTGGTTCTCAATGCCCGAGGAACGGCGGCGACGATCAATTGAAGGCACAACTGACAGAGCAGTCTAAACATCACAAACACCAGGCCGGATCTATGTGAGTCGGCCGAAACGAGCAGGAGGCAGATCATGACCACCAACAGCTTTTCACTCTCGCGTCGGCGCCTGATGCAGACCGGGGTGGCGGCGGGCGCCTTGGCGGCCACCAGCAAGTTCGCGTCGCGCGCCTATGCCGGAGAGGAGATCACCTTTCTCACCTGGGAGACCTATCACGATGACGACTGGCTGAAGGAGTGGAGCGACAAGACCGGCGTCAAGGTCAACGTCACCCGGTTCGGCTCCAACGACGAATCCTACGAGAAGCTGCGCTCGGGAGCCGTTGTCGCCGACATGACCATTCTTGATACCGGCTCGATCGAGCGCTTCCGCAAGGCCGGCGTGGTCGTGCCGATCGATCCGGCGAAATTCCCGAATGCGAAGAACATCGCCGAGGGCCTGAAGTTCCCGGAAGTCACCACCATCGAGGGCCAAGTCTGGGCGGTGCCCTACAATTGGGGCACCCAGCCGCTGATGTACAACAGTGAGAAGGTCAAGCCGAAGCCGGACAACTGGATGGCACTCTGGGACAAGAAGTACGAGGGCAGGGTCAGCATCCCCGACGACTCCTACACCGTGGTTCCCTTCGTGGCGATCGCCATGGGGGCGAAGGATCCGTTCAACCTAACCGAGGAGGAGTTCGAGAAGCTGTCGCAGGCGTTTCGCGATCTCAGGCCGCAGATCAAGACCCTGGCCCGCGGCTTCGATGACCAGACTGCGATCTTTGCCTCGGGCGATGCGGATATCGGCTTTTGCCTCAACATCTACTCGGTGTTCACGTTGCAGGACCAGGGTAAGCCGATCGACTACGCCTTCCCGCCGGGCACACTTGCCTGGATCGACTGCTGCGGACTGACGCCGACGGGGGTGAAGCGCCAGATCATCTATGACTTCATCAACGAGACGCTGACGCCGGAATGGCAAGCCCGCTTCATCACCAAGTCGGGCAACAACGGCATCCTCACGCTCGACGCCGCGACCAAGAGCGGTGTGCCGGCCAATGTGCTGGCGAAGAGCAACATCCCTGCGATGAAGGATCCGGAATTCTGGAAGAACATGATCTTCTTCCAGAACCCGGAAAGCGTCGACCGCCGCCTGGAGATCTGGAACGCCTTCAAAGCCGGTACGCTCTAACGCACAAGGGGATGAGAAGGTATTTGCCAACCTGACGGCCGATCAAATCAACAGCGGCCGACCTGATGGTCGGCCGCCTGCCAACCTAGGGAGGTTTTGAAATGAGCAAGCTCACTGCGGAAATGTCCAGACGGCATGCGCTTCAGCTTGGCGCCTGTGCAGGTGGATTGGCCCTGTTCGGATATCCGGCGCGGGTCAGCGCCGACGACATCCCTGTCCAGCCGGACACCGGGACCGTCACCATCCTGACCTGGGAGACCTACCAAGACGATGCGCCGGTGGCGGACTATGCAAAGAAGGCCGGTGTCGAGGTCAAGGTCATTCGCGCCGGTTCGGTCGACGAAATGTACGCGCAGACACGGTCCGGCGCAATCAAGCCCGACGTAATCTACTTCGACACCGGTTCGATCCCCCGCTACATCCTGGCCGACCTAGTTGAGCCGATCAACTTCGCGCGAGTGCCAAACATCAAGAACATCATGCCGTCGCTGGACTGGCAGAAATTCAACTTCATGAACAATGCAGTCTATGGGATCCCATATTGCTGGGGCACCCAGCCCCTGATGTACGACGCCGACAAGATGCCCGAACCCAAGAGCTGGGGAGCGCTCTGGGACCCGAAGTTTCAGGGGAAAGTCAGTACCTTCGACGACGCATATGTGAACATGCCGATGATCGCCCTCTACTGCAAGGTCAAGGATCCCTACAATCTGTCCGACGCCGATTTCGAAACCGTGTCGGACGCTCTCCGTGCGTTACGGCCCCAGATACGTGCCATCGCCACCGGCTACGACGACATGGCGAGCAAGTTCATGGCCGGCGACGCGGAGATCGCCTACTGCCAGAATATCTCCATCGGCAATGACCTGCGAGGTCGCGGACGGAATGTCCAGGTGACCTATCCGGTGGAAGGCACGCCCGCCTGGGTCGACAATGCCGTGCTGACCAAGGGTTCCGGGCAACGCAATGAGGTTTACAACTTCATCAACCACTGCCTCTCACTGGAGTGGCAGGCCAGGTTCATCTCCGAGCATGGCGGCAATGGCGTCATTTCCGAGGCAGATGCCAGGGCCAATGGCGTGTCGGACGGCGTCATCGAGAAAACCGAGATCCGTTCCGCAGTCGACCCGAATTTCTGGGCGCGGATGTCCGTGCTGCAAACCCCGGAGAACTTCGACAAGCGCTTGGAGATTTGGAATGCCTTCAAGGCCGGCACGCTCTAGGCGCGGGTGCAGTTGATGCGCCGGCCGGAATCATCGGACAAGCGGGTGGCGCTGAGCGGCACCGGATTCGTGGTCCTGGATGGCGTCTCAAAGAGCTATCCAGGCGCTGCGCAGCCGGCGCTTCAGCCCACCACCTTGACCATCGAGCAAGGCGAGTTCTTCTCGATCCTCGGACCAAGCGGCTCGGGCAAGACCACGACATTGCGGTTGATCGCCGGGTTCGAGCAGCCGGATGCCGGCAATGTTATACTGGCGGGGGGGGGGGTTAACCACCATACCCCCCACAAACCCCCCC
>CAZKDH010000031.1:0-23759 GCA_964551505.1 uncultured Rhodospirillaceae bacterium
GACGTGGGCGACGTCGCGATCAACACCTTCAATCTCGAAAAGAGCATCGGCCTCATCGAGAAGGCCTATGACGAAATCCTCAGCCACAACTGCATCCCGATGACGATCGGCGGCGATCACACGATCGCTCTTCCCATCCTGCGGGCCTTGAAGCGCAAGTATGGACCGGTCGGCATGGTGCATGTCGACGCTCATGCCGACATCAACGACACCATGTTCGGCGAGAAGATCGCGCACGGCACGCCGTTCCGCCGCGCGGTCGCGGAAGGCCTGCTCGACGGCAAGCGTGTGGCCCAGATCGGCCTGCGCGCCACCGGGTACGCCGCGGAGGACTTCGACTGGCCGCGACAGCAGGGTTTCCGTGTCGTGCAGGCCGAGGAGTGCTGGTACAAATCGCTGGCGCCGCTGATGGCCGAGATTCGCCAGCAATTGGGCTCGGGACCAGTCTATCTCTCCTTCGACATCGACGGGCTCGACCCCTCCTCCGCCCCGGGCACCGGCACGCCGGAGATCGGCGGCCTCACCACGATCCAGGGGATCGAGATCATTCGCGGCTGCCTCGGACTGGAACTTGTCGGCTGCGACCTGGTCGAGGTCTCCCCGCCCTATGATCCGACCGGCAACACGGCGCTGCTGGCGGCGAACCTGCTCTACGAGATGCTCTGTGTGCTGCCCGGCGTGAAATATCGGAACTGATGGACTTCCTCCTTCCACGAAGCGACGACTGGCGGCCGAGCTGATATGAAACCGATTACGAGATGCCTGACTCCGTACGTCGACGATTAAGGTTGGGGGACTCAGCTTTTAAAAGCTAGAACGCGTCGTCAGCGGCGCGCGATCTCGCCCGATCAATTTGAAGGCGCCATCCTGCTGACCAAGCGCCGTCCCTGCGGCGCCGCGACCGGGGCAGCATAGTCACCATCGGATCAGTCGAAGGACCGGCCTGGCAAACGGCGCGCGTGCGCCCGGAGCTCAAAGCGACGCACCCGGTTGGCGTCTTCAGGGAAGTCGGCAATCTTGCGGTCTGGCTTGCCTCGGATCAGAGCAGCTTCGTCACTGGGCGAGGTCTATGTGATCGACGGCGGCCGATCGAGGAGATCCCCCCGCCGGTGTCATGACTGTCGCGATGGCGCCCGTCGTAAACTCACCGGACGCACTCAACGACTCGTTCTGCTCAGGCCGGAGCGGATCAAATGAATTTGATCTCTCTGCTTCCCCTGTGCTTCCCCTTGCGAAGGCTCAGGAAAGAGTTGAGGCCGTCATGCCCGCAATCTATTGATTATCTGAGTAAATCTGGCGCACCCGATACGATTCGAACGTACGACCTTTGCCTTCGGAGGGCAACGCTCTATCCAGCTGAGCTACGGGTGCATTCCGCCAGATCGGAATGGGCCGGAACATACAGGAGGGGCCCGGCCGCTTCAAGGGCGGCGGCTTCGGGGCGGCGGGCAGGATCCGGGACCAGCGACGGCCCTGCCCGCCTCCCCAGGAGTCCGTGCCGGGTCCCCGCGGCTAGGGCGCCGCCGACGGGCGGATGTTCTGGTTGAAGCGGAAGCGGTTGTCTGGATCGTAGGTCTTCTTGATCGCCGCCAGCCGCGCGAAATTGCGGCCATAGGAGCGACGGACCAGCTCGTCGCCCTCCTCTCCCTGGCCCGGAAAATTCAGGTAGATCCGGCCGTCCTGGGAATGGACCTGCATGCGCCGCCAGAAGTCGCGCGTCCAGGCGATGTTGGCCTCGTCCTCCGCCGGCCGCGTCCAGATCGAGTCGATCGAGAACATGTAGGGCATCGAACGATCGCCGAAGGCGGTGTCGGCGGCGCCGACCCGGGCCGTGGCCCCGCCGAAATTCCAGATCGAGGACAAGGTGTTGGGCGACGGCGGCCGGGCATTGCCGTCTAGAATGAGATCGATGGCGGCGTCGGTCAGGCCCTTCAGGTAGTGGCACTTCCAGTAGCAGCGGTGCTTGCCGAAGGGGATGATGGTGTCGAACAGCTTTTGCATGTCGCAGTAGTTCATCCGCCCCGAGAAATCGGCCACCATGTCGCCCAGTTCGCGCAGCGGCTGGAGCAGGGCCTCGCCGGCCTGCGCCTCGCCGGCATAGACCGCCGCCATGGTGTAGACGCGCTGGCCCCAGGCGGATTCCGGATAGGCCGGATCGTGTGGAATGGTGGAGAACTCGATCAGCGATCCCACGTCGTCGTTCTTGTCGGCGAGAAATTCGCGCCAGAAGCGGATCGGTCCGCTGCCTGCGGCAAGCGGGTAGATCGGCGCACAGAACATGACCTCGGGTCCGACCGGATGCAGCGCGAACTCGAACGCCGTCACCACGCCAAAATTGCCGCCGCCGCCTTTCAGCGCCCAGAGCAGGTCGGCGTTCTCGTCTTCGGCGGCGCGGACCAAGCGGCCATCCGCCGTCACCACGTCGGCCGAGACCAGATTGTCGATGCTCAGGCCATGGCGGCTCCGCAGCCAGCCGATGCCGCCGCTCAGCGTCAGCCCGGCGACGCCGGTATCGGAGATCAGCCCGCCGGGCATGGCGAGGCCGAAGGCCTGGGTCGCCCGGTCGACCTCCCGCCAGGTGGCGCCGCCCTCGACCCAGGCCCGCCGCCGGCGCCGGTCCACCCGGACCCCGCGCATGGCCGAGAGATCGACCATCATCCCGCCGTCGCAGACCGCGTGACCGGCGACATTGTGCCCGCCGCCCCGGATGGCGATGGCAAGGTCGTGGTCGCGGGCGAAGTTCACCGCATCGATGACATCGACGGCGCCCTTGCAGCGAACGATCACCGCCGGGCGCCGGTCGATCATGGCGTTCCAGACGGCGCGGGCGCCGTCATAGCCCGGGTCTCCGGCCACCAGGACCTCGCCGAGGATCGCGCTCCGCAGCGCCGCGAGGGCGGCATCGGGAATGCCCGGACTGGCGGCCAGGGCAAGGCTGGGATTTGGTGTCATCGGCGCGACCTCTCACTGCTGGCGGCGTGATCGTTGGACTATAGGGCCGGCGCCGCCCACCGCTAAGAGCGGTATTGCACAGAAACAGGGCAAATGTGACAGTCCGCTTTTGGGACAGGACCAGGATGCCGCCGCTGACGAAGCCGATCATTGCCCTGCTGGCCGCACCGGAGACCACGCCCTCGGTGCTTTACGGGCTTTACGACGTGCTGACGTCGGTCGGCGCGGTCTATCCCGACATGACCACCGGCGCGGCGGGCGAGGCCAAGCTCGACGTCCGGATCGTCGCCGCCGCGGAGCGGCCGTTCCGCTGTTTCGGCAACATTCTGGTCGAGCCGCATGCCGCGATCGGCGATCTGCCGCAGGCCGACGTCGCCATCGTCTGCGACATGTACACGGCGACCGACACCCCGCCGCGCGGCCGCTATACGCAGGAGATCGACTGGCTGCGGCGCCTGCATGCGCAAGGATCGCTCATCGCCTCGGTATGCTCGGGTTCCCTCGTCCTGGCGGAGGCCGGCCTCCTCGACGGGCGCCACTGCGCCGGCCACTGGGCCTATCGCAACCTGTTCCGCCACCAGTATCCCCGGGTCACCTACTGCATGGAATCGATCCTCCGGCTGGAGAGCGAGGCCGACGGCATCGTCACCGCCGGCGGCGTGACCGCCTGGCAGGATCTGGCGCTGCATCTGATCGCGCGGCTCTGCGGCGCGGAGGATGCCATAGGTACGGCGAAGGTCTATCTCCTCGCCGGCCACGACGACGGGCAGCTGCCTTTCGCGGTCATGGGCCAGCGGATCCAGGACAGCGATGCGGCGATCGCCGGCTGCCAGAAATGGATCGCCCGGAACTATTCCCACGCCAATCCGGTCGCAGCGATGGCCGAACGCGCGGGCCTGAACCGGCGCACCTTTGCCCGCCGGTTCCGCGCCGCCACCGGATTTCTGCCGATGGACTATGTGCACGGCCTGCGGGTGGAACAGGCCAAGCGGATCCTCGAGACCGAGACGCTCGGGCTGGACGATGTCGCCTACAAGGTCGGCTACGAGGATCCGACCTTCTTTCGCCGCCTGTTCAAGCGCCAGGTCGGCCTGACCCCGGCCGCCTATCGGCGGAAATTCACCGGCATCCTCCATGCGCAGCGCTAGCGCCCCGGCAGTCGCGCGGGCGGCACCGGGCGGCGGCGGCGAGGCCCGGGCCCAGGAAGACCGGGAACACGAAGACTGGCGACCGCGCGCGGATTTTGCGCTCTACTCGCCGTCATGAAGCCGAAGACGTCCGCCCCCGATCCGGAGACCCTCGCGCTGCAGGCTTTGGCCTTCCTCGCCGCCGACGACGATCGCCTGGCCCGCTTCCTCGGCCTCACCGGGATCGCCCCAGAGTCCCTGCGCGGGATCGCCCATGACCCGGCCGGACTGGGCGCCGTGCTGGATTACCTGCTCGGCTGGGAGCCGCTGCTGCTGGACTTTGCCGCCGCCGCCGACATCCCGCCCGACGCCGTCGCCCGCGCCCGAAGGAAGCTGCCGGGGGCGCCGGTCGACTAGGCCGGGACGGGGCGCGCGTTCAATCCGCCGCGGCCGCCGGGACCAGGTCCGCGCCGCTGGGCAGCGGCGCTGCCGGATCGCGGATCCAGCTGGCGATGTCGTCGAACACCCGGGGCGCATCGAGGTCCCGCAGGATCAGGTGATAGCCGCGCGGATAGCGGGCGATCCGCTGGATCTCCGGCGGCAGTTTCGGCAACTGCTTCTGGGACAGGGCGACCGCCCCGGTGTTCAGGATGGCCTCCTCGCCGCCGTAGAGCAGGAGGTGGCGCGGCGTCCGCAGCTCCGGCATCGCGTCATAGGCGCGGGTCATCAGGTCGACCAGGCCATAGGCGGCGTCGACCCGGGTGCGATGGATCACCAGGTCGTCGCGGCCGAGGTCGATCAAGGCGCGGCGATTGCTGGAGGCCTGCAGCCGCAGTCCGGTCGGTATCACTGTCATCCAGGGGACGAGATGCGCCGCCTCGTCCAGCACCGCGCGGTTGAAGGCGCTCTGCGTCTGCCAGCCCCAGACCGCGGGCGCCGCCAGGATCATGCCGTCGACCGGCACCGGATCGGGCCCGACCGCTGCCGCCATCATCACCGCGGCGCCCATGCTTTCGCCCAGCCAATAGACCGGCAGGCCCGGATAGGCGCGGCGCAGCAGCAGGGTCGCGGTCTTCAGGTCGGCGATCATCCGGTCGGAACCGGCCCAGACGCCGCGCTCCGGGGTTTCGCCGAAGCCGCGCTGGTCATAGGCGAAGACCGCGAATCCGCGCCGCGCCAGGCCCTTGCCCGGGATCGCCATGCCCTTGGAATAGTCGTTGAAGCCGTGCAGCGCCAGGATCACCGCCTGCGCCGGACCCTTCCAGGGCAGCCAGGAACGTAGCGGCAGGTCGATGCCGTCGGCGGTGTGGATGGCATCGGCGGTCAGGCGCGGCGCATCCACCGCCGGGCCGATATCCTGCAGGCGCGGGGCGCAGGCGGCGACGAGCAGGCAGCAGCCGAGGCCGAGGGCGACGATGCCGCGCCGGCTATTGCGCCGCATCGCCCCGGCCCGAAGCCGCGCCGCGCCGGGTCAGCTGCAGGAAGATGTCCTCGAGATCGGTCTCTACCGTGGTCAGGTCGAGGATGGCGATGCCGGCGGCGCGCAGGGCATCGAGGATCTCGCCGACCCGGATCTCGCTCGGCCGGTAGCGCAGGCGCAGCTTCCGCGGCGCGACGATCTCCGGATGGAAGCGCAGCAGATCCGGCGGCAACGGCACGGCATCGCTGGCCAGCGTGATCACCAGTTCCTTGGCGTCGATCCGGCCGAGCAGGGACGCCGTCGATTCGTCGGCGATCACCTTGCCGTTGTTGATGATGGCGATGCGGTCGCAGAGTTCCTGGGCCTCTTCCAGGTAGTGGGTGGTGAGCAGGATCGTCACCCCCTCGGCATTCAGCTTGCGCACATAGGACCACAGCTGCTGGCGGAGCTCGACATCGACGCCGGCGGTGGGCTCGTCCAGCACCAGGACCGGCGGGTTGTGCACCATGGCCTTGGCCACCATCAGCCGCCGCCGCATGCCGCCGGACAGCGTCCGCGCATAGGAATTCGCCTTGTCGGTCAGCGACAGGGCCGCGAGCAGCTCCATGGTGCGCCGCTCGGCCTTCGGCACGCCGTACATGCCGGCCTGGATATCGAGCAGGTCGCGGGGCGTGAAGAAGGGATCGATGTTGAGTTCCTGCGGCACCACCCCGATCGCCGCCGCCGCATGGCGCGGATCCCGGTCGAGGTCGATGTCCCAGATCCTGACGCTGCCCTCCGTCTTCAAGACCAGCTGGGCAAGGATGTTGATCAGCGTCGACTTGCCGGCACCGTTGGGGCCCAGTAGCCCGAAGATGCCGCCGCGCGGAATCTCCAGATCGACCCGATCCAAAGCCAGCTTCGGCGTCTTGCCGCCCGCGCCATAGATCTTGGTGAGGCCGCGAATCGAGACCGCGGCCGTGGGCAGATGCGAGGCGGAACTGTCGGGGCTGGAAGCACCCTGGGGGACTGGGGCCGGCATCGGCTGGGGCGGGGCCTGAGGAGAGTTGATAAACCGTCGGCCGCATGGGTATCATCCGGCCGGAACAGGGTCAATGCGCGGTCCGGAACAGCGGATCCGGCAAGGCGGCCCGGCACAGAGGGAATACGCATTAATCATGGAACCGGTTGAAACCGTTACGGTAGATCAGGCCCACGTCGCCTGCGACGGCGGCGGCGGGCCGCTCGGCCATCCGAAGGTTTACCTGAACGTCGCCAAGACGGGCGAGATCGACTGCCCCTATTGCGGCAAGCGCTTCGTCCTGAAGGCGGGCGCCAAGGCCGGCGCGGCGCACTAGCCTTCCCGGCCGCGCCGGGTTTCCGCGCCCCGGCAAGGGCCTGAAGGACCGGGAGCGGAACCGGGATCGAGACCGGATCCCAGGCATTCGAATGGCAAGCGCGGTGCGGTCCCCGCCCCCGGGCCGGGGCGGGTCGAAACGAGGGACTGCACCTCCCCACACCAGTCCCGGCGGGAGATTTCATGACGGCTGCATCCAGATCCCACGGCGCCAAGCCGCGACACGTCTATCTGATCGACGGCTCGGGCTACATCTTCCGCGCCTTCCATGCGCTGCCGCCGATGACGCGGAGCGATGGCACGCCGGTCAATGCGGTTCTGGGCTTCACCAACATGCTGATGAAGCTGCTGGAAGATACCGATGCCGACCACATCGCGGTGATCTTCGATGCCGCGCGGAAGAACTTCCGCAACGACATCTACGCCGACTACAAGATGCACCGGCCGGAGACCCCGCCCGAGCTCATCCCGCAATTCGCCCTGATCCGCGAGGCGACCCGCGCCTTCAACGTGCCGGCGATCGAGCAGAACGGCTTCGAGGCCGACGACCTCATTGCCACCTATGCGGAGCAGGCGGTGAAAGAGGGGGCCGAAGTCACCATCGTCTCCTCCGACAAGGACCTGATGCAGCTGGTGACCGACAAGGTCAAGCTGTTCGACCCGATGAAGAACAAGCCGATCGGCCGCAAGGAGGTCGAGGAGAAGTTCGGCGTTACGCCGGACAAGGTGATCGACGTCCAGGCCCTGGCCGGCGATTCCTCCGACAACGTGCCGGGCGTGCCGGGGATCGGCGTCAAGACCGCCGCCGAGCTGATCCTGGCCTATGGCGATCTCGATACCCTGCTGGCCCGGGCCGGCGAGATCAAGCAGCCGAAGCGGCGCGAGAACCTGCTGGCCAATGCCGAGCTGGCGCGGATCAGCCGCCAGCTGGTGACCTTGCGCAAGGACGTCGCGGTCGAGCATCCGCTGGCCGAATTCGACCGCAGGAGCTTCGACCCCGATACCCTGCTCGCCTTCCTGAAGGCCAATGAATTCCGCTCGGTCATCGCCAAGGTGCAGAACCGCCTCGGCAGCCTCGCCGCGGCACCGAAGGCAGGGACGGCCGGCGGGCCCGCCGCGGCGCCGGCGCCGGCCGCCAGGACCGAGCTCCCCTCCGGCGGCTATGAACTGGTGCAGGACACGGCCGCGCTCGAGCGCTGGATCGCCGCGGCGCGGCAGGCGGGCGCCGTCGCCTTCGATACCGAGACCACCTCGCTGCAGGTGGTCGAGGCCCGGCTGGTCGGCATGTCGCTCGCCATCGCGCCTGGCCAGGCCTGTTATGTCCCGGTCGGCCATGTCGGCGCCCAGGGCGATCTCCTCGGCGGCAAGACCGAGGCGCCGCGGCAGATCCCGCTCGCCGCGGCGCTGAAGCTGGTGAAACCGCTGCTGGAAGACCCGGCGGTCCTGAAGATCGGCCAGAACCTCAAATACGACATGGCGGTGCTGGCGAAATACGGCATCGCCATCGCGCCGATCGACGACACCATGCTGATCTCCTATGTGCTGGAGGGCGGGTTGCACGGTCACGGCATGGACGAACTCTCCGAACTTCATCTCGGCCATGCCACGATCAAGTACGGCGACGTCACCGGCAGCGGCAAGTCGCAGATCGGCTTCGACCAGGTGCCGCTGGACAAGGCCCTCGCCTATGCCGCCGAGGATGCCGACGTGACGCTGCAGCTGCACCGGGCGCTGAAGCCCCGGCTCGCGGCCGAGCATCTTCTCACCGTCTACGAGACCATCGAACGCCCGCTCATCCAGGTGGTGGCGGACATGGAGCTCGCCGGGGTGAAGATCGATTCCACGGAGCTGCAGCGGCTCTCCGCCGATTTCGCCAGGCGCATCGGCGAATACGAGCGCGAGATCCACGATATCGTCGGCCACGAGTTCAATGTCGGCTCGCCCAAGCAGCTGGGCGAGGTGCTGTTCGACGAGCTGAAGCTCGCCGGCGGGAAGAAAGGCAAGACCGGCGCCTATGCGACCGGCGCCGACGTGCTCGAGGAACTGACCGCGACCTCCGGTCATCCGCTGCCGCAGAAGGTGCTGGACTGGCGCCAGCTCTCCAAGCTGAAGAGTACCTATACCGACGCGCTGCAGAACTCGATCAATCCCGAGAGCGGCCGGGTCCACACCTCCTTCGCGCTCGCCGCCACCTCGACCGGACGGCTCGCCTCGACCGACCCCAACCTGCAGAACATCCCGATCCGCACCGAGGAGGGCCGCAAGATCCGCAAGGCCTTCGTCGCCGAGAAGGGACACAAGCTGCTCTCGGTCGACTATTCGCAGATCGAGCTGCGCCTGGCCGCCGAGATGGCCGACATTCCAGCCCTGAAGCAGGCGTTCCGCGACGGCGCCGACATCCATGCGATGACGGCGAGCCAGGTCTTCGGCGTGCCAGTCGAGGGCATGGACCCGATGGTGCGACGCAAGGCCAAGGCGATCAATTTCGGCATCATCTACGGCATCTCCGCCTTCGGCCTCGCGCAGCAGCTCGGCATCCCGCAGGGCGAGGCCAAGGCCTATATCGAGGCCTATTTCAAGCGCTATCCCGGCATCAAGGACTACATGGAGCGGACCAAGGCCTTCGCCCGCGAGCACGGCTATGTGACCACGCTGTTCGGCCGGCGCTGCCATGTCCCCGGCATCGCCGACAAGAACCCGGCCCGGCGCAGCTTCATGGAGCGCGCGGCGATCAACGCGCCGCTGCAGGGCACCGCCGCGGACATCATCAAGCGGGCGATGATCCGCATCCCGGCCGCCCTGGCGCAGCACAAGCTGAAGGCGCGCATGCTGCTGCAGGTGCATGACGAGCTGCTGTTCGAGGCGCCCGACGCCGAGATCAAGCAGACCGCGGCCGTGGTCAAGCAGGTGATGGAGAACGCCGCCCTGCCCGCCCGGGAGATCTCCGTTCCGCTGATCGCCGATGCCGGGATCGGCACCAACTGGGGCGAGGCGCATTGAGCGAGCCGGTCAGCGTCGAACCGGTCACCCCCGACCGGCATGCGGCGATTGACGCCCTCGACCGCCAGGCCTTCGGCGGCCCCTACGAAGCCGAGCTGGTCGCGAAGCTGCGCCGCGACGGCCTGGTGTTCGCCGAGCTGGCGGCACTGGACGGCGATCGCCTGCTCGGCCACATCCTGTTCAGCCGGCTCGACGTCGAGGTCGGCGGTCGCCGGGTCGAGGCGGCGGCGCTGGCGCCGATGGCGGTCGCCGCCGACCGCCGGGGACAGGGGATCGGCGGCGCGCTGGTCCGGGGCGGAATCGAGGCCTGCCGCAGGATGGGGATCGCCGTGGTGATCGTGCTCGGCCATCCGGACTACTATCCCCGCTTCGGCTTCTCCGCCGCCCGCGCCCGGCATCTGGCCACTCCTTTTCCCGGCCCGGCCTTCATGGCGCTGGAGCTGCAGCCCGGCTGCCTCGACGGCGGCGGCGGATCGGTCACCTATCCCCATGCCTTCGGCATCGCGGACGCGCGGCAATCGAGGACCTGACCCGGCGACACCGGATCGATCTACGGATACCGGTTCTCCACCACCAGGAACCAGGGGCGGTCCGTGTCCGGCATCAGATGGCCCGCGGCATCGACCGGGCGCAGGCTCATCGACACCGCATTGCGCACATTGCCGCCGATCGAGGCGAGCTGGCCCGCTTCCGGGCCGATGACGATGTCGCAATGCAGCAGGGCGTCTTCGGGAATTGCATCGAAACGCGGGACCCGGGTGCCGGCCCGGGTGGCGCAGATGAGATCGCCGGGGCGCGGCGCGTAGCTGGCGATCGCATGCGGGATCCAGCGTGCGTCCGGGGCCGCGGCCTGGGCGACGACGGCGCGCAGATAGGCCGCGTGCAGCGGGCTCGGCGGAAACGCGGCGGCCGGCACCCCCGCCTCGCGCATCACCCAGGAGATGAAGGCTGCCGACCAGGGCCTGGTGCAGTCGGTGCCGGCGAAGTCCAGGCCGACCGCGGCCCAGTATTTCGCCACGGCGAGGGAGCCCTTGCGTTCGTCCTCCCAGACGCCGACCGGCTCGATCCGCTGGTGATCGCCCATCCAGAACACCTTCTGGCCGCCGAAGGCCTGCCATTCTGCCGTCGCCAGCCGGAGGATGTTGCCGCGGACCAGGGCGGGATCGACCGGCGGCCGGACCGGGCCGGGCGCGGCGCAGGCGGCAAGCAACAGCAGCACGGCGAGGCGGAGGGTGCCGGCCGCGGTCATGACTTCCCGAGATTGCGCAGCCGCTCGATGCGCTCGCCGATCGAGGGATGGGTGGCGAAGAGGGCCGGGGTGGAGGCCTTGAATTCGCGTACCGGATTGACGATGAAGAGATGCTGGATCGCCCGGTTGCCGATCTCCGGCCCTGCCGCCGCCCCGTCCAGCGCCTGCAATGCGCCGATCAGGCCCAGCGGGTTGCGGGTCAGCTGCACCGAGGTGGCATCGGCCAGGAACTCGCGCTGGCGCGACACGGCGAACCGCACCATCTGCGCCGCCAGCGGCGCCAGAACGGCAAAGAGAACCAGGATGACCAGGACGACGATGGCGCCGCCGTCCTTCTTCTTGCCGCCGGATCCGCCCGAGCTGCCGGACCCGCCGAGGCGCAGCGACCGCAGCGCCATGTCGGCCACCAGGGCGATCAGCCCGACCATGATGCCGACGGCGGCCATGTAGCGCGTGTCGAGGTTGAGCACGTGCCCCATCTCGTGGGCGATGACGCCCTGCAGCTGGTCGCGCGGCAGGGCCTTCAGCAGGCCGCGGGTGACGCCGATCGTCGCCTTGTCGGTCCGCATGCCGGTGGCGAAGGCGTTCAGCGCCGCGGTCTCGATCACAACCACCTTCGGCTTCGGCAGGCCGGCGGCGATCGCCATTTCCTCGACCACGTTGTGGAGCATCGGCTCCTGCTCGGCGGTGACCTCGGCGGCGCCGGTTAGGGCCAGGACCACCCGGTCGCCGGCGAAGAGGGTGACGGCGCTGGAGACGAGGCCGATCCCGGCCAGCGCGGCGCCGCCCAGCAGGCCGAAGCGGCTGACGGCGAAAAGATCGAAGCCGCCGTATTCATGGCCGCCCCAGGCCTCGAGCGCCCAGCCGATGACATAGCCGAGCGCATAGCCCAGCAGGATGAGGAGGACGATCAGGATCCAGGTCTTGCGGCGATTGTCCGCCTGGGCCGCCAGGAAGTCCGTGCCGTGGATGCGGAGCGCCGCATCGGCCGCGCCGGCAACCTCGCTCATCGCATCCCGCCTAGCGCAGCTTCACCTTGGGCGCCGCCTCCGCCGCCGCGCGCTCGGCCTCGGCGATGCGCCAGAGCTCGGCCTGCTGGAAGCCGTAGCGGCCGGCGATCATGTTGTCCGGGAAGCTCTGCACCGCGGTGTTATAGGCGGTGGCCGAGTCGTTGTAGAACTGCCGGGCGAAGCCGATCTTGTTCTCGGTACCGGTCAGTTCTTCCATCAGCTGCTGCACCGTCTCGTTGGCCTTCAGGTTGGGGTAGCTCTCGGACAAGGCGAAGAACTTGCCGAGCGAGGCGGTGAGCGCGCTTTCCGCCGCGATCGAGGCCTGGGTCGGCACCCCGGTGCCGGCATTCGCCTTCACCGCGCTGTTGCGGGCCTCGATCACCTGCTTCAGCGTCTCCTGCTCGTAGCCCATGTAGTCCTTGACGCTCTCGACCAGGTTCGGAATGAGGTCGTAGCGCCGCTTCAGCTGGACGTCGATCTGGCTCCAGCCGTTGGCGACCTGGGTCTTCAGCCGCACCAGCCGGTTGTAGATCGAGATGCCCCAGATCACCGCAACCGCGGCAAGGCCGAGCAGTACCCAGATGACGCTCATGACGTTCTCCCCACAGCCGATCGGCCGGCGACCCGCCGCCGCGACCAACCTGCCGCAATCGCCCGGGGCTCGCAACCCCGCAGCGCCGGCGCCGGCGTGACGCGCATCACGGACTGAGCTTCCGCGGGCCGCTGACGAAGGGATTGCCGCGCAGGTAGAAGCGCAGGACCCGATGGGTATCCTTGGTGAGGCCGATCCGGGTGCTGGCACCGACCGCCCCGCGCCGCCGGCCGTCGGCGCCCAGCCAGAGCGGGCCAGCCGCGCAGAGATCGATGCCGTCCAGCGCCAGGTCCACCGCCAGGGCCTGGGCGAGACGCCCGGGGCCGCGGGTGAGATCGCGCAGGCTTCGGGTCCCGCGCGCCGCCTCCATCGCCGCCAGACCCTCGATCGGCTCCAGGGCCCGGATCAGCACGCCCTCGCCGACGCCGTACCGGGCGCCGGCGACGTTCAGCATCATCGAGGTGCCGTAGGCGACATAGACATAGGCATGGCCGCGCCGCAGGAACAGCGAGCGGTTGCGCGGCGTCATCCCGCGGAAGGCGTGGCAGGCGGCATCGCCCTGGAGATAGGCCTCGGTCTCGACGATGCGCCCGCTCAGCCGGCCCGCCGCCGTCTCGCGCACGACGACCTTGCCAAGCAGGTAGCGGGCAAGCGAGATAGTGTCGGCCGGCAACTCGGCAGGCGAGAGGCGGCGGGGAATGGGCTGCGACAGTTCGGGCCTCCGTTCGACGCGACGGCACGAAGAGAGCAAATCCGCGGCGCCGGCGGCAAGCGGGATCGGCGGCAAGCGGAATCGGGGGAGAGCGGATGAAACTGCGCATCGTCGCTGTCGGCCGGGCCAAGGCGGGACCGGAGAAGACCCTGGTAGAAACCTATGCCAAACGCCTGACCTGGCCGCTCAGCGTCGAGGAGGTCGAGGAGAAGCGGCCGCTGCCCGGCGATTCGCTGAAGGCCCGCGAGGCCGAGCTGCTGCTGGCGGCGGTCGATGCCAGAAAGGCCGCCCAGCGCGTGGTGATCGCCCTCGACGAGCACGGCAAGTCCCTGGACAGCCGCGATTTCGCCAAGCGGATCGGCCAGTTCCGCGACCGAGGTGCCGGCGAGATCGTGTTCCTGATCGGCGGCGCCGACGGCCACGGCAAGGCGGTGCTCGACCGCGCCGACCTGACGCTGTCCCTCGGCGCCCTGACCTGGCCGCATATGCTGGTCCGCGCGCTCCTGGCCGAGCAGCTGTACCGGGCCCAGCAGATCCTCGCCGGCCACCCCTATCACCGGGACTAGGCCGCCCCATTGCCGCCGCATTTTCCGGCTAGGAGAGCGGCCGTTAACCCCCTGGCAAGACCCGACGATCCCGGCTATCAGTTTGGGGCGCAGCGACCGAAGCAGGACCGGATATTTAATGAGCGAAAACCGCCCGAAACCCGTGGTTTTGTGCATTTTGGATGGCTGGGGCCACCGGGAGGCGACGGATCACAACGCGGTTGCCCTGGCGCATGGCGCGAACTGGGCCCGGCTGATCAAGGAATGCCCCTGGAGCCTGGTCGACGCCTCGGAGCTGCATGTCGGTCTCCCTACCGGCCAGATGGGCAATTCCGAGGTCGGGCACATGAACCTGGGGGCCGGCCGCGTCGTCATGCAGGATCTGCCCCGGATCGACGCCGCCCTCGCCGCCGGGGAGGTCGCGGCGATGCCGGCGATGCGGGACTTCATCGCCAGCCTGAAGCGGAGCGGCGGCGCCTGCCACCTGCTGGGGCTGCTCTCGCCGGGCGGCGTCCATGCGCACCAGGACCAGATGGCGGCGGTGGCGCGGATCGTCGCCGCGGCCGGCGTGCCGGTCTATGTTCACGGCTTCCTCGACGGGCGCGACACGCCGCCTGCCAGCGCCAAGGGCTTCCTCGCCGATTTCGCCGCCAAGGTCGCCGACCTGAAGGCGGTCCGCTGGGGCACCATCGGCGGGCGGTATTACGGCATGGACCGCGACAAGCGCTGGGAACGGGTCCAGCTCGCCTACGACGCCTTCTTCGGCGATACGCCCTTCGCGGCGCCGACGGCGGAAGCCGCGGTCGCCGCCGCCTATGCCCGCGGCGAGACCGACGAATTCGTCAAGCCGACGACGATCGCGGGCTTTCCCGGCATCCGCAACGGCGACGGCCTGTTCATGGCGAATTTCCGCGCCGACCGGGCCCGCCAGATCCTGACGGCGCTGATCGATCCCGGCTTCGCAGATTTCCCGCGCCGGCACCTCGCCAGCTTCGCCGCGGTCCTCGGCATGGTGGAGTATTCGGCGGCGCTCGCAAAGCTGATGCCCTGCCTGTTCCCGCCCTTCGAGATGAGCCATACCCTGGGCCAGATCGTCGCCGAGGCCGGGCTGAAGCAGCTCCGCATCGCCGAGACCGAGAAATACGCCCATGTCACGTTCTTCTTCAACGGCGGCGAGGAATCGCTGTTCCCCGGCGAGGAGCGGATCATGGTGCCCTCGCCGAAGGTGGCGACCTACGACCTGCAGCCGGAGATGTCCGCCTACGAGGTGACCGACCGGCTGGTGGCGGCGATCGAGGCCGATACTTTCGACCTCATCGTCGTCAACTACGCCAACGGCGACATGGTCGGCCATACCGGCGATCTCGAAGCGGCGAAGCGGGCGGTGCTGACCATCGACGCCTGCCTCGGCCGGCTGCGCGCCGCAGTCGAGAAGCGCGGCGGCGTGCTGCTGGTCACCGCCGATCACGGCAATGCCGAGCAGATGGAGGACCCGGTCACCCACGAGCCGCATACCGCCCATACCCTGAACCGCGTGCCCTTCGTCATCGTCAACGGCCCCGGCAATGTCCGCAAGGTCGAGGACGGCAGGCTCTCCGACGTGGCGCCGACGATCCTCGAGCTGATGCACCTGCCGCAGCCGCGGGAAATGACCGGGCGCTCCCTGATCCGGCGCGAAACCGAGGATAGCCAGCGGCGTGCCGGGACCTGAACGCCTCCTCGGCTGCGTCGTCGCCGCGATCCTCGCCGTCGCCGGGACCGCGCTCGCGCAGTCGACCGAGGACCTCGACCAGATTCAGAAGCAGATCCAGCAGGGCAAGCAGCAGGCCGACGCGCTGAAGGCCCGCGCCAGGCAGCTCGACCAGGAGATCGCCCAGCTGCAGGCGGCGATGGTCCAGGCCGCCCGCGACGTCCAGGACACCGAATCCAAGGTGACCGACCTGGAACAGAGCCTGGATCGGCTGGAACAGACCGCCCATGACAAGAACGCAGCGCTGGAAAAGGAACAGGGCCGCCTCGCCGCGGCGCTGATGGCGCTGCAGCGCCTGTCGCGCCAGCCGCCCCAGGCGATCCTGTTCTCGCCGGAGGCGCCGATCGATGCCGCCCGCACGGCGCGGCTGCTCAGCCTGATCACCCCGGCCCTGGATGCCCGTGCCCGCGCCCTGCAGAGCGACCTCAGCGAGCTGCGCGAGGTGCGGGCCGAGATGGCGGCGCGGCGCGACAACCTGGCGGCGGCGGTCACCAAGCTCGCCGGCGAGAACCGCAGCCTGTCGGAGCTGCTGGCCCGCAAGGCGAGCCTGCAGCAGCAGACCCTGAGCGAGACCGCGGCCACCACCCAGCGCATCGACAAGCTGGCCGACCAGGCGAAGAACCTGCAGGACCTGATCGAGCGCCTGGACAAGGCGAAGGCGCAGACAGGCGAGCCGGAAGAGGGGGCCGCCGCCGATGCCGCGCCGGCGCCGGGAACCGGCGCGGCGGCGGCCGGCGACACCCAGCTGGCGGCGGCTGAAAAGCCGGCCTCGCGCCCGCCGGCCGGCCCGACCCGGATGGAGCGCCCGGCCGATTTCCGCGATTTTCCCGAGGATGCGTCAGGAATTATCCGGCCGGCGCGCGGTAAAATCACCGTGAAATTCGCCGATCCGCAGGATTCCGGCGGCCAATCCAAGGGTATGATGCTGGAAACCCGCCCGCGCGCCCAGGTCGTGGCACCGTTCGACGGGCAGATCGTCTTCGAAGGACCGTTCCGCTCCTATGGGCAAATATTGATCATCGAACACGGCGGCGGGTATCATACGGTACTCGCCGGCCTTGGAAGGGCCGATGCCGTGGTCGGCCAATGGCTGCTCGCCGGGGAACCGGTCGGCATCATGGGCTCGCCCGAAAGCGGGCACCCGCAACTCTATCTTGAGCTGCGCCGGGACGGGCAGCCGATCGACCCCGCCCCCTGGTTCGGACTCAACGTCGCCAAAGCCGTCAACAGCAAAGGTCAATGATCCCCATGTTTCGCACCTCGCTCCTTGCCGCCACCGCACTCGCCGCCGGTATGGCGATCGGCGTCATCGCCTTTCATCCGACCCTGGTTTCGGCGCAATCGGCGAGCGCCACGCCGGCGGCCAATTCCAGCACCTACGAGCAGCTGAACCTGTTCGGCGAGGTCTTCGAGCGGATCCGGGCCGGCTATGTCGAGCCGGTGCAGGACGACAAGCTGATCGAGAGCGCCATCAACGGCATGCTCTCCGGGCTCGATCCGCATTCGTCCTACATGAATGCCAAGGACTACCAGGACATGCAGGTCCAGACCAAGGGCGAGTTCGGCGGGCTCGGCATCGAGGTCACCATGGAGGACGGCCTGGTGAAGGTGGTCTCGCCGATGGACGACACCCCGGCCGCCAAGGCGGGGATCCAGCCGGGCGACCTGATTTCCGGCATCGACGGCGCGCCGGTGATGGGCCTCACCCTGAACCAGGCGGTCGAGAAGATGCGCGGCGACGTCGATTCCGCCATCACCCTCACCATCATCCGCGGCACCCAGGATCCCTTCGACGTCACCCTGAAGCGCGCGGTCATCGCCCTGAAATCGGTGCGCTGGGAACTGGAGAAGGGCAATATCGGCTATGTCCGCATCACCAGCTTCACCGAGAAGAGCGACAGCGGCCTGAAGGACGCGATCGACAAGCTGAAGGAGGCCACCAAGGGCCAGCTGAGCGGCCTGGTGCTGGATCTGCGCAACGATCCGGGCGGGTTGCTCGATCAGGCGATCGCCGTCTCCGACGACTTCCTGGAAAAGGGCGAGATCGTCTCGACCCGCGGCCGCAACGCCGACGAGGGCCAGCGCTGGAACGCCGAAGCCGGCGATCTCATCGACGGCAAGCCGCTGGTGGTGCTGATCAACGGCGGCTCCGCCTCGGCCTCGGAAATCGTCTCCGGCGCCCTGCAGGACCATCGCCGGGCGATCCTCATGGGCACCAAGTCGTTCGGCAAGGGCTCGGTCCAGTCGATCATCCCGATCCCCAACCACGGCGCGATCCGCCTGACCACGGCGCGCTACTACACGCCGTCCGGCCGCTCCATCCAGGGCAAGGGCATCGACCCGGACATCATCGTCGAACAGGCGAAGATCGAGCAGGTCACCGATACCAGCCGCCACGAATCCGACCTGCCGGGCGCCATCGAGAACAAGGGCGGCACCGACGTCAAGGACAAGACCGAACCGCAGTCCTCGACCCAGACCCCCGGCCAGACCCCCGGCCAGACCCCCGGCGACACCCCGGCCGACCAGAAGCCGGCCGATGCCGGCAAAACCGCGGACGGCAAGCCGGCCGAACCCGCCGAGCCCTTCGTCGGCTCGGAGAAGACCCAGATCGCCCGGCCGGACGTCGACTACCAGCTGGCCCGCGCGCTCGACCTGCTGCAGGGCCTGAACCTGCTGCAGACCAAGGCGGCGAACTGACGGAAGGCGGTTTCCACCGCGCGCGGCAGGCGGCGCTCCGGTGCGCGACGACGATCGTTTCCCGGAAACGGCGGGACGGTTCATCGGCGGGCCCGGCATCATCTTCTGCCTGCTGCTGGTGATCGCCGGCGCCGGCGCCTTCGTCTATCTGGAGGCGACCGGCAAGCTGCAGGAGATTCTCGCCGGCGGTGCCGGCATCGATCTCGCCTCGACGCCGGTGCCGGCGGGCACGCTTGCGCCGGGCGGCGGCGCGGCAGGCGACCCGCCGCTGGAATCCATGGCCCCCCTCGAGACCGACGGGGGTGCCGCCGCAACGGCGGGTGCCGCGGGTGCACCTGCCCTCCAGCCCACCCAATGGCCGGCCCTCAATCCGGGCGATCTCCTGGCCCGGCTGCAGCCCGATCCCGCCCTGGCGCTGCGGGAAGGCGGCTTCGACCTGCCGCCCTGGCAGCGCCTGGCCCGGCCCGCGACCCTGGCCGACGGCCAGACCGCCGCCGCGGCCCTGGTGACCGGACTCGGGCTCAACAAGGCGGTCAGCGCCGCCGCCATCGCCGCGCTGCCGCCGGAAATCTCGCTTAGCTTCAGCCCCTATGCCGCCGATCTTGCCGGCTGGATTGCCGCCGCCCGGGCGCTCGGCCATGAGGCGCTGGTGGATCTGCCCCTGGAACCGGCGAACTATCCGCAGGACGATCCCGGCCCGCTCGGCCTGCTGACCGGGCTCAACGCCGCCGAGAACACCCGGCGCATCGAGGCGGTGATGGCCGCCGCCGCCGGCGCGCTCGGCGTCGCCAGCGCCCAGGGCGGCCGGTTCCTGCGGGACGAGACCGCCCTGCAGACGGTCATGGGCGAGTTCGAGCGCCTCGGCCTCGCCTTCGTCGAGACCGGCACCGATCCGCAGAGCCAGGGCCCCGACGCGGCCCGGGCGGCGGCCACGGCCTATCGCAAGGCGGACATCCAGATCGATGCCGTGGTCGGCCGGGCCGAGATCGGGCAGCAGCTCGGCGCCGCGATCGGCCTTGCGAAGACGCAGGGCCGCACCCTGATCGTCGCCGGGCCCTATCCGATATCGATCGCCGCCCTCGCCGCCTTCGTGAAAACCCTGCCCGACCAGGGTATCGTGCTGGTCCCGGCCAGCGCCCTCATCGCCCCGTGACGCCAGCAGCAGAGCGACCGCAGATGCCCAAGCAGAAGAAATCCGCCGCCACCGACAGCCTGCCCTACCGCCGCGGCGTCGGCATCGCCCTGTTCAATCCGCGCGGCAAGGTCTTCGTCGCCCAGCGGATCGACAGCCCCGGTCCGGCCTGGCAGATGCCCCAGGGCGGCATCGACAAGGGCGAGGACCCCCTGGCCGCCGCCTGGCGCGAGATGCAGGAGGAGACCGGCGTCACCTCCGCCGACCTCCTCGCCGAAAGCCGCGACTGGCTGCGCTACGACCTGCCGGCGGATCTCGCCGCCCGGATGTGGAAGGGCAAGTACCGGGGCCAGGAGCAGAAGTGGTTCGCCTTCCGCTTCCGTGGCGACGAGTCCGAGATCGACATCGACGGCAAGCACCCGGAATTCTCCCGCTGGAAGTGGACACCCTTCCGGCGCGTGCCGGAGCTGATCGTGCCCTTCAAGCGCGGCCTCTACGAGGACGTGGTCCGGGAATTCGCCCATCTGGCGAAAGATTGACCTGGTCCACGCATCTTGAACTGCGGCCCTCTTGACCTGCAGGGCCGCCGCACCTAAATGTGGCTCCGTTCTTCACCGCCAAAGGTCCGCATGTCCCGTTAGCCCCCTCCTCTTCCGCCCCTGTCGAACGCGAGACGCCCGAACTGCGTCTGCGCGTCGACCGGCAAAGAGGAGAAGGAACATGCCAGACGACCATTCCAGGACCAAAGCCAGACTCTATCTGACCCAGCCCGCGCAGCGCCGGCTGGAACGCCTGATCCGGCGCTCATTACTGCGCAGGGCCCTGGCGGAAATCGCCCGGGCGGCGAAGGGCGAGGAGATTTTCTTCCACCAGTTCGACTTTGCCGGCCTGCAATTCGGACTCGCCTCGCGCCGCAACAGCCTGCGGGACCGGCTGGAGGTCGAGATCGACCTCTGCCCGGCCAGACTGCCGAAGGTCACGATTGCAGAGCGTGAACGAAAGACCGCCCCGCGCTGGGGCCGCTGACCCTCTCCCCCGACCCCTCCCCCAAGCTGGGGGAGGGGAGCAGGGAAACACGGACTTGCTTCATTTCCCTACCTCTCCCAGGCCCCCCGATTCGGGGAGCCTGGAGGGGGCCCCAGGTTCAGCGCGACATAGGAATTTTTTGTGACTTACCCGCCGCGGCCGGCGAAGCCGCAATGGCGCATGATGAAATCGGCGATCGCCGGGGTGTCGTTGAGATCGATCACCGGCAGGGCGGTCTCCGGCACCGCCTGGTCGGAGAAGACGGCGACGAAGCTCGGATCGCCGGCTGAGAGCAAGGGCTTGCCGTTGGCCTCGCGGTAGATCTCGACCTTGTCGTGGCCTTCCCGCTTGAAGCCCTCGATCAGCACCAGATCGACCGGCGTCATGTGCCGAATCAGCTCCGCCGCCGTCGGCTCCGCCTGCGCCCGGAGTTCGTGCATCAGGGCCCAGCGCCGGGCCGAACCGACCAGCACCTCGGTGGCGCCGGCCTCGCGGTGCTCGTACGAGTCCTTCCCCGGCGTGTCGACGTCGAAGCCGTGATGGGCGTGCTTCATGGTGGAGACGGTGATGCCGCGGCGCACCAGTTCCGGGATGAGCTTGGTCAGCAGGGTGGTCTTGCCGGCGCCGCTCCAGCCGGTCATGCCCAGGATCTTCATCGCAGGATCTTCATCGCAGGGGATTCATCGCCAACTCAGGACACGCCCATGTGGCGCAGGCCGATGCGGAGGTAGTCGTAGCCGGTGACCAGGGTCAGCCCGGCGGCGATCCAGAGCAGCCCCTCGCCGATCATCTGGGTCGGGAACCAGTCCGGCCCGGAGCCGCCGACGATCAGCACGCCCAGCGCCACCATCTGCACCGTGGTCTTCCATTTCGCCAGCATCGAGACCGGCACGCCGACCTTCAGGTCGGCGAGATATTCCCGCAGGCCCGAGACCATGATCTCGCGGCAGAGGATGATCATCGCCGGCAGCACCACCCAGCCGGCGATCTGCGTCGTCGCCGTCATCGCCATCAGGATCGCCGCCACCACCAGCTTGTCGGCGATCGGATCGAGGAAGCGCCCCAGCGCCGACACCTGGTGCATGCGCCGGGCGATGTAGCCGTCGAAGAAATCGGTAATGCAGGCGACGACATAGAGCGCCAGGGTGATCCAGCGGATGATGTCGTCCTCGAAGAACAGCATCCCGGCAATCAGCGGAATCGACGCGATCCGCGACATGGTGAGGATGTTGGCGATATTTGGCATTGCTACCCTGTGATCGACCCCGGAACCGCCGCAGCCGCGGCGGGGCTGAGCAAACCGGCCAGAAAATAGCAGGTCGCAGGGCCCCTGTCACAAGTGAGATGCTCGCGGAATCGGGGAAGAATCCGGCGGAATCCCGCGCCGTCCAGGGCGGGGCCGTCAGCCGCTGTGGAAGTGGTCGTAGATCTTCCGCGCCACCGCCTCGGAGATGCCGGGGACGGCGCAGAGGTCGGTGAAGCCGGCCTGGGAGACCGCGCGGGCCGAGCCGAAATGCAGCAGCAGCGCCTTCTTGCGCTTGGCGCCGATGCCGGCCACCTCGTCCAGGACCGACTGCACCAGCTGCTTCGAGCGCTTCGCCCGGTGGGTGCCGATGACGAAGCGGTGGGATTCGTCGCGCAGCCGCTGCAGGTAGTAGAGCACCGGGTTCTTCGGGTCGAGCGAGAAGGCGGGCCTGCCCGGCAGGAAGAAGCGCTCGCGCCCGGCATTGCGGTCCGGCCCCTTGGCAATCGCCGCCAGCGCCACGTCGTCGATGCCAAGCTCGGCGAAGACCTCGCGGGCGACGCCGAGCTGCCCCTGGCCGCCGTCGATCAGCACCAGGTCCGGCCAGGAGCCGCGCTCCCGGTCCGGATCCTCCTTCAGCGCCCGGGAGAAGCGCCGCGTCAATACCTGGCGCATCATGGCGTAGTCGTCGCCCGGGGCAATCGCGGCCGGAGCGATGGCGACGGGTGCTTCAACAGCTTCGGGTGTCTCGACAGCGCTCTCCGCCAGATCGCGGATGGCGAATTTCCGGTACTGGTTCTTCAGGAAGCCTTCCGGCCCGGCGACGATCATCGCGCCATAGGCGTTGGTGCCGGAGATGTGGCTGTTGTCGTAGACCTCGATGCGCTTCGGCGGCGCCTCCAGGCCGAAGACCTCGGCGACGCCCTGCATCAGCTTCGACTGCGAGGCGGATTCGGCGAGGCGCCGGGCCAGGGCCTCCTTGGCGTTGCGCAGGGCATGCTCGACCGGCTTGCGCTTGTCGCCGCGCTTCGGCGTCAGCAGCTCCACCCGCGCCCCGGCCCGCAGCGACAGCGCCTCGCCGAGGAGGGCCGCCTCGGCCGGCGGCTCGCTTACCAGGATCAGCCGGGGCGGCGTCTTGTTCTCGTAGAACTGGCCGATGAAGGCGGCGAGGATCTCCGGCAGCTCGGCCTGGCGGTCGTGGCTGGGGAAATAGGCGCGGTTGCCGTAGTTGCCATGGTTGCGGAAGAAGAACACCTGGATGCAGGTATGGCCGCCGGCCTGATAGGCGGCGATGATGTCGGCCTCGTCGACGCCCTCGACGTTGATGTCCTGGCGGCTCTGGATCTGCGCCAGCGCCTGGATGCGGTCGCGCAGCTTCGCCGCCTGCTCGAATTCGAGATGGTCCGAGGCCTTCTGCATCTCGGCCGAGAGCCGCAGCTTCACCGCGTCGCTCTTGCCGGTGAGGAAGTCGCGCGCCTGGCCGACCAGCTGGGCATAGTCCGCCTCCGAGATCCGCCCGACGCAGGGCGCCGCGCAGCGCTTGATCTGGTATTGCAGGCAGGGCCGGCTGCGCGTCGCGAAGATGGTGTCGGCGCAGGGCCGCAGCAGGAAGGCGCGCTGCAGCGCAACAATGGTGCGGTTGACCGCGCCCGCCGAGGCGAAGGGACCGAAATATTCGCCTTTCCGGTTGCGCGCGCCACGATGCTTGGTCAGCTGCGGCGCCGGATGATCCCCGGTGATCAGGATATAGGGGAAGCTCTTATCGTCCTTCAGCAGCACATTGTAGCGCGGCCCGAAGCGCTTGATCAGATTGGCTTCCAGCAGCAGCGCCTCCACCTCGGTATGGGTGGTGACGAACTCCATCGCCAGGGTCTCGGCGATCATCCGCTGAATGCGGTTGGGCTGGCGGTTGGGCTGGGTATAGGCGGTGACCCGCTTCTTCAGGTCCTTGGCCTTGCCGACATA
>CAZKDH010000032.1:0-30452 GCA_964551505.1 uncultured Rhodospirillaceae bacterium
TGCTCTTCGCGCGCCTCACACCATGGACAGGATTGTCGTGGCGAATCCCACTATCAACGGCGTAGGTGAAGATGCCGCTGAGCAGTCCGGCTGTACGCGCTGCTGTACCGGCACCACCATGCACTATCGTCCGGGACCGGAGCTTAGGTCCGACCCAGGTCTCACCACGTGCCAGCGCCTCGGCCTTCCGGTCCTTCGCCGTGATGCCTTTCTCGACCTGCGCTACGAACTCATTGATATCGCGCTTCGTGACATTGGCGACCCGCAATTTTCCGAGGAGCGGCTTGATGTGGTGCTGGACTCGACCGACATCTGCGTAAAGCGTGCTTTCGGCCTTTGGGCGGCCAAGACGTGTCCTAATTGCGCCTCTTTGGGCAGCAGCAAGATAGATATCGCAGAAGTCCGCGACGGTGACCGCCTTACGGCGCGATTGGACTTCGTCCTGTGGATCCTCTCCCGCGTCCACTCGACCAAGCAGTGCACTCGCCCGACGACGAGCCTCCTCCAAGGTCGTGGCGCCGAAGATGCCGATCTTGTGCTTGCGGCTGTCGCCAGCTTGATTTCGGTACTGAATGATGAATGTGATTGCTCCGCTAGGATAGACAATCGCGCCGAAGCGACGAAGGTCTGTGTCCCAGTGCGGTGTCTTGTTTTCAGGAGGATGCTGCGCCAGCGCGTCGAGCACCTTCTTTGTGAGCTTCAGATTGGGCATAGAATTCTTGCGATTCCTCAGAATTTAGGGGAAGCATAGGGGAAGCAAGCGGCGGAAAACTTCGTCGCAAATGGGCGAATTTCGGCGCAGACCCTTGCTCTCACCCACCCAAAAAAGATGTGGAGCCACGGGGTGTTAGTCAATGTCGGGAGACGAGGGGAAGCGTCGGCGTGCTCACCGGGAATCCGCTCCGAAGGCAAAGGTCGTACGTTCGAATCGTATCGGGTGCGCCAGTCTTTTCAATTGGTTATGGACTGTCCCGCGCCGACATGCGGGTGTCGTTTCCGCAAGGCCCGGCGCCCGGCCAGCCCTTGCTCCCCGTCAATGAAACCCGGTGGAAGGCGGATGTCCGCTTTCGGGACGTGTCTGCCGCGGACGCCCCAACGTCGACCGCGCGCGGCCGTCCCGTGCTAGGCTCGCCAGGGGCTTTCGGAGACTCGCCGTGGCGGAAATCAAGCGCGACCTGACGCGAACCACTCTCGCGGTGCTGTTCATCGGCGGGCTGATCGCCGCCGCCTTCCTGATCACCCGGCCGTTTCTGCCGGCCGTGGTCTGGGGGACGATGATCGTCGTCGCCACCTGGCCGATCATGCTCGAGGTCCAGTCCCGGCTGTGGAACAGCCGCGGCCTGGCGGTGATCGCGATGACGCTCGGCCTGCTGCTGGTGCTCCTCCTGCCGCTGTCGCTGGCGATCAGCTCGATCGTCGAAAATGCCGACCAGATCGCGGCCTGGACCCGGTCCCTGGCCGCCTTCGAGATGCCGCCGCCCCCGGCATGGCTGGGCCAACTGCCGCTCGTCGGCGAGGCCGCGACGAAGGCCTGGATGCACGTCGCCACCATGGAATTCGGCTGGGTCGCGGCGAAGGCCGCGCCCTATGCCGGCGATGCCACCAAATGGCTGATTGCCCAGGCTGGCGGCGTCGGCAGCATGCTGCTGCACTTCTTCCTCACCGTCGTCGTCGCGGCGATCCTCTATGTGAACGGCGAGGCCGCCGCCGCATCCATCCGGCGCTTCGCCTACCGGCTCACCGGCGCCCGCGGGGAGACGTCCGTGCGCCTGGCCGGCCAGGCGATCCGCGGCGTGGCCCTCGGCGTCATCGTCACGGCGCTCGTCCAGTCGGCCCTGGGCGGCATCGGCTTGGCGATCGCCGGCGTGCCTTTCGCGACCGTGCTGACCGCCGTGATGTTCATGCTCTGCATCGCGCAGCTCGGCCCCGCGATCGTCCTCGTGCCGGTGATCGCCTGGACCTATTGGAGTGGCGAAACCGGCTGGGGCACCTTCCTGCTGGTCTGGTCCATTCCGGTAGGCGCCCTTGACAACTTCCTCCGCCCCGTCCTCATCAGGAAAGGGGCGGATCTGCCGCTCCTCCTCATCTGTGTCGGTGTGATCGGCGGCCTGATCGGCCTGGGCCTGGTCGGCATCTTCATCGGCCCGGTCGTCCTGTCGGTGACTTACACCCTGCTCGCGGCCTGGGTGGCCGAGGAGCCCGAGCCGGAGGCCGGACCCGGCTCCGAGACCGCGGCGACGCATATTCCCTGAGGGCGCGGTCCCTGCTGCCGGGGCACCAGGCCGGGGGCCCGACATCGGGGCCATGAACCGGATGCCGCAACCCTGCGACAAAGGGGTAATGGATCGTCAGGATGGGTCCCGGACAAAAGCGGAACATGTCAGGTTTCGCGCAATTTGGCTAATTATCAGTAAATTTTCACACCATTTTGTGCGAATCTTGTTTCAAAGCGTATGGTCTGGACGCCTGAATCGGTCTAATTCTCACGCCCAAGGAATACCGGGCCAAGGAGCGATGGTCCGGAATGGGTCGATAGCCCAGGGATACAGAGACCGGCGCCACTGCCGGCGGACTGGGGTCGATGGAGCGAGGATGCGGCCGAGATGGGGCAGGCCGTGAACAGTCTTAGAGGGATGCTAGCGATGCGACACGCTATTTCATACTCACGTCTGCTCTGCGGCAGTCTGCTGGCCATCGCCTTCGGCGGGGCCACGGCCTCGGCCGATGCGATCGGCCAGGTGGTTCTGCCCGACTACAAGGGCGCCACCGCCATACCGGACGCGGCCACCGACCCCCACCCGATCAAGTACCAGGACCAGGTCCAGGCGCTGGATACCGTATCCACCGGCGAATCCGGCGCGACCTCGTTGCAGTTCCTCGACCAGTCCCGCTTCGACGTCGGCCCGAATGCCACGGTGAAGCTCGACCACTTCGTGTTCGATCCGACGAGTTCCACCGGCGGCGGCGAAATCAGCATGGCCGTCGGCGCCTTCCGCTATGTTGGCGGCGTGATGAAGAACGAGGAAGACATCAAGCTGGTGACGCCCACCGCGACGATGACCATCCGCGGCAGCGAGATGGTGATCTATGTCGGCATCGACGGCACCGTCGAAGCCAACATCATTTCCGGCAATGCCACCGCCTTTCCCTGCGGCAATGCCGAACCGGTCAGCGTGCCGGCCGGCCAGCGCGTGATCGTCAACGTCGCCTGCGCCGCGGCGGTGACGGCGGCGCGTCCGCTGCCGCAAGGCTTCGCAGCCCTGGACGTTCCCGGCGACCTCGGCGACTTTGCCACCGCGGCCGGCGGCGACGAGGGCGGCAATGACGGCGCCGACGGCGGGGATCACGAAGGTTCGGATCGCGAAAAGTCGCCGAAGAAGCCGGAGCGGCGCGAGCCGAAGCCGCGCGATGGCGGCGAGGGCGGGCCGAGCGACCCGCCGGACGGTCCGGATCCCGATACTTTCTGATCGACGCGACGCCCAGTCGCCCGATGACGGCCCGCCCCCACCCGGTGGCGGGCCGTTTCCGTTTCCCGGTCCGCGCCGTCGCGCGGCGCTTGATCGAAATCAATCAATCATCGGCGCCGGCTTGCTAGATTGAAGCTCATGGAGGCCCGGCGGTGTCACCCACCGCAGGCGGGCGTTTCATGGAGGACCGGATCGTCATGCTGACCTATGAGGACTGCATCGCCCTGAGCGGGCTCACCCGGCGTGAAATCGACGCCCTGGCCGAGCACGAGCATATCCCCTCGATGATCGCCGCCGAACTCGCCAGCTACCTCTGCAGCAATGCCGCCGGCGAGCGCTGCATCCGGCGGTACATTCTCGACGACATCGCCGCCGCCGAGGCGCGCGGCGACGCTCGACATGCCATGGTCCTGAAAGCCGTCCTGAAGCACTTCGTCGAGACCCATCCGCGGGCGACGTCGCCGGCCTGACCCCCGTCCGCGCGCCGGGAAAGCCGCCCAACCTATTGACTATACTGGCGTATGGCGGCCCAGCGCGTTCGCCGGGATTAAGGTTTTATTCATTTTTGTCACGCAAATTGCAACAGAAATAAGATATTTGCAACGTCGATCTTAGGTAAATATTCAGATATTTGCTGGATCATAATCTTGAAGGCTGGAACCCATGCTGACACATACACGCATCCTCGCCCGGCTCGCCGGCCTGGTGGTCATCCTGCTGTCGATGATTGCCGGCGTCTCGACCATCGGAATCATGAGCATGGCCGGCATGCACGAGGGGTTTCGCACGGTCTATCAGGACCGCGTCATCCCGATGGAGCAGCTGCGCGACATCTCCAGCGACTACTTCAAGGTGCGCGCAAGCGTCCTGACCGCCGGCGCCGCCAATGACGTTGCCGCAGCCCGGGAAGAGGCGGACAGGATCGAGACCCTTGTCGGCGCGGCGCGGAAGACCTGGGGCGCCTATATCGCGACCTATCTCACCGAGGAGGAAAAGGGCCTGGTCGAGCAGGCCAAGCAGGCCTTCGCCCACTATGACGAGGTGCGCCCGCGGGTGCTTGCCCGGCTGACCGCCGGCGATTTCGACGGCGGCAGGGCGCTGGCGCAATCCGAGGGCGGCCCGGCACTCGCGGCGCTGATGAAGAGCCTGGATGACCTGAGCGGATTGCAGGTGCGGGTTGCCGAGGCGGAATTCAACCGGGCCGAGGACGCCTATTCCCGGAACAGCAGGATCATGATCGGCGGCCTCGCCTTGGCGCTGCTGCTCGGCGGTGGTGCCGCCTGGGTGATCGCCCGCTCGATCACCTTGCCCCTGCGCAGCATCATCGACGTCATGCGCCAGCTGACCTCGGGCAATCTTGCCGTTGCCGTCGGCGGCGCCGACCGCCGCGACGAAGTCGGCGAAGTGGCCCAGGCGGTCGTCATCTTCAAGGACGGCCTGATGGAGACCCAGCGGCTGCGGGCGGAGCAGGAGGCCGAGAAGGCGAGGATCGAGGAGGAGCGCCGGCACGCGATGCTCGACCTCGCGAGCCGCTTCGAATCCACGGTCGGCCAGGTGCTCCAGGAGGTGACCAGCTCGGCGACGCAACTCGAGGCGACGGCGCAGTCGATGTCGGCCACCGCGGAGGAGACCTCGCGACAGTCGACGGCCGTATCGTCGGCCTCCGAGGAGACCACGCAGAACGTGCAGACCGTGGCCGCCGCCACCGAGGAACTGACCGCGTCCATTCATGAGATCAGCTCCCAGGTGGCGGAATCCACCCGCATCGTCGGCGCCGCGGTCATCCAGGCCAACGACACCAACGACAAGGTGCGCGGCCTTGCCGAGGCGGCGGAGAAGATCGGCGACGTGGTCCGGCTGATCAACGACATCGCCGGCCAGACCAATCTGCTGGCGCTGAATGCGACCATCGAAGCGGCCCGGGCCGGCGAGGCCGGCAAGGGCTTTGCCGTGGTGGCCTCCGAGGTGAAGGCCTTGGCCACCCAGACCGCCCGCGCCACCGACGAGATCGCCGGCCAGATCCGCGCCATCCAGGAGGCGACCGAGGGTTCCGCCCAGGCGATCCAGGGCATCACGGTGACCATCAACCGGGTGAACGAGATCTCCACCGCCATCGCCTCGGCGGTCGAGGAGCAGGGCGCGGCGACGCAGGAGATCTCCCGTAACGTCCAGCAGGCGGCGCAGGGCACCACCGAGGTATCGTCCAACATCACCAACGTCACGGAAGCGGCCCAGCAGACCGGCGCCGCCGCGACCGAGGTACTGGCCTCCGCCGGAATACTTTCAAGGAACGGCAGCCTGCTGCGTTCCCAGGTCGACAGCTTCCTGAAGGAAGTGCGCGCCTAGACGCACCAAGAAAACCTGACGCCGGCATCGGCGCCGAAGCCACGCAAGATCCACCGCCCCGTCAGAATTCCGTCACCCGACTTGTCTAGGCTGCGGTGAACGGCCGGGCTGCGCCGCAGGGCCATTCCCGGCGTCCGATGAGAACGCCTGGGCACATGCGCCTCTATCACTTTCCGCCGCCGATCTGGCCGCTGCCTTCCAGGTCCGGCCGCAGCGAAGCGGCCGCCCATATCCGCGATACCTATGTCGACCAGGCCTGGCGCCAGGCCGGGCCCCTGCGCAGGGCGAGCTTCGCTGCCGCCTGCCTGCTCTGGCCGATCGCCGCCGCGGCGATGGCCGCCCGCGAAACCTGGCGGAGCGGCAGCGCCCTCGCCCGGCGCCTCGGAAAGGGACGATGCCGCCAGTTCCTGGAACAATACCAGCTGGCGCTGCGGCACGGGATCCTGCCGCGCTACTACTATGTCTTCGAGCTCCACGACCCGGCGCTGCGGGCGGTGGCGGCGGACTACCTGCACCGCTTCGAGACCAAGGGCGGGATCTATTCGATGCTGCGACGGAGCGAGGTGACCGCCGCCGCCGGCCGGCCGCTGCACGACAAGGAGAAGTTCTTCGCATGTTGCCGGGCCAGCGGCATCGCCACGCCCGAGGTGTTGCTGTCGCTGAAGGGCGGTGGCGGCGAAGCGGCGGACCTGGCGCCGATCGATCTCTTCGTCAAACCCACCACCGGCCGCGGCGGCGAGGGAGCGGAAAAATGGCTGCACATCGGCAATGGCTGGCTGCGCCACGACTGTCATCTCGATGCCGCCGCCCTGTTGGCGCGGCTGCGGCGGCAATCGCGGGACACGCCGCTGATCGTGCAGCCGGCGCTCCGGCCCCACCCGGCCCTCGCCGATGTCGCCATGGCGGCGCTGCCGACGGTGCGCATCATCACCATGGTCGACGAGGCGGGCGATGTGGAGGCGCTGAATGCGGTCTTCCGCATGCCGCGCGCGCTGGATTCGGCGGTCGACAACTTCCATGCCGGCGGTATCGCCGCTGCCGTCGACATGGCATCGGGGCGTCTCGGCGCGGCGACGGATATCGGCCTCGGTGACGACACCGCCTGGTACCGGCATCACCCGGTCACCGGCGCCGCCATCGCCGGCCGCAGCCTGCCCTATTGGCGCGAGGTCGGCGACCTCGCCTGCCGGGCCCATCGGGCGATGAACGATCGGGCAATCATCGGCTGGGACGTCGCCATACTCGCGGACGGACCGGCGGTGATCGAGGGCAACGGCTGGCCGGATCTCGACATCCATCAGCGGGCGGAACGCCGGCCGCTGGGCAATCTGCGGCTGGGCCGCCTGCTGTCGCATCACCTCCGCCTGCGGCAGGGCAAGCCGCCGCGGCCGGAGATCGCATCCGCGCCCCTGCCGTCGGACGCCTGATGCCTGCGGCCGGCGATTCCGGGGTGAACTCCGGTGACATCGCCGTCGCGGCACCGGCGGCGGACGGTGGAAATCCACCGCAAACGTGGTTGCTGCTCGGTCGCCTTGCCGGTGACAACGCCCAGGTCCTCGCCCTCGGCGCGGCGCTCGGCTGGCCGGCAGAGGTGAAACGCGTGCGCTGCGGCCGGCGCAAAGGCTGGCTTGCCCCGGCCCCGGAACCGCGGACCATCGACGGCAACCTGCGCCTGGATCCGCCCTGGCCGGACCTGGTGATCGGCATCGGCGGGCAGGGATCGCGCATCGGCAGCTGGATCAAGCGGCAGTCGGGCGGCCGCACCCGCCACGTGCAGCTGGGCCGGATCGACGGTCCCTTCCGGCGCTTCGACCTGATCGTCAGCACGCCGCAATACTGGCTGCCGGCGGCGCGCAACCTGATGTCGCTGACCCTGCCGATCGTGCGGCGCCAGCCCGCCGACCTGGCCGCGGCGGCGGCGGCCTGGGCGCCGCGGCTCCGGCACCTGCCACGGCCCTGGACGGTTCTCCTGGTGGGCGGACCCTCGCCGCCGGTGCGCTTCGACCTCGCGGATGCGGAAGCCCTGATGGCGCGGGCGGAAGCCGTGATGGCGCAGCGCGGCGGCACCTTGCTGGTCGCATCCGGGCCGCGCACGCCGGCGGCGGTGCTCCAGGGCCTCGCCGCCTGGCCGCTGCCCGGCAAGACGCTGTTCCCCTTCGCCCGGGGCGATGCGACGTCCTATCCGGCCCTGCTGGCCCTGGCCGACGCCTTCATCGCCACCAGCGACAGCGCCTCGATGCTGGCCGATGCCTGCTGGACCGGCCGCCCGGTGGAGATCTTCGACCTGCCGGTGATCCCGGCGGCACGGCGCGGCCTGGCACGCTGGAACCTCCTCAGGCGCCTGCGGGACCGTCGCCGCCGCCGGGGCCTGGCGGGGGCCGACGCCGATGGCCTCGACCGGCTCTATGACGCCGGCATCCGGAGGGGCTGGTTCGACCCCGGCCGGGACGTGCCGGCCCTGGTCCTTCGGCTCCGGGAGGCGGGCGCGGCCTGGCAGGCGATGGGTGGGCGGGCGACGGGCGGGGATCCGGGGCTGGCGGGCCTGCTGGCGGCGGAACTCGATGCCGTGCTGGCCCGGATCCGCGGCCTCATGGCCGAGGCCGCGCGACGTTAACGTTGCGTTTACGATTGTTCTTCAGAATTTGGATCAATTCGTCGGTGTCGGTGGCCTGACTAGCGACGAATTCACAACCGACCCCAGCCGGCTTCGCTCCCCGGCTGGGGTCATTGTTTTCGCCCCTCCGGCTTCAATTCTGGGGCCTCAATAGGGCGCCAGGCTGTTCAGCAGGGCCTTGGTATTTGGATTCTGGAACTTGCGCTCGATCACGATGCCGTAGGGCGTGGCATTCGGCCCGTAATAGGCATGGTTCCATTCGTCCTTCTTCAGGATCCCCGCGCCGTTGAACGAGACGCCGCCATAGAGGCCGGCGGTCTTGGCGAAGGTATAGACGTCGGAGGAGAAGTTGGTCGTGGTATCCGCGCCGATGCCCTTGCCGATGGGGCCGGCGGCTACCGACATGTCGCCGCCGAACTTCATCTGGTTGTCGAGAACCGCGGTCAGCGCCTTGTCGCTCATGATGGTGAAGACGGTTTCCGAGGTCTGCCCGCCGACCTGAAGCCCGACGCTGCCGGCCGCCAGGGTGTAGAAGGCGGGCTGGCTCCAGCCCTGGTTCGGATCGCGGACCAGCAGGATGCCGCTGCCGCCTTCGCCGCCGATCACGAATCCCGCCTTGAAGATGTCGGGAAAGATCATGATCGCCTTGGCCCGCTTCAC
Source organism: uncultured Rhodospirillaceae bacterium (assembly GCA_964551505.1). Taxonomy (GTDB): domain Bacteria; phylum Pseudomonadota; class Alphaproteobacteria; order Dongiales; family Dongiaceae; genus Dongia. Next base: position 9,088 of record CAZKDH010000032.1, read on the forward strand.
ATAGCCGGGCAACTCGCCGAATTCGTAGGAACCGATCAGCTTGTCGAAGCTGATCCGCGCCTTGTCGACCAGTTCCTGCTGCGGAGTCAAAGCCGCAGCTGGCCGGGCGAGGCCGAAAGCGGCAGTCGCAGCCAGGAGAATCAGCAAAACGAATCTATTAACAAACTGCATCGCGACAGCCTCCCGCGACTCGGATGATATGTCCACAGCAAGACATAACCGTGCGGAACCCCGGGTGCAATGACCTCACGGATATGTCACAGCCCGGATCGTGGCGGCATTCGCCCCCCGGCGGTCGGCGACCGGCGGCGGTGCGGCACGCCATCAGGGATGGGCGGCCATCAGCATGTAATTGACGTCGCAGTCGCGGCTCAGCGCGAAGCTGTCCTGGAACGGGTTGTAGACCACGCCGGTCAGTTCCTGGACCGCGAGGTTCTGCCGCCGCAGCGCCTTGGCGAATTCGGAGGGGCGGAGGAATTTTCGCCAGTCATGGGTGCCGCGCGGCAGCCAGCGCAGGATGTATTCCACACCGACGATGGCAAGGGCGAAGGATTTCGCCGTCCGGTTGAGCGTGGCGCCGAAGAACAGCCCTTCCGGCTTCAGCAGCCGATCGGCCGCCGCGACGAAGGCCGCGACATCCGCCACGTGCTCGATCACTTCCATGGCGAGCACCGCGTCGAACCTCTGGCCGGTGCGGACCAGGTCCTCCGCTGCACAGGGAAGATAGGTGATCCGCAGTCCCATCTGCTCGGCATGGAGGCGGGCGATCCGGATGTTCTTTTCGGCCGCATCGATCCCGGTCACCTCGGCGCCGAGGCGGGCCAGGGGCTCGGCCAGCAATCCGCCGCCGCAGCCGATATCGAGCAGGGTGAGGCCCGCGAGCGGGCGCGGCCCGAGCGGATCGCGCCCGAACCTGGCGGCCAGGCGGTCCCGGATGTAGCCGACGCGGACCGGGTTCAGCCGGTGGAGGGGGCGGAACTTGCCCTGAGGATCCCACCAGGATTCCGCCATGGCGGTAAATTTGGCGATCTCCTCGCGGTCGACGGTGCCGCTGCTTCGCGGTCCCTGTATATTGCTCGGAGAGTCGCCTGCGGGATGCATAAAAAGCCGCCAAATCGTTGAAAATGAGCCGCGAATCCGGGGTCCGGCCCTTGCTTCGCCGACGCCGAATGAGTATGGATAGCCGCCGCCGGCATGACAAACGATTTCCCGTCGCATCCCGTTACAATCGGCGATCGATTCAGCGGGCAGGGTGATCGGCTGGCCGCACGCTTGTTAAGGAATTGGTTGGATGGCCGCGCCCGCGAAAAAGACCCGCATCGTGATGAAATTCGGCGGTACCTCCGTCGCCAATGTCGACCGGATCAAGGCCGTGGCGGCACGGGTCAAACGCGAGGTCGATGCCGGCCATGAAGTGGCGGTGGTGGTCTCCGCCATGTCCGGGGTGACCAACCAGCTGGTCGATTGGTGCCGTGCCATCTCGCCGCTGCACGATGCGCGGGAATACGACGTGGTGGTGGCCTCCGGCGAGCAGGTGACCTCGGGCCTGACCGCGGTCGCGCTGCAGGAACTGGGGGTCAATGCCCGCTCCTGGCTGGGCTGGCAGATCCCGGTGCTGACCGACGACGCCCATGGCAAGGCGCGGATCGTCGACATCGACACCACCGAGCTGAACAAGCGCTTTGCCCAGGGCCAGGTGCCGGTGGTGGCCGGTTTCCAGGGCGTCGGGTCGGACAACCGGGTGACCACCCTCGGCCGCGGCGGCTCGGATACCTCGGCGGTGGCCCTGGCGGCGGCGCTGCAGGCCGACCGCTGCGACATCTTCACCGACGTCGACGGGGTCTACACGACCGACCCCCGCATCGTCGCCAAGGCGCAAAAACTGGATAAGATCACCTACGAGGAAATGCTGGAGATGGCGTCGCTCGGCGCCAAGGTATTGCAGATCCGCTCGGTCGAGATGGCGATGAAGCATCGCGTCCGCCTGCAGGTCCTCTCCAGCTTCGAGGACAAGCCGGGCACGATGGTGGTGGACGAGGAAGAGATCATGGAAAAGGAACTGGTGAGCGGCATCGCCTACAGCCGCGACGAAGCGAAGATCACGCTGATGCGGGTCCCCGACCGGCCCGGCGTCGCCGCCTCGATCTTCGGGCCGCTGGCGGACGCGAACATCAACGTCGACATGATCGTCCAGAACGTGAGCGAGGACGGCAAGACGACGGACATGACCTTCACCGTGTCGAAGGGCGACTTCGACCGCGCCCAGCAGGTCCTGCAGGCCAAGAAGGCGGACCTCAACTACCAGGGCCTGATCTCGGATTCCAACGTGGTCAAGGTCTCGGTGATCGGCGTCGGCATGCGCAGCCATGCCGGCATCGCCCAGCGGATGTTCAAGGCGCTGTCGGAGAAGGGCATCAACATCCAGGTCATCTCGACCTCGGAGATCAAGATCAGCGTGCTGGTGGCGGAAGAATACACCGAATTGGCGGTGCGGGCGCTGCATACCGCCTATGGCCTCGACGCGGCTTGAGTTCCAAGGCAACATGAAACATCCCGCGGGACGCCGGCGGGATGAACCGAGTGGAATGAACCATCCAGCATGAACCGTACGGCGGCCATCGAGCATCTCGACGAGTTGTGGCGGCGCGGCCGGGAGTTCCTGGGTTGCCGCTATGCGATCATGGGCGGGGCGATGACCTGGGTGTCCGAGCGGCACCTGGTCTCGGCGATCTCCAACGGCGGCGGCTTCGGCGTCATCGCCTCCGGATCGATGTCGCCGGATCTGCTGCGCAACGAGATCGACGCCACCTTCGCCCTGACCGACCGGCCCTTCGGCGTCAACCTCATCACCCTGCATCCCCGGCTGAGCGACCTGATCGATACCTGTCTCGAGCGCAAGGTCGGGCATGTCGTCCTGGCCGGCGGCCTGCCTCCCGGCGGCGCCATCCAGCGGCTGAAGGAGGGAGGCGCGAAGGTCATGTGCTTCGCGCCGGCCGTGGTGATCGCCAAGAAGCTGGTGAAGAGCGGCGCCGACGCGATCATCATCGAGGGCATGGAGGCCGGCGGGCATATCGGGCCGGTGTCGACGAGCGTACTCGCCCAGGAGATCCTGCCGGTGGTCGACGACGTGCCGGTCTTCGTCGCCGGCGGCATCGGCCGCGGCTCGGCGATGCTCGGCTACCTGGAAATGGGCGCCGCCGGCATCCAGCTCGGCACCCGCTTCGTCTGCGCGACGGAATCCATCGCCCACCCGAAGTTCAAGAAGGCGTTCCTGAAGGCCTCGGCACGCGATGCCATGCCCTCGGTCCAGCTCGATCCGCGCTTTCCGGTCATCCCGGTGCGCGCCCTGGTCAATGAGGGCGCGAAGAAGTTCATGGAGATGCAGCGCCAGGTGATCGATCGCTTCGACCGCGGCGAGCTCGACATGAAGGCGGCGCAGCTGGAGATCGAGCATTTCTGGGCCGGTGCGCTGCGCCGGGCGGTGATCGAGGGCGACGTCGAGACCGGCTCGGTGATGGCCGGCCAGAGCGTCGGCATGGTGACCAAGGAGCAGCCCACCGCGACGATCATCCAGGAGCTGATCGAGGAGGCGATTGCCGCCCTTGTCGACCGGCGGCACGCGGCGGCGAAATAAATGACCCAGGCCGGCGGCCCTTCCGGCAACGCTCCAGGCGGCGGTGCGCGGCAGCTGTTGAAGCGCATGCGCAACATCATGGCGCAGGCGGGCGACGCCGAGACCCGGCTGCGGCAGATCGTGCGCATGATCGCCGCCGACATGGTGGCGGAGGTCTGCTCGGCCTATGTGCTGCGGGCCGGCGAGGTGCTGGAGCTCTTCGCCACCGAGGGCCTGAAGCAGGAAGCCGTGCACAAGACCCGGCTGCGGGTCGGCGAAGGCCTGATCGGCGACATCGCCAGCCATGCCCGGCCGCTGGCGCTGGCCGATGCGCAGCATCATCCGCAATTCGCCTATCGCCCGGAGACCGGCGAGGAGATCTACCAGTCGCTGATGGGCGTGCCGATCCTGCGCGCCGGCCGGCTGCTCGGCGTCCTGGCGGTCCAGAACCGGACCCGGCGCAACTACGCCGAAGAGGAGATCGAGACGCTGGAGACCGTCGCCATGGTAGTGGCGGAGCTGGTCGCCTCGGGCGAACTGGTCGGCAAGGGCGAGCTGGCGCCGGAAGAGGGCATCGCCCTGCTGCCGACCCGCCTGGAGGGCACCACGCTGGCGCCGGGACTGGCGCGCGGCATTGCCGTGCTGCACCAGCCCGACCTCACCCTGACGCAGCTGGTGGCCGAGGACCCGACGCGCGAGATCGAGCGGCTCGACGAGGCCATGGGCAAGATGAAGCTGGCGCTCGACGAGATGCTGGCATCGAGCGAGATGGCCGGCGGCGGCGAGCATCGCGAGATCCTGGAAACCTATCGCATGTTCGCCGAGGACAAGGGCTGGGCAAGCCGGATCCTCGAAGCCATCGGCACCGGCCTCACCGCCGAAGCCGCGGTGCAGAAGGTGCAGAACGATACCCGCGCCCGGATGCGCGAGATCAGCGATCCCTACATCCGCGAACGGCTCGCCGACCTCGACGATCTTGCCAATCGGCTGCTGCGGCACCTGGTCGGCGAGGCGGTGCAGCCCGGGCAGCGCGACCTGCCGGAGGAGACCATCCTGGTCGCCCGCAACATGGGCCCGGCGGAACTGCTGGACTACGACCGGCGGAAGATCAAGGGCGTGTTGCTGGAGGAGGGGACGACGACCGCTCATGTGGCGATCGTCGCGCGCGCGCTGGATATCCCGGTGCTCGGCCGCTGCGCCGCTCTGATGAACCGGGTCTCGGCCGGCGACATGCTGATCCTGGACGGCGACAATGCGCAGGTCTTCCTGCGCCCGGCCGAGGACATCCAGCAGGTCTTCACCCAGAGCATGCTGCAGCGCCAGGCGAAGCAGCAGTCCTATGCGGCGATCCGCGACCTTCCAGCGGTGACCCTGGACGGCGTCGAGGTGACGCTGCTGATGAATGCCGGCCTGCTGATCGACGTGCCGCAGCTGGCCGCCAACGGCGCCGCGGGGATCGGCCTCTACCGCACCGAGGTCACCTTCATGGTGGCGAACAGCTTTCCCGACGTGGCGCGGCAGCGCGAGGTCTATGCCAAGGCGATCGAGGGCGCGGGCGGCAAGCCGGTCGTCTTCCGGACCCTGGATATCGGCAGCGACAAGGTCCTCTCCTACTGGGAGCGCGAGTCGGAGGAGAATCCGGCCATGGGGTGGAGGGCGATCCGGATCTCGCTCGACCGGCCGGCGGTCCTGCGCCAGCAGCTCCGGGCCCTGATCCAGGCCGCCGAGGGGCGGGCGCTGTCGGTCATGTTCCCGATGATCACCGAAGTGTCCGAATTCGACGAGGCCCGGGCGATGCTGCATCTCGAGCTCGATCGGGCGACGCGCAACGGCCTCAAGGTCCCCGCCCACCTCCAGGTCGGCGCGATGCTCGAAGTGCCGGCGCTCTACTGGGAGCTGGAGGAGCTCCTGGACCGGGTCGACTTCATCTCGATCGGCAGCAACGACCTGAAGCAGTTCAGCTATGCCGCCGACCGCGGCAATCCGCGCGTCGCCGATCGATACGACGTGCTGGCGCCCGGCATGCTCCGGTTCCTGGCCGCGATCGCCGAGACCTGCGGCCGGCGCGGCAAGCATTTCAGCCTCTGCGGCGAGATGGCCGGCGATCCGATGGCGGCCATGGCGCTGCTCTGCCTGGGCTACCGGCACCTCTCCATGGCCCCGACCTCGATCGGACCGATCCGGGCGATGATCCGCAGCCTGCATCTGGGCCAGTTGAAGGCCTATTGGCATGCGCTCGGCCGGCTGCCGGGCTGGGAATTGCGCAGCGGATTGCGGGCCTTTGCCAAGGATCACGGCGTGGCGCTCTAGGCGGCGGGCGCCAGGACCGGGATCGGCACCCATTCGCCAATTGCTAACGCTTTTGGCGGACGATATAAGGAATCGAGCGGGCCGGGCCTTTCGATTTACGCGAAAAAACCCGATAATTCCGATAGTTGAGTTGCGGTGTAGGACGAGTAATGGCACAGCGCAAAGGCGGCTTCTTCAGTGGTGACCCAGCGCGGCCCGGCGAGACCGCCGCCGAGAGCGAGGGGATCGGCACCCTGCTGCGCCGGCGCCGCGAGGGGCTGGGCCAGGACGTGGCCGGGGTTTCCCGGCAGCTGCGCATCCGCGCCGTCTACATCACGGCGATCGAGGAAGGCCGGCTCTACGATCTTCCGGGCACCGCCTATGCGGTGGGTTTCGTCCGTGCCTATGCCGATTATCTTGGCCTGGACGGCAATGCCATTGTCGGCAACTACCGCGAGGAACTGGCGCAGCGCAGCCGGCAGAACGATCTCGTCTGGCCGGCGGAAGAGGCGGTGCAGAAGTTTCCCGGCGGCACCATCCTGGTGATCTGCGCGCTTATTGCCCTGGCCGGCTATGCCGGCTGGTACTACGCGACCCAGCCCGGCGGCACCGGGATCCAGCTGATCGACGCGGTGCCGGAATACATCAAGAAGGCGACTGGGGTCGGCGAGACCGCGCCCGAAACTCCGGCGCCCGAAACGCCGGCGACCGAAGCTCCCGCGCTTGCGACTCCGGCCCCGGATGCCGCCGCCACCGCACCGGCGGCACCGGCACCCGAGGCACCGGCGGCCAATGGCCAGACCCAGGGCGCGGCGCAAGGCCAGGCGGAACCCGCGGATCTGCCGGGCGCCGCCGGCGTGACGCCGGCACCGGCGAACCCGCTGGCCGAAGGCACGACCGATGTCCTGCCGTCGCCGGATGGTGCGGAAGCGCCGGCTGGCGAGGCCGACGCGGCGCAGCCGGGGGCCGAACCGGGCGCGCCGCCGGCACCGGCCGTGGCGGAACCGGATCAATCGGCCGCCGCCGCGGTGGCCGGCCCGCTGCCGGCCGCCAGGATCGTGGTCCGCGCCGATCATGACAGCTGGGTGGAGATCCGCGATGCCGTCGATGCGGTCATTCTGCAGCGGGTCCTGCGCCAGGGCGAAAGCTTCAACGTGCCCGACGAGCCCGGCCTGGTGATGAACACCGGCAATGCCGGGGGCGTGGTCATCGAACTCGACGGCCGGCCGGTGCGCAGCCTGGGCTCGCTCGGCGTGGTGAAGCGCGGCATCAAGCTCGATCCAACGAAGCTGCTGGACGGATCGGCCTATTAGCCCGACATCCCCCGTAAGATATTGATCCGAAACACAAAGAACGGGCCTGCCCGGATTGTGCGTTGCGTCATCGGGGCTTGATCTTTTTGCCCTCGCAGCGCATCTTCTAGCCCAAATCAGCGGCTGAATCCCGGTCCTGCGTGCCTTCAGGCACCCGGCGGGTTGGCCTGGCCCCTAACCAGCGAGTTTCGCCCGATGAGCGTTCGGCCCTATCGCGATATCCACCGCCGGAAGTCCCGCCAGATCCGCGTCGGATCGGTCCTGGTCGGCGGCGATGCGCCGATCTCGGTGCAGACCATGACCAATACCCTGACCTCCGACGTCAAGGCGACGGTGGAGCAGATCAAGGCGGCGGAAGCTGCCGGCGCCGATATCGTCCGCGTCTCCTGTCCCGACGAGGAATCGACCGCCGGTCTCAAGGAGATCGTGCGCCAGGTGACGGTGCCGATCGTCGCCGACATCCATTTCCACTATAAGCGCGGCATCGAGGCGGCGCAGGCGGGGGCCGCCTGCCTGCGGATCAATCCCGGCAATATCGGCAGCGCCGAGCGGGTGCGCGAGGTGGTGCAGGCGGCGAAGGACCACGGCTGCTCGATGCGGATCGGCGTCAATGCCGGGTCGCTGGAGCGGGATCTCCTGGAGAAATACGGCGAACCCTGCCCCGAGGCGATGGTCGAATCCGCGCTCAACCACGCGAAGATCCTCGAAGACCACGATTTCCGCGAGTTCAAGATCAGCGTCAAGGCCTCGGATGCCTTCCTGGCGGTCGCCGCCTATCAGGGGCTGGCGGAGGCCTGCGACTACCCGCTGCACATCGGCATCACCGAGGCGGGCGGATTGCGCACCGGCACGGTGAAATCGTCGATCGGCCTCGGCATGCTGCTGTGGTCGGGCATCGGCGACACGCTGCGCGTCTCGCTCTCGGCCGACCCGGTCGAGGAGGTGAAGGTCGGCTTCGACATGCTGAAGTCGCTCAACCTGCGGCATCGCGGCGTCAACCTGATCTCCTGCCCGTCCTGCGCGCGGCAGAATTTCGACGTCATCAAGACGGTCGAGGCGGTGGAGAAGCGCATCGGCCACATCACCACGCCGATGTCGGTCAGTATCATCGGCTGCGTGGTCAACGGACCCGGCGAAGCGCGCGAAACCGATATCGGCTTCACCGGCGGCGGCAACAACACGCATATGGTCTATCTCGCCGGCCAGCAGCACCATCGGCTGAAGGATCAGGACATCGTCGAGCACATGGTGGAGCTGATCGAGAAGAAGGCGGCCGAGATCGAGGCCGCCAAGCTGGCCGCGAAGGCCCAGCAGACCGCCGCAGAATAGCACCCTAATCCAGGACCAGGACAATGTCGGAGCTTCAGCCGGTTCGCGGCACGCATGATCTGTTGCCCGAGGAGATGCGCCGCCATCGCCGGGTGAGCGATACCGCCCGCCGCGCCGCCGAGTGTTTCGGCTATCAGGAGGTGGAGACGCCGATCTTCGAGTTCTCCGAGGTCTTCAAGCGCACCCTGGGCGACACCTCCGACATCGTCACCAAGGAGATGTACACCTTCACCGACCGCGGCGGTGAGACCATCACGCTGCGTCCGGAGAACACCGCGGGCGTGGCGCGGGCGCTGATCTCCGGCGGCCTGACCCAGCATTTGCCGCTGAAGTACTTCTATTCCGGGCCGATGTTCCGCTACGAGCGGCCGCAGAAGGGCCGGCTGCGGCAGTTCCATCAGACCGGCGTCGAGCTGCTCGGTGTCAAGGAGGCGGCCGGCGACGTCGAGGTGATCGCCATCGGCGTGGAATTCCTGCGCCGCATCGGCGCCTGGGACCGCTGCGTCCTGGAGATCAACACCCTCGGCGATACCGAGAGCCGGCATGCCTACCGCAAGGTCCTGGTCGAATACCTGGGCGGGTTCCGCGACCGGCTGTCGAAGGAGAGCCAGGAGCGCCTCGAGCGCAACCCGCTGCGCATCCTGGATTCCAAGGACAGCGGCGACCAGCGCATCGTCGCGGAAGCGCCGATCTATACCGACTATCTCAACGAGAGGAGCCGCGGCTTCTTCGCCGAGGTGCAGGCGGGACTGGCGGCGCTCGGCATCGCCGCCGTCGTCAATCCGCGGCTGGTGCGGGGCCTCGACTACTATTGCCATACCTGCTTCGAGATCACCTGCGCGGAGCTGGGCGCCCAGAAGACGGTGCTGGCCGGCGGCCGCTATGACGGCCTGGTCAGCATGATGGGCGGTCCGGAGACCCCCGGAGTCGGCTGGGCCAGCGGCATCGAGCGCTGCGCCATGCTGCTGCAGGACACGCCGCGCGGGGCGCGGCCGATCCTGATGGTGCCGCTGGGCGAGCAGGCCGAGCGGGCCGCCCTGACCCTGAGCGGCGACCTGCGGCGGCGCGATTTCGTGGTCGACCTGGGCTTCGGCGGCAACATGAGCAAGCGGATGAAGCGGGCCAACAAGATCGACGCGGTGGCCGCGGTGATTCTCGGCGACGACGAGCTTGCCAAGGGCGTGGCCACGGTGAAGTCCTTGGATTCCGGCGAGCAGCGGCAGGTGGCCATCGACGGACTCGCCGTGGCGCTGGAAGCCTTCAGGTAATCCGCTTGGGATAGGCTCGCGCATATTCTGTATCGTCGGCGCCGACCACAAGACCGCGCCGGAATTGCTGCGCGAGCGGCTGCAGGGCGACGAGGCCGACCAGCTTCGACTCATCATGCGCTGCCGCGAGTCCGGTATCGACCAGGTCGCGGCACTGGTGACCTGCGACCGTTGCGAGATCTGGGCCGCGGTCGAGGATCCGGCCGCGGCGATGCCGGTGATGGCCGGGCTGATCGCCGAGGCGGCGTCGCTGCCGTCGGCGGAGGTCGCGCCGCAGCTGCATCGGCTCAGCGACGCCGCCGCGCTGCGCTATGCCTTTGCCGTCGCCGCTTCGCTGGAATCCCAGGTCATCGGCGAGCCGCAGGTCCTTGGCCAGGTGAAGGAGGCGCATCGGCTCTCCGGCCGCGCCGGCACGCTGGGGCCGGACCTCGAGGCCATCCTCCAGGCGGCGCTTGCCGCCGGCAAGCGGGTCCGCAGCGAGACCGACATCGCGGCCCAGTCGGTCTCCATGGCGGCCTGCGTGATCGCCCTCTGCCGGCAGGTGTTCGGCGACCTCGGGAGGATCCAGGCGCTGCTGCTGGGCGATGGCGAGATGGGCCAGTTCGTCGCCGAGCAGTTGATCGAGGCCGGGCTCAAGCGCTGGACTGCGGCGCATCACAGCCGGGCCCGCATCGACGCCTGGGCCAGTACCCATCGCTCGCATAGTGCCGTGCTCTCCGATCTGCCGCAGCTGCTGCCGCAGGCCGACTTGGTGATCGGTGCCATGGATGGCTCGCAGGTGACGGTCGGCACCGAGGCGGTCAAGGCGGCGTTGAAGGCGCGGCGGCGCCAGCCGATGCTGTTCGTCGACCTGGCGGTGCCGGGCGACATCGATCCCAAGGTGAATGCCATCGACGACGCCTTCCTCTATGGTCTCGACGACCTGGAGCGGCTGGCGATGAAGGGGCGCAAGGAGCGCGAGCAGGCGGCGGCGGCGGCCTGGCGGATCGTCGAGGCCGCCGTGGAGGAGTTCGAGCGGCAGTCCGACATGCGCCTAGCGGCGCCGACCCTGGCCGCATTGCGGGCGCGCTTCGATGCGGCGCGGGAGCAGATACTCTCGGAGAATCCGGGCATCGACGCCGCCGAGGCGACCCGCCGCCTCGTCAACCGGCTGCTGCACCAGCCGATGGCGGCGCTGCGCGAGGCGGCGCCTGACCCCGCACTCGAGGATGCGGCGCGGCGGCTGTTCGGCATCGTCGACAAGAAGAACTGAATAGAGGAATCCGCGTGTCGCTATCCGATAAACTCAATCGCGTCGCCAAGAGGCATGACGAACTCGCCGCCCTGATGGCGGCGGAGGGCCCGAAGGACGCCCAGGGATTCGCCCGGCTGTCGAAGGAATATGCCGACCTCACGCCGCTGGTCGAGGGCATCCATGCGCTCAAGGCGGCCGAACGCGAGCGCGACGATCTCAACGCCATGCTCGCCGATCCCGAGATGAAGGCGATGGCCGAGGAGGAGCTTGCGGTTCTCAAGACGCGCATTCCGGAACTCGAGCAGCAGGTGAAGCTCCTGCTGCTGCCCAAGGACGAGGCCGACGAGCGCAACGCCATCCTGGAGATCCGGGCCGGCACCGGCGGCGACGAGGCCGCGTTGTTCGCCGCCGACCTGCTGCGGATGTATGCCCGGTATGCGGCCCTGCACAACTGGAAATTCGAAGTCATGGATGCCAGCGAGACCGGGATCGGCGGCTATCGGGAAGTCATCGCCGCCATCACCGGCCGCAACGTGTTCGCGCGGTTGAAATTCGAATCCGGCGTGCACCGCGTGCAGCGCGTGCCGACGACCGAAGCGCAGGGCCGGATCCACACCTCGGCCGCGACGGTGGCGGTGCTGCCCGAGGCGGAAGAGGTGGATATCCATATCGACGAGAAGGACCTGCGGATCGACGTGTTCCGCTCCAGCGGTCCGGGCGGCCAGTCGGTGAACACGACGGACAGCGCCGTGCGCATCACGCATCTGCCGAGCGGGCTCGTGGTGCAGCAGCAGGACGAGAAGTCGCAGCACAAGAACAAGGCCAAGGCCTTGAAGGTGCTGCGCGCCCGGCTGTACGACCAGGAGCGGGCGAAGAAGGATGCGGAGCGCGCCGCCTCGCGCAAGAGCCAGGTCGGGTCGGGCGACCGGTCGGAGCGCATCCGGACCTACAATTTTCCCCAGGGCCGCTGCACCGACCACCGCATCAACTTGACCCTCTACAAGCTGGACCGGGTGATGGAGGGCGAGCTCGACGAAATCATCGAGGCGCTGATCTCGCATGACCAGGCGGAGCGCTTGTCGGAGGTCGAGTGACCGCGATCGGGGAGCTGCTGCGCTGGGCGTCCGGCGAACTTGCTGCCGCCGGCATCGCCGAGAGCCAGCGCGATGCCCGGCTCCTGCTGCAGGCGGCGGCCGGGCTCGATGCCGCGCAGATCATCGGCTTTCCCGAGCGCCATCTGAGCGCGGACGCGGCCGCAGGATTTGTCGCGCTGATCGAGCGCCGCAAGGCGCGGGAACCGGTCTCCCGGATCCTCGGGCGGCGGGAATTCTGGTCGCTCCCGTTCATCGTTTCCCGGCACACGCTCGATCCGCGACCGGACAGCGAGACTCTGATCGAGGCGGTTCTGGAGCGCCTGGAAGATCGGCAGGCGCCGGTCTCGATACTCGATCTCGGGACGGGGACCGGCTGCCTGCTGCTGGCATTGCTGTCGGAACTTCCGGCGGCTCGCGGCCTCGGCGTCGACATCCAGCCGGGGGCGGTGGCGACGGCGCGCGAGAATGCCGCCGCGCTCAACCTGGCGTCGCGGGCCGAATTTCGCGCCGGCGACTGGGGCCGCGGCCTGACCGGCCCCTATGACGTCGTCATCAGCAACCCGCCCTATATCTCGGCCGCGGCCCTTCCGGCGCTTGCTCCGGAAGTGGCCAACCACGATCCCCTGCCGGCCCTGGACGGCGGCGAGGATGGCCTCATGGCCTATCGTGCCCTCGCGCCGGACGCCGTCCGCCTCCTGCGGCCAGCCGGGATCCTGGCACTGGAAATCGGCCAGGGGCAGGGCGACTCGGTGCGCGCGATCATGGCGAGCGCCGGGCTGCCGACAATCGGGTCGCGCGCAGACCTGGCCGGCATCGAGCGCTGCATCATCTGTGCGCGGGGTTGAGATAATGGCCGGAGCTGACGCGCAATTCATGGCGATTCCAGTGTGTTAGCCGGGCCTCGGCCGGCCCGCGGATCGACCGGACGGCGCGTCGGAATGACTTAAAATAAGGGTTGGAAATCGGCTGCGAAGCGATTACCGTCGGCGTCGCAATCGAGGTGGCTTTAACTATTTCGGCCATTGGCCGATCAAGCCCCCGACCTCGCCTCCGACTACAGAGCGGTGGTCACCGAGCGGCATTCATCGGCAGCGATGGGATGCGCGCGCGGGATCCGAGCGCCGACGGTGGCGGCAACATTCTCAGCAATCTGAAGTGACTGTCGCATGAGACCAAACAACAACAATAACAACAACAACAACCGGCGCGGCCGCAGCCGCGGTCCGCGCAAGCCGCATGGCGGGCCGCATACCGGGATTTCCAACAAGGGCCAGGGATATGACGGCAATGCCGCCGATGTCCGGGTCCGCGGCAACGCCTATCAGGTGCTGGAGAAATACCTGCAGCTGGCACGGGACGCGGGCACCGTCGGCGACCGGGTCGCCGCCGAGAATTTCCTGCAGCATGCGGATCACTACTATCGCGTGGTCGCAGCGATGCAGGAAGGCCAGCGGCCGAGGATCGGCGGGCGCGACGTTTCGGTGGCCGAGGTCAATGTGCAGAACGGCAGCCAGGGGCTCTCGACCGCCCTCTATTCCGGCCATTCCCAGCCTGGGACCCAGGCCGGCAATGCCGGCGGGGATGGCAATGGCGGCGATAAGGCGCCGCAAGGCAACGGCCAGGATGGCGGACACCAAGTGGGCGGACACCAGGCGGGCAGTCACCAGGCAGGCGGACACCAGTCCGGCCATAGCCAGGCGGCACATCACCAGGCGGGCCAGCATCAGGGGGGCGGCAACCAGAACGCCGCGGGCCAGGGTGGCAGCCACCAGGCCGGCGAGCGGAGCGGTGGCCAGACCGGTTTCACCGATGCCGGCTCGAATGCGTCACCGGCACCGTCGGGCTATGCCCCCGCCAAGCCGATGGACGAACAGCCGGAATACCCGGCCGAACTGATCCCCGGCGCGGCGCCTCAATCGGCTGCCGGCGATGGGGGTGTCGGGGACCCGTCCGGCCAGGACCAGGATCGCGGCGGCAGGGGACAGGCCCGCGGTCGCGGCCGCCGCCCCGTCCGCCGACCCCGCCAGGATGGCGAATCCGGGCCGAATTCGGGGGATTCCGGGGAATAACCCCAGGTAATGATCCCAGGGAATAATTCCGGGAAATAGACGCCGCCTCCGGCGACAATCCAGCGCAGGGTCGGGCCGGGGCCGGCAGGCTCCCGGCCCCTTGCGTATTCGTTAATCAACGCCATATTCATTGCGGGGATAATATCCCGAACGCATCCAAGATCGTGCGCCGCTGGACGGGCGCGGTCGAGAGAGGGCAAAGCGATGGATATGGAAAAATTCACCGACCGGGCGCGGGGCTTTCTGCAATCCGCGCAGACGATGGCGCTGGGCAATGGCCACCAGCAGCTCACCAGCGAACACCTGCTGAAGGTATTGCTCGACGACAAGGAAGGCATGGCAGCCAACCTGCTGAAGGCGGCTGGCGCCGATCCGGCCCGGGCCCTGTCCGGTGTCGAACGGGAGCTGGCAAAGCTGCCGAAGGTCGAGGGTTCCGGCGCCGGACAGGTCTACATGGCGCCGCAGCTCGCCCGGGTCCTGACCCAGGCCCAGGAACTGGCGGAGAAGGCCGGCGACGGCTATGTGACCGTCGAGCGGCTGCTGCTGGCGCTGGCATTGGCCAGCGACGTGCCGGCTGCCAAGATCCTGAAGGAGGCGGGGGTTTCGCCGCAGAAGCTCAATGGCGCCATCAACGACATCCGCAAGGGGCGCAAGGCCGAGAGCGCTAGCGCCGAGGACAGCTATGATGCGCTGAAGAAATATGCGCGCGACTTTACGGCGATGGCGCGGGCCGGCAAGCTGGACCCGGTCATCGGCCGCGACGAGGAGATCCGCCGCACCATCCAGGTGCTGTCGCGGCGTACCAAGAACAACCCGGTATTGATCGGCGAGCCCGGCGTCGGCAAGACGGCGATCGTCGAAGGCCTCGCGCTGCGCATTGCCAATGGCGACGTCCCGGAGGGCCTGAAGAAGAAGACCCTGATGTCGCTTGATCTCGGCGCCCTCATTGCCGGCGCGAAGTTCCGCGGCGAGTTCGAGGAGCGGTTGAAGGCGGTCCTGACGGAAATCTCTGCGGCGGCCGGCGAGATCATCCTGTTCATCGACGAACTTCACACCCTGGTCGGTGCCGGCAAGGCCGAAGGCACGATGGATGCCTCCAACATGCTGAAACCGGCATTGGCGCGCGGCGAGCTGCATTGCGTCGGCGCCACCACGCTCGATGAGTATCGCAAGTACATCGAAAAGGATGCGGCCCTGGCACGGCGTTTCCAGCCGGTTCTGGTCGCCGAGCCTTCGGTGAACGACACGATTTCGATCCTGCGCGGGCTCAAGGAGAAGTACGAGGTCCATCACGGCGTGCGCATCACCGATGCGGCGATCGTTGCCGCCGCCACCCTGTCGAACCGCTACATCACCGATCGCTTCCTGCCCGACAAGGCGATCGATCTGGTGGACGAAGCGGCGTCGCGCCTGCGCATGGAGGTGGATTCCAAGCCGGAGGAGATCGACGAGGTCGACCGCAAGCTGATCCAGCTGAAGATCGAGCGCGAGGCGCTGAAGAAGGAAACCGACGCGGCGTCGAAGGAGCGGCTCGCCAACCTGGTCGCCGAGGTCGAGGAGCTTGAATCGAAATCGCGGTCCCTGACGTCGATGTGGCGGGCGGAGAAGCAGAATCTCGACGATGCGCAGAAGCTGAAAGAGCGCCTCGAGCGGGCCAAGCTCGAGGCCGAGCAGGCACAACGCAGCGGCGACTTCGCCAAGGCCGGCGAGCTGACCTATTCGGTGATACCGGACCTGACCCGCAAGCTGGCGGCCGCGGAAGACGCCGCGCAGCATCGCATGCTGAACGAGGTCGTCGGCGAGGAGGATATCGCCGGGGTGGTTTCGCGCTGGACCGGCATCCCGGTCGACAAGATGCTGGCCGGCGAGCGCGACAAGCTGCTGAAGATGGAGCAGGCGATCGGCAGCCGGGTCATCGGCCAGGAGGAGGCCGTGGTCGCGGTGGCCAATGCCGTGCGCCGGGCGCGCGCGGGGTTGCAGGATCCGAACCGGCCGATCGGCTCCTTCCTGATGCTCGGCCCGACCGGCGTCGGCAAGACCGAACTCTGCAAGGCCCTGGCCGGGTTCCTGTTCGACGACGACCAGGCGATGGTCCGCATCGACATGTCGGAATTCATGGAGAAGCACGCGGTGTCGCGGCTGATCGGCGCGCCGCCGGGCTATGTGGGCTACGAGGAGGGCGGCGTGTTGACCGAGGCGGTGCGGCGCAGGCCCTATCAGGTCGTGCTCTTCGACGAGGTGGAGAAGGCGCATCCCGATGTCTTCAACATCCTGCTGCAGGTCTTGGACGACGGCCGCCTGACCGACGGGCAGGGCCGTACCGTCGATTTCAAGAACACGCTGATCATTCTGACCTCCAATCTCGGCAGCGATTTCCTGGCCGGGCTGAAGGATGGCGAGGATTCGAGCGTGGTGCGCGACGACGTGATGAATGTCGTGCGGCAGGCCTTCCGGCCGGAGTTCCTGAACCGGCTCGACGAGGTGATCCTGTTCCATCGACTGAGCCGCAAGCACATGACCGGCATCGTCGATATCCAGTTGAAGCGGCTCGATGCGCTGCTGGCGGACCGGAAGCTCGAGATCAAGCTCGACAGGAAGGCCAAGGAGTGGCTGGCGGAATCGGGCTACGACCCGATCTACGGCGCCAGGCCGTTGAAGCGGGTGATCCAGCGCGAATTGCAGAATCCGTTGGCGACCATGCTGCTCGAAGGGCGATTCAAGTCGGGCGAGACCATCGAGGTCTCGGCGGACAAGGACGGATTGATCATCGGCGGCCAGAAAGCCTCGCAGGCCGCGGCCTGACGGCCGGCCAGGCCGCGAGGGCGGCTTGGCCTAGCCCGGACGGCGGGCGATCAGGGCTTCGGATTCGACCACCTCGTCGACGATGCCGTCGGCGGCGAAGTCGGCCAGCCCGCTTTGCAGATCCCCGGCCAGGCGATCCGCCCTGTCGCCGATCTGGGCGTGCGAGACGCTGGACAGCGACAGCATCCGGTCGACGATGTGCTGCAGCGGCGTCCGGCGCCTCTCCAGCACGGAGATGCGTTCGAGGCGCCGGAATGGCGAGGCGAGCAGGACGGATTCGTGGGGCTGCCAATCCGGCGACTTGCGCTGCGCCCGCGCCGCATCGCCCGCTGAATACCGGTCGAGCAAGGTGTCATAGACCTTGCGCCAGCGATTCTCGTGAACCGCCGGATGCCGGTCGCTGAACAGCGCGACGGCGCCGTCGCGGGTGATCATGCGATCGAGCCGCGCCAGCGTATCCGGACGGTCCATCCAATGAAACGCGCGGCCGATCGCGGCGAGTTTGAACGACCCGAGTTCCGGGCCGATGTCGTACGAACTGCCGGCAACGACGCGGATGTCCGCGCCGGCGGCCGCAGCCTGGGCGGCGGCGATCTGCAGCATCTCGGGTTCGGGATCGATCGCCGTCACCGCTCCGACCAGCGGCGCAAAGCCCAGGGCCAGTTGCCCGGGGCCGCAGCCGAGGTCGAGCACGGCATCGTCGCGGCCTAGGCCGCAATGCAGGGCGACGCGCGCGAATAGATCGGCCGCATAGGCCGGCCGGCCGGTCAGATAGTGTGCCGCGGCGGCGCGGAATCTCCGGGGCTCGAAGGGGATGGGCGCCGACATCAGCCGCCTGGATCCTCGCCGGATGCCTCGCTTGCCGCGCCTTCGCCGCCGAGCTTCCAGGCACCCTCGATCCGCTGCTGCAGCTTCTGCCGCCGTGCGCTCGCCAGGAAGGTGCGGACCAGGCCCGGAACCGGCTCGCGGTCGGCATAGACCAGGCCAACGGAATAGCTGGGCCGCGGATCGACCAGCGGCAGCATCAGCAGGTCCGACGGGTTGCCGATCAGCAGCAACAGGCCCTGCGGCACGATGCTGGACCAGCCGCCGAGCTTGACGTGGGAAATGAGGGTCAGCAGGGAATTGGTCTCGATCACCGGCTTCGGCTTCTCCCCGACGCTCTCGAAGACCCGGTCGATGATCCGCCGGTTCTGCATGTCGGGCCAGAGCAGGCAGAGGTTTTCCCTGGCGGCTTCGCGCCATGTCATGGTGCCGCGCCCGGCATACTGGAGGCTGGTCGCGCCGCCGCGCGGGGCGATCAGGACGAAGCGCTCGCGATAAAGCGGCAAGGCCTTCACCCGGCTCAAGGGCTCGTTATCGAGATAGGTGAAGCCGAGGTCGAGGTCGAAGGAGTCGATTCCGCGCTGGATTTCCTTCGACGATAGCGAGACCACGTGCAGCGTCACCGCCGGATGCTGCTTCCAGAAGGGTGCGGTGAGCAGCGACACCGTGGGCAGGGCGGCGGGAATCACGCCGAAGCGGATGCGGCCGGCAAGAGCGCGCTTCAGCACCGTCAGATCCTGCCGTAGGCCGTCGAAGTCATGCACCAGGCGTTGCGCCCAGTCCAGGACCAGCTGACCCTCCGGCGTGAAACCCTTGAACCGCTGGGCACGCTCGACGATCTGCACGCCGAGCTCGGCCTCGAGCTGGCGAAGCGCCGCGGACAATGCCGGCTGCGAGATGTTGCAGGCCTCCGCCGCACGCCCGAAATGCCGTTCGCGGGCGAGGGCCGTCAGGTAGGAGAGATGCTTGACCAACATGGCGGCAGCTGCAATCCGCAGGTTTGCGCAGGCACCGAACGGCCGGGCCGGGAAAGGCGGATCGGCGCGATCGGAACCAGCTCGGGCAGACTCAGTTCGGGCAGCCGCGGGCCGTGGTGCAGCCAGGATCCTGATCGTCGGGCCGGCTGGCGATCTCGGTCTTCACGGTGAGGTCGTGGCGCTCCGCATCGATCGCCGCTACCTGTGCCTTGAAGGCCTTGAGGTCCGCGCCGGCGAGCTTGTCCCCGGTCGTGTTCTTGACCGACTTGGGATTGACCTGAGCACCGGCCACCAGCACTTCGAAATGCAGATGCGGGCCGGTTGCCCGGCCGGTTGCGCCGACATAGGCGATGACCTCGCCCTGCTTCACGCGGTCACCCTTGTGCAGGCCGCTCGCGAAGCGGCTGCAATGGGCATAGGCGGTTTCATAGGTGCCGTTGTGGCGAATCTTGACGTAGTTGCCATACCCGTTCTTCTGGCCCAGGTCGACGACGACGCCGTTGCCGGCTGCGTAGATCGGCGTGCCGGTCGGGGCGCCGAAGTCGACGCCCTTGTGCATCTTCGAGTAGCCCAGGATCGGATGCGTGCGCATTCCGAAGGTGGAGGTGATCTTGGCGCCGTCGATCGGGGTGCGTAGCAGCGACTTGCGGATCGCTTCACCCAGCGCGTTGTAGTACTCGCCGTCCCCGTCCCCGTCTCCGTCATGTTCGAAGTAGTAGATCGGCTTGGTCTCGCCGCCCATCGTCAGCGCGGCATAGAGCATCTTTCCGGTCTTGGCGAACTCGCCGTCGCCGTTCTCGTAGCGCTCGTAGACCACCTCGAAGGAATCGCCGTCCTGGATGTCGCGCTGGAAATCGACGTCGTAGGAATAGGCCTTGATGATCTCACCGATGATCGAGGCCGGCAGGCCGGCGTCATGCGCCGCCTCGAACAGGCTGCTGTCGATCACGCCGGCAGCACGCGATACGATCTCGGTCAGGGGCTTGTCGACCGCTTCGGCGACGAAGGCGCCCTTCTGGTCGCGAACCAGGGTGACATCGCGCTCGACGCTTGGCGCCAGGGTCAGGCTGACCAGCCTGCCATCCTCTGCGGCCTGGTCGGCGGTCGGCGCCGCCATGCTGAGGGTGATTTCCTGGCCGGCTTTCAACTGGCGCGGCGAAAAGACATCGGACAGCGCGCCCACTGCATCCTTGGCTTCGCTGTCGGAAAGCCCGGCATCGACCAGCAGGCCGAACAAGGTGTCGCCGCGGCGAACCTCGATCACCCGCTGCACATCGGTACTGGCCTCGTCCTCCGCGCCGCCGTCCTGGGCCAGGAGATCGAGAGACGGGGTTTCCGGCTCGATCGCGGCGGTGAAATCCATGGGGTCGGACTCGCGGGCGGCGCGCTCGCCGGCTTCCGTCGCGATATCGGCGTAGGTGGCCGGCGCCGCCGCCGAGCCGCCGGCGACCGGGGTGGTGAGGGCGGCCGTCGCGACGACGGGCGCCTTATCGCCGCCGGCCGATGCCGGTACCGTTGCCGGTGTCTGGGCCCCGGCCGCCGGCGCCTGGGCGTATTCGGCGACGGGATTGGGCTGGAACGGATTGGCCGCTGTGGAGTCGAGCGGCAGGCGCTGCGCCCAGCTCGGCATCGGGTCGGCTGCGGCAGAGCGGTCGAACACCGCGGTCGAAATCGCCGCATAATCGGCGGCATCGACCTTGCCGATCACCGGCGGACGCGTCGCTTCCATGGCGCCAACCCCGCCCAGCACGACGAAACCGGCGGTCGTGTACATCAAATAGCGTTTGAGCGTTCCCCACACTTGAACGCGCGACTGACTCAATTTCGAAATCCCCCAAACACCGAAAATCGTAGTTTCTGACGACAGTTTATTGGTTAAATGGTTAAAACTGGCTTTCTTTCCTGCCGAGTCTTTCCCATAGATTCAACGATCAATAAGATGACGACGGCACAATGCTGTCTGGGGCCGCCCTTGTCAACCCGGGATTGTGTAGCCAGATCAAGTCATTATCACTCATTAACCAAAATATTGTGGGACTCGTGAGATGTGGCCGTGAAGCCGGGGGTGGGCCGGGATTTGACGGCCGGCAATTCCTGGCTGCAATTGCCGCTGCGCGGACGTTCCGTCGCATGGGAATCCGACCGGACCGAGCCCATTTATATATTGTTATCAACCCTTTTCGACCTGCCGGCGCAGTGCGCCCGTATCGTAAAATATTCGTCACGAAGGTCGTTGACAGGCTCTGGGGGCGCGCGTATAAGCCCCCTCCTCAACGGCGCCTGGGACGGCGGATATGCCGCCGGCCCAAGCGCCCTGCTGTTTGACATTGTTGATCTGAGAGAAGGGATACGCGGGCGGCGGGTCTTGGATGTTGGTTTTGGGATTTTGGCTGGTGCTCAGGCATTGGCTGGGGTTTTGGGACTGAGGTTTGGGGCTTTGCAGAACGTGTATTCTTTTAAGTTTGGCGATTTCGGCTGACCGGCTTTGGCGGGTTGGCATGGGATTGCCGATGACAGTAAGGAAGACGCGTTTGTGCAAGGAGAACTCGTTG
>CAZKDH010000033.1:0-4263 GCA_964551505.1 uncultured Rhodospirillaceae bacterium
AGCGGGCGCCGACCGACAGCGTCAGCAGCCTGATCGACGAGGTGCGGGAGAAGGTCTTCCCGGTCCTCGACAATGTCGGCCGGGCGACGCAGGCCATGGCCGACATCATGGAACGGATCAACCGCGGCGAAGGCAACGCCGGACGCCTGCTGGTCGATCAGACCCTGATCACCGAGATCGAAGGCACCGTCGCCTCGGCGCATAAATCGGTCGACGGCCTGAATGACGTGCTGGCGCTGTTCCGCAACTCCGCCGTGGACGTGAACGCCTTGACCAAATCCATGGGCGGACCGGAGGGCGTGCCGGCCCTGCTGAAGCGCGCCGATGCGCTGATGGCGAGCCTGCAGCGATCGATGCAGGACCTGGAACAGGTATCCGCCCATCTGCCGGCGATCGCCGAGAACATCGACAAGGGCACCACCCATCTGCCGAAGATCAGCCGCAACGTCGAGAACAGCACGGCCAATCTGCCCGCGCTGCTCACCCAGGCGCAATTGACGGCGCAGCAGCTGGAAGAACTGGTGACACAGCTGAAAGGCTGGTGGCTCCTGGGCGGCACGAGCGGGGGACCGCCGCCGGTGCAGCGCGAGCGCCTGCCGGCTTCGGATCTGCAGCCATGAGAATGCACCATGCCCTGACGCTGGGCACCGCCCTCCTCGTCCTTGCCGGCTGCGGCGGCCATGACGACCCGCCGCCGGGACCGCCGCAGGACCAGACCTTGAACCGCCTCGAGCGGGCGGGACAGCTGGCCTATGCATTGGAGCATCCGGCGGAGGCCGTGGCGCAGTACCAGAGCGCCCTGCGGCAGGCCGAAGCGCGCGACGATCTCGCTGCGATCGGCGATCTCAGTTTCAATCTGGTGGTCGCGGAGCTGCGCGCCAACCAGGCGGCGGCGGCGCTGGTCACCGCCCAGCGGGCCCGGGCGGAGCTGCTGCGCCGCGGTGCGGTACCCTTCCCCGCCCTCGATCTCGCCGAGGCGACCGCGCTCTATCGCACCGGGGCGGCGGCGGAGGCCGATGCCCTGGCGGCGACCCTCCAGGACAATGCCGATCAGCCGACCGCCTTCAGTGCCAGCTTCCTGCGTGGGCTCATCGCCGACGACGCCGGCAATCCGGATGGGTTGAGGGCGGCCCTGGGACGGCTGAACGCGCCCGCCGGCCCGGCGCAGCAGGCTGATCGCGCCGAGCTCGGCGCCCGGGTGGCGCGGCGCGATGGCGAGATGGCGCAGGCCAGGTCCGCAGCGCTGCAGGCCGCCGATCTCCGGCGGGTGGCGCTGGACTATCGCGGCATGGCCAGGGCCCTCGCCTTGGCGGCGGATGCGGCGCGGCTTGCCGGCGACCGGCCGGCCGCCGCCGATCTCTTCCTCCGCGCCGGACGAAGCGCCGCGGCGCAGAACGATCCCGAAACCGCCAGGGCCTGGCTGCAGCAGGCAATCGACCTCACCTGGGATTCGGCGGTCGCCGACGCGGCGCAGGCGGCCCTGGACTCGCTCGCCGAGCCCTAGGGATCGACGCGAGGGCCCATGCCGGATTTCAGCCGCTGATCTTCGCCAGGGCCGCCTGGATGTCCTGGCGGCGGCCGGCATCGGCATCCTCGCGGCCGGGGCGCGGCGCGGCGTTCAGGGCCTTGGTCAGGTATTTGCGCGCCTCGGCGTCCTCGCCCTGGTCGAGCAGGAAGTCGCCGTAGAAATAGTTCTCGTCGATGCCGTCGGGATTGAGCGCCAGCGCCTTCTCGAAATAGGCCTTCGCCTTCTTGTCGCTGCCGAAGCCGACCGGCCAGCCGGGCACCTTGTGATAGAGCGCGCCCAGCGAGGAATCGATGCCGCCGCCGATCGCCTTCTCGTCGAGCTTCGCCGCCGCAAGCAGCAGGTCGCGCGCCTGTTCGGCCGGATCGAGGGCGCCCAGCCCGCCTTTCGCCTTGGCATAGGTGCTGAGGATGATCGCGTTCCAGGCGAGGGCTTTCGCCTGGTCCGGATACTGCTTGGTCACCGCCGCCGCCTGGTCGGCCAGGGCCTTCAGCTTGCTCTCCTGCGCCGCCTCGGGGGTCTGGTAGTTGATCGCCGCCCACTGGTGCTGCAGGTCGGAAATGGCGGCGTCCAGGTTCTGGTCGGCCAGCGCGTCGCCGGCGCAGATGCCGAGAAACGCGAGGCTGGCAAGCGCGGTTGTGAACTTCATGGCAATGTCTCCGTCTTCAAGGTTGAAATCGGCAGGAAAGTCATCAGGCGGATCGCGCCGGGTCGCTGACGAAGGACAGCATGCGCGCCGTCGTCTTGGTCAGGCCGGAATCGACCAGCCGGGGGAACAGGGCGTTCAGCCGCACGAAGAAGCGCTCGGGCAGGCCGATGGTGCATTCCGCGGCATCCTCCCGGATCGCCCTGGCGATGCGCAGGGCGACGGCGGCGGGATCGTCCATGCGCAGGGCGAGTGCCGTCGCCATGCGCTCGACGGCACCGACATTGAGGGCCGTCCGGGTATAGCGCGGTGCCACGTAGACGACGCTGACGCCGCTGCCGTGAAGCTCGCGCCGCAGCGCCTCGGAGAAGCCGCGCAGGGCGAATTTTCCGGCGGAATAGGCGGCGAATCCGGCAAAGCCGATGCCGCCGAATACCGAGCCGATGTTGACGATCTTGCCCTGCCTGCGCGCGATCATGTCCGGCAGCGCGGCATGGACCAGTTTCATCGGCGCCATCACGTTGGTGGCGAGAAGACCGTCGATCTCGGCCGCCGTCATGGCGGCGAAGCGGCCGAAATGATTGACCCCGGCATTGTTCACCAGGATGTCGATCGGCCCGTTCTCGGCGACCGCTTCCGCAATCGCCGCCGCCGGACCCCCGGCCTGGCAGAGATCGGCGACGATGGCCGCGGTTCTGGCCCCGGTCCGGTCGAGGCGCCTTCCGAGGGCCTCGAGCTTCGGCCGGTCGCGCCCGACCAGCGAGAGCCGGGCCCCGGCCTCGGCCTGTTGCGCCGCCGTGGCGGCGCCGATCCCGCCTGCCGCACCAGTGATCACGACGTGTCGATTGCCGATATCCATTTTTCGTTCCTTCACAGAGAGCGGAAGATCCCCGCATAAAGCGGATAGAAGACCTTGGCCGCCTGCACGACCTCGGCGCGGTCGGCGGCGGCATCGAAGCGGTTGACCAGTCCGGCGAAATTCTTCGTATGCTCGATGTCGAGGTCGCCATGCGACGTGAGATAGGTGAAGGCGCTTTCCGGCAGATCGAGCGCCCGGCGCAGGGTCTCCGCGGCCCTGGTCGCCAGGGCGACGCTGGTGCCTTCGAGCACGAAGGCCATGCCGAAGAAGCGCAGCGGGTTGCGCCGCTGCACGCTGTCATAGGCATAGGCCACCATGACGTCGGTCGCCAGGCCGGGATCGCCGGCGCGCACGGCCGTCGCGTCGCCGCCGGCCCGGTCGATATCGCTCAGGATCCACTCGTCATGGCCGGTTTCGTCGGCGATGTAGTAGTCGAGCTCGCCTTTCAGCCAGGCATAATGCGCCGGCAGGCGCTCCCGGCAGGCATTCAGCAGCGGGACGGTGTGGCTGACATGATGATAGGCCTCGGTCAGGAAGGCGATGTACTGCCCGCGCGTCACCTCGCCCTGCAGCGCCGCCTGGATGACGGGGGTCGCAAAGAGATCGGTGCGCTCCCGGTCGGTGGCCGCGATCAGGTGCTCATAGAACATGTGCTGCCTCTTCCTGGTAGAGCCGCTCGAGCCTGGCGCCGTAGCGGGCGAGGATCGCCGCGCGCCGCAGCCGGCCGTTCCCGGTGAGCTCGCCGGCGGCGGCGGTGAACGGCGCCTCGGCGAAGATCCAGCGCTGCACCCGGGCATAGTCCGGCAGGCGGGCATTGGCGCGCTGGATGTCGGCCGCGACCTGGGTCTCGACGCCGGGGCCCTGCTTCCGCGGCACGATGACCGCGGCGTTCCAGGGCCTGGCCTCGCCGAAGACGGCGGCCTGGCCGATGGCGAGGCCGCCGGTCAGTTCGCATTCCACCCATTCCGGGGCGACGTTGCGGCCGAAGGCGGTGATGAACATGTTCTTCTTGCGGCCGGTCAGATGCAGGAATCCCTCGGCATCGAAGCGCCCGAGATCGCCGGTCGACCAGAAGCCGTTATGCATGTCCTGCCGCCCGGCCTCCGGCTCGGCGCCGAGATAGCCGGCGAAGACCGACCCGCGCACCAGGACCTCGCCATCCGATGCCAGCTTGATCTCGGCATGCGGCAAGGGCCGGCCGACGCTGCCCGGGCGATCGGCGCCGGGTCGATT
>CAZKDH010000034.1:0-93084 GCA_964551505.1 uncultured Rhodospirillaceae bacterium
CCTGAAGCAGTGCCTCGACAATCCGTGGAACGGCTTCCTGGAGAAGCATCCGGTCGGCAGCGAGCTCGAAGGCGAGATCAAGAACATCACCGAGTTCGGTCTCTTTGTCGGTCTCACCGAAGATCTCGATGGCATGGTGCATCTCTCCGACATCGATTGGCAGCGCCCGGGCGAAGAGGCCGTTGCGGATTACCGCAAGGGCCAGCGCGTCCGCGTGAAAATCATCGACATCGATGTCGAGAAGGAGCGCATCAGCCTCTCGATCAAGGCGCTGACCGAGGACCCGTTCGCGTCGGCTTCGAAGCAGATCAAGAAGGGCGCCATCGTTACCTGCACGGTCACGGCGGTGCAGGACAACGGCATCGAGGTGGCGATGCAGGACGGTCTCACCGGCTTCATCCGGAAGGCCGACCTGTCGCGCGATCGCAGCGAGCAGCGTCCGGACCGTTTCGCCATCGGCGAGAAGGTCGATGCGAAGATCACCCAGGTCGATCCGAAGACCCGCAAGGTCTCGCTCTCGATCAAGGCCCGCGAGGTCGAAGAGGACAAGCAGGCGATGCAGGATTTCGGCTCGTCCGATTCCGGCGCCAGCCTTGGCGACATCCTGGGTGCGGCCCTGTCCAAGGCGAAGAAGACCAAGAAGGACGAAGCCGACGCGTAATAAAATTACCGCATAAGACCGGCATTCGGCCGGGTGGGACCTCCCACCCGGCCGTTTTTTTGGCGAAATCCGGAGGAATCTGCCCGCCAGTCTCGAAAAACGTATAAAAATGAGCGACTTATCCTTGACGCCGCCCGATTCCCTTGGCACGCTTTTGAGGTTAGGCGGGGGCAACGCCGGCGGGATCCGGTTCGGTAGGCCGGGTCCAGGATTTCAGGGTGCATAGGGGGAGATCCGGGAGGCCGCAGCGACGGTCTGCCGGTCTCGGCAAGCGGGGACCAAGAATGACAAAGTCCGAACTTATCCTGCGGATCGGGGAACTTAATCCACATCTCTATCATCGCGATGTGGAGCGTATCGTGACCACGATCTTCGAAGAGATCACCAATGCGCTGGCACGCCGCGATCGGGTCGAGCTGCGCGGTTTCGGCGCCTTCTCGATCAAGGAGCGCGACGCCCGCAAGGGCCGCAACCCGCGCACCGGCGAAACCGTCGCGGTCGACGAGAAGGTGGTGCCTTTCTTCAAGACCGGCAAGGAGTTGCGCGACCGGCTGAACGGCCGCGCCGAACCGGCGCCGAGCCAGCCGAAACCGGCGATGGCGCCGGCATCGACCGGCGGAAATACCGGCGGCGGCGGCAATTAGGCCGGTGCTTTGCCCGGTCCGGGCCGGAACTAGGACGGTAAAATGAGCCGATTTGCCTGGATCGTCACCATTCCCGTCAGCATCTGCGTGGTGCTGTTCGCAGTGATGAACCGCGAACCCGTCGGCCTCAACCTCTGGCCGCTGCCCTGGGATCTGCCCGCCGTTCCGCTGTCGCTCTTCACCCTGAGCGTGCTGGTGTTCGGTTTCCTCCTCGGCGCCTTCGCGATGTGGGTCTCGGCCGGCAAGACCCGCCGCAAGGCCCGCGCCCTGCGCCAGGAACTCGATAATAAGGCCTTCGAAATCAACCAGTTGAAGCGGGACTTGCAGGCCGCCGCCCAGGCGCCGCGCCAAGGCGGCCAGACCCTGCTGCCGCCGGCCGCCTGAGCCGGCGGATTGCTTGACTTTGCCGACCCCAGGGCCTAGTTTCCGGCCCGCTTAACCCAGCACTGTTAAGCCTTTGGCCCCGAGGGGCTCCGTCCGTCTGCGAGTTTCGCACACGGGCGTCAACTTGCTTTGTGACGGGATTGAAACCGGCGGCATGTTCGAGAAGCTGTCAGAACGACTGAGCGGGGTATTCGACAAGCTGACGCGGCGCGGGGCGCTGACGGAAGCCGATGTCGACGAGGCCCTGCGCGAGGTCCGCGTCGCCCTGCTCGAGGCCGACGTCGCCCTGCCCGTCGTGAAGGACTTCGTCGCCAAGGTGCGCGAGGGCGCGGTCGGCGAGACGGTGGTGAAATCCGTCACGCCCGGCCAGATGGTCATCAAGATCGTCCATGACGAGCTGGTGCGCACGCTCTCCGGCAAGGCTGCCGGCGGCGACGGCGCCGAACCCGGCATCAGCCTCAATGCCCCGTCGCCGGTCCCCATCCTGATGCTCGGGCTGCAGGGCTCGGGCAAGACCACGACCACGGCGAAGATCGCCAAGCGGCTGAACGAACGCCAGGGCAAGAAGGTGCTGATGGCCTCGCTCG
Source organism: uncultured Rhodospirillaceae bacterium (assembly GCA_964551505.1). Lineage (GTDB taxonomy): Bacteria > Pseudomonadota > Alphaproteobacteria > Dongiales > Dongiaceae > Dongia. Next base: position 2,277 of record CAZKDH010000034.1, read on the forward strand.
ACGTGCGCCGCCCGGCCGCCCAGCAGCAGCTGGCGATCCTCGGCGAGCAGATCGGCGTGCGCACCCTGCCGATCGTCCCCGGCGAGCCGCCGGTCGCCATCGCCAGGCGGGCGATCCAGACCGGCCGCCTCGAAGGCTTCGATGTGGTGATGCTGGATACCGCCGGCCGCCTGGCGATCGACGAGGAGTTGATGGCGGAGGTCGCGGCGGTGCACGACGCCGTGAGCCCGCATGAGAGCCTGCTGGTCGCCGACGCGATGACCGGCCAGGACGCGGTCACCGTCGCCAAGTCGTTCCGCGAGAAGGTCGGCGTCACCGGCATCGTGCTGACCCGCATCGACGGCGACGCCCGCGGCGGCGCGGCGCTCTCGATGCGCGCCATCGCTGGCGCGCCGATCAAGCTGCTGGGCACCGGCGAGAAACTCGATGCGCTGGAGGATTTCCACGCCGACCGCATCGCCGGGCGCATCCTCGGCATGGGCGACATCGTCAGCCTGGTCGAGAAGGCGATCGAGACCACCGAGCAGGACGAGGCCGAGAAGCTTGCCCGCAAGATGCAGAAGGGCGAGTTCGATCTCAACGACATGGCCAGCCAGCTGAAGCAGGTGCAGAAGATGGGCGGCCTCGCCAGCATCATGGGCATGCTGCCGGGCATCGGCAAGATGCAGAAGCAGGTCGAGGGCAAGCTCGACGAGAAGATGGTGAAGCGCTCCCTGGCGATCATCTCGTCGATGACGCCGTGCGAACGGCGCAATCCGGACCTGATCAAGGCATCGCGCAAGACCCGCATCGCCAAGGGCTGCGGCATGCAGGTGCAGGACGTGAACAAGCTGCTGAAGCAGCACATGGAAATGGCCCGCATGATCAAGCAGGTCTCCAAGCTCGGCCAGAAGGGCCTGATGCGCCACGGCCTCGGCGCCCTGATGAAGGGCGGCATGGGCGGGCTTGGCGGCGGCGGGGGTCTCGGTGGCGGCGGCATGGGTGGCGGCGGATTCGGAGGCATGCGATGATGGATCATGTCTCGATCGGCGTGGCCGACCTGGCCAAGGCGCGACGCTTCTACGATGCCGCGCTGAAGCCGCTGGGCTGCGCCTGCAACTACACGGTCGACATCCCCGGACAGGGCGCGGTCGGCCACGGCTACGGCGAGACCGGCAGCGATCACCCGGTGTTCTGGATCGGCGTGCCGGAGCGGGTCGATGCCGCGGCCAATGCCGAGGGCGGCGCGCATTTCTGCTTCCGGGCCAGGAGCCGCAAGGATGTCGACGCCTTCTATGCCGCCGCCTTGAAGGCCGGCGGCGCCGACAACGGCAAGCCCGGCCTCAGGCCGCACTACCACCCGAATTACTACGGCGCTTTCGTCTTCGACCCGGACGGCAACAAGCTGGAAGCCTGCTGCCATCATCCGGAACCCTGATCACCCAGAGAACAACACCCGAGACATCACCAGACAAGATCGACTTCAAAGGAGAGACCAAGACATGTCATTGAAAATTCGACTGGCCCGCGGCGGCGCCAAGAAGCGCCCGTTCTACCGGATCGTGGTGGCGGAGAGCCGCTTTGCCCGCGACGGCAAGTTCGTCGAGCGCATCGGCTCCTACAACCCGATGCTGACCAAGGAAGATCCGCTGCGTGTCGTGCTCGACGTCGAGCGCGCCAAGCATTGGCTTTCGATGGGCGCGCTGCCCTCGGAACGGGTGCAGCATTTCTTCGCCAAGGCCGGCCTGATGGGCGCGCCGAAGCGCCATGTCCAGACCACCAAGGACAAGCCGAAGGCCAAGGCCCAGGAGCGCGCCAAGGCGCAGGCCGACGCGGCGGCGAAGGCCGGCAGCGAAGCCGCGGCGTAGCCGCGGCCCGGGACCCACGCAGATCGGATGGCGGAGTCGAGGCAGATGGTATTGGTCGGTGCGATCACCGGGCCGCATGGCGTGAAGGGCGAGGTGAAGGTGAAGACCTTCACCGCGGAGCCTTCGGCCGTTGCCGCCTATGGTCCGCTGTTCGATGCCAGGGGCCAGAAGCGCTTCGAGCTCACCCTGCACGGCAAGGGCGGCGGCAAGGGCATCGTGGTCGCCCGCATCGCCGGGATCGAGGGCCGCGACCAGGCCGAGGCGCTGAAGGGCCAGCAGCTTTTCGTGCCGCGCAGCGCCTTGCCGAAGCTTGCCGATGACGAGGAGTTCTACCTCGCCGATCTGGTCGGGCTGGAGGTCGAGGATCGCGACGGGAAGCGGCTGGGGCGCGTCACCGAGGTGCAGAACCATGGCGCCGGCGACGTGGTGACGGTGGACGGAGGCCCTAGGGGCGCCTTCGATCTCTCCTTCACCCGGGCCTTCGTGCCGGTGGTCGATCTCGCCGCCGGGCGCATGGTGGCGGACCTCCCGGAGGATTTCTTCGCGGTGCCGGAACGGATGCCGGAAGAGGATGCGGGGCACGATCCTGGCGACGACGCTGGTGACGGCGCCGGCGAACCGAAGGTGGGGAGGTGACGCAGGCCGACCGGCCGGACGGGAGCGGCGGAAGCTGGTGTGCGCGCGTCCTGACCCTGTTCCCGGAGATGTTTCCCGGGCCCCTGAGTCAGAGCCTGGCAGGCAAGGCGCTGGAGCGCGGCCAGTGGCGGCTCGAGGCGATGGACATCCGGGGCTTTGCCACGGACAGGCATCGCACGGTCGACGATACGCCCTTCGGCGGCGGGCCGGGCATGGTGATGCGGCCCGACGTGGTGGATGCGGCACTTGATGCCGCCACCGCCGACGGGCTGAAGCCGGCGATCTATCTCAGTCCGCGCGGGCGCCGCCTGGATCAGGCGCTGGTGCGGGAACTGGCGGCGGGGCCGGGCATGGTCCTGCTCTGCGGCCGGTACGAAGGGTTGGACGAGCGGGTGATCGAGGCGCGGAATCTGGTCGAGGTCAGTCTCGGCGATTTCGTCCTCTCCGGCGGCGAGCCGGCGGCGATTGCGCTGATCGATGCCTGCGTGCGGCTGCTTCCCGGCGTCATGGGCGCCGAGGCGACGCTGGAGGAAGAGAGTTTCGAGCGGGGATTGCTGGAATATCCCCACTACACGCGGCCCGCCGACTGGCAGGGCCGGACGGTGCCGGAGGTGCTGCTCTCCGGTCACCACGAGAAGATCAAGGCCTGGCGCCTGTCCCAGGCCGAGGCTGTGACGAAATCGCGGCGGCCCGATCTCTGGGCCGCCTATGAGGAACTGAAGGTTGAAATCGATTTGGCGCCGCGCGCCAAACGGAGTTGAAGAAAGGAAGACGACCATGTCGACATTGAAGAAGATTGAAGAAGCCCAGGTGGCGAAGCTGATCGCCGCCAACAAGATCCCGGAATTCCGCCCGGGAGACACCGTGAAGGTCAACGTGAAGGTGGTCGAAGGCGACCGCGAGCGCGTGCAGGCCTTCGAGGGCGTGGTGATCGCCCGCAAGAATGCCGGCCTCAACTCGTCCTTCACCGTGCGCAAGATCTCGTACGGCGAAGGCGTCGAGCGCATCTTCCCGCTGTATTCGCCGCGCCTCACCGGGATCGAGGTGTTGCGTCATGGCGACGTGCGCCGGGCGAAGCTGTATTACCTCCGCGGCCGCCGCGGCAAGTCGGCCCGGATCGCCGAGCGCGCGGGCGCGGCGGAAGAAGCCGGCGCGACGGAGTAGGTCCGGTCGGCGGATCGAGAGAGCGCGGGGCCCCGCGTCCCGTCCCTCTGCAGGAGGGGCAGGAGCGGGGCGTGGGATCGTCGACGGCGATCCCGTGGCACTGTGGATACTAGGTAGCGGGCACCATGGCAAAGACGCTGTTCGACAAGATCTGGGAAAACCATCTGGTGCATCGGGCGGATGACGGCACCTGCCTCATCTATATCGATCGGCATCTGGTGCATGAGGTGACCTCGCCCCAGGCCTTCGAGGGCCTGCGGACCTCGGGACGCAAGGTGCACCGGCCGCAGGCGACGCTCGCGGTGGCGGACCACAACGTCCCGACCAGCGACCGCTCCAAGGGCATCGTCGAAGAGGAAAGCCGGATCCAGGTCGAGACCCTGGAGAAGAACTGCCGCGATTTCGGCGTGCCCTATTTCGGCATGACCGACATCCGCCAGGGCATCGTGCATATCATCGGGCCGGAGCAGGGCCTGACCCAGCCCGGCATGACCATCGTCTGCGGCGATTCCCATACCGCGACCCACGGCGCCTTTGGGGCGCTGGCCTTCGGCATCGGCACCTCCGAGGTCGAGCACGTGCTGGCCACCCAGACGCTGATCCAGCGCCCGGCCAAGAACATGCGCATCACCGTCAACGGCAAGCTCGGCCTCGGCGTCACCGCCAAGGACATCGTGCTGGCGATCATCGGCAAGATCGGCACTGCCGGCGGCACCGGCTATGTCATCGAGTATGCCGGCGACGCGATCCGCGGCCTGTCGATGGAAGGGCGGATGACGATCTGCAACATGTCGATCGAGGGCGGTGCCCGCGCCGGCCTGATCGCGCCCGACGAGACCACCTTCGAATACCTGAAGGGCCGGCCGATGGCGCCCAAGGCGGGGGCCTGGGAAACAGCCATCGCCTATTGGAAGTCGCTGCCCTCGGATCCCGGCGCCAAATACGACACCGAGATCGAGCTGAGGGCCGAGGATATCGCGCCGCAGGTCACCTGGGGCACCAGCCCGGAAGACGTGCTGCCGATCACCGGCATCGTGCCCAATCCGGCGGATGCGGCGGACGAGAACAAGCAGCATGCGATCGCCCGGTCGCTGGAATACATGGGCCTGAAGCCCGGCATGAAGCTGACAGAGGTGAAGATCGACCGGGTCTTCATCGGCTCCTGCACCAACGGCCGGATCGAGGATCTGCGCGAAGTGGCGAAGGTGGCGCAGGGCAGGAAGGTGGCGGGGAGCGTCAATGCCATGGTGGTCCCGGGCTCCGGCCTGGTGAAGAGCCAGGCGGAAGCCGAGGGCATCGACAAGATCCTGATCGCCGCCGGCTTCGACTGGCGCGAGCCCGGCTGTTCGATGTGCCTCGCGATGAATCCCGACAAGCTCGCCCCCGGCGAGCGCTGCGCCTCGACCTCGAACCGCAATTTCGAGGGCCGCCAGGGGCGCGGCGGCAGGACCCATCTGCTGAGCCCCGCGATGGCGGCGGCGGCGGCGATCACCGGGCACCTGACGGATATCCGCGCCTTCAAGTAGGCGGCCTCGCGGCATTCCGGATGTCGGCCGGCGTGACGCGCTAGCCGAGGACCTTCTTCACCGCCGCCACCGCGGCGAAGCCCGACTGCCAGGCGCCGTGCGCGGTCGAGAAGGCGTCGGGCGAGGTCGCCTCGCCGGCGAAGAACAGCCGGTCGGCGACCGGCTCGGCCAGCTGCGCCCGCGCCTCGCCGCCGCCCGGCCTCAGCACCGAATAGGCGCCGCCGACCAGGGGCTCGGCGGCCCAGCGCGTCGCCTTGCTGCGGGTCACCTTGCGCGCGACATCCGCGCCGAACAGCGTCTTCAGGGTCTCCTTGGCAAAATCGACCGCGGCCTCCTCCGGCCCGGTGGCGAGATCCCGCGCCGTGGCGCCGCCGAGGAACAGGGTCGCCACCGGCCGGCCGAAGGGATGCACCAGGAATCCGCCCGGCGGCGCGCCGGCCCAATCCATCACGGCGAAATGCGTCTCCAGCCCGAGGAACGGATCCGGCTGGAATTCCAGGGCGATCTTCTCGGCAAAGCCGAGCGGCACCTGGGCGATCGCCGCCTGCTTCCAGTCCGGCAGCAGGGGGAAGAACTTGACCCGCTCCGCCGCCAGCACCGCGGTCGAGACCGTGACGATGACGGCGCGGGCGAAGAGCATGCCCTGGGGCGTGCCCACCATGATCTGGTCGCTGCCCCAATCCACCGATTTCGCCGGGCAATGGGTGCGGATCTCGTGGCCCTCGGCCAGGCGCTGGAACAGGCTGCCGAACCCGTCATCGACCGGCCAGTTCTCGTCGGTATGGGCGAAGCGCGAGGTGTCGTAGACCGAGACCTCCTCGGGCGGCGCCGCCATGTACGAGGTGTAGTTGCGGCGGAAGGCCGCCGTCCAGCGGTCCGCCGGGTCGAGGCAGGTGGCGGCGGCGACGTCGTTTCCGGCCCGTCCGACCTCGTCCATGCGCCCATAGGCCGCCTGCATCGCGGCGACGAATTCCGCCACCAGGGTGTCGTTGAGCCACCACCTGCCGTCATGGATGCGGAAGGCGAATGGCGGCTTGCTGTAGCGGATGCCGAGCCTATCGGCCAGCGGCACCAGCGGGTTGATGCTGGCCGCATGCAGCCATTGGCAGCCGTGGTCGAAGGGCTGGCTAAGGCTGGCGGTATCGGTGAAGGCGCGGCCGCCGACCCGGTCATTGGCCTCGAGCACCTGGCAGGTCAGCTTGGCCGCCCGGGCGGCGTGGGCGGCGGCGATGCCGGCGGCGCCGGCGCCGATGACCACGATATCGAATTCATTCATGGCAACTTGATAGCAAAGCAGGACGACAAAGGGAACCGGCCCCGCGGCCGGGCGGCGCGCGGGTATTCCGGCCTCTACCGCCCTGGATTGCGGAGCGGACGGGCCCTGTGCTATCTGCGATATATGGATGGAAGCGATCCCAGGTCTAAGGCCGCCGGCCTCGCGGCCGAACGCCGGCGGCGGGCGGGCAAGGCGGCGCGGTCATCGCTGCCGCGCCCGGCGAAACGCGCCGCCAATTCCAATGCCTCCGCCCTGGAGACTGCCGGACTGAGCTCCGCCGATCTCTGGCTCGGCCAGCAGCTGCGCGCGCTCCGCAAGGCCCAGGGCCTGTCGCTGGAGCAGCTGGCGGCCAGTTCCGGCCTCTCCATCGGCAATCTCAGCCAGATCGAGCGCGGCGTCTCCTCGCCCTCGATCCGATCCCTGAAGCGCCTCAGCGAGAGCCTGAAGGTGCCGGTCGGCGACGTGTTCCACGCGATCGAGCTGCCGCCGGCGGCGGAATTCGGCACCATCATGCGGCGGAAGGCGCGGCCGATCCTCAACCTGCCGACCACCGGGGTGCTGAAGGAGCTGCTGAGCCCGACCGCGCCGGGGGTCCTGCAACTGCTGATGGTGACCATCGAGCCCGGTGGTTCCTCCGGCAAGGAGCACTACACCCACAAGGGCGAGGAGGCGGGGGTGGTGCTGAGCGGGCGCCTGGAGCTCTGGATCGAGGAGCAGCGGTATATCCTCGAGGAGGGCGATTCCTTCCGCTTCAAGAGCACCCGGCCGCACCGCTTCGGCAGCGCCTCGAAGCAGGTCACCCGGGTGCTCTGGGCCACCACGCCGCCCGGCTATTGAAGGGCAGGCCGCCGGAATGAAACTCTTGTAACGAATTTCATTCTTGCCGATAATGACGCGGAAGGCGCGCTTCAGCTCCCGGCGCGCGGATCGGATGGGACGCGGAGCCAACAACACAAGACGGGGAGTGCCATGCTGAAGAAACTCATCGGCGCGGCCGCTGCGGCCGCGCTTCTGGTCGCCGCCGGCGCCGCCAACGCCCAGCAGAAGATCGTGATCTCCAACTGGGACGGCTACATGCCGAAGGACCTGCTGGAGAACTTCACCAAGGAGACCGGCATCCAGGCCGAGATGGCCGTGCATGCCACCAACGAGGAGATCATGGGCAAGGTAACGGCCTCGGGCGGCAAGGGCTACGACGTGCTGTTCGTATCCTCGCCCTTCGCCGAGGCGCTGCACAAACTGGGCCTCGCCGCCGATCTCGATCATTCCAAGATCCCGAACCTCGCCAACCTCTATCCCGAGGCGATGCAGCTGCCGCACGATCCGGGCCTGACATTCTCGGTCCCCTATTCCTGGGGCACCACCGGGCTGTGCTACCGCAGCGACCTGGTGAAGCCGGAACCGACCAGCTGGAACGACCTGCTGCAGCCGAGCGACGCGCTGAAGGGCAAGATCACCATGCTGGCGACCGACCGCTGGCTGATGGTGCCGGCGCTGCTGTCGCTGGGCTACTCGATCAACACGCCGAACGTGGCCGAGGTCGCCAAGGCCAAGGACGTGCTGATCGCGGCGAAGAAGAACCTGCTCGCCTATGACGACACGACCTTCTACTCCAAGCTGGTCTCCGGCGAGGCGCTGCTGGTGGAAGCCTGGGACGGCTGGTGCAACTACGGCATCGCCGAGAACCCGGCGATCAAGTACGTCGTCGCCAAGGAAGGCAGCGACATGTGGGTCGACGCCATGGTGGTGACCTCGGCGAGCGAGAACAAGGATGCCGCGGAGGCCTTCATCAACTACGTGCTGCGGCCGGAAGTGCATCGCTGGGTGGCCGAGAACATCCTCTACAAGGTGCCGAACAAGGCGGCGATGGACGGGCTCGATCCGAAGCTGATCGCGCAGTATCCCAACCTCGGCATCACGCCGGCCGAGCTCATGAAGCTGGAGCAGATGCGCGACCTCGGCGAGGCGCAGAAGCTCTGGTCGAAGACGGTGAGCGAGATCACCTCGGCGAACTGAGGACGGAACGCGACGCCGCCGCGCCGGGCCGTCGGCGCGGCGGCTGCGTTTCCGGCGGAACCGCCACGGCATTCCTGCGGAAACTTCGATGTCATTCGCGCGCCGCGCCATACTTCTGGGTCCCGGACTGGGCTGGCTGGCACTGCTGCTGGTGGCGCCCTGCGGGCTGATCTTCGTGCTGAGCTTCTTCGAGCGCGGGGTCTATGGCGGCGTCGACTACACCTTCACCCTGGAGAACTTCGTCCGGGCGATCGACCCGCTCTATGCCGGGATCTTTCTCTATTCCGCGAAGATCGCCGGACTGGCCGTGGTCTTCGCCCTGCTGATCGGCTATCCCGCCGCCTACTGCATCGCCCTGCAGCCGAAGCAGCGGCAGATGGCGCTGCTGATCGTCGTCATGATGCCGTTCTGGAGCAACTACCTGATCCGCACCTATGCCTGGATCGTCCTGCTGAACCGCGAGGGCCTGATCAACCGTGCGCTCGAGGGCGCCGGCCTGATCCAGCAGCCGCTGCCGCTGCTCTACAACGACTTCGCCATCGTCACCGGCCTGGTCTACGGCTACGTGCCCTTCATGATCCTGGCGCTGTACAGCTCGATCTCGAAGCTGGCGCCGGACCTGCGCGAGGCCTCGGCCGACCTCGGCGCCAGCGCCTGGCGTACCTTCCGCCGCATCACCCTGCCGCTGACGCTGCCCGGCATCGCCGCCGGCTCGGTCTTCGTCTTCGTGCTCTCGATCGGCAACTTCGTGACCCCGGACCTGCTGGGCGGCGGCAAGCGGACGATGCTCGGCAACCTGATCTATGACCAGTTCCTGACTGCCCGCGACTGGCCGTTCGGGGCGACGCTGGCCTTCCTGCTGGTCGGCGTGATGATGCTGCTCCTGACCCTGCAGGCGCTGATCGTCAACCGCAGCCAGAACGAGGCGCGGACATGAGCGGCCTTGCCGCCGACCCGATCCGCCGCTGGCTGCAGGCCCATCTCGGCCTGGTCTACCTGTTTCTCTACGGGCCGATCATCGTTCTGGTGGTGCTCAGCTTCAACAAGAGCGGCCTGCCGACGGCCTGGACCGGCTTCTCCACCGAGTGGTACGGCAGGCTCATGGAAAACCAGAAGATCCTGAGCTCGGTGCGCAACTCGCTGGTCGTCGCCTTCGCCTCGACCGCGATCTCCACCGTGGTCGGCACCCTGCTCGCCATGGGGCTCGAGGAGAAGAAGCCGCATCCGGCGGTCGAGGCCCTGGTCGCGGCGCCGATGATCATTCCCGACATCGTGCTGGCGATCGCCCTGCTCAGCTTCTTCTCGCTGCTGAAGATGACGATGGGGCTGCATTCCATCATCCTCGCCCATGCGGTCTTCAACATTGCCTTCGTCTGCGCGGTGGTGCGCACCCGCTTCAAGCATTTCGACCGCTCGATCATCGAGGCTTCGATCGACCTCGGGGCCAGCGAGCTGACCACCTTCCGCCGGGTCACGCTGCCGGTGATCGCGCCGGGCGTGATCGCCGCCGCGCTGCTGTCCTTCACGCTCTCGATCGACGAGTTCATCATCGCCTATTTCACCGCCGGCGCCGGCCAGGCCTCGACGACCTTCCCGATGCAGATCTATGCGATGATCCGCTTCGGCGTGACGCCCGAGATCAATGCCGTCGCCACCATCGTCATGGGGGTCTCCTTCGTCCTGGTCTTCCTGTCGCAGCGGCTCAACCGCGAGGTCGAGCTGTGAGCGTCCTGCTGCAGGTCGAGGGCGTCACCAAGAGCTTCGGCCCGGTGGTCGCGGTCGACGATCTCAGCATCGCCGTCGCCGACCGGGAATTCTTCGGCCTGCTTGGACCCTCGGGCTGCGGCAAGACAACGCTGCTGCGGATGATCGCCGGCTTCGAGACGCCGGACCGCGGGCGGATCCTGCTCGACGGCCAGGACATCACCGCGATGAAGCCCAATCGTCGGCCGATCAACCTGATGTTCCAGTCCTATGCCCTGTTCCCGCACATGTCGGTCTATGCCAACGTCGCCTACGGGCTGGAGATGGAGGGCGTCGCCGGCAGCGACCTGAAGCGCCGGGTCGAGGAAGCCCTCGGCCTCGTGCAGCTCAGCGGCCAGTCCGGCCGCCGGCCGCACCAGCTCTCCGGCGGGCAGAAGCAGCGGGTGGCCCTGGCGCGCGCCCTGGTGAAGCGCCCGAAGCTGCTGCTGCTGGACGAGCCGCTCGGCGCCCTCGACAAGAAGCTCCGCGAGCAGATGCAGATCGAGCTGAAGCGGCTGCAGCAGGAGACCGGCATCGCCTTCCTGGTGGTCACCCACGACCAGGAGGAGGCCCTCACCATGGCCGACCGCATCGCTCTCCTGCAGGCCGGCCGGATCGCGCAATTGGGCCGGCCGCGCGAGCTCTACGAGCGGCCGGACAACCGCTTCGTCGCCGACTTCATCGGCCAGACCAATTTCATCGAGGGAGTTCGGCGCGGCGCCGGGCTCGAGGTGCCGGGCCTCGGCACGCTGCCCGCGGCCAATGCCGGCGACGTGCCGGAGGGTAGTGCCGCCGCCCTTGCCATCCGGCCGGAGCGCATCGTGCTGACGGCGGAACCCGCCGACCGGGCGCTCGCCGGCACGGTCGACGGCGCGGCCTATCTCGGCCAGGACGTCATCCTGCATCTCCGCCTCGACGCCACCGGCCAGGTCCTGGTCGCCCGCCTGCCGGCCTCGCATGCCTTGGCCGACCAGGCGGAGCGCGGCCGTCGCTTCTATTGCGCCTGGTCCGGCGAACATGCACGTTTGCTGGTCGACTGAGGGCCCGGATGCACCGGCAGCAGATTGTCACCGATAGGGAGCAGTAAATGAGTGGCAAGACGATCGTTCTCTTTCCCGAAGCCGCCTTCGGCCCGGCGCTGAACTGCGTCGGCATCGCGCAGAACCTGAGGCGCATGGGCCACAACCCGGTCTTCGTCTGCGACAAGGGCTTCAAGGGCGTCTTCGAGAAATACGGCTTCGAAGAAAACCTGGTCGACATGTCGGGCGGTATGTCGGACGAGGAGATCGCCAAGTTCTGGGCGAACTTCATCGCCGAGAAGAAGCCGCATTTCCGCCTGTCGCCGATCGACCAGCTGCCGACCTACGTGATCCCGGTCTGGGAGGCGATCGTCGATTCCGCGATCATCGCCGAGGAGGGGCTGAACGCCCATCTCTCCCGGATCAAGCCGGACCTGGTCGCGGTCGACAACGTGATCCTGTTCCCGGCGATCAAGAAGGCCGGCAGTCCCTGGGTGCGCATCATCTCCTGCTCGGAGAACGAGATTCCCGATCCGGACATCCCGCCGCATCTCTCGGGCTGCCACGAGAACGACAAGGCCGGCTTCGAGGCCTTCGAGAACCGCTTCCTCGAGCTGGTGAAGCCGACCCATGCCCGGTTCAACGAGTTCCTGAAGAAGGTCGGTCACGCGCCCTATCCGCTCGGCCAGTTCTTCGAGGCCTCGCCGAGCATGAACCTGCTGCTCTATCCCAAGCCCCTGGCCTTCAAGCGCCGGACCCCGCTCGATCCGAAGCAGTTCCAGTATCTCGAGGGCTGCGTGCGCGACGAGGGCGTCTATACGGTGCCGAGCTTCAAGGCCAACGAGGGCAAGCCGCTGATCTATGTCAGCTACGGTTCGCTCGGCGCCGCCGATGTCGAGCTCTACAAGCAGCTCATCGCCTGCTTCGCCAAGCTGCCCTACCGCTTCCTGATGAATGTCGGCGACTATATCGGCGAATACGCCGACGTGCCCGGCAACGTGCATCTGGAGAGCTGGTACCCGCAGCCCGCCGTCATCCCGCACGTTGACCTCTTCATCCACCACGGCGGCAACAACAGCTTCAACGAGGCGCTCTATTTCGGCAAGCCGGCGATCATCATGCCGTTCTGCTGGGACGGGCTCGACAATGCGGCGCGCATCCACGACACGGGCTACGGCGACCAGCTGCCGCGCTATACCTGGACCGAGGCGCAGCTCGGCGGCATGATCGACCGGCTGCTGAAGGACAAGGCGATGCAGGCCCGCCTCGCCGCCATCGCCCGGCACATGCAGGCCGCCAAGGGCACCGAGAAGGCCGCCAACATCCTGGCCGAGATCGCCACCACCGGGACCTTCCGGCCATGACGCCGACCGCGCATCTCGCCTCCAGCGCCCCGCATATCGTCGGCGCCACGGACTATGCCGATCTCGCGGACTGGGGCGAGCAGCCGGATGGCATCGAGGGCCGGTCGAAATCCTCCGGCCGGCTGCTGTTCAAGCGCCCGGACCCGGCGCTCGGCGGCAATTCGCCCGAGGTCGGCCTCTGGGTCTGCACGCCGGGGAAATGGCCGCTCTCGATCCCGCGCGACGAGTTCTGCCATTTCATTGCCGGACGCGCCACCTATGTGCGCGACGACGGCGAGGTGATCGAGGTCCGGCCCGGCACCGCGGTGCATTTTCCCGCCGGCTGGACCGGCATCTGCACCGTCCACGCGACCATCCGCAACGCCTACATGCTGCGATAGGAGCCCGCCAACGTGACGACACCCGTCATCTACAATCCGAAATCCGTGACCGAGCTGAAGGACTGGGGCCCGATCCCCACCATGATCGAGGGCCGGTCGATCACCTCGGGCGTGCTGCTGCACAAGGGCCCCAACGGCGAGAACGAGACCGGCATCTGGGTCTGCACGCCGGGCTACTGGAACTGCCACGTCACCCGCGACGAGTTCTGCCATTTCCTGCTCGGCCGCTGCACCTATACCCACGAGTCCGGCGAGGTGATCGAGATCTATCCCGACACCATCGCCTTCTTCCCCCAGGACTGGAAGGGCACCTGCCGGGTGCACGAGACGGTGCGCAAGGTCTACATGATCCGCTAGGGGACAGCATGACCCGTTTCGATCCCTTCGCCGGCCAGGTCTTTGCCGCCGGCGGCTACCAGGTGCCGGCGGGCGCGGCGCTGGAGTCGCGCCAGGACCCCGCCGATCTGAGTGCGGTGGGGCGCGCCGCGCAATGCACCGAGGCGGTGCTCGATCCGCTGTTGGCCGGCGCGGTCGCGGCGCAGAGGGACTGGGCGAAGCTCGACGGCAAGAGCCGCGCGGCCGCCCTGCACCGGCTCGCCGACGCGATCCAGACCGCCACCACCGGGCCGGCGGCCGAGCTGATGACCCGCGAGATGGGTAAGCCCTTCACCGAATCGGTGGGCGAGCTGATGAACGTGGCCCCCATCTTCCGCTACTTCGCCGAGCTCGCCCGCGACGACGCCGGCTTCCTCGCCGCGCCCACTTCGCCGGGCGCGCTGCAATATGCCAGGTACCATCCCTTCGGCGTCAGCGCCCATATCCTGCCCTACAACTTCCCGATCATCCTGATGGCCTTCACCGTGGCGGCGTCGCTGGCGGTCGGCAATGCCGTGGTCATCAAGCCGGCGCCGGCGGCCAGCCTCTGCACGCTCGCCTTCATGGAGCATTTCAAGGCGCTGCCCGCCGGTCTCGTCACCTGCGTCACCGGCGGCGCCGAAACTGCCATGGCGCTGATCGAGGATGCGCGCATCGGCGTCGTCGCCTTCACCGGCAGCGTCGAGGCGGGCCGGCGCGTCGCCGCCGCCTGCGGCGAGCGGCTGAAGCCCTGCGTCATCGAGGCCGGCGGCAGCGATCCGCTGATCGTCATGGACAGCGTCGACACCGAGGTGGCCGCCGCCGCCGCCACCACCGCGGCCTTCCACCTCTCGGGACAGATCTGCACCTCGACCGAACGGATCTATGTCCACGAGCAGGTGCATGACGCCTTCGTCGAATCGCTGGTCAAGCGCGCCCGGGCGCTGCGCGTCGGGCCCGGGCTGAAGAACGTCGAGATCGGCCCGCTGGTCAGCGCGGCGGCCCGCGACAAGGTGATGGGCTTCATCGACCAGGCGGTGCGCGAAGGCGCGAAGATCGCCTGCGGCGGCCGCATCCCGCCCGCCTTCAATACCGGCTGGTTCTACGAGCCGACGGTGCTGACCGGCATACGGCCCGAGATGTCGATCCTGCAGGCGGAGATGTTCGGGCCGGTGGCGCCGGTCATCAAGGTGCGGGATTTCGAGGAGGCGGTCGCGCTTGCCAACCGCTCCCGCTTTGGCCTGGGTGCCGCCATCTATACCGGACGGCTGGACGAGGCGATGGCGGCGGCGGAGCGGCTCGAATCCGGCATGGTCTGGGTCAACAATGTCCTGGGCGACAACGACGCCCTGCCCTTCGGCGGGTGGAAGCTCTCCGGCCTGGGACGGGCCCTGAGCCGCCTCGGGCTCAACGCCTTCCGGCAGTCGAAGATGGTGATGCTCGATCCCAAGGCCGAGCTGCAGTCCTGGTGGTATCCCTATTCCGATGCCTTCTACGCCGAGCGCGGCGGCCGCTGGGAGTGATGCGCCACCTCTATCACCCGACCGCGCTCGATCCCGCGCGCCCGGCCAGGAGCTGGTGGGCGGCGTCGCTGGTCGAGCCGCCGGCCGCCTATCCCGAGCTGGTCGGCGACCAGCGGACCGAGGTCGCGGTGATCGGCGGCGGCTATACCGGCCTCTCCGCCGCCCTGCACCTGACCCGCACCCATGGCCTCGGCGTCCAGGTCCTGGAACGGGCCTTTCCCGGCTGGGGCGCCTCCGGCCGCAACGGCGGCTTCTGCTGCATGGGCTCGAGCAAGCTGGCCTGGGGCGACGTCATCCGGAAATACGGCGCCCAGGATGCCCGCGCCTTCTACCGCGCCCAGGTGGAATCGGTGGAACTGGTCGGCGACATCCTGGCCGGCGAAGGCATCGACGCCGACCGTGCCGGCAGCGGCGAGATCGCGCTTGCCCACCGGCCCGGCGCGATGCGGGGATTCGCCGCCGAGGTGGATTTCATGGCGCGGGAATTCGGCGCGCGCTGGAGCATCCTCTCCCGTGCCGATCTCGCGGATCGCGGCATGGCCGGTCCCGACTTCCACGGCGCCATCCGCAATCCCGTCGGCTTCGGCCTCAACCCGATGAAATACGCGACCGGCCTTGCCGCCGCCGCGGCGCGCGCCGGGGCAGGGATCGCGGCACAGAGCGCGGTCACCGGCTGGCGGCGCGAGGGCGGCCGGCACCGGCTGGTGACGCCCAAGGGCAGCCTGCTGGCCGATCGCGTGCTCATCGCCACCAACGGCTATACGCCCGAGGATCTGCATCCCGGCTTCGGCGCCCGGCTGCTGCCGGCCCTGTCCTCGGTGGTAGCGACCCGGCCGATGCGCCCGGACGAGCTTGCCGCCCAGGGCTGGACCAGCACCGACATGGCCTTCGACCTGCGCAACCTGCTGCATTACTTCCGTTTGCTGCCGGACGGCCGCATGGTCTTCGGCGGCCGCGGCGGCATCAGCGCGGCGCCCGACGCTTTGGCGCGGCAGTCGCAGCGCATCGAGGCGGCCTTCCGCGCCTATTTCCCCGCCTGGCGCGACGTCGAGATCACCCATCGCTGGTCGGGCCTGGTCTGCCTGGCAATGGATTTCATCCCCCATATCGGCAGCTGGTCGGCAGAGCCGGGGACCTATTTCGCCCTGGCCTATCACGGCAACGGCGTCGCCATGGCGAGCTGGGCGGGTCGGGCGATCGCCGACGTCATCGCCGGCGCCCCGGACCGCCGCCCGGAACTGGTCCGCCATCCGCCGCCGCGCTTTCCCTTGCCGGCCCTCCGCCCCTGGTATCTGCGCGGCGCCTATCTGAACTACGGGATCAAGGACATGCTGGGCTGAGCCCGATGTAAGCGGCGCCCGGCGGATCATTGCCGCCTTTCGCCGATCCGTGGGAAGATGGCCCGGGTTCACTCTTTCAGGTGCATGATGAGTCGATTGCTTGCCGCGTTGCTCTTCGCCGGAAGTCTGGCGGCCCCGGCCCTGGCCGAGGATCTGGTCGCCGAACAGCAGCCCTCCACCGTGACCGTGGTCAAGGAAGGCGCCGGGATCAGGATCAACACCGTCAATCGGCGCTACGCCGTCAATGTCTTCGGCGCGGCGCTGAAGGACCAGACGATCGAGCGCCAGCTGCTGCTGATCGAGGAGACCGCCAGCCAGGTCGAGATCGACCAGGAGGAATCCCAGTTCGACCCACCCCGGGTCAAGGTCACGGCCTTTCCCCTCTCCACCGCGGGCAAGGGCGCCGCCGCCTTCACCATCGAGGGGATCGGCGACGAAGTTGCCGCCGACGGCCCCTTCCTCACCCTGAAGCGCTACGGCTGCTGTGTCGAACAGGAGACCAACGCGGTCTACAGCCTGGAGACGGGGAAATACCTGTTCAACGCCACCGGCGAAGGCCCGTCGGGCCAATGGGCGTCCCTGGGCGCCAAGGGCGGCTTTCGGAACGAGCGCATCCTCGCCTATCACACCGCCCCGACCGCGATGGACGACGTCGTCTTCAAGGGCGTCAGGAATGCCGGCGCCGTCATCTCCTATGCCTCGAAGACCGAGCCGCTGCAGCGCATCGTCGTCACCCTGCCGCAGGCGGCGATCGACGCCGATGCGCCGCTCAACTGGCTGCCGAAGATCGACCTGGTCTCGGCGCAGTATCCCGACGGCATCGACCGGATCTTCGTCGAGCGCGACGGCGATCCGAAGACCCTGTTCACCGACGCGACCTTGCGCCTGGTCCTCGACGACCAGACCAAGATCGAGATTCCGCTGAAGGAAGACCGCCTGGAGTTGAAGGCCGCCAGGCTGCCCGCGGGCTACGGATTGACCGAAATCCCGAACTAGGCGTCGTTCGCCGGCCGGGTCCGGCCCTGGGCCAGACCGAAGGCGCGGTAGCCGAGGCGGATCTGCGGCAGCGGGCTATAGGCCCAGCCGCGGACCGCCAGCCTCACCGGCTCGAAGAAGGCGCGAAATGCCCTGCGGCTCATGTCCACTCCGGAATGGCAAATTTTCGACGCGCAGTGTAGCCGCCGATATTGACGTAAACGTGACGGCGCCGGGATGGTTCCGGGAGCGGTGTCGTCTTGCGGGGTTCAGCCGAAGTAAGGGGTCGCCGGCAGGCAGTTGGGGGGCAGGGGGGCCTGCCGGCGTGGGGTCCGGGCCCAGGTTTGCCGGGGAGGCAAGGATCTGGGCGGGTTGGACACCAAAGTTAACAATCGCAAACCTAGGGTACTCTCGCCGGCAAGCGAGGGGACGCCTGCCGACACCCTACGAAATAGGGATGACGGCAGGCTTTCGCCAGTGACCGGCGTCACAAAGGCGCCGGGAGCCGAAGCTCTCAGATATTAATAAGTTATATCAATAAGTTATCAAGGGAAGCATGGCCTGCTGGCCGGAGGCCTCCTCGTAGCGGCGCTTATATTCTTCCATCAGTTCGGCATGATTGAAGACCAGGCGCAGCTTGGTCGAGGCCGCCTCCATCACCGGCTTGTCGATGCTGAGCTGGGCCCAGCTCTCGCCGTTCGACCACATGTGCCGGCTGCCGCCGTCGTAGTCCAGGGACTTCGCCGGCCCGAGGACGGTCTCCAGCGCGCCGGTCATGTCGTCCACCGGCTCGGTGCGGTGCTGCCAGTCGGGCAGGTATTCGGCGCGGATGCTGAACAGCTCCATGTCGCCGTCGTTCTTGCCGCCGTCGTTGTTGCTGCCGCCGGCCGCATTCGGGTCGATGAAATCGAACAGCCACATCATCGGCTTCTGCGCCACGTTGATCCGGACCGGCAGCCACCAGCTGCTCTTGCCGGCGGATTCCGGTGCCATGAAGGTGCAGGTCTTCACGCCGATCTTGCGGTCGACGTCGAAATCGCCCTCGACATAGCCGATGACATTGTGCCGCAACACCGGGTCGCCGCCGCAGAGCAGCTTCACCTGCTGGCGGCCGGTGGTCAGGTCCGCGGACTCCGGCAGCGGCTTGGCCGAGAAATCGGCGAAGCTCATGCCGAGCTGGTATTCCATGACGGAGTATTGATCTGCCGAAGCGCTGCCGGCGGCGAAAGGCGCTGCACCCGCGCTGGCCAATATGAGTCCCATAAGAGAATGAGAAAGCTTCATGATTTTCGTCCCCTCGTGTGGTCTCGCTGCCTGTCTAGACAGCGTCAGAGGAGGCTACAAGGCGAGAAGGTAAAGAGTTCCTTACGAAACCGATAAGTCACTGGGGAGTCACAGCTAGATCACAACGGCTGCGCGCGTTGACAATTTCTTCATACGGAACTGCTGCCGTCAGTGTGTGTTGCGATTCATGTCGGGAATGCAGACACGCCAGTGCTGGCGACGGAAGGGATCGAGTCGGCGATTGAGTTCGACGAGCCAGGTCTCGTCGACGAGGCCGATGCAGAAGGAGGCCTGCTGCACCGAGGGCGGCAGCTTCTGCGCGGCGAATTCCACCGTCTGGTCGCCGTCCCGCCAGATCCGTCCGCTGAGCTTCTCCTGCTCGATCGCGTCGCCGGGACCGAAGGCGTCGACCAGGGCCGGCTCGATCGCGTCGATCGGCTGGTTGCGCGCCTCCCAGTCCGGGCGATAGAGCGCGGTGATCGCGAACAGGCGACGGGCCTCGGCGCCTTGCGGGTCGCTGAGGAAGCGGAAGATCCAGATCATCGGCTTGCCGGCATAGGGCACGGTCGCCGGTTTCCACCATTTCGGCCCGCTGACCAGGTCGGGCTCGGCAAAGAGGCAGGTCTTGGCGCCGATCCGGGTCTCGATGTCGTGATCGGCGCCGATGAAGCCCATCATGTGGCCGTGCAGCTCGCGGCCGTCGGCGCAGAGGATGCGCCAGCCGGTCTTGCCGGCGCTGCCGGGAATCGGCTGCGCCATGAAATCGGCAAAGCTCATGCCCAGGGGATAGCCGAGGATGGCATAGGGCTTCGCTGCGGCGGGGCGCGCCGCTCCGAGGGCCAGCAGCAGCAATCCTGCCAGGGCGATCCTGAGGATGGGCGGCTTCATCATCGGGCGGCGATCGCGATCGGCATCAGGACTGGCTTTCGCAGAGGCTGGCGAGGCGCATGCTGGACGGCGCCAGGCGCCGGTTGATCGCGGCGACGGCGGCAACATCCTGGATCCCGAGGCAGAGGCGCGCCTTCTGCAGCGGGCCGGCGGCCGGCATCATCAGGAAATGTGCCTGCCGGCCGCCGAAGGTCCAGCGGAGGCCGCGCCGGCCGTCGCCGGAAAAGGGCGTGCCGGCGCCGATCTCCCGCACCAGCTGCGCTTCGACCGCCGCTGCCGCTTGCGGATCGGCGGCGAGGGCGTCATCGGCATGGGCGCTGGCCGCGATCAGCACCCATTGCCGGGGTTCGCGGGCGCCGCCGGCGAACCAGAACCGCCACTTCATCGGCTGGCCGGCATAGGGGGCCTCGGCCTCCTGCCACCAGCCGGAGCGGACGCCGCTCACCCGGTCCGGCTCGGCGAAGATGCAGGCCAGGGCGCCGGCTTTGAGCGCGACGTCGAACTCATGCCCGCGGATGCCGACCATGTGGGTCTGCATCTCCGGTTCGTAGGAGCACAGAAGGCGCAGGGCGGATGCGGCGCCTGCGGGGAGCGGCAGCGCCCGGAACGCGTCCAGCGACATGCCGAGCCGATAGCCGCCGGGGGCGGGATCCGCCGCCGCGGCACAGACGGCCGAGGCGCCCCAGAGAAGCACGGCGAGGATCAACCGCATCGGCATCGGCATCGGCCGGCGACGGATCTTGCCGGCCTAAAACGCCTCGGCGCGCAGGGCCATGATCGTCTCGGAGCCGGAGGTGAGGCTGGTGAAGAGGCTGTTGGTCTCCGGCAGCAGCTTGGCGACATAGAACCGGGCGCATTTCAGCTTGGCGTCATAAAACTCGGCCTCGTCGCCGTCCTTTTTCGCCAGGGCGATCTCCGCCATCCGGCACCACATGTAGCCGATGGCAACCAGGGCGAAGAGGCGGAGATAGTCGGCCGCGGCGGCGCCGGCATCGTCGGGATTGGACAATCCCGCCTGGCCCAGCCAGGCCGTCGCCTGCTGCAGCTTGGCAAAGGCCTTGGCGAGGGGCAGGACGAAATCCAGCATCGCCGGGTTCTCGCTGGCCTGCTCGATATAGGCGCTGACCGGATGGAAGAAGCGGCGGGCGAGGCGGCCGGTGCCGGTGGGCAGCTTGCGGCCGACGAGGTCGAGCGCCTGGATGCCGTTGGTCCCCTCGTAGATCTGGGTGATGCGGGCATCGCGGATCAGCTGCTCCATGCCCCATTCGCGGATATAGCCGTGGCCGCCGAAGATCTGCACGCCGTTGTTGGCGGCGTCGAATCCCTGGTCGGTGAGGAAGGACTTGACGATGGGCGTCATCAGGGCGACGAATCGTCGGCCTGCTGGCGCCGCTCGGCATCCGGATGATGGGCCGAGATGTCGAGCTCCTGGCCGACCCAGTAGGCCAGAGCGCGGCAGCCTTCATTGAGCGCCTTGGTCTTCATCAGCATGCGGCGCACGTCCGGGTGCACGATGATCGGATCCGCCGCCTTCTCCGGGAACTTGGCGCCGGTCAGGGCGCGCATCTGCAGCCGGTCCTTGGCATAGGCGAGGCCGCCCTGATAGGCCGCCTCGGCGACGCCCAGGCCCTGCATGCCGACGGCGAGGCGGGCGGTGTTCATCATGGTGAACATCGCCGACATGCCCTTGTGCGGCCGGCCGATCAGCCAGGCCTTGGCGCCGTCGAAGTTCATCACGCAGGTCGAGGAGGCCTTGATCCCCATCTTCTTCTCGATCGAGCCGCAGGCGACGCCGTTGCGCGCCCCGGGCTTGCCCTCGGCGGTGGGCAGGAATTTCGGGCAGATGAACAGCGAGATGCCGCGGATCCCTGCCGGTGCATCGGGCAGGCGCGCCAGCACCAGGTGGATGATGTTCTCGGTCAGGTCGTGCTCGCCGGCGGAGATGAAGATCTTGGTGCCGAAGAGCTTGTAGGCGCCGTCGGCCTCGGCCTCGGCGCGGGTCTTGATCAGGCCGAGATCGGTGCCGCATTGCGGCTCTGTCAGGCACATCGTTCCCGACCAGGTGCCGTCGACCAGCTTCGGCAGATAGAGCGCCTTCTGCGCGTCCGAGCCGTGGGCATGGATCGCATTGTAGTTGCCGTTGGAGAGGCCGGGATACATCCCGAAGGAGAGGTTGACCGAGCAGATCATCTCCTCGACGGCGAAATTCACCAGCTTGGGCAGTCCCTGGCCGCCATAGGCCGGGTCGCAGGGCAGGCCGGTCCAGCCACCCTCGATGAACTTGGTATAGGCCTCCTTGAAGCCCTTGGGCGTGCGCACCACGCCGTTCTCCAGGTGGCAGCCCTCCTCGTCGCCCGGATGGTTGAGCGGCTGCAGCTCGTTCTCGCAGAACTTCCCGGCCTCCTCGAGGATGGCGTCGATCACGTCCGGCGTCGCCTCGGCGAAATCCGGAATGTCGCGCGCCAGCTCCTCGGCCTTCAGCAGTTCGTAGAGGACGAAGCGGATCTCGCGCAGGGGCGCCTTATAGGCCGGCATGGTCTACCTCAATTCCGTAGCGGTTTGCCCGTCGTCAGCATGGCTTCCATCCGGGCCAGGGTCGGGCCGGTGCGGAGCAGCGACAGGAAGGCCTTCTTCTCCAGCTTGGAGATCTGGTCCTCGGTGACGATCTCGGTCATGTCGGTGGCGCCGCCGGTCAGGACCTCGGCCAGCGCAGCGGAGACGGTGACGTCATGGGGCAATGCCTTGCCCTGCTTGGCGAAGCCGTCAACGGCGAGGCCCAGCGCCGTGCGGCCGGCCGGCCCCGGCAGGCGCAGCTCGACCGGCGCCGGCGGCTGATATCCCGCCGCCAGCATCTCCAGCGCCCGCGCCTTGGCATCCGCCAGCAGACGGTCGCGGTTCATGGTGATGCGATCGGTGGGGCGGAGGTATCTGAGCTCCATCGCCTCGGCTGCGGATTTTGCCACCTTGGCCAGCGATATGGCCTCGAAGGCGGCGGCGACCGGCGGCATCGGCCCCTTGGGATCGCGCGGTCCTGGCTGGTTGCGCAGCAGCAGTTCCTTGCAGCCGCCCCAGCCGGGCACCAGGCCGACGCCGACCTCGACCAGGCCCATATAGGTCTCGGCATGGGCCTGGACCGCCGCGCAGTGCAGCAGCACCTCGCAGCCGCCGCCCAGGGCCATGCCGCTGGGCGCGCCGACGGTCGGGAAGGGCGCGAATTTCAGCGCCTTGTAGGCCGCCTGGCCCTGGCCGATCATGTCCTCGATCATCGGCCACATGGCGATGTTGGCGGCGAAAAGGGCGAGGCCGATATTCGCGCCGACGGAGAAATTCTCGGCCTCGTTATGGATCACCAGCGCCTTCATCTTCTTGCCGACGATCTCCACCGCCTGCTTCACCATCGCCAGGCTGTCGGGATCCAGCGCATTCATCTTGCTGTGGAATTCCAGGCAGGCGACGCCGTCGCCGATATCCCAGAGGCTGGCCGAGCCGTTCCTGGCGATCGGCTTCGAGGCGAGCTTGATGTCGGAGAGCAGGATGGCGCCCTTCGGCCGTTCCACCGGCCGGTAGCTGCCGTCGGTCGCCAGGTAATGCGGCCGCCCGCTTTCGATCTTGTAGAAGCCGCCTTTCTCCGCCGCCAGCTTGAGCAGCGCCGGCACCGGCATCTTCTCCGCCGCCAGCCGCTCGGCGAACCAGGCGGCACCAAGCTGGTCGATCATCTCGAACGGGCCGCGCTTCCAGTTGAAGCCGGTCTTCATGCCGAGATCGACCTGGACGATATCGTCGGCGATGGCGGGAACCAGGGAGGCGGCGTAGCTCAGCAGTTTCGAGAGCACCGCCCAGGCGTATTTTCCGCCCTTGTCGGCATGGGTGACCAGGACCTTGAGGCCGCCCTTGGCGGCATCGGCTGAGTCCAGCCGGGCGCGGTCGGAGACGGCATAGGCGCCGGTCTGCAGGTTGACGGATTCCTTGACCTTCTGGCCGCCTTCGGTGTTCAGCCGGTAGAAGCCGCCCTTGCCTTTGCGCCCGGTATAGCCGTCGGCGATCATCCTGTTCATCAGGGGAAAATCGCGGCGCACGGCCTGGTAGGCATCGTCCGGCGCCAGCGCCGCCTTCATCGAGGCGTCGACATGCGGCTGGAGATCCAGCCCGACCAGGTCCAGCAGGCCGAAAATGCCGGTCTTCGGCGCGCCGATCGGCCGGCCCATGATGGCATCGGCCTCCTCGACGGTGAGTCCCATGTCGAGGGCGGTGTTCACCGCCGCCTGCATCCAGAAGACGCCGATCCGGTTGGCGATGAAGCCCGGCGTGTCCTTCGCCCGGACGATGGCCTTGCCCAGGCGCTCGTCGCCGAAGGCGCTGATCTCGGCGATGACCTCGGGCCGGGTGCGGGCGCCGCCGACGACCTCCAGCAGGCGCATGTAGCGCGGCGGGTTGAAGAAATGGGTGATGCAGAAGTCGCGCTGGACGTTCTCCGGCATGCCCTCGACCAGCACCTGCAGCGGAATGGTCGAGGTGTTGGAGGAGAGGATCGAGCCCGATTTCCGTTTCGCCTCGAGCTTGTGGTAGAGCCCCTGCTTGATGTCCAGGCGCTTGATGACCGCCTCGACGATCCAGTCGACGTCCTGCAGCTGGTCGAGATCGTCCTCGATGTTGCCGGGGGTGATCAGCTTGGCGGCGGCGCGCGACATCAGCGGCGCCGGGTCGGTCTTCTGCAGCTTCTCGATGGCGCCCCGGGCGATGGCGCTGCGGTCGGTGGCGTCCTTGGGGACGATATCCAGCAGCAGGACCGGCACGCCGGCATTGGCGATCTGGGCGGCGATGCCGCTGCCCATCACGCCGGCGCCGATGACGCAAGCCTTCCGGATGGTCATATCATCGCCTCCAGCACGGTGGCGATGCCCTGGCCGCCGCCGATGCACTGGGTGGCGAGGGCGAACTGCTTGCCCTCGCGCTTCAGCAGCGCCGCCGCCTTGCCGGTGATCCGCGCCCCGGTGGCGCCGAGCGGATGGCCGATGGCGATCGCCCCGCCGTCGAGATTGACCTTGGCCGGGTCGATCTTGAGGTCGCGGATGCAGGCGATCGCCTGGGCGGCGAAGGCCTCGTTGAGTTCTATGACGTCGATGTCGTTGATGGTGAGCCCGGCGCGCTTCAGCGCCTTCTGGGTGGCGGCGACCGGACCGATGCCCATGATCTCCGGGGCGCAGCCGGCGACCGAGACGCTGCGGATCCGGGCCAGCGGGCGCAGGCCGTGGGCCTTGGCGTAGTCCGCCGACACCACCAGGCAGGCGGAAGCGCCGTCGGTGAGCGGCGAGGAGGTGCCGGCGGTGACCACGCCGTTCTGGTCGAAAGCCGGCTTCAGGTCGGCCAGCGCCTGGAGCGTGGTGCCTTCGCGGATGCAGCCGTCGCTGTTGACCGTGTCCTTGCCGGCCTTGACCTCGACGATCTCGTCCTTCAGCCGGCCGGCCTGCCGCGCGGTGGTCGCCTTGGCTTGGCTGCCGACGGCGAATTCGTCCTGTTCCTGGCGCGAGATCGCATATTTCTTGGCGACATTCTCCGCCGTCATGCCCATCGAGATGTAGGCGGCGGGCATGCGCTCGGCGAGGGCGGGGTTGGGCATCGGGTTGAAGCCCATCATCGGCACCCGGCTCATGCTCTCGATGCCGGCGCAGATGAAGACGTCGCCGGCACCGATGGCGATGGCGCCCGCCGCCGAATGGATGCCCTGCATCGAGGAGCCGCAGAAACGGTTGATCGTGGCGCCACCGACCGATTGCGGCAGCCCGGCGATGAAGCCGATCAGCTTGGCGACGTTAAGCCCCTGTTCGCCCTCGGGAAAGGCGCAGCCGACCAGCAGGTCCTCGACCTCATTGGGGTCGATGCCGGTGCGTTCGACCAGCGCCTTCACCACGGCGGCGGCAAGATCGTCCGGCCGGACCTTGGCGAGTGCGCCCTTGCTGGCGAAATGGAACGGCGAGCGGGCATAGCCGACGATGACGGCTTCCTTCATAGCGCTTTCTCCACAGGTGGGTTGGCGGGCGCGGTCGCCTTCGCCTTTTCTTCGTCGATCAGGGCCTTCTTGTAGATCTTGCCGACCGCCGTCTTCGGCAACTCGGCGCGGAACTCGTAGAACTTCGGCTTCTCGATGTGCGAGAGGCGGGATTCCAGGAAGCCGTCCAGCTCGGCGGCGGTCAGCGCGGCATCGGCCTTCAGCGAGATCACCGCCTTCACGGTCTGGCCGCGATAGGGATCGTCGACCCCGAAGACCGCGCATTCCTTCACCGCGGGATGCTGGTAAATCGCCTCCTCGACCAGGCGCGGATAGACCTTGTAGCCCGAGGCGTTGATCATTTCCTTCAGCCGGTCGGTGATGAAGACGAAGCCGTCGGCATCGATGTGGCCGACATCGCCGGTATGCAGCCGGCCGTCGATGATCACCTCTTCGGTGGCCTCCGGGCGCTGCCAGTAGCCGAGCATCACCTGCGGCCCGCGGAAGCAGATCTCGCCGGTCTCGCCGGGCCGGGCCAGGGCATGCTTGTCCTCCAGGGTCACCACCTCGCAGCGGGTCTGCGGCAGCGGCAGGCCGATCGACCCGGCGCGGCTGCCGCTGTGGATCGGGTTGACGCAGCAGACCGGCGAGGCCTCGCTCAGCCCGTAGCCTTCAACGATCACCGCGCCGGTCAGCTTCTCGAAGCTCTTGCGGACCTCGAGCGGCAGCGGCGCGCCGCCGGAGATGCAGAATTTCAGCGAGGACAGGTCGTAGCCGTCGATGCCGGGGGTGTTCAGCAGCGCGGTGAACAGGGTCGGCACCCCGGCCAGCGCCGCCGGCCGCTTGCGGTGGATGAGGCGCAGCAGCTTCTTCGCATCGAAGCGCGGCTCCAGCAGCATGGTGCCGCCCACCGCCAGGGCCCAGTTCATCACGCAGGTCATGGCGAAGGCGTGGAACAGCGGCAGGACCCCGACCACCTTGCTGCTCGGCGAATCCACGGTGAAGAACCAGCGCTTGCACTGGATGGCGTTGACATAGACGTTGGCATGGGACAGCGCCGCGCCCTTCGTCACGCCGGTGGTGCCGCCGGTATACTGCAGCACCGCCACCGCGGTCGCCGGATCGACGGCGGGTGGGGTGATCGCCCCGTCATTGGCGATCAGCGCGTGGAAGGCGATGTGCTTGCCGTCTTCCGGCATGTCCATGATCGAGCGGCGAAAAAACACCGGGAACAGCAGGTTCTTCGGGAACGGCAGCTGCTCGGCCATCGGGCAAACGATGACGTGCTTCAGGCGCGACTTCAGCGTCATCGCTGAGATCTTCGGCAGCAGCACGTCGAGATCCAGGGTGACCATGAAATCGGTCTGGGAATCCTCGATCTGGCGCGCCACTTCCGGCTCGGCATAGAGCGGATTGAAGTTGACGACGGTGCCGCCGGCCTTCAGCCCGGCGTAGTAGAAGATCACGAAATAGGGACAGTTGGGCAGGAACAGGCCGAGCTTCATCCCGGGCTCGAAGCCGGCACCGACCAGGCCCTTCGCGGCGCGGTCGCTCAGCCGCTTGATCTCGGCGTAGCTGTAGCGCTTGTCCTGGAAATCGACGCAGTCGTTCTCCGGATGGGCCGCCGCGGCATCGTCGAGCAGGCAATGCAGCGGCTTCACCGGCAGCGCCGCCGCCCAGTCGACCTCGGGCGGATAGCTCTTGATCCAGGGAATGTCGGCGGCGGCGAGTGCCATCAAAACTCCGAACGCGGCCGCCAAACGACCCCGGGCGCGCTGGAGCAAACCGGGCCGGCGGGATGAAACGCGAGATCCAGCGAGTGTCCCATTCTGGTCCGGTGAAGGCAAATTAATGGTTAACGGCGGCGGATTGCGTTCATGGATTCGGGGTTTTCGGCGCCGGGGGCAGATTACGCCATTGACATAATACGCTAAATGTGGTACGCTTCCAACGGTAGATGCAATGGAGGTGCTGCATGAACGTCCGCGATCCCCAGCCGGCCGGCCGGCCCGTCCCACCCGCGTCACCAATGGCGTCCCCAGCGGTAGACGCGCCCGACCGCCCCGGTAGTCCGGCAGCGCTCGTCAGCTACGATGCCGAGGGCCGGTTCCGCTTCCACTCGGAGCGCGACCGGATCGCCTGGCTGCGCCGCGGCTATCGCCAGGGGACCAACCCGGACGCCTTCGCCCAGGGCACCCCGCTGCCGCCGGCGGAGGAAGCCCTCTATGCCAGCGGCGCCGTCGAGCCGCCGGCGCATGTGTTCCAGGGGCCGGACGGGAAGTATCGCGGCAAGAACGCGGCGACCCGGGAGACGCCGGACGTCCTGGCCGCGCGGATGCAGGCCTGGGAAGGGCTGCGCTTCAAGGACGTCGATCCCCTGTCCGAGACGCATCCCGGCGAGGACGCGGCGGTGGAACTGATGATGAAGAGGGGAGACGTCCTCTCTCTTGGCGAACATACGCCGACCCCTTCAGCACATTCTGAAACTGGCCGAGAATCGCTACAAACGACCGACACCAAGGACCCGAATTCTCAGTCCATCGCCCCACTCCTATCGCTAGACGATGTTCAGACATCCGAATTCGCCCCTACTGAAGTTCGGTACAGGCCATTGATTTTGAATCCGTCCGCCCTCCCGATGCCGAAGACTCCGCCTTCCCGGCTACCGAAATTGCCCATTGAGCCAGATCCTCCGTTGAATGAAACCGCCCCCGCCCAAGTGAGATCTCCGAGAGGCCCGCTACTTTCTGGATTGGAAGCGGAAGCGAAGTCTGTCGACCAGGATGACGAAGTGCGCGCAGATGCAATGCCCTACAATCCTTTTGACAACCGCTATCCCATACGCCTCTGGCGAGCATCACCCCACAGATTCTCCCCTGAAGGCGCGGCCGGAGACGCCCTCGACTTGCTTGATCAAGTGCTCAAAGATAAAGCGCCGGACTGGCAGGAGCTTGGTGGAAATCCAGAACAATCCTTCGCAGAATACAGAGACGCCGTTGACACTGTGCTCGACCGTGCCCAGGACTGGTATCAAGTCAGGTTCAAGGATGCCGCTAGCCCTGCAGACAGCGAGCGGATGCGTCGCTACATCGAACCGCGGCTGCTTCATTACTTCCCTGAATTCGTGCAGCAACAAATCAGGGATGCCCAAGAATCGAGAAGCCAACCGCTAGAGATAAAGAATGGCGCACAAGACCTGACAACCATTCTTCGCTCCTTTTACTATGGCAATTTGGTAGAAATTAAGATTGATGACGAACCGGCTTATGTAGCGAAGGTACAACCAGCCACTGCTTCTCAAAAGCGACCAGGTTCGCGAGGAAGCATCATAACGACAAAATATAACGACCTCGTTCAGGAGACAGTTGACGAGCACCTGAAGGAATGCTTTGGGCGAGATTCAGTCGAGCACGTGGGTGGAGGCCAAAAGTATGAACCACAAACTGGGAGATGGCACAAAGTAAAGGAACTTTACATTCCCGACACAACCAGCACATCCACGAAGGGCAGCAAGCGGTCAGACTTGGCGTTCAAAATTCGTTTCGGGGATATCGATTGCATTTTTCATGTTAACACCGCTGACGTTGTGAACGGCAAGCACTCTGAGAGAGAACGCATCAACGCTGCCAAGATGCGCGAGAATTTCAAGAACCTCGTGGTGAACCTTGGAGAATCGACAAGGCGATGGCGCGACAGGTTTGAGGATGGCAGACTTGCTCCACAAAATGCCTTGATGCTAACTGACAAGCCAAGGAATGATGATGAAGTGGCCCTTAGAAAGGCACTAAAGGAACTCGCCAAGCTTTTGGATTGCGGAAGAATTGAAGCGGAGTGTCGCGCGAGCGATCAGTTCTCAACGCCTGCACCCTGAAGAAAATCGCTATTGTGCAGATGCGTCATCGTTGTGAAGGTCAAGCCAGAGTCGGAAGCATCAAGGAAGCGATCCCAACCTTGATAGGAGAAACTCGCCGATGCTGAAGCAGGAACAGTCCGTGAAATGGCGAATGGAAAAGTTCGCGGAGGAACTGCTCCTTGAAGATCTGTTTGAGTTCTGCAATCGCCTCAAAGAGGCTTGTCCTTCATTGGTGTTCTTTGATGGCCGATATTTGGGGGGTGATGAGTATCGCTGCCTTCCAAAACCAGACTTGCCGCCACGCATTTTCGGTACCGCCAAGGAATGCTTTGGTGAGCTTCCTGTTCTGGAATACGATAAATTTGGCAGGGAACCTGTAAAAATTTTTATCGCCAGATTTCCGTGGCCTGAGGAAATTGAACTTGGTGGCGTAGCGCAGCTTGGGTCCTGTTCCTATCCAAATGACTTACGCTCCAGCGAAGAATGGCGAGCACTTGGCCGGTATTTACGAATAAAGTTTCCATTGATGTCGCCTGATTTCATGCCGTCCACACAGTGGCGGTTCGCCAAATCGGAAGCTTTTCCAACTCCGGCCGAAGTAGGGTCGGCTATGATCATTCGACCGGGCAGAACGCTTACGTTTTTCCACGCCAATTACCAATCCAATGATCCGGACTGCGCCAAGTTCATCCACAAAATCAAGAGCATCCTAAACAGCCTGCTTACGGCTGACATTGGCTTCTATGATCCACTCAATGGTAGCTATCTCTTTGGTTGGGCCGCGCATTTTAAGATGAAGCGCAGTAAGCGACTCATGCGCAGAATCTGTGAATTGCCTAACCACTATGTCGACCTAACAAGGGCACGATGCGGGAGAATCGTCGCAGATGGGCAGATTGCCGCAATCGGTCCCTCGCCCCTGTTCAAGGAAAAGGTCTACAAGGAACTCGGCCTGCCGACCGAGGGCATTCCGGGCCTGGCAGAAGTGAAGGCGGCGCGGGCGCGGAAGCGGCGACGGGAAGGCCTGGACCCTCGGCGCTGACGCGCTACTCCCCCAGGCTTCCGCCGACGCAGCCCACGAAGCTCAATCCCCCGAAGGAGACGTTGCGGAAGGTGGCGACGGCACCGGCGGCGCCGAGGCGGCCGGCGAGGCCGGGGGTGTCGTCCGCGACGACCAGCATGTTGTCGAACCAGGTCGTCGAGAGGATGCGGGCACCGGCCGCGGCGCTGGCGGCGGCGGCGCCCGCGCCGTCGGTGCCGAAGGGGAAGACGGCGATGACGATGCCGCTGCCTTCCGGCGGCAGCGCCGCCTGATGGATCACCGCGCCGAGCAGCAGCAGCCAGATCGCGACGATGCCGCCGCCGAGCTTCAGGGCGAAGCCGTGGCCGAGGCCGGCCGCTTCCGGCGCCGGTCGCACCCGCCGGCGGCCCTATTCGGCCGGCGCGGCGGCGAGGCGCGGCACGCGCTGCTCGACGATCGGCCAATGCACCGCCGCGGCAAAGACGCCGAGGGCGACGCTGATCCACCAGACCAGCGTGTAGGAGCCGGTGGCATCGAAGATCCGGCCGCCGAGCCAGACGCCGAGGAAGGCGCCGACCTGGTGGCTGAAGAAGACGATGCCGAACAGGGTCGTCATGTAGCGCGGGCCGAAGATCAGCGCCACCAGGCCCGAGGTCGGGGGCACGGTGGAGAGCCAGAGGATGCCCATCGTCGCCGAGAACAGCAACACCGAGGCGGTGCTGGGCGGGGTGAGCACGAAGATCGCGATGACGATGGCGCGGCCGAGATAGATGCCGGAGAGGATGCGCTTGCGGCTGCGCTTGCCGGCGAGCACGCCGGCGCCATAGGCGCCGATCACGTTGAACAGGCCGACGAGGCCGATCGCCCAGGCGCCGATCGAGGGCGGCAGGCCGATATCGGCGATATAGGCGGGCATGTGGGTCTGGATGAAGGCGACATGAAAGCCGCAGACGAAGAAGCCGCCGATCAGCAGCCAATAGCTGCGCACCCCGCCGGCTTCGCGCAGCGCCTCGGTCAGGCTCTGCGGCTTCACCGTGGCGGCGGCATCGTCGCCGCGGCCGCGCAGCGCGAGGGCCAGGGGCACGATCGCCAGGGCCGAGCCGCCGAGCAGCACCAGGGCGGTCTGCCAGCCATAGGCGGCGAGGAAGCCCTGGCCGAGCGGGGCGAAGAGGAACTGGCCGAGCGAACCCGCCGCCGTGCCGAGGCCGAGCGCCCAGGAACGCTTCTCCGGCGGCAGCAGGCGGGTGAGGGCGCCGAGCACGATCATGAAGGAGGCGCCCGAGAGGCCGAAGCCGACGGCGACGCCCATCACCAGGTTGAAGCCCAGCGGCGTCACCATCAGCGAGGAGCCGGCGACGCCGGCGGCATAGAGCAGGGAGCCGGCGATCAGCACCCGCGCCGAGCCGAAGCGGTCGGCGATGGCGCCGGCAAAGGGCTGGCCGAGGCCCCAGAGCAGGTTCTGCACCGCCAGAGCCAGGGCGAAGGTCTCGCGGCTCCAGCCGCGGGTCTCCTGGATCGGCTGCAGGAACAGGCCGAAATCGCCGCGGACGCCGTAGCCGATCAGTGAGATCAGGCAGCCGGCGACGACCACGGTCGTCGGATTGACGGTGCGGAGGGTCTGGCTCGACATCACGATTTCCTTTTCCCGGCGCGCGCCGGCCTGGGGTTGTCGGCCGCCTTGCGGTCCTGCGCCTGCTCGGCGCGACGGCGTTCGGCGGCGAAGCGCGGCGTCAGCTCGACCTTGACATCGCGCATGGCCACCGCCTCGCCGCAGGCGGCACAGGTCGGCACCAGGGTCAGGCGATGGCCGCAGGGCTTGTGGATGCGGTTGAGGGCGGGGCCGCCCGCGTCACCCAGCCATTTCTGGCCCCATTGCGCCAGGGCGACGAAGGCGGGGTAGAGATCGCGCCCCTGGTCGGTGAGCAGGTATTCGTAGCGCACCGGCCGGTCCTGGTATTTGCGCCGTTCCAGCAGGCCGTGCTCGACCAGCTTCTTCAGCCGGGCGGAGACGATATGCGGGGCGGCGGCGAGATAGAGCTGGAACGCATCGAAGCGGCGGGTGCCGAGGAACGCCTCGCGCAGCACGAGGATCGTCCAGCGGTCGCCGATCACCGCCATGGCGCGTGCCACCGAGCAAACCGAATGGTCGATCTCGTCCCATCTCATGGCGGGAATATAGTGACTTCAATAAAAGAAGTCACTCCGGCGATTTACGCCAAAGGCCGGCATTTTCGGCCTAGGTCATTTCCATTTTTGCATGACGGTCTCGACCGCGGCGGTGACCAGGCGGCGGGGCAGGAAGCGGATCGCGTTGGAGGCGAGGTAGTTGCCCGGGCCGACGACATGGACGACCCGGTGCCCGAGGGCCTGCAGCCCCTCCCGCGCCACCCGCTCCGCGCTGTGGACGCTGGTGAAGGCCGGCTTCTCGACCCCGGCGCGGGCAAAGAAGCGGGTCTCAGTTGCCCCGGGACAGAGGGCGAGGACGTCGATCGGATCCTTGTCCAGCTCCTCGGCCAGGGCCTCGGTGTAGTGCAGCAGGAAGGCCTTGGAGGCGGCATAGGTGGCAAAATAGGGCATCGGCTGGAAGGCGGCGGTGCTGGCGACATTGAGCAGGCCGCAGCGGCGGCCGGCATCGCGGGCCCGCTGCAGCATGGCGGGCAGCAGGGCGCGGGCGATCTCGACCGGCGCGGCGACGTTCACCTGCACCATTTCGGATTCCCGGTCCTCCGGATTGTCGACCACCCGGCCGAGGCGGCCGATGCCGGCATTGTTGATCACCAGGTCGACCGCCGCCGCCTCGGCGGCGCCGATCACCGCCTGGCGCCCGGCGGGGGTGCGGAGATCGGCCGGCACCAGCTTCACCGTGCGGCCGTGCAGGGCCAGCTCCTGGGCGAGCCGCGAGAGCCGGTCGTGGTCGCGCCCGGTGAGCAGCAGGGAGGTGGCCCGCGGCAGCGCCCGGGCGAAGGCCTCGCCGATGCCGCTGGAGGCGCCGGTGATGACGGCGGATCGGTAATCCATGGCTCGGCCCTCCCTGCCGGGTGACCCGGCCAGCTTACGGGAGGCGGGTGGCCCCGCCAACCGATTCGGCCGCTCGCGGCCGCGGTTGCATTTTCCCGAGGGCTATGGCACCTCAGCGCCACGCCGAAAATCGCTGTGGAAGGGATGTTTCCGATGGCCGCCTTCAAGACCCTGGACGATCTCGACGTCGCCGGCAAACGGGTGATCGTGCGCTGCGACCTCAACGTGCCGATGAAGGACGGCCGGGTGACCGATGCCACACGCATCGAACGCGGCGCGGCGACGCTGAACGAACTCGCGCGCAAGGGCGCCCGGGTGATCGTGATGTCGCATTTCGGCCGGCCGAAGGGCAAGCCGGCGGCGGAGTTCTCGCTCGAGCCGCTGGCGGCGCCGATCGCCAAGGCGATGGGCGGGCGCAAGGTCGGCTTCGTCGCCGATTGCGTCGGCCCGGCGGCCACGGCGGCGGTCGCGGCGCTGCGCGACGGCGAGGTCCTGCTGCTGGAGAACCTGCGCTTCCACGCGGGGGAGGAGGCGAACGACCCGGCCTTCGCCCGGCAGTTGGCCGCCCTGGCCGAGATCTACGTGAACGACGCCTTCTCCTGCGCCCATCGCGCCCATGCCTCGACCGAGGCGATCGCCCGCCTGCTGCCCGCCGCCGCCGGGCGGCTGATGCAGGCGGAGCTCGACCATCTGGGCGCCGCCCTGGAGCAGCCGCAGCATCCGGTGATGGCGATCGTCGGCGGCGCCAAGGTCTCGACCAAGCTCGACCTGCTCGGCAATCTCGTCGGCAAGGTCGACCAGCTGGTGATCGGCGGCGGCATGGCCAATACCTTCCTCTTCGCCCAGGGCGTCGAGGTCGGGAAGTCGCTGGCCGAACGCGACATGGCGGAGACGGCGCGCCAGATCCTGGCCAAGGCCAAGGTGCGCAACTGCAGCATCGTCCTCCCCGTGGATGCGGTGACGGCCGGCGAATTCAAGGCCGACGCGCCGACCCGCACGGTCGCGGCGACGGCGGTGCCGGCGGACCAGATGATCCTCGATATCGGCCCGAAATCGGTGGCCGACATCGTCGCGCGGCTGCAGGCCTGCAAGACGCTGGTGTGGAACGGGCCGCTGGGCGCCTTCGAGACGCGGCCCTTTGACCAGGGCACCGTCGCCGTGGCGCGCGCCGCCGCCGCCCGCACCCGCGCCAAGGAGCTGCTCTCGGTGGCCGGCGGCGGCGACACGGTTGCGGCCCTGGTCCAGGCCGGGGTAGTCGAGGATTTCTCCTATGTCTCGACCGCCGGCGGCGCCTTCCTGGAATGGCTGGAGGGCAAGGAGCTGCCGGGCGTCGCCGCGCTGCGCCGGGGCTGAGGATCGATTCAGGCCCCGAGGCCCATGACCAGCAGGATCATCGTCGCCGTGCCGGCGAGGACGCCGAGGGCGATGTTGCGCCGGGTCAGGAAGTAGATCGCCAGCGTCACCGCGACCGCGGCGATGCGCGAGGCAAGCGCGGTCTCGCCGAGCGCGCCCTGGGGCAGGACGATCAGCCGGGCGATCAGTCCGGCCAGCAGTGCGTAGGCCACCGCCGCCATCCAGCGCATCGCCGCGCTGTCGGGATCGATGCGGCCGGAGAAGGCCACGCCGCTGGCGCGCCAGGCATAGGTGACGACGGCGCCGGCCAGAATGAACAGCCAGGCGGAATGCTGCAGCCCGGCGCTCATCCGGTGCGGCCCCGCAGACCGCGATCGATGGCGAAGGCGAGGCTGCCCGCCACCAGTCCCGTCGCCAGCAATCCCCAGTCGGCATCGATCAGGAAGAATGCCGGCCCCAATACCGCACCGAAGGCCAAGGCGAGGGCCCGGTCGCGGCGCCGGAAGTCGGCGATGAAGACCAGCATGAAATAGAGGGGATTGATGAACACGAGGCCGAGGGTGACGTAGGCCGGCAGCAGTCCCGCCAGGGCGAAGCCGACCGCGGTGCAGGCGACGGTGGCCAGCCAGAGCGCCACCGTGAAGCCGGCGAAGAACGGGAGGCGCTGCGCCGG
Source organism: uncultured Rhodospirillaceae bacterium (assembly GCA_964551505.1). Classification (GTDB taxonomy): domain Bacteria; phylum Pseudomonadota; class Alphaproteobacteria; order Dongiales; family Dongiaceae; genus Dongia. The sequence continues at coordinate 37,516 of CAZKDH010000034.1, forward strand.
CGGCATGTCGGGCGCGCGCTGCATGCTGATCGCCCAGCCGGTAATGGCGACGAAATGCGCGGCGATGAAGTGGCGCAGCCGCGGCCGGCGGCTGCCGTCGCCGGCGCGCAGGATCGGCATCAGGGTGAGCACCATGGGCAGCAGCCGGGCATTGGACAGCGCCACCGCCAGGGTCGCCGCCAGCAGGGTCCCGCCGGTCGCATAGATCTCCACCAGGGCGATCTGGCCGGGCAGGGCCCAGCCGGTGATGGTGGAGGCCAGTCCCTGGGGCAGCGTGAGGCCGCTCTGGCGGATGAGCGCGCCGAAGCCGAGATAGCTTGCCCCCAGGACCAGAGCGGGCATGCCGAAGGCGGCCCTCATTCCGGCCCGTCTGGCGGCGGCCGGCGTGCCGAAATCTTCCCGGAAAATCATGCGCCGCAGTCTAGCGAAGGGCACAGAAATGCCAAGCCGCGGAAAACCGCCGGCGCACGAAGCTTGATGGCCGCCCGCCGATCCGACAGACTGCCGCCATGACGACGGACGACACGCCGGCAGCGGGCAAGTTCGAGCAGCGCATCCCTGCGGGGGACGATCGGCATCGCGCGGTCTGCGTCGATTGCGGGTTCGTCAACTACGAGAATCCGAAGATCGTGGTCGGCGCGGTCTGCCGCTGGCAGGACCGGATCCTGCTCTGCCGCCGGGCGATCAATCCGCGCAAGGGCTTCTGGACCCTGCCGGCGGGATATCTCGAGCAGCACGAGACCACCATCGCTGGCGCCGAGCGGGAGGCCTGGGAAGAGGCGCGGGCCAAGATCGCGATCGACGCGCTGCTGGCGGTCTACACCATCCCGCGCCTCAGCCAGGTGCAGCTGATCTATCGCGCGCGGCTGGTCGACCCGGCAGTCAGCGCCGGCCCGGAAAGCCTGGAGGTCGGGCTCTTCGACTATGCCGATATTCCCTGGAACGACCTCGCCTTTCCGTCTGTGCATTGGGCGCTCGGCCATCATCGCGCCGTCGCCCGGGAGACGGTCTTCGCCACCTTCACCAATCCGGCCGGCGAAGTCGGCGACCTCTGAGATCCCGCCTCACGTCCCGCGCGGTTTCGCCCGCGCCGTCGGCGCCGCGACCAGCGGATCGTCCGGCCAGTGATGTTTCGGGTACTGGCCCCGGAGATCGGCCTTCACCGCCCGATAGCCGCTGGCCCAGAAGCTGGCGAGGTCGCGGGTGATCTGCACCGGCCGGCGGGCGGGCGAGAGCAGGTGCAGCAGCACCTGGACCCGGCCGCCGGCAATCCGCGGCGTCTCCGTCGCGCCGAACATCTCCTGCAGCCGGACGGCAAGGACCGGCACCGGCTGGTCGCGATAGGCCAGCGGCAGGTGCGATCCGGAGGGGACGGTGAGATGGGTCGGGGCGAGGTCGTCGAGGGCCTGGCGCTGCGCCCAGTCGAGGCCGGAAAGCAGGGCGGATTTGAGATCGACGGCGGCGAGATGCGCCCGCCGCGAACACCCCGAGAGATAGGGGGCAAGCCAGGTCTCGAGGGATTCGCCCAGCGCCGCATCGGAAAGATCCGGCCAGGTCCAGCAGCTCTCTGCCACGCCGCGCAGGAAGGCGATGCGCGCCCGCAGGGTCTCCAGTTCCGGAGTCCAGGGGAGGCAAGCGAGGCCCATCTCGCGGATGCCGGCGATCATCGCCGCCGTGACCGCCTCGGGCGACGGCCGCGCCAGCGGCTTCTCGTCCAGGACCAGCGACCACAGGCGCCGTTCCTGCTTCGCCTCGACCGCCTCCAGGCGGCTGTTCCAGGCGACGAAGGCCTGCTGCCCGATGGCCGCGGCAAATTCCGCCTCGATCTCCGCCCGGCCGATCGGGGCGGCGAGGAAGACCCTGGCCTCGCGCTTGTCGCCGTCCAGCGCGGCAATCGCCAGGAAATCGCCGGAAGCCAGGGGATCGGTCGGCGGCAGCAGCGCGCCGCGGCCGCTGGACAGCCGGAACTGCCCGGTGCCGCCGCGACGCTGCGCCAGGCGGTCCGGATAGGCCAGGGCGACGAGCGGCCCGATGGCGGCGCGGTGCGGATCAGGATCGCGCCGGATGCCGAGCTGCCGGCGCCAGTCCTCGGCCGAGCGGGCGACGCGATCGCGGACGCTGCGGTCGATCTCGCCGCGCTCGTTGCCGTGCAGCAAGTCGACGCGATGGCGAAGATCGACATCGTTCTGCCGGCCCTTCAGCAGGTCGCGCTCCGAGAGCAGGGCGGCGATGTCGCAGGCGAGGGAGCCGAGTTCGCGCGCCTTTCCGGCAAGCATCATATGCGCCAGGCGCGGATGCACCCCGAGTTCCGCCATCGCCTTGCCGTGGGGCGTGATGCGTCCGGTGGACTCCAGGGCGCCGAGCTGGCGCAGCAGGTCCTGGGCCTGGGCGAGCGCCGCCGCCGGAGGCGGATCGAGCAAGGCAAGCGCCGCAGGGTCGCCGATGCCCCAGGCGGCAAGCTCCAGCGCCAGGGGCGCCAGGTCCACCGCGAGAATCTCCGGCGGCGCGAAGGCCGCGAATGCGCGTTCCGCGGCGGCGCTCCAGAGCCGGTAGCAGATGCCCGGCGCGGTCCGGCCGGCGCGCCCGCGGCGCTGATCGGCCGCCGCCAAGGACACCCTGCCGGTGACAAGGCGGGTCATCGCGCTGGCTGGATCGAAGCGCGGCGACCGCCGGAGACCGCTGTCGATGACCACGCGGATGCCCTCGATGGTCAGCGAGGTCTCGGCGATCGAGGTGGCAAGCACGATCTTGCGGCGGCCGCCCTCGTCCCGCTTGAGCGCCCGGTCCTGATCGGCCAGCGGCAGGTCGCCGTGCAGGGGTAGGATGCGGGTCGCGGAATCCGCCAGTCGATCCCCGAGTCCGGTCTGGACGCGGCGGATCTCGGCCGTGCCGGGAAGGAAGACCAGCAGATCGCCCTCGGCCTGCGCGGACAGCGCCTGCAGCACGGCGCCGACGACCCGATCCTCGATCCGCTTCGCCGGGTCGTCGCCGAGATGCAGGGTTTCCACCGGAAAGGCCCGGCCCGCGCTGCGGATCGTCCGGCCGCCCGGCAGCAGGCGCGCCACCGCGGCGCCGTCCAGCGTCGCCGACATGACGACGAGGCGGAGATCGGGGCGCAGGCCGGCTTGCGCCTCGAGGCAGAAGGCGAGCGCCAGATCCGCCTCGATCGCCCGCTCGTGGAATTCGTCGAACAGCACGGCCGCCACGCCGGCGAGCCCCGGATCGGCCTGCAGCTGGCGCAGAAACAGGCCGGTGGTCACGCATTCGATCCGGGTCCGTGGCCCGACCCGGCGATCGAGGCGCACCCGATAGCCGACGGTCTCGCCGACCGGCTCGTCGATGAGCGCCGCCATGCGATGGGCGGCGGCGCGTGCCGCCAGCCGCCGCGGCTCCAGGACGATGATCTTCCCGCCTTTGGCCCAACCGGCGGTCCGCAGGGCCAGCGGCACCAGCGTGGTCTTCCCGGCCCCCGGCGGCGCCTCGAGCACCAGATTCGACGCCGAGTCCAGTTCGGCGCGGATATCCGGCAGGAGCGGTTCGATGGGAAGCTGCGACATGGTCGGAGGCATAGCAGTTAATAGCACTAATTCAAAGGCTTGGCCCAAAGACGCCAGGAACCTGACAATATTTCAAGCCTGTCAGTTTCCTGTCAGGCTGGGCCACTACGGTGGCCGAGGGTCGAGATGCGGCGCGGGTCGCGCGCCGCAGGCCGTAACCCTGTCCGCGACGTGAGAGGTAGTCATGCGACTTTTGCTGATCGAAGATAATGATCGGCTTTCGGAATTCCTGGAGAAAGCGCTGCATGACAGCGGCTTCACCGTCGACCGATTTGCCACGCTCGCCGATGCAGATGCCGCTCTGGCCGGGGCCCGGTTCGACGCCTCGATCATCGATCTTGGCCTGCCCGACGGCGACGGTCTGTCGCTGGTGAAGTCGATGCGCGCCCGCGGCGACCAGACGCCGGTCCTGATCCTGACGGCGCGCGATGCGCTCAGCGACCGGGTCAACGGCCTCAACGGCGGCGCCGACGACTACATGGCCAAGCCCTTTGCCATGGAGGAACTGATCGCCCGGGTGAAAGCGCTGCTCCGCCGCCCCGGTGCCGCGCTGGGGGTGCAGCTTACCCTGGGCAATCTGTGCCTGGACACGACCGGCCCGAACCTGACGGTCGACGGCAAGCCGGTCAGCCTGACCCGCCGCGAGATCGCCCTGATCGAGATCCTGCTGCGCCGCCCCGGCAAGGTGGTGAGCCGCGCGGCGATCGAGGACGGCCTCTATGGCTTCAACGACGAGGTCGGTTCCAACGCGCTCGAGGTTCTGGTTTCGCGCCTGCGCAAGAAGCTGATTTCGGTGGGTGCCGATATCGAACTGCACACGGTGCGGGGAGTCGGGTATATGGTTATGGATCGCGCCTAGGTCGGGTCCTGGATCCGGCCGGCCCATCGCGCCGGTCGGCGGAGAGCGCAGTGCGCAGGTCATGAAGTATTCGCCGCAGGCCATTTCCAGCGCCGCTTCCGACGGCGTCAAGGCCCTCGATCCGCGGTTGCGCCGCGGATCGCTGCAATCCCGGCTGATCATCCGCCTGTGCAGCGTCTTCATCGTCTTCTTCCTGTTGGCCGGCATCGGCACGTTCTATTTCTACCGCAACGGCGGGACCGACATCCCGTATGACCTGCTCGACAGCGACATGGCGGCGCTGCAGGGCGCCCTGGTCCGCGGCATCGACGGCAGCTGGTCGGTGGAGGCGGAGAAGCTGCCGCCGGACATGGCCTACCTCGTCCGCCGCCACGACGGCATGATCTTCGCTTCCGGCGGCAAGCACGGCGAGGACCTGCAGCCGACCATCCCGCCCAATATCGACGAAAGCAGCCTGACCTGGCGCCCGGTGCAGAAGGCCGGGCAGCGCGACAAGGGCACGCGGGAATACAGCCTCACGCGCTTCGTGCCGATGCAAGATGACATGCTCATCCTGCAGACCGCGCGGCGCATCTCGCGGACCGCCTTCGCCCTGGATGCCCTGGTGAGCGAATGGCTGGGCGAGTTCCTGCCGCTCAGCCTGCCGATGCTGGCGCTTCTGCTGCTCGCCCTGGTCTTGACCCTGCAGCGCGCGCTGCGGCCGCTCGATCACCTGATGCGCTATGCCCGGGCGATCAATCCGTCGCAAACCGGCCTTCGCCTGCCGACCGGCGACCTGCCGGCGGAACTCTTCGGCCCGGTGGAAGCGATCAACGGCGCCCTCGACCGCCTCGATCTCGGATTCCAGGCGCAGCGTGACTTTCTCGCCGATGCGGCGCATGAGCTGCGCACCCCGCTGGCGATCCTGGCGGCGCATCTGGACAGCATCCCGGACAAGAAATCCACCGCCAACCTGCGCGCCGATATCGACCGGATGGGTCGCCTGGTCAGCCAGCTGCTGATGGTGGCCCAGCTCGAGGCCCTTACCATCAAGCCGGACGAAAGCGCCGATCTTTCGGCGATCGCCACCGAGATTGCCGCCCTGATCGCGCCGCTAGCCTACCGGCGCAACCGCGGCATCGCCGTGATCAACGCCGACCAGCCGATCCTGGTCAAGGGCAACCGCGATACCATCTACCAGGCCCTGCGCAACCTGGTGGAGAATGCGCTCAAGTTCACCGCCGAGGAAACGGAGGTGGAGATCATTCTCGATCCCGCAGGCAGCGTCGTCGTCGCCGACCGTGGCCCCGGCATACCGCCGGAGCAGCGCAGCCAGCTGTTCCAGCGCTTCTGGCGGGCGGATCGGCGGCAGTCCGGCGGCGCCGGGCTGGGCCTTGCGATCGCGCACCGCATCGCCATAGCGCATCATGGCTCGCTGACGGTTACCGACAATCCCGAGGGCGGCACGCGCTTCACCCTCAGCATTCCCCTGGTCATGCGGCCCTAGGCGGGCGACGCCGCCCTAGCGCGCAAGATCGTCGAGAATCGGACAGTCCGGCCGCGCATCGCCGTGGCAGTGCTGCGAGAGGTGCTGGAGCGTGCGCACCATCGCCTGCATCTCGGCAATCTTGAGCTCCAGATCGGCGACATGGGTGAGGGCGAGCTTCTTCACCTGGGCGCTCGGCCGCCGCCGATTGCGCCACAGCGCGAGCAGCTCCCGAATCGTCTCCAGCGGGAAGCCCAGCGCCCGCGCCCGATGAATGAAGCGCAGCGAGTGGATCTCCGACGGGTCGTAGAGCCGGTAATTGCCGTTGCTCCGCAGGGCGCGCGGCAGCAGGCCGATCGACTCGTAGTGCCGGATCATCTTGGCGGAGATGCCGCTCTGGGCCGCCGCCTGGCCGATCGTGTGCATCTGAACGGTATTCATTTCGCGACCTCCTTGGGACGCCAGCGATTGAGCGCCAGGGCATTGGTAATGACGGCGACGCTGCTCAGCGCCATTGCCGCACCGGCGATGATCGGGCTGAGCAGCCCGAACGCCGCCAGCGGCAGTCCCAGTACGTTGAACAGGAAGGCCCAGACCAGGTTCTGCCGGATCTTAGCGGTCGTTGCCCGCGACAGTTCGATCGCCGCCGGGACCAAGGCGGGGTCGCCGCGCAGCAGGGCGATGCCCGCCGTCTCGATGGCGACATCGGTCCCCGTGGCCATGGCAATGCCGACATCGGCGGCGGCGAGGGCCGGGGCATCGTTGATGCCGTCGCCCACCATGCCGACGACGGCGCCGGCGGCCTGCAATTCGCCGACGATCCGGGTCTTGTCCGCCGGCAGAAGGTCGGCACGGAGCTCGTCGAGCGACAATTGGCGGCCGACCGCGGCTGCGGCACCGCCATTGTCGCCGGTCATCATCAGGGCGCGGATCCCCATGGCATGCAGATGCGCCACCGCCTGGCTAGCGGACGGCCGGACTGCGTCGGTATAGGCGGCAACGGCGAGCAGGCGCGGTGCCGGGCCGAAGGCGGCGAGATACGAGACGGTGGCACCGGCCGCGGCCCAGCGGGTCGCCGCTTCGGAGAGCGGTGCCAGGTCGAGGCCGCCTTGCACCATGAGCCGCGCGGTCCCGAAGCGCAGATCCAGGCCGTCGACGGTGCCGGCGATGCCGAGGCCGGGCAGGGTGCGCCGGTCGCTCGCCACGGGCAAGGCCAGCCCGAGCTTCGCCGCGGCATCGGCAGTGGCCTTTGCCAAAGGATGGCTGCTGCCCGCCTGCAGGGCGGCGATCATCGCCAGGACCGGGCCTTCGGCTGCAGCCGGTGCCGGGACGATTTCCGCCAGGCTGGGCACCCCACGGGTCAGCGTTCCGGTCTTGTCGAAGGCGACGACGGTGATCCGGCCGGCCGTTTCCAGCGCCGTGGCGTCGCGGATCAGAATGCCATGGCGCGCACCGACGCCGGTCCCGACCATGATCGCGGCCGGCGTGGCGAGGCCGAGCGCACAGGGGCAGGCAATCACCAGGACGGCGACGGCATTGATGACGGCAACCTCGGCCCCGGCCCCGGCCGCCATCCAGCCGGCGGCGGCGAGGGCCGCGATGGCGATGACGATCGGCACGAAGCCGGCACTCACCCGGTCGACCAGGCGCTGGATCGGGGCCTTGGCCCCCTGCGCATCGGCAACCATCCGGGTGATGCGCGCCAGCATGGTCTCCGCGCCGACGGCCGTCGTCTCCAGGGCCAGGAGGCCGCTGCCGTTGATCGCACCGCCGATGGTGTGGTCGCCGATCGCGATCGGTATTGCGCGGCTCTCGCCGGTGATCAGCGACTGGTCGACCTCGCTGGCGCCTTCGATCACGCGGCCGTCGGCGGGGATCCTCTCCCCGGGCCGGACGACGATAATGTCGCCCCGGGCGAGCAGCCGGACCGGCACTTCGCTCTCCGCGCCGTCGCGCCGGATTCGCGCGGTTTGCGGCCACAGCGACTGCAGGGCCTGCAGGGCGCCCAGGGTCCGGCGCTTGGCCCGGGCCTCGAGCCATTTTCCCAGGCGGACCAGCAGGATCACCACCGCGCCGGATTCGAAATAGAGATGCGGGTTGCCCTGGAGCAGCAGATGCAGGCTGAGGCCATACGCGGCGCTGGTGCCGATCGCCACCAGCAGATCCATGTTGCCGGAGAATCCCCGCAGGGCCCGCCAGGCGCCGCCATAGAAGACCGCGCCCAGCCAGAACTGCAGCGGCGTCGCCAGGGCCAGCTGCAGCCAGGCCGGCAGCATCACCATCTCGCCGGTCGCGAGCTGCAGGAGCATCGGCACGATCAGCGGCAAGGCGAGTGCGGTGCCGATGGCGAGGCGCAGCGGCTCCCGGTCGGGCACGGGCGCCGCCGCCGCCTGCCTGACGCCGTAGCCGGCCCGGGCGATCGCCGCCTCGATCTCGGGGCGCGACAGCGCCGCGCGGCCGACGATCCGGGCCTCCTCGGTCGCCAGATTGACCGAGGCGTCGGCCACCGAGGGGAGCCGTTTCAGCACCTTCTCGATGCGCTGGACGCAGGCGGCGCAGGTCATCCCGGTAATGCCGAGTGTGAGCACATTGGCTGGGGTGGTGGGCGGTGTCGCGGTCATGGTCGTCAATCCTTCCGCCCCATCAAGTGGTCCTTCCCAAGATGGGAAGGTCAAGCCCCGATTTCCAGCCATATCACGGAATCGCGGGGGCCTTGACCTTCCCATGGGGCAAGGCCCAGATATCCCGGAGACTTTCCTGAGGAGAGACCCGCCATGCTGCGGTTGAAGGTTGAAGGCATTACCTGCGGCGGCTGCGCCGCTTCGATCCGGAAGGCGCTGGCCGTGGCCGCGCCCGGCACCGAGGTTTCGGTCGATATCGGCCTGGGCGAAGTGGCGGTTGCCGGCGCCCCGGTCAAGGCCGCCGTGGTCGCCGCCATCGAGGACGCCGGGTTCACGGTCGTCGGCGAGGCGGCTTAGCGCCGCAGACGGTGCCGGGGTGAAGGGATGACCCCCCTTCCCGGGCCGCGCGAACGCACCGGATACCCGAATGAATCGGATGCTCACATGAATCGGATGCTGGGAGGCAAGCCATGATCCCGCTCGGTCGCCGCCGTTTCCTGCAGTCCGGGGCGGGTCTGGCCGCGCTGAGCGTGCTTACGCCCTGGCCGGGCCCGGCCGCCGCCGCGGCGCCGGTCGACCTCCGCATCGTGACCCGCACCATCGAAGTGAACGGCAAGGCCGCCAAGGTCTTCGGGCTCCTCGGCCCGGACGGCAAGCCGGGCTTGACCTTTGATGCCGGAGATCGGTTCGCCGTCAGGCTAACGAACGCGACCGCCGAGCCGGCGCTGATCCATTGGCACGGCCTCACCCCGCCGAACAGCCAGGACGGGGTGCCCGGCGTCACCCAGCCGCATCTCCACCCCGGCGGCAGCTTCACCTACGATTTTCCCCTCGATCTGCCCGGCACCAACTGGATGCATTCGCATCACAGCCTGCAGGCCCAGCTGCTGATGTCGGCGCCGCTCATCGTTCGCGATCCGGCGGAAGCCGGGCTCGACGAGCAGGTCGCGACCGTGATGCTGAACGATTTCACCTTCCGCGATCCGGCGGAGATCCTGGAAGGCCTGCGCCACGGGCAGATGGTGCACATGGATCACGGCACTGCGATGCCGGGGATGAACATGGAGGGCATGAACATGCCGGGCATGGCCATGCCCGGTGGCGGCCACTACAACGACATCGACTTCGACGCCTATCTGGCCAACGACCGCACCCTCGACGATCCGGAGGTCGTCGGCGTCGAGGCCGGCGGGCAGGTGCGGCTGCGCATCATCAACGCCGCGGCCTCGAGCAACTTCATGATCGATCTCGGCAGCCTGATCGGCGAACTGATCGCCGTCGATGGCCGCCCGATCCTGCCGCTGCATGCCCGGCGTTTCGCCCTCGGCATGGCCCAGCGCGCCGATATCCGGTTGCGCCTGGACGGCGCGGGCGCCTGGCCGGTGCTGTTTCAGCGCGAAGGCGGGCGCGAGCGGACCGGCATCGTCCTCGCCACGCCGGGCGCCGCCATCCCCCGCCTGGCGGGCAGCGCCGATGAAGCCGCATCCGGCCTGGATTTCCTGCCCGGCCGCGTCCTGCCGGCCCGCAGCCCGCTGCCGCGGCGCCAGGCCGACCGCCGGATCGCCATCGAGCTCGCCGGCAACATGATGGCCTATAGCTGGGGTCTGCAGCAGGCGGATGCCGGCACCGGCATCATCGAGGTGGAGCGCGATCAACGGATCGAGATCGAGATGATCAATCGCAGCGACATGTCGCACCCGATGCATCTCCACGGCCATCATTTCCAGATCGTCGAACTCAACGGCCAGGCGGTGGACGGCGCCGTGCGCGACACCGAGCTGGTATACGTCAACAGCCGTGTCACCATCGCCTTCGACACCGGCAATCCCGGTCGATGGATGTTCCATTGCCACAATCTTTACCATATGCTGTCGGGCATGATGACGGAGGTTCGCTACACCTAGAGTCGGCTGCGCCTATTGCGGACACAATCATGGAGGATGAAATGGGTTGGCTTGCCTGGATCGTGTTCGGCCTCCTTGCCGGAATTGTCGCCAAGTTCCTGATGCCCGGACGTGATCCCGGCGGGTTCATCATCACCATCCTGATCGGGATCGCCGGCGCGGTGATCGGCGGGTTCATCAGCTCGGCGCTCGGTTTCGGCGCGATCTCGGGCTTCGACATCCGCAGCATGATCATCGCCGTGCTGGGCGCGATCCTGCTGCTCTTCATCTACCGACGCATGCGGGGCTGACGGCCTCTGCGCCGCGGGATCAGTGAACCGGCTGGGGTCACAAGGGGCGGGTGCGATGGTCGACCTGTCGGGCATCACGTCGCGCATCGTGCATGACGGCTATGCCTATTGGTTCGCCAAGAAGGCGGGGCACCTGATCCCGGCGCGCCAGGACATCGATCCGCTGATCGAGCAGCCGCAGCTGGTCGCCAACATGATGCTGAAGGACGTCCGGCGCGACCCGCCGGACATCCGCTACCGCCTGATCGGCACCCGCGTGCGCCGGCACCTCAACCGGGACTGGACCGGGATCTGGATGTCGGAGATCCCCTTCCAGCGCCCGCCGAGCACGATCTGGAGCAATCACATGTGGGTGGTCGAGAATCGCGCGCCGCTGGTCGCCCGGCCGCCCTATGTCGGGCCGCACAAGGACTTCCTCTTCATCGAAAGCATCATCCTGCCGCTGGGCGCGGATCATCAGACCGTCGACATGCTGATGGTCTTCGTGGATTTCGTGGGCGCCGGTCGGACAAGGCCGGCACCCGCCTGAACGTCGCGCCGCCGCCCTCTTCGGCTATTTCGGGCGGACGGGCGGGCGCACCGGGCTGGCCGGCGGCAGGTCGGTCTCCAGGATCGTCATGTGCAGGTCGTAGGAGACCTCCCCTTCGTCCTCGTCGCGATGGACCACGCCGATGAACTCGTCGTGAATCCGGACTTCGACGGTGGCACCGCGCTTGGCCGGCGGATCGACGTAGATCCGCTCGTTGCCGAAGGTCCGGCGCAGGTAATCCTGAAGTCTGGAGATCTCGTTCGGTGTCATGATGCGTTGATCCGTTGATCGCGGGTCGAAGACAAGGGCATAGCACCCCAGGAAACAATCCCGTCCACCTTTGCGCCCTCCCGGCCGGGTGGGTAGATGGTGCCGCCTCGCGGACTTGAACCGCGGACCTACTGATTACGAATCAGTTGCTCTACCGCTGAGCTAAGGCGGCGCCGGAAGACGAGACCCGGTGACGGGTCGGCTTGGCGGGGGAAGCTAGTTGATCAGCCGGGCGGCGTCAACCGACGAGCCCAGCGGCCCCGCAGCGGCCGATTCCGGGCCGGATTCCGCGCCGGAACCGGCGGTTGACGGGGCCGCGGCGGCGCCAGCGCCGGGCGTGGCGGACGGCTCGGACGCAACACTGGTTAATGCCGGATTGCCGCGCCGCGCCGCGCCCTCCTCGATTTCGCGGGGGGCTATGGCCAGGCTCGATTCCGCCATTGCCGGACGTTTCCAGACCAGGCTGTCGATCGTGCCGCAGCTCAGGCAGATCGCCTGCCAGTTTCCGGATTCAGGTCCGGCCTCGCCCGGCGTGCCGCAGCTGCTGCAGATCCAGGTGGGATCCGGGGCCGCCGTGGCGGCCTCGGCGAGCCAGGATCGCGCCGCGGCGGCATCGCCCCGCTCGTCCTCTTCCAGGCGGGACATGACCCGGCAGGTCGACCGGCCGAGGGCGCCTTCCGCGCGTTCCGCCGCCACCAGCTTTTCCAGATGCTCGCGCGCCACGCCCCAGAGGCCGGCCAGCAAGGCGGTGGTGCCGACGATCCGATGGGTCTCGGGATGATCCGGATTCTGCCGGGTCAGGCGCTCCAGCCGCTTCATGCGTTCCTGCGGCCGTTCGCTCGGCTCGGCCTGGACGAAGGCCTGGGCGAGCAGCGGATGCGGGGTCGAATCCCAGGCCTGCTCGATCAGCTTCGTGGCCTCGCGCACCTTGCCCTGGCGGGTCAGGACCTTGGCGAGGACCAGCCGCGCCGGCACGAAATCGCCGCCCTGCTTCAGCGCCTCGCGCACCGCCGCCTGGGCCGCCGCGAGATCGGGGTCGACCGCCTCGGCGGCCAAGGCGAGGCGGGCCTTTTCCGTCAGCAGCACGGCCCGGCGGTGCTGGCCGGCCTTGGCGTTCATGCCGCCGGCGCGCACCAGGGCCTTCAGGCTCTGCTCCGCCGCCGCGAGGCTGCCCTGCTTCAGCTGCAGCCGATGCGCGGTCTCCGCCGCCCACGCGGCATTGGCGTTGGCCGCCATCGCCTTCTCGGCAAAGCCCAGCGCCGCCGCCTCGTCGCCGCGCTTCAAGGCGCCCAGGGTCAGGCCGCGCAGGCCCATGACCGCCGTTTCCGGATCCTTGGCGAGAGCGTCGTAATAGCGTTCCGCCGTGGTTTCATCGCCTTCGAGCTGCGCCGCCTGGGCGCCGAGCAGCAAGGTGAGGGCCGGCGCATCCAGGAGCTTGTGCGCGGTCTTGGCGAGACGCTTCGCCTCGACCGCATCGCCTGCCGCCGCGGCGACCATGCCCCGGGTCAGCGCCTTGTAGCCGCGCGCCTGGCGGGAATTGGCCCGGGTGAGGGCGACTTCGCCCGGGACGCGGCGCAGGAAATGCCAGATCCGCCACAGCCAATAGAACACCACCAGGAGAAGGAAGAGGGCGGTGACGGCGACGCCCACCTTCACGTCCAGGCGATGCCCGAGCCAGGTCACCGACATCAGGCCGGGCCGTTCGGCCAGCCAGATCGCCGCAGCGACGACGATGCCGAGCTTGATGAAGAACCAGATCGTGCGCCCGAGTGTCATGCTGCCCTGCCCCGGTTAATTGCTGGGGCCGGCGGCCGGCGCCAGCACTTTCGCGGAAAGATCGGCGAGTTCGCCGGCGGACTGATCCTGGGCCAGGCGTGCCTGCGCCTTGGCCAGCCAGTCGGCCGCGGCCTTTGCCGCCCCGCCCTCCAGGGGCGACAATTCGGCGACCGCACCGGCAAGATCGCCGGTGCCCAGCTTCGCCTCGCCGCGGGCCAGCCGCGCCAGCGGGCCGTCGCCTTCGGCATCGCCGCCGACCGGCCGGACGACGATCACCTCGGACAGGCGCCGCATCATCCGCTGTATCCAGGTCTGCTCGACGCCCAGCGCTGCGCCGCCGGCTTCGCTCTCCGCCGCCTGGGCGATCTCGGTGGTCGGCAGGCTGGCCTGAAGTTCCGCCAGGGTCGGCGCGCCGGAGGGCGCAATCGGCTGCAAACGGTCGAGGGTCGGAGCAAAATGCCCCATCAGATCGGAGTCGACCGAGAGCAGATCGCGAACGGCGCCAAACTCCGCCGCATACGGCTTGTCGGTGCCGAGCGCCCCGCGCAACTGGCCGACGGCAATGACCAGGGCCGCGCCGAGCTGCTGGCGGGCGGTGACGCCGGGCGGCGCCGCGGCGATCTCGGTCAGCGTACTGTCGAGGGCTGCGGCCTTGCCTTCGAGGCTGCTGGTCTTGCCCTCCACCGCATCCAGGCGGGCGGCCAGGGTCTCGAGGGCGCTGATCTTGCCGTTTGCCGCCGCCAGGTCCTGCGACAGGGCATCGTTCGCCGCCTTCAGGCGGTCGATCTCGGGCGCCAGATCCGGCCCCGGCGCCGCCGCCGGATTGGCTGGCGCCGCGCCGGCGGGAAGGCCGCCCTGGGCCTGCAAGGCGGCGAGATCGGCCTCCAGCCTCGACAGGCGCTCGGCGAGCGGTGCCAGGTCCGGCGCCGCGGATGTCCCGCCCTGATCGGCCGCCGCCGCCGTCGGCAGCGCCGCCACCTGATCCTTCAGCGCCTGGATCTCGGATTTCAGTCCGGCGACGTCGCCGGCAAGTCCCGCCATCGATTGCTGGACCTCGTCCCGTGTCGCCGCGGCCGAAGCCGCCGCTTCAAGGGCGTCGACCCGTGCCGACAGGTCGGCATTCGATTCCGCCGTCGTCCCCTGGGCCGGCAGCAGTTTCGATTGCCAGCTCGGCGCCGTCAGCGTGATGCCGCCGGCGACGATGCCACCGGCTATCATGCTGAGCACCAGGAACAGGCTGAGCGTCGCCAAGCGGGGTTTGCCCCTGCCGGCACCCGTGCGATCGCCGCCGGATATTCCATCCTGCTTTGCGCCTTCTTCGGCCATCTCTCGCTTCCTTCTTTCGATCTCGGCATCGACCAGCGCGAGCATCGCCGGCTGGTCGGGCCGCTCGGCGATTTCAATCCGCTGCCAATGCAGCTCGGCAATTTCCCGGGCGACGGCCGCGCTCAGGCAAAGTGCCGTCACCTTGCCGAGGCTGGGCTGTTCCGCCGCGGCCCAGAGCTGCGCAAAGGTCTTTGCCGTGCGCGGCGAGAACAGCAGGACGAGGTCGATCCCGCCCAGCGTGAGGTTCATCCGGGTTTCCGGCGAGAAGCCGTCAGCGGTTTTCGATTCGTAAAGCGCCATGCGCCGGACCTGGAAGCCGGCCTGCTCCAGCCGCCCCTTGAGATCGCCCGCCAGCACCGATCCGGCGGCGTGAAACACCGCCCCGGCTTTGGGATCGAGCCGATCGATCGCCAGGGTGGCGAGGGTACCGACATCGCCGCCGGCACTCTCGACAGCGGTGAATCCGGCCTCGCGTGCCGCCGCCGCCGAGCCTTCGCCGATCGCCAGGACGCCGAGATCGCGACGGTCGGACTTGGCGGCGAAGGCGCGCACGCCGTTGGCGCTGGTGAACAGCAGGGCCTGCACGCCATCGAGATCGATGGCCGTCTCGCGGATCGGCACGATCTGCAGCAAGGGTTCGATCGTGCAATCGATTCCCTTGGCCGCCAGGGCGTCGGCCAGCGGCTTTGCATCGTCGTGAGGTCGCGTGATCAGCGCATGCATGCCCGAAACTTAGGCCAGGAAACGCGGTCCCGCCAGCGCTTTCAAATGCCGTCCCGCGGCGCGACCCAGCGCCGCAGGATCGGCGGCGCTGCCCCGCCGGTCGTCGCGATGCAGCTGGCTGCCGTCGGGCAGTGCGATCAGCGAGCGCAGCCGGATCTCGTCGCCCTGCACCTCGGCGAAAGCGGCGATGGGAGTTCGACAGGATCCTTCGAGCTCGGCGAGACAGGCGCGCTCCGCGGCGACGGCAATTTCCGTGATGCGATCGTTGCAGGGACGCAGCAGGTCGCGCGTCGCCTGGTCGTCGCTGCGGATCTCGATGCCGATGGCGCCCTGCGCGACCGCCGGCAGCATCTCCTCGACATCCAGGATGGCCCGGGCCGCATCCGCCCGGCCGAGTCGCTTCAGCCCGGCCAGGGCGAGCAGGGTTGCCGCCGCCTCGCCGCGCTCGATCTTCGCCAGCCGGGTTCCGACATTGCCGCGCAGCGACACGAATTCGAGATCCGGCCGCAGGGCCTTGACCTGCGCCTGGCGGCGCAACGACGCGGTGCCGACGACCGCACCCTGCGGGAGCGTGGCGATCGAGGATCCGACGGTGGAAATGAGGGCGTCGCGGGGATCCTCGCGCGGCAGCTGGCAGGCGATCTCGAGCCCGTCCCACAGCAGGGTCGGTACGTCCTTCATCGAATGCACGGCAAGGTCGATGCGGCGGGCGAGCAGGGCCTCCTCGATCTCCTTGGTGAACAGGCCCTTGCCGCCGATCTCCGCCAGGGGACGATCCTGGACCTGGTCGCCTGTCGTCTTGATGACGACGATCTCGATGGCGCCGGCGGCGGCCAGCCGGGGATGGCGGTCGATCAGGGCGGATTTCATCATTTCCGCCTGGACCAGGGCCAGCGGGCTGCCCCGGGTCCCGATCCGGACCGGGCCCTTCGATTGGTTGATCGCTGGCGTGGAAACCGCCATAACTACACCGCCCTTGGCACCGACAATGGACCGACCGTTCCGGCCGCGCGCGCGACGGCCCGTCCGGGTCTTGTTAACCGGCCGTGGGGCGGATTGCAATCTGTGAGCTGAGACCCGCCATCTTGATCATCCTGGGCATCGAATCGAGCTGCGACGAGACGGCTGCGGCAATCGTCGACGATCAGCGCCAGATCCGTGCCGATCTGATCCTGTCCCAGATCGAGGACCACCGGCCCTATGGTGGCGTGGTGCCCGAAATCGCCGCCCGGGCCCATCTCGATCATCTGGACGGGCTGATCGCCGCGGCGCTGCGGCAGGCCGATCTCCGGCTGGAGGAAATCGACGGCATCGCGGCAACCGGCGGGCCGGGCCTGATCGGCGGGGTGATCGTCGGGGTGATGATGGGCAAGGCCATCGCCGCGGTGACCGGCAAGCCCTTCATCGCGGTCAATCACCTGGAGGGCCATGCCCTGACCGCTCGCCTCACGGACGATCTCGCCTTTCCCTATTTGCTGCTGCTGGTGTCCGGCGGCCACTGCCAACTGCTGGTGGTCGAGGGTGTCGGCCGATACCACCGGCTCGGCGCCACGATCGACGACGCCGCGGGCGAGGCCTTCGACAAGGCGGCAAAGCTCCTCGGCCTCGGTTTTCCCGGCGGCCCGGCCATCGAGGCTGCCGCCAAGACGTCGCGACATCCGGTGGCCGATCTGCCGCGGCCGATGAAGGGCCGCGCCGACTGCAACTTCTCCTTCAGCGGCCTGAAGACCGCGCTGCGGCAGCGCGTCGACAGGATGCGCAGTGCCGGCGCTTTCGATGCCACGGCGGCGGCCGATCTCGCCGCGGGCTTCCAGCTGGCGGTGGTCGAGTCGCTGAGCGACCGCGTCGCCTTGGCGGTGAAGCTGGCGCGCGCGTCGCATCCGCGGCTGACCGCGCTGGTCGTCGCCGGCGGCGTCGCGGCGAACGGCGCCCTGCGCGCCGAGCTACAGCGCATCGCAGCGGCGGCGGGCCTGCACCTGGTCGCCCCGCCGCTCCGGCTCTGCACCGACAACGCCGCGATGATCGCCTGGGCCGGGCTCGAACGCCTGCGGCTCGGCGAGACAAGCGAGCTGGATTTCGCCCCGCGGCCGCGCTGGCCTTTGGACGAATTGGCGCCGCGACTTGCCGGCGCCGGCGTGAAAGCTTGACGTCGCAACAGGAGTCCCGACATGCAGTTCGCCGTCTATTGCCTCGACAAACCCGGTCACGCCCAGGTTCGTGCCGACAACCGCGCTGCGCATATCGAGCACCTGAACCGGCACGCGGATCGGCTGCTCCTGGCCGGTCCCCTGTTGAGCGACGACGGCCAGGGGATGCTGGGCAGCCTGCTGGTCCTCGACGTCGCCGATCGCACCGCGCTGGACCGTTTCCTGGCCGATGATCCCTATGCCAAGGCGTCCCTGTTCCAGTCGGTGACGGTGAAGCCGTTCCGCAAGACTTTTCCGAAATAGGTTCGAGGTCGATGATGAACTACTGGCTGGTGAAGTCCGAACCCGTCAAATATGCCTGGGAGCAGCTGGTGAAGGACGGCAAGACCTTCTGGAGCGGCGTCCGCAACCACCAGGCGGCCAACAACCTGAAGGCGATGAAGAGGGGCGATCGCGCCTTCTTCTACCATTCCAACGAGGGGCTGGCGATCATAGGCATCTGCGAGATCGTCAAGGAATACTACCCCGACCACACCGACCCGACCGGCAAGTTCGGCATGGTCGACGTGAAGCCGCTGCTGCCGCTGAAGACGCCGGTGACCCTGGCCGAGATCAAGGCCACTCCCGAACTGAAGGACATTTCGCTGATCCGCCAGTCCCGCCTGTCGGTGATGCCGATCGCCCCGGCGCAATGGAAGATCATCTGCAGGCTGGGCGGGGTGAAGGGCTAGGCGCGCCGCGCCGGCTCAGCCCGCCTCGCCGAACAGGCCGTTCAGCTGTGCGAAGGACAGGGCCTGGGAGGCGAAGGTGAAGCTGCCGCTTTCCCTGATTTCCTGGGCGCCGCGGAAGAAGGCGCCGAGCGCCGCCCGCGCCAGGGCGCTGCCGACGCTGATCCGCTTGACGCCGATCGCCGCCAGTTGCGCTACCGTCAGGGTCGAGCCGCTCAGCCCCATCACCACGTTGACCGGCCGGTCCACCGAACGCACCACGGCGGCGATGTCCTCCAGCGTCCTGAGGCCCGGCGCATAGAGCACGTCGGCGCCGGCCTCCTGGAAGGACTGGAGCCGGCGGATCGTGTCGGAGAGATCCGGCCGGCCATAGAGATAGTTCTCCGCCCGCGCCGTCAGCGTGAACGGAATCCCCAGGCCGCGGGCGGCCTCGGCGGCGGCGCGGATGCGGTCCGCGGCCAGCCCCGGATCGAAGATCGGCACTGCTTCGCGGCCGGTGGCGTCTTCGATCGATCCGCCGACCAGGCCGGCCTGGGCGGCAAGGCGAATGGTCTCCGCCGCCGCTTCCGGTGCATCGCCGAACCCGGCCTCGAGATCGGCGCTGACCGGGAGATCGGTTGCCGCCACGATTGCCGCGGCATTGGCCAGCATCTCCGCGCGGCTGGTCGCACCCTTGGCATCCGGCCGGCCCAGCGCGAAGGCAAGGCCGGCGCTGGTCGTCGCCAGGGCAGCGAAGCCGAGATGCGCCAGCAGACGTGCCGTGCCGGCATCCCAGGGGTTGGGGATCACGAATGCGCCGGGGGCGCGGTGTAGTGCCCGAAAGGCTTCGGCCTTCTCGACCTGAGTCCGCATGTTGCACATCCCTCGTTCTGCCGTCGGCGGGCGAGTCTAGCGCGGTCGCCGGGCACGGCAAGGGGCGGATGTCGCCGGAAAGACCCGGCCTTGCCGCCATGCTGCCGCATTCCCAGCCGGCTTTCGCCGCGATGCCCCGGCATCAGTGGTCGGCTTCAACCAGATGATGAGGGGAATGATGAGCACGACCGATACCGTCCGCCGATCCTGGCGCAGTCGCCTCGGCCTCGACACGCCGGGAGTCGAGATCAGCAAGCGCGCCCTGTTCCTGGGCATTCTCACGATGCTGCTGCTGATCCCGCTCGGCATGATCGATGATCTCGTCTACGAGCGCGAGGCGCGCAAGCAGCAGGTTGTCAGCGAGATCACCGCGCAATGGGGCGGTGCGCAGACCGTTGCCGGCCCGGTCCTCGTGGTACCTTATCGCTATTTCGATGCCGGCGCCGCCACCAGCCAGAACGGATTGAAGACCGGCCAGCTCTATTTCCTGCCGGAGAAGCTCGAGATCGATGCCAAACTGGCGACCGAAAAGCGGGCCAGGAGCATCTACGAAGTCCTGGTCTACAGCGGCACGGTGCATCTGCGGGGCCGTTTCGCCGCCCTCGATGTCGCACGCTGGAACATCGCGCCCGAGAACATCGATTGGGCGAAGGCGAAGCTGCTGGTCGGCCTCACCGACATGGCGGCGATTCGCGACCTCGCAGTCACGGTCGGCGGCGCGAAATATCCGGCCGAGGCCGGCCTGCCGGAAGCGGATGGCTGGGGCGCACGGGCGGTGGTCGAGCTGCCGCTGAATGCCACCACCGCCGCGCAGCCCAGGGATTTCGCCATCGATCTCGGCTTCAAGGGCAGTGGCTCGGTCGCCTTCCTGCCGCTCGGCGACACGACGCGCATCGCGCTTGCCGCCGACTGGCCGCATCCGGGCTTCGTCGGCACCACGCTGCCGGAAAGCCATGCGATCGGCGAGCGCGACTTCACCGCGATCTGGTCGCTGGGCTATCTATCACGGGCCTTCCCGAAGAGCTGGCGGGCCGGGGAGGTGAATGTCGAGGCATTGTGCGGCCAGTCGGTCGGCGTGGCGCTGGTGGAACCGGGCGACGTCCACCAGCAGACCGACCGGATCGTCAAATACGCCATCCTGGTGATCGGACTCACCTTTGCCACCATCTTCGTCAACGGCCTGATGACCAGCCGGCGCGTGCATCCGGTCCAGTATCTCCTGGTCGGTGCCGCGATCTGCCTGTTCTACCTGCTGCTGCTCTCCCTGGCCGAGCAGTTCAGCTTCTTATCCTCGTACCTGGCGGCCAGCCTCGCGGATATCGCCATCGTCGGCGGGTACGCCTGGCGCACCATGAGCCGCCGCCTCGGCCACCTGACGGCGGCGCTCCTCGGCCTGGTGCATGTCTACATGTATGTGCTGCTGCAGATGGAGGACTACACCCTGGTCTCCGGCACCCTGGCGCTCTTCGCCGCCCTGCTGCTGGCGATGTTCGCCACCCGCAACGTCGACTGGTACCGCGTCGGCCGGCCGGGCGCCGGGCAGCCGGCCTGAGCCGGCAAACGGCCACTGGCGGGCACCCCCTCCCCGATCCGCGGGAGGGGGTGTTGTTCCTATCGCCGGGGAATTCCGCCATCGCGACCTTTGGACGGCTTGTCACGCCGTAGGGTTTGCGCCGATACTTCCCGAAACCGGCGACGATGCTTGGCATGGGATGTCGGTGGTGCAAAAATATTAAGATAAATCAGATAGTTGGGGAGGCTGTCGCCAATGTCCGACCAGAGCGAATTTCCGGTTCCCGCAGGCTTGGCCAAGTCGGCCTGGATCGACCAGCGCAAGTACGAGGACATGTACCAGCGGTCGATCATCGACCCGGCCGGGTTCTGGGCCGAGGAAGGCAAGCGCCTCGACTGGATCAAGCCCTTCACCCAGGTCAAGGACGTGAGCTTCCGCGGCGACGTGCGGATCCGCTGGTATCACGACGGCACGCTGAACGTCTCCGCCAACTGCATCGACCGGCATCTCGCCAAGCGCGGGCAGCAGACCGCGATCCTCTGGGAGGGCGACGACCCGAAGGATTCCCGGAAGATCACCTATGCCGAACTGCACGAGCAGGTCTGCCGTCTCGCCAATGTGCTGAAGGCCCAGGGCGCGAAGAAGGGCGATCGCATCACCATCTACATGCCGATGATCCCGGAGGCGGCCTATGCCATGCTTGCCTGCACCCGCATCGGCGCCATCCATTCCGTGGTCTTCGGCGGCTTCTCGCCGGACAGCCTGGCGGGACGCATCCAGGACTGCGATTCCAACATCGTCATCACCGCCGACGAGGGCCTGCGCGGCGGCAAGAAGGTGCCGCTGAAGGCCAATGTCGACGAGGCGCTGAAGAACTGCCCCTCGGTGAAATCCTGCATCGTGGTGCAGCGCACCGGCGGCGCGGTCGGCATGCAGGCCGGCCGCGACATCTGGTATCACGAGGCGACGGCCAAGGCGGCGCGGGACTGCCCGCCGGCCGAGATGAACGCCGAGGATCCGCTGTTCATCCTCTATACCTCCGGCTCGACCGGCAAGCCGAAGGGCGTGCTGCATACCACCGGCGGCTATCTGGTCTATGCGGCGATGACCCACCAGTACGTCTTCGACTATCACGACGGCGAGGTCTACTGGTGCACGGCGGATGTGGGCTGGGTCACCGGCCACAGCTACATCGTCTACGGCCCGCTGGCCAACGGCGCCACCACCCTGATGTTCGAGGGCGTGCCGAACTATCCGGACGCCTCGCGCTTCTGGCAGGTCTGCGACAAGCACAAGGTCAACATCTTCTATACCGCGCCCACCGCCATCCGCGCGCTGATGCGCGAGGGCGAGGAACCGGTGGCGAAGTGCAGCCTGACCAGCCTGCGGCTGCTGGGCTCGGTCGGCGAGCCGATCAATCCCGAGGCCTGGCTCTGGTACCACCGCGTGGTCGGCCGGCATCACTGCCCGATCGTCGACACCTGGTGGCAGACCGAGACCGGCGGCATCCTGATCTCGCCGCTGCCCGGCGCCACCCGGCTGAAGCCGGGCTCCGCCACCAAGCCGCTGTTCGGCGTGCGCCCGGTGGTGGTCGACGCCAACGGCCAGGAGCTCGACGGCGAATGCGAGGGCAATCTCTGCCTGGCCGATTCCTGGCCCGGCCAGATGCGCACCGTCTACGGCGATCACAAGCGCTTCGCCGAGACCTATTTCAGCGCCTATCCCGGCATGTATTTCACCGGCGACGGCTGCCGGCGCGATGCCGACGGCTACTACTGGATCACCGGCCGGGTCGACGACGTGATCAACGTCTCCGGCCATCGCATGGGCACCGCCGAGGTGGAGAGTGCGCTGGTCGCCCATGCCAAGGTCGCCGAGGCGGCGGTGGTCGGCTACCCGCACGACATCAAGGGCCAGGGTATCTACGCCTATGTCACCCTGAAGACCGGGGTCGAGCCCTCCGACGCCCTGCGCAAGGAGCTGGTGCAGTGGGTGCGCAAGGAGATCGGCCCGATCGCCTCGCCCGACCTGCTGCAATGGGCACCCGGCCTGCCGAAGACCCGCTCCGGCAAGATCATGCGCCGCATCCTGCGCAAGATCGCCGAGAACGAGTTCGGCAGCCTCGGCGACATCTCGACTCTCGCCGATCCGAACGTGGTGAAGGACCTGATCGACAACCGCGTCAACCGCGGCTAGGCGGCACGGCGGGGCGCGTCTTTCCCCGCGAAGGCGGACGTGATGGGCCAGGCCGGACGCGAAGCGCTGCTGCATCTGCTGGACATCAGCGAAGCCGACGGCGGGGTGAACTGGCCGGCGCGGGCGGGCCTGGTGGTGGCCCTGCTGTTTTCCGTCGCCAGCGCGGCGGTCATCACCCTGCCGGACCTCGACCCCGCCGCGCGGGTCGAGTGCGTGGCGCTCTCCGCCATCGCCGCATCGATGTTCGCCATCGAATATGCCTGGCGGCTGTGGCGCGCACCGCGCCTCAATCCCGGCGATGCCAAGGCCCGGCGCCGCTACGCCGTCTCCTTCCTTGGCCTCGTCGACCTGGCCGCGGCGGCGCCGCTGATCGGCCTCGCCATCCCCGACGTCCGTGACCTGCTGCTGCTGGCCCAGCTGGTGACGCTGTTCAAGCTGGCGCGCCTCGCCCCCGGACTCGCGCTGGTCGGGACGGTGATGAAGCACGAGGCGCGCGCCCTCGCGGCGGCGCTGCTGGTGATGGTCGTGCTGCTGGTGATGGTATCCGGCACCATGTACCTGCTCGAGCGCCACGCCCAGCCCGAGGTCTTCTCCAGCATCCCGAAGGCGCTGTGGTGGGGCGTCGTCACCATGGCGACGGTCGGCTATGGTGACATGACGCCGATTACCCCGGTCGGCCGGTTCTTCGGCGGTTTCGTGATGCTGCTCGGCATCGCCATGTTCGCCGTGCCCGCCGGCATCCTGGCGACCGGTTTCGCCGGCGAGATCCGGCGCCGTGATTTCGTCGTCACCTGGAAGGCGGTCGCCATGGTGCCGCTGTTCGCCGGCCTCGACGCCACGCGGATCGCGGCCATCGCCAGGCAGCTGAAGCCGCAGATCGTGCCGGCGCGGCAAACCATCGTGCGCCTCGGCGAGCCCGCCGACGCGATGTTCTTCGTCATGGACGGCGAGGTCGAGGTGGAGATCAGCCCGCAGCCGGTCCGCCTCGGCAAGGGCCAGTTCTTCGGCGAGATCGGCCTGGTGCTCGATACCACCCGCACCGCCACCGTCACCGCGCTCACCGAATGCCGGCTGCTCGCCCTCGACCGGGCGGATTTCAACCGGCTGATGGCCAAGCACCCCGAGCTCAAGGCCCGGATCACCGCGGTCGCCGAAGCGCGCCTCCGCGGGACGGCCCGGCCCGCCGAGGGCTAGCCGAGCAGGCTGCGCAGCGTCCGGTTGGCGACCGCCAGCATCGCCAGTTCCAGCTTGCCGACCTGGCGCAGGTCGCCGAACAGCTGGTCGGCGCGCACCAGCGTCGCCCCCCTGGCCTCGCGCCACTGGTCGATTGCCGGCTGGCCGGTGGCGCCATTGGCGCTGGCCAGGATCGCGGTGGTCAGTTCCCGCTGGTGCCCGAAGAGGTCGTCGATGATGGCGAACACCGCCAGGCGCTCCCAATGGCTGTCGCCGATCAGCCCCTTGGCGCCGGCGCGCAGCCAGTCCAGGTGGAACTGGTCGCCGATGGCGAAATAGGTCTGCGCCGCGTCCTCGACCTTGATCTTGCTGTGGCTGGCGATGCGCACCACGTCCAGCACCGAGGCCAGCATCGGCAGCTGCGCCAGGCGCTGCGCCAGAGGTTCCGGCACGCCCTGGCCCGCCAGCTTCTCGAAGCGCTCGCCGATCGTCTGCCGGTCCGCCGCCGAGACGATGATCGCCAGCGATCCCTCGATCGCGGCGATGCCCGGCTGCATCTCGGCGATGTTGCCGGCGATATCCAGCGGATGCTGCCCGTTGCGCAGGAACCACAGGGTGGCCTGTTCCGCCAGCCGGTTGATCTCGATCAGCATCCCGGTCTGGGCCTCGGCCGCCACCCGGTTGTCCAGCGCCTCGATCGCCGCCCACATCTCGCGCAGCTTGAAGGCGCCGCGGGTGATGGCATAGGCGCGGGTGATCGCCGAGGCGGATTGCCCGGTCTTCTCCTTGGTGACATGCACGAAGGTCGCGCCCATGCGGTTGACCAGCGAATTGGTCACCACCGTGGCGATGATCTCGCGCCGCAGGCGGTGCGCCTGGATCTGCGACTTGTAGGCCTCGCGCAGCGCCGGCGGGAAGTAGTTGATGAGATCGTCCGCCAGCTGCGGATCGTCCGGCAGGTCCGACGGCAGCAGCTCGTCGTAGAGCGCGTTCTTCGAATAGGCCAGCAGCACGGCGAGCTCCGCCCGGGTCAGGCCGATGCGCTGCGACAGCCGGTGGCGCATGGTCTCGTCGTCGGGCAGGAACTCGATCGCCCGATCCAGCCGCGACGCCCGCTCCAGCGCCCGCATGAAGCGGCCCTGCTGGTCGAGCTGGGTATAGCCCAGCGCCTCGGCGATGCTGAGCGCCTGCGACTGCAGGTAGTTGTCGCGCAGCACCAGCTTGGCGACATCGTCGGTCATCGTCGCCAGCAGCTTGTCGCGCTGCTTCATCGTCAGGTCGCCGCTGCCGATCGCCTCGTTCACCAGGATTTTGATGTTGACCTCGTGGTCCGAGGTGTCGACGCCGGCGGAATTGTCGACCGCGTCGGTGTTGATCCGCTTGCCGGTCAGTGCCGCCTCGACCCGGCCGCGCTGGGTGAAGCCCAGGTTGGCGCCCTCGCCGACGACCGTGCAGCGCAGCTCGTTGGCATTGATGCGGATGGCGTCGTTGGCCCGGTCGCCGACCTCGGCATTGACCTCGTCCGAGGCCTTCACATAGGTGCCGATCCCGCCCAGCCAGAGCAGGTCGACATCGGCCCGCAGCACCGCCTGCAGCAGCTCGTTGGGCGTCACCGAGTCCTTGCCGATGCCGAACAGCGCGCGCGCCTCGGGGCTGAGCTTGATCGACTTCGCCTTGCGCTCGTAGATGCCGCCGCCGGCCGAGATCAGCTTGGCGTCGTAGTCGCTCCAGGCCGAGCGCGGCAGGTCGAACAGCCGCTTGCGCTCGGCAAAGCTCGCCGCCGGATCCGGGCTCGGGTCGATGAAGATGTGCAGGTGGTTGAACGCCGCCACCAGCTTGGTGTGCTGGCTGAGGATCATGCCGTTGCCGAAGACGTCGCCGGACATGTCGCCGACGCCGACGCAGGTGAAGTCCTTCGACTGGATGTCGTGGCCGACCTCGCGGAAATGCCGCTTCACGCATTCCCAGGCGCCGCGCGCGGTGATGCCCATCTTCTTGTGGTCGTAGCCGGCCGAGCCGCCCGAGGCGAAGGCGTCGTCGAGCCAGAAGCCGTAGTCGCGCGACACGCCGTTGGCGATGTCGGAGAAGGTAGCGGTGCCCTTGTCGGCGGCGACCACCAGGTAGGGGTCGTCGCCGTCGTGCCGGACCACCGCGTGCGGCGGCTGCACCTTGCCGCCGACCAGGTTGTCGGTGATGTCGAGCAGGCCGCGCATCAGCGTCTTGTAGCAGTGCACCACCTCGGCCATGACCGCCTCGCGGTCGCCCTGGACCGGGCGCTTCACCACGAAGCCGCCCTTCGAGCCGACCGGCACGATGACGGCGTTCTTCACCATCTGCGCCTTCATCAGGCCGAGGACCTCGGTGCGGAAATCCTCGCGCCGATCGGACCAGCGGATGCCGCCGCGGGCGACCTTGCCGCCGCGCAGGTGGATCGCCTCGGCCCGCGGGCTGTAGACGAAGACCTCGACCACCGGCCGGGGCAGCGGCAGCTCGTCGACCTTGCTCGAGTCGAGCTTGAACGAGATGTATTCCTTGATGTGGCCGTCGGCGCCGCGCTGGAAGAAGTTGGTGCGCAACGTGCACAGCACCGCGTTCAGGAAGCGGCGCAGGATGCGGTCCTCGTCGAGGTTGCTGACGGCGTCGAGCAGGCTGTTCGCCTCTGTCAGGATCTTCTGCGATTCGGCCTCGCGATCGCCGGCGAATTCGGGGTCGTTGCGGGCGAAGAACAGCCGGACGATCGCCTTGGTGATCGCCGGATTGCCGTTCAGCGTCGCCTCCATGTAGGACTGGCTGAACGCGATTCCGGCCTGGCGCAGATATTTGCAGTAGCTGCGCAGCAGGGTGATCTTGCGCCAGGCGAGGCCGGCGGTGAAGATCAGGCGGTTGAAGCCGTCATCCTCCATCTGGCCGGCCCAGATCTGCACATAGGCCTTGTGGAACTTGTCGCGCACCAGCGAGATGTCGACCTCGGCGCCGTCGGCCGTCGCCATGGTGAAGTCGTGGATCCAGACGCTCTGCTCGGCGCCGTCCGGCTTGATCTCGAACGGGTTCTCGCTGATCACCTTGAGGCCGAAATTCTCCAGCGACGGCAGCACCGTCGAGAGCGCGATCTTGTCGCCGGCCTTGTAGAGCTTCAGGTGGACGTCGGCATTGCCGGCCTCGACCGGCCGGTAGAGGTTGATCGCCGGCAGGGCGGCATGCAAGGTCTCCAGCGCCCGGTCGATGTCGTGCACCGCGGTATGGGCGTTGAAGTAGTCCTCGTAGCCGACCGGGAAGGCGTCGCCGTAGGTGCGCAGCAGCGTCAGGCCGGTGGCCTCGCCCTTGGCGGCGACCAGCGCCTCGCGCAGGTGGTCGCGCCAGGAGCGGCAGGCATCCGCCACGTGCCGCTCGAGTTCGCCGATGTCGTAGAACGGGATCTCGCCGGGCGTGGTCGAGATGATGATGTGCAGCCGCGCCAGCGGCCCGTCGGCCAGGTGTATGTAGAAGGTCGACAGCTTGCCGTTGAAGGCCTTGCACAGCAAATTGGTGATCTTGACCCGCAGGGCGGTGGACATGTCGTCGCGCGGCAGGTAGACGAAGCAGGACAGGAAGCGCTCGTAGGGATCGCGCCGGACGAACAGCGCCACGCGCTGGCGCTCCTGCAGGTGCAGGATGCCGAGCGCGGTATCGAACAGCTCGTCCTCGTTGGCCTGGAACAGCTCGTCGCGCGGATAGGTCTCGAGGATCTGCCCCAGCGCCTTGGCGTCGTGGCTGTTGGCGCCGAAGCCGGCGCGCTTGACCACGTTCTCGACCTTGCCGCGCAGCAGCGGGATTTCCCACGGGCTCTTGTTGTAGGCGACCGAGGTGAACAGCCCCACCAGCAGTCTCTCGCCGGTGACGTTGCCCTTCTTGTCGAAGACCTTGACGCCGATCGTGTCCAGATAGGCGTTGCGGTGCACGGTCGAGCGCAGATTGCCCTTGGTCACCATCATCAGCTTGGGCTGGCGCAGGAAGCTGCGGACGTCCGGCGGCATGTTGTCCCGGTTGCGGATGCCGTCGAAGATCCGCAGGTCGAAGTTCTTCAGGATGCCGAGCGCCGCGTTCTCGACGATCTTGTAGCTGACATTCTCGCCCTCGCCGGCGAAGGCGTATTCCCGGTAGCCGAGATGGGTGAAGTGGTCGTCGTTGACCCATTCCAGGAAATCCACCGCCTCGGCCACCTCGTCGGCGGGCAGGGGCAGCTTCGCGGACTTCACTTCCTTGATCGTCTCGGCGACCCGGCTGCGCATCGCCTGCCAGTCGGCGACCGCGATCCGCACGTCGGCCAGCACCGCCTCGATGCGGCCCTTGAGCTCGTCCAGCCGGTCCTGGGTGGCGGCCTGGCCGACCCGCAGCTGCATCACCGATTCGGCTAGGGCGTCGGGCTTGCCGATGCCGGTCATCTGCCCCTTGGCGTCGCGCTCGATGCGCATGATCGGATGGATCACCAGGTGCACGCTCGTATCCTGGCGGTTGAGCTCGGCGGTCACCGAATCGACCAGGAACGGCATGTCGTCGTTGACGATCTCGACCACCGTATGGGGGCTGCGCCAGCCATGCTCGTCCAGCCGGGGATTGAATACCCGGACCTTGGCCTTGCCGATGCTGCGCTTGCCGGCGAAGGTGCAGAGCGACAAGGCCGCGCTGAACAGGTCCTCGGCGGTCTGGTCGTCGATGTCGTTCTGCGGAACGTTGGCGTAGAACTGGCGGATGAAGGCCTCGACCAGGGCCTGGCGTGGCTTCTCGATCCGCTCGCCGACGAAACGCAGGACGTCGTCGATCAGCTGGGACTTCAGTTTTTCTGCGCGCATCTTCTTATGGCCCTGACTTGTTTCGGACTCGGACGGTATGGCACTGGCGGGTGCGGCTCACGTAACCGGCATCTTGGATGAATTTCACTCTAGCCCAAGCCTGCACCGGCCGCCAGCCGAAGCCCGGGCATCCCCGTCATACCAATGCGTTAGCGGTCCGGTGGCGAAACCGCGGCGCCGGCGGCCCCAACCGCCGGCCCCCGCCGCCGATCCCCGCCGCCGACCCGGGCCCCGCCGCCCCCGCGGAAACCTGCATGACAGATCAGTGTCCCCTGGCGGTAAATTTTTGTTTAAGGAAGTGTACGGATAATGTTCCGCGGTCTAGAGGTCGCCGGCCGGTCTGCGGCTGGCGGCGGGGAGTGGAGCCGGCCCATGCTGATGAACGAAGTGCGCAGCGAACTGTTCTGGCGCAAGCTGCCGGAAGCGATCAGGAAGAGCCTCACGCCCGAGCAGGCCGTCGCGATCCGCGAAGCCGCCCAGGTCGCCTCGCCGCGCCGCCACCCGATCGATGTGCGCCTGTCCCTGCCGATCCCGGGGCAGAGCCGGATCTATTTCGTCATGCTGGCCGGGCGCGAGATGCGCAGTGACGCCCGCCGCGAGATGGAGCGCCAAGTCCGCCCGAACGATCCTCTGAGCCAGAGCATCCTGATCGGCCTGTGCCTCGCCGCCTTTTGCGTTGCAGCGCTGATCGGCGTATTGATTCGCGATGCGATTTTTGCGCCCTAGCCGCCTGAGCCTCGCCTGCCTGCTGCTGCAGGCCATCGCCTGGCTGGCCGTCCCCGCGCCCGCGGCGGCGCAATCCGGCACCAAGCTGCACAGCCTCGGCGTCGAAGGCGCCGACGACCGGCACCCGGCGGATTCCACCGTCTGGCCCTGGTCGGCGCTCGGCCGCATCAACCGCGAGATCGGCGGCAGCTGCACCGGCGCCCTGATCGGGCCCGACGAGGTGCTGACCGCCGCCCACTGCCTCTACAACTTCCATGACCAGCACTGGGCGCTGCCCAGCGAGATCCATTTTCTCGCCGGCTACCACAAGGGCCAGTTTGCCGCCCATGCCATCGGCACCCGCTTCGTGCTGCCGCCGCGCTACAACCCGAAGCGCCCGACCGAGGTCCACGAGATGGCCCGCGACTGGGCGATCATCATCCTCGACCATCAGCTGGCGGTGCGCCCGATCCCGCTCTCCCGCAAGAGCCTGGCCCAGATCATAGCGGCGGCGGGCAGGGGCGAGATGGGCGTGGCCGGCTATGCCGGCGACTTCGTCGAGATCCTGACCCGGCACCAGGGGTGCGAACTGGTGGGTCAGTTGAAGCAGGTGCCCCTGCTCCTCCATCGCTGCGACGCCACCTTCGGCGTCTCCGGCGCGCCGCTGCTACTGGTGGCCGGCGGCAAGGCCGAGATCATCGGCATCCACAATGCGGTGACCGAGGGCAAGGACTTCGAATTCGGCACCGCGGTTCCGGTCTGGAACTTCGACAACGCCGTGCGCCTCACCGTCGGCAACTAGCCGGCCTCAGCGCCGCGCCGCCGCGCCGGCCGGGGCCAGGCGCAGCACCAGATAACCGATGACCGCCGACAGCATCGAGCCCGAGAGCACGCCGACGCGGACCTCCGTGGCATAGACCGGGTCGCTGAAGGCCAGGGTGCCGATGAACAGGCTCATGGTGAAGCCGATCCCGGTCAGCAGCGCCACGCCGTACATCTGCAGCCAGCCGGCGCCTTCCGGCAGGCGGCAGATGCCGAGACGGGTGCCGAGGAGGGTCATCGCCATGACGCCGAGCTGCTTGCCGAGGAAAAGCCCCAGCAGCACGCCCAGGGCCACCGGTTCCGCCAGCAGGCCGATGCCGGTTCCGGCCAGGCTGACGCCGGCATTGGCGAAGGCGAAGATCGGCATGATGCCGAAGGCGACCCAGGGATGCAGGGCATGTTCGCAGGCGCGCAGCGGCGACCGGCCGGATTTGGTCTGCATCGGAATGGTGAAGGCCAGGGCGACGCCGGCCAGGGTGGCATGGATGCCGGATTCCAGCACGCAGGCCCAGAGCACGACGCCGATCAGCAGATAGGGCGCCAGGCGGGTGACCCCGCAGCGGTTGAGCACGGCCAGGGCGACGAGGGCCAGTCCGGCCAGCCCCAGGGCCGTCATCGAGAGCTCGGCGGTGAAGAAGAGGGCGATGACCAGGATCGCGCCGAGATCGTCGAGGATGGCGAGCGCCAGGAGGAAGACCTTGAGGCCCAGCGGGATGCGGCTGCCGAGCAGCGCCAGGACGCCGACGGCGAAGGCGATGTCGGTCGCCGCCGGGATCGCCCAGCCGGCGAGATTGGCGGGCAGGTCGCGATTGACCAGCAGGTAGATCAGTGCCGGCGCCGCCATGCCGCCCAGCGCGGCGAGGCCGGGCAGGGCGATCTGCCGCGCCGAGGAAAGCTCGCCCGCCAGCACCTCGCGCTTGATCTCCAGCCCGACCAGGAAGAAGAACACCGCCATCAGCCCGTCATTGATCCAGTGCAGCAGGGAATGCGGCAGGGACAGCGCCGGGATCGGCAGCCCGACCGGGAGGTGCAGCAGCGCCTCGTAGGCGCCGGCCCAGGGCGAATTGGACAGGAAGAGGGCGAGCGCCGCGGCGATCACCAGCAGGATGCCGCCCGCCGATTCGAGCTTCAGGAATTCACGAACAGCACTCAACGGCATGAAGCCCCCGACCTGGAACCACCTGGACCGACATCGACCCCCACGGCACCGATGACGCCGCAGATGCCGACCGGACGCGAAATCCGCCGCCGACGGGCCGAAGCCGAACGCGGCACCGACACGGCTGGCGACACGACGATCACCGGCATGACAACGACCGGCACAACCACCGGCACGACGGCGACATGAACAGGCGGAAGCAAACCCCGCTGCCGACGTCGACGCACGCACATTCTGCTTTATATAAGTTAGGCGCTGTCCCGCGCCACAGTCCCGACGCCGGGCCATGATCCCGGCGACGGGAAAACCGCCGATATTGCCGACGTCCAGCCGACCGACTTCCGCCCGCCCGACTTCCGGCCGCCGACGCAGCGCCACCGCGCGACACGGCACCGACACCGCGCGACAACGACGGGCGGGGCGGTGCCTCAGACTGGCATTTGGTGAAGGCCCACCGGATTTCCCGCAGGAAAATCTGAGGCCACGACAGCCTCAGCTTCCTCGGTCTGGACCGGGCCGAAACCCCGACGACAAGGCGCCGCTAGAGCATCTGCGGTCCCATGATGATCAGCGCCATCAAGGCACCGAAAGCCGCACCCTCGCTCAACTGCCGAACCCAGACCGCCATGACCCGCCCCATCTATTCTTTCATTGTACCCTCATTGTTCCATAAATGTTCCGTTTTGTCAAGAGGGAAAGTGGAACAGGGGCCTCGGGCGGAAAAGTCATGAGCCTGGGTGGCGCCAGCCTGGACGGGCGGCAATCAGTTCGGGCGATGGTCCTTCAGACGATAGGCGCCGTCGACCGGGCCGGAGAACATCTCGCCGATCAGCGGATGCCGGCAGGGCTTGCCGGACTCGTCGGGCAGCAGGTTCTGCTCCGAGACATAGGCGACATAGGTGGATTCCGCGTTCTCCGCCAGCAGGTGGTAGAAGGGCTGGTTCTTGTGCGGCCGCACCTCGGCCGGGATCGACTGCAGCCATTCCTCGGTATTGTCGAAGACCGGATCGACGTCGAAGATCACGCCGCGGAACGGGAAAACCCGATGGCGCACGACGTCGCCGATCTTGAACTTCGCCTGCCTCATTGCCTCCGGTTGCTGCGCCATGCCTTCGCCCGCCGATCATCCACGGTTTGAAACTAGGCGAGCGGCACCAGGGGTTCAAGCGCGGTGCCGAGACAGGCGACGAGGCTTGCGGCGATCCGGCCGTCCGGGTCGAGCCGCGGGTTGAAGATGGTCACGTCGAGGCCGATGCAGCGCCCAGAGGCGGCGGCGGCGCGCAGCACCGTCGCCAGTTCCTCCAGGCTGAGCCCGTCCGGCATCCGGTAGTCCACCGCCGGCATCACCGCGTCGTCCAGCACGTCGACGTCGAGATGGACCCAGAATCCGGCGAGGTCGGGCCGGGTCAGCCGGGCGATCGCGCGGGCCGCCGCGGTGGCGGCGCCGGCCCGACGCAACCCCGCGAGGTCGAGGCAGAGGATGCCGCTGTCGCGGACGTCCTGGCTGCCCGCCGCCAGGTACTGGTCGGCGTCGCGAAAGCCGAGGAGGGCCACGTCTTCGTCCCGGAAATACCGGTCATGGCCGTCGATCCGGGTTACGGCCGCCGGCCCGCGGCCGGTCACCAGAGCGAGGTCCATGTCCGCCGCCTCGCCGCCGGGGGAGGCGGCGGGCTGGTAGAAATCCGCATGGCCGTCCAGGAACAGCAGGCCAAAGCGGCCGCGCCGGCGCAGGGCGAGGGCGTTGCCGATCAGGACGCTGCAGTCGCCGCCCAGCACCAGCGGCACCGTGCCGGCATCCAGGGCCGCGCCGACCGCCGCCGCCAGGGACCGTGAGAAAGCGGCGATGGCACCGGGATTCCGCATCCCGGTCGCGGCATCGCGCCGGTCGTCATAGGGTTCCGGCTGGAGCTGCACCCCGGTCTGCGCCCGCAGCCGCGCGGCCAATCCGGCGGCCAGGAGCGCCTCGGGCAGCCGCTCGACCCCCGAGGGCCAGAGCCCGAGGACCGACGGCGCCTCGATGATCCGGAAGGGCCTCGTCGGCATCAGGCGTTCCGGCAGTCCAGGGGGCAGCCGGCGATCTCGCAGGCGGCGGAATCGCAGAGCCGGCAGGTATGGTCCGCCGCGGCCCGGTCCGGCACCAGGTTCACCAGCATCCGCGCCACCAGGTCTTCCAGGGTCTGGCGCTCCGCCGCGGTGAAGCCCTCCAGCGCATGGCCGAGCGCCCGGCTGCGGCCCTCGACCAGCTTGTCGACCATCTTCTCGCCGGCGCGGGTCAGGGCCAGGACGACGGCCCGCAGATCCGCGCAGGCTTGGCGCTCGACCCAGCCCTCGCGCACCAGCCGGTCGACCAGGCGCACCGTGCCGGAATGGCTGAGCGCCAGGTACCGCGCCAGGGCTTCGATCCGGGTGTCCGGGTTAAAGCGGATGAGGATCAGCGCCGCCGGTGCGCTGTCGGAGAGGTCGCAGACGCCCTCGAAGGTCCCGGCCATCCGGTCGGAGACCGCGAGGCCGAGGGCGCCGACCAGGTTTTCCAGCCGCTGGGTCATCGGCGTCAGTAGTCCCGGAAGTTGCGGTCGCGCGGCCGGTCGGGGCGCTGGCCGTCGCGGCGGGGGATCAACGAGTCCATCAGCCAGGGCGCCCGGACCAGGCCAAGCCACATGAAGCCGAGCGCGACCTGCGGCAGGTTGTGGCGGTGGTTGCGGTCCATGTCGGCCTCCTCCTTGGGGTCTGGCGCTAATATATGTATGATGCACACATATTGTCAAGTGGCTTCAAAAAACCCCGTCGCGACAGGCCTTTGCCAGCCGCCGAAGCCGGGTGATAGGCTGCGGACCGCAGGCAGAACGGATGGACCCAGGATGACCAAGGCCGGAAAATTCGGCGGCACCGACCGCTACATCACCACCCGCGACCTGGAAGTGGCGGTCAATGCCAGCGTGACCCTGGGACGGCCGCTGCTGGTGAAGGGGGAACCCGGCACCGGCAAGACCGTGCTGGCCCAGGAGGTCGCCGCGGCACTCGGCCTGCCGCTCATCCAGTGGCACATCAAGTCGACCACCAAGGCCGCCCAGGGCCTCTACGAATACGATGCGGTGGCGCGGCTGCGCGACGGCCAGCTCGGCGATGCCAGGGTGCACGACATCCGCAACTACATCGTCCGCGGCAAGCTCTGGGAGACCTTCACCAGCGAAACGCCGGTGGTGCTGCTGATCGACGAGATCGACAAGGCGGATATCGAGTTTCCCAACGACCTGCTGCAGGAACTCGACCGCATGGAGTTCTTCGTCTACGAGACCAAGGAAACCGTGGCGGCGCGCCACCGGCCGGTGGTGATCATCACCTCGAACAACGAGAAGGAGCTGCCGGATGCCTTCCTGCGCCGCTGCTTCTTCCACTACATCCATTTCCCCGAGCGCGAGACGATGGAGCGGATCGTCCATTCGCACTACCCGGACATCAAGGCGAATCTGCTGCGCGAGGCGATGGCGGTGTTCTATGAGATCCGTGCGGTCCCCGGGCTGAAGAAGAAACCGGCAACCTCGGAACTGCTCGACTGGCTGAAGCTGCTGGTGGTCGACGAGATCCCGATCGAGGCCCTGCGTTCCAAGGATCCGCAGATGGTGGTGCCGCCGCTCTACGGCGCCCTGCTGAAGAACGAGCAGGACATGCATCTGTTCGAGCGCGTCGCCTTCCTGGCGCGGCGCGGGCAATAGCGCGGCATGTTCGCCGGCTTCATCGCCGCCCTGCGCAACGAAGGCGTGCCGGTCTCGCTGACCGAGTACCTCACCCTGCTGGGGGCGATGCAGGCCGGCGTCGTCCAGCTCGACGTCGAGGATTTCTACTATCTGGCGCGGGCGAGCCTGGTGAAAGACGAGCGGCGCATCGACCGCTTCGACCGGGTTTTCAGCCTGTACTTCCATGGCCTGGCGACGGTCGGCGGCGAGGTCATCGCCGACATCCCGGAAGACTGGCTGCGGCGGCTGGCGGAGAAATATCTATCGCCCGAGGAGATGGCGCAGATCCAGGCGCTGGGCGGCTGGGACAAGCTGATGGAAACCCTCCGCCAGCGCCTCGCCGAGCAGCAGGGGCGCCACGAAGGCGGGTCGAAATGGATCGGCACCGCCGGCACCTCGCCCTTCGGCGCCTACGGCTACAACCCGGAAGGCGTGCGCATCGGCCAGGACAAGTCGCGCCATCGGCGCGCGGTCAAGGTCTGGGACAAGCGGGAGTTCCGCGATCTCGACGGCGAGGTCGAGCTGGGAACCCGGGCGATCAAGCTCGCCCTGCGGCGGCTGCGCCGCTGGGGCCGCGAGGGCGAGGCCAAGGAGCTGGATCTCGGCGGCACGATCAGCGCCACCGCCCATAACGGCGGCGCACTCGACTTGAAGCTGCGGCCGGAGCGGCGCAACAGGGTGAAGGTCCTGCTGCTGCTGGATATCGGCGGCTCGATGGACGACCATGTGGAGGAATCGGCGCAGCTGTTCTCCGCCGCCAAGTCCGAGTTCAAGTACCTGGAAACCTTCTATTTCCACAACTGCCCCTATGAGCGGCTGTGGCGCTCGGCGCGCCGCCGCTTCGAGCAGTGGACGCCGACCGTCGAGGTGATGAACAAGTACGGGCCCGACTGGTCGCTGGTCCTGGTCGGCGACGCCACCATGAGCCCCTACGAGATCTCGCAGCCGGGCGGCTCGGTGGAACACTGGAACGACGAGGCGGGCTCGACCTGGATGGGGCGCCTGCTGCAGCACTATCCGCGCGCCGCCTGGATCAATCCGCGCAATCCCCTGCATTGGGACTACACCAGCTCGCTGCAGCTGCTGCGCCAGATCATGGGGGATCGGATGTTTCCGCTGACATTGGACGGCCTCGACGCCGCCTTGCGGATTCTGCGTCGGGCAGGGTGAAACGGCGGTTCAGCCGGTGGCGAACAGCTTTTCCGGATCCTTGCGCCAGCGATTGATCACCGACACCACCCGGTCCTGCGGCGCGCTGTCGAAGAAGTCGAGGGCCTTGCCGTGGTCGGCGGTCGGCACGAAGCCGTCGCGGGACTTCAGCTTCCGCCAGAGCAGGTAGATCGTCGAGAAATCCTCGCGCGACATGTGTATGGCCCGGGCCGCCATGGCCAGGCCCTCGCCGCCGCTTTCCGCCGCCAGGCGGCGGATCAGCCCGATGCGCAGGCCGGTCATCTGCGCGAACATCGCCTCGGCATAAGCGAGGCTGCCGTTGTTCAGGACCGCGATCACCAGCGCCGTCGTCAGCTTGTGCTCGCCGCCCTGGGGCATCCCCTGGGGAATCCCCTGGGGGCTCCCCTGGGGAGCCGGTGCCCGCGCGGCGGCGGCAGGCTGGAGGGGTTCGAC
Organism: uncultured Rhodospirillaceae bacterium; assembly: GCA_964551505.1. Taxonomy (GTDB): domain Bacteria; phylum Pseudomonadota; class Alphaproteobacteria; order Dongiales; family Dongiaceae; genus Dongia. The sequence continues at coordinate 74,317 of CAZKDH010000034.1, forward strand.
CACCGGTTCCGCGACCGGTTCCGCCGCGGGAGCGGGAAGGGTTTCGGCAACGGCTTCGGCGGCGGCCTCGGCAGGGGCCTCCTCGGCAGGGGTGGGCATTTCCGGCGCGGCGACGGGCTCCGCCACCGGTTCCGCCTGCGGCGCAGCCGGTTCAGCGGCTGCGGCGATTTCCTCGGCTTCCGCCGGCGCCTCGGGCGCGGCCTCCGCCGGCACGGCGGCCGGGGCCTCCGCGACGGCTTTCGGTTCGGGTTCCGGTGCGGCGGGTGCGACCGCCGCCGGCGTTTCGACCGGGGCCGCCGCTTTCGGTTCCGTCATCGCCTTGGCCGCCGCCGCCGCGGCTGCCGCTGCCGCCAGGGCGTTCTTGATGAAATTGACGACCAGGGCTTCCTTGCGCGGCTCGAAGGGCGGCGGGTCCGGCACTTTCGGCGTCGCCGGGACGGGTTCTTCCGCCGGCGGTTCGGGCGAAGCGGCTTCCGGGAGTGCCGCTTCGGGTGTTGCGATTTCGCTCGCGGCGATCTCGGGTTCGGCGATCTCTGGCTCGGCGATTTCGGGTTCGGCGATCTCGGGTTCTGTGGTCTCGGGCGCGGCCGGTTCCGATGCCACCGGTTCGGGCTCGGCAACCACCGGTTCCGCCGCCGCGACCGGCTCAGGTTCCACGACCGGCTCAGGATCGGCGGCGACCGGCTCGGCAGCGACCGGCTCGGCGGCGACCGGCTCGACGATCTCGGGGACGACAGCCTCGGGCTCCACCGGCTCGGGTACCACAGGCTCGGGCGTGACCGCCTCGGGTTCGACGGCTTCCGGTTCGACGGCCTCCGGTTCGGCAGGCTCCGGTTCGGCGGGGGCCGGCTCAGTCACTTCCGGTTCCACGGCCACGGGTTCCACGGCCACGGGTTCGACTGCCTCCGTCGCGACGGCTTCCGTCTCGGCGGCCGCGACCTCTTCCGCAGGAGCCTCTTCCTCAGGCGTTTGCGATGCAGCGGCCTCCGCCGGTTCCGGCGCGGCGGCCGCTTCGGCAATGGGTGGCGCCTGCGGCGGAACGTAGGGATCGAGTTCGTTGGTGTCGTAGACCTCTTCCGCGACCGCCACGCTTTCCACCGGCGCACTTTCCTCCGGCGCGCTTTCCACCGGCAGTATTTCAGGGGCGGCTGCGGCCAGGGGTTCCGCCTCCGTCTCCGCCGGCGCGGGCTCGGCCGAAGCCGGCGCGGCGGGCGCCTGGTCGAGCGACAATTCGAGGTCGAGTTCCATCTCGGTCATCGCCGCCTGTTGGTCGGTCTTGGTCATCGGCATGGCGAGCGGCGGAATTTCCGCCGCATCGCCGGCATTGATCAGTTCCAGCTCCATGTCGACCGGATCGAAGGTCATCCGCGACGCCGCGAGGTCGCGCCGGACCGCAGCCGGCGCGGCGGCGACGGGTGCCGCCTCGGGTTCCGGTTCCGCCACGGGGAAAGTCGTGACGCCTCGGTTCTCCATCCGCTCTTCGGCGGCAGGCGGCGGGCTCGGCGTCGGCTCGGCATGGGAATCCTGCGCCAGGGCGGCCAGGGTCTTGGCGACCAGATCCTTCTTCGCCTTGGCGCGCAGCGCCTCGGCCTCGGCGAGCCGGGCCTCCTCGAGCCGCGCATCCTCCTCGGTTTCCGGCTTGGGTGCAGCCGGCGCCGGCTTCACCGTGGTAAGGCCGGGCGCCGGGGTCGCACTGGAGGCGGCGCCGTAGCGGGCGAAGCCGGTGGGCGGCATGTCCGCAAGATCCGGCTCCGGTTCGGTGACGATGCCATTGGCCCGGTTGAACTGCGCGATGTCGAGCGGCGGCAGTTCCTCGTCCTCCTCGGATGGCGGCACGATCTCCACCATCAGGATATTGAAGCGGTCCATCAGACGTTCGCGGACGCGCGCGCCGGCCCATTCCATCAGCTCGGCGGCGATCTCCTCAGGCAGCTCGACCCGCCGGCTGATCGAGTCCTGCAGTTCGTCGGAGCTCTTCGCCAGATCGAGCGCGGTGTGCAGCCCCGCAACCGAGATCTGCGACGAGGCATTGTCGAGCAGCGACTGGATCACCCCGACCTGGCCGCTGTGCATCAGCTTGTCGGCCACCGCCATCGACAGGCCGCGCCGCGTGGCGATCACGCCGGCATGTTCCGGCGAGCGCGCGGCGAGCTCGATCAAGTCCTGGTCGGTGAGCTTCGTCGACTTGACCAGGATCGGCGAGGCGACCTCGATCTCGTCCTCCGCCATCCGGCGCGCCAGATCGCGCGGCACCGCCGTCGACCCGGAGAGGTCGATGGCGAGCTTCAGGCGGGAATCCTTGTCGGCCTGCGGCAACAATGTCGTCAGTATTTCGCTCAAGTTTGAGCGTTCTTCGGTACTGAGATATCCGCCCTTGTTCAGGAACAGGTCGCCCATCAGGCCGAACAGGCGCGACCGCGACTCCGGCGCATTGTCCTTGGCCAGGGCAAGCAGTTCGGCGAGATCAAAGGACTGCGTCACGTCGCCAACACCCGCGCAGGTGAAATGCTGAGGGGATCGTCAGCGCATTGTGATGAATGCTGGCCAATAGTCAATGCGACCGCAGGCCCCTTTCGGGGCCCGTGGAGGGTTACGAAAGTATTACTTCACTGCGGTCAGATGGTTACCCTCGATGCTGCGCTCCGGCGGCATGGTCAGGATCGCCGTGGTGCCCTTGCCGGGCTGGCTTTCCAGGACCAGGTCGCCGCCATGCAGGCGGGCGAGGCCGCGCGAGAGCGGCAGGCCGAGGCCGAGGCCCTCGAACCGCCGGTCGAGGTCGGTCTCGACCTGGGCGAAGGGCTCCATCACCGCCTGCAGCTGTTCCGGCGCGATGCCGATGCCGGTGTCTTCCACCGTCATCTTCAGGCCGCCGTTTTCGCCGACGCCGGCCGAGAGCTTCACCCGGCCGCCGGGCTGGGTGAACTTCACCGCATTGGCCAGCAGGTTGACCAGGATCTGCTTCACCTTGCGCTTGTCGCCGTGCAGCCGCGGCAGGCGCGACGGCAGGTCGACGACCAGCTTGAGCCCGGCAGTGTCCAGCCGGTCGCGGATCAGGCGCGCAGCGGATTCGAAGAGCTCCTCGATGTTGACCGCGGATTCGTGCAGCTCGACATTGCCGGCCTCGATGCGCGACACGTCGAGGATGTCGTTGATGCTGCCGAGCAGCTTGTTGGCGCTGGTATTGATGTCCTTCACATAGGTCCGGTATTCCGGGTTCTCCACCGGCCCGAGCAGCCCCATGCGCATGACGTCGGTGAAGCCGATGATGGCGTTGAGCGGGGTCTTCAGCTCGTGGCTCATGTTGGCGAGGAAATGGCTCTTCGAGCGGCTGGCGGTTTCCGCGGTCTCCTTGGCGGTGCGCAGGCTTTCCTCACGGCGGGTGAGCTCGGTGATGTCGGTGGCGCAGCCGCGATAGCCCTTCAGGCTGCCGTCCGCCTTGTCGAAGACCGGCGCCGCGCTCATCAGGAACAGCTTGCGCTTGCCGGTGGCGTCGGCGGCGTCGAATGGCTGGTCGCGGAACGGCGACAGGCGGTCGAGCCGGCGCTTCAGCGCGTCGCGCAGGGCCTCCGAGCTGATCATCGCCAGCAGGTTCTTGCCGATCAGCTCGTGCGGGGTGACGCCAAGCACGTTGTTCACCCGGTGGGTCACCATCTGCAGGGTGAAGCCAGCATCGGTCTCCCACATCCAGTCGGAGCTCATGCGGATGAAATCCATGTGCCGCTCCAGGATGAGCGGCGTCTCCTCGGCGCGATCGCCCTGCTCGGTGGTCAGGTTGACCAGGCCGCCGAAGCCGGTCAGGCGCCCGCCGTCGTCGAACAGCGGCACGTGGCGCGAACGCAGCACCTGGCCGCCGGCGCCGGACCCCAGCACGTCCTCGCGGAAGATCGGCTGGCGGTTGAGATCGATCTCCTCGGCGATGTCGCCGAGCGCCAGGGCCTGGCTGATGTTCGCCACGCCCAGCTTGGTATCGGCGATCCGCCGGAACGCCGCATTGCTCCACTGGATCTCGCCGCGGATATCGGCCAGGAACATCGCCGGGCCGAATTCCAGCAGTTCCTTGGCGAAGGCCTGCTGCAGCTGCTCGGGCTTCGGCGCATTGGTGTTGTCCGCCGGGCGCTTGGCGCTGCCCGTGCCGGTGCCGGTCCCCGAACCGGTCACGACGAACTTGTTCTGCTTCATGCGCTCTGCCGTCCTTGCGACTCGTCGACCGACTTGATGGCGAACAGATAGTTGGGATCCCGACGCCAGCGATTGAGCACGGCCTCGGCATTGCTGTGGGAGACCCGATCGAAGAACACCAGGGCGCGGCCGAGATCGCCGGGATCGGTGGCGGCCGGTCCGTGCTTCGCCTTGCGGGTCAGCAGGAAGATGGTGGCGAATTCCTCGCGGCTGAGCCCGATGGCGCGGGCCGCCACCGCCAGCCCCTCGGCGCCGGGCTCGTAGCAGATGCGCCGGACCAGGTTGACGCGCAGATCGCACATCTCGCCCATCATCGCCTCGAACAGCGGAATCTCGCCGCGGCGCAGGGTCTGGATCAGCAGCCGCGGCGTCAGCTTGCGCTGCTCGCCGAGCTGGCGCGCCAGGTCGTCGGCGGCGCTCTGCTGCTGCTTCTCGGCGGCGAGGCTGGCGGCGAGATCGGTGGCCAGCGGTTCCAGCGCATCGTCGATCTCGTCGGCGCTGATGGTGAATTTCTCCAGGATGTAGCGCCGGATGGCGGCGGCGACCCAGAAGCACATGCGCACCGCGAGATCGCGCGGCAGGTCCTGGCGGCGGGCCAGCGGCTCCTGGAACTCGTCCACCGCCTTCGACTGCTCGACCAGATAGGCCATGGTGGCCCGGCCGATCTGCGCGTCGGGATTCTCCAGCAGCGAGAGGATCACGTCGTTGCTGCCGTTCTCGACCAGCGCGTCGGCGACGGTGGTGGAGAGATCGCGCCGCATCGAGATCGCCAGCATGTGCTGGATCGAGCGGTGCCGGATGATCTCGACGAGATCGACATCCTGCAGCGCCTTGCATTGCAGCAGGATCGGCGAGGCGACGTCGATGTCGTCATTGGCCAGCAGCACGGCAAGCTCGCGCGGCGTGCCCGGTGCCTCGGCCAGCTTCAGGGCCAGCTTGCGGCGGATGTCGCGGGAAACCTCCTGGATCAGTTTCTCCAGGATGTCGACCATGAGGGAACGCTCCTGCAGGCTGAGGACGGTGCCCCGCGCCAGGAAGATGTCTCCCATCACTTCAAAGAGCTGGCTGCGCGCCTGGTCCGATTTCTCGCGGGCCAGCGTCAGCAGCTCGTCAACGTCCAAGGCCTCTGTGGTCATCCCCCACCAGCCAACTCCGAAAGCTTGGCCCCGTCTTCCCCGCGGACTATTCCCCGCACCCCTGGCCGCACTTTCCCATGAATGTAAATCTTAACGTCGAGATTTGGTTAATGTCAAACTAATACACGAAGAACAGCTGTTATAATTTTGATTCATCAGGGGAATTCAGAGTTAACCCTAGGTTAATCCACAACATCGCGGGCTCGGTCCAATCGGCGGCCACCACATCATGTGGTAGGGCCGGCGACACGCCGGCTTCGAGCGGGGCCTTGGAAATATTCGCGCCTCGGGTGCAATGGCGCGGCGTCCGGCCGGACCGAAATGTGACGCGGGTAACTTGTACGGCCGGCGGCAAGTCCCTACCCTTCAAGGATGATCGATCCTGCAACGGGACTTGTCCACTAGCCATGCGCCTGCCCGTCCTCTTCGCTGCCTTGCTCTTCGCGCTGCCCTGCGGCCTCGGCGCCGCGGCGGACGCCAAGGCCGAGCCGCGGATCGCCCTGGTCATCGGCAATGCGCATTACGGCAACGATCTCGGCACCCTGCCCAATCCGGCCAACGATGCCAAGCTGATGTCGGCGACGCTGAAGGACCTGGGGTTCCAGGTGCGCACCGTGATCGACGGCGACCAGCGCATGATGAAGCGGGCGATCTCGGATTTCGGCGGCGACCTCACGGCCGCCGGCCAGGACGCGGTCGGCCTGTTCTTCTATGCCGGCCACGGCGTGCAGATCGCCGGCGCCAACTACCTGGTGCCGGTGAAGGCCGACATCCGCCGCGAGGCCGATGCCGAGATCGAGGCGGTGGATGCCGACTGGGTGCTGAAGCAGATGCAGTTCGCCGGCAACCAGGTGAACATCGTCATCCTCGATGCCTGCCGCAACAATCCGCTGTCGCGCAGCACCCGTTCCGCGGAGGTCGGCCTTGCCAAGATGGATGCGCCGACCGGCAGCTTCATCGCCTATTCGACGGCCCCGGGCGACGTGGCGGCTGACGGCTCGGGCAAGAACAGCCCCTATACGACGGCCCTCGCCGCCGCCATGCGCCAGCCCGGCATGGCGCTGGAGGAGACCTTCCGCAGCGTCCGGGTCCGCGTCATGTCGGACACCAACAAGCACCAGGTGCCCTGGGAATCCTCGTCGCTGACCGGTGCCTTCTATTTCGTGCCGGCGACGGCGAGCAAGGCGGCGGTGGGCGGCGGCAGCGATGCGGCCGAGGTCGCCTTCTTCAACTCGATCAAGGACAGCGACGATCCGGCGGAATTCCAGGCCTATCTCGACCAGTATCCGAACGGCTCCTTCGCTCGGCTGGCGCGCACCAAGCTCGCCAAGCTGCAGGGCGCCAGCGCCAGCCGCGCCACGGTGACGCCGCCGGCGCCGGGCAGCACCAAGGCCGCCGCTCCTGCCCCCGCAGCCCCGGCTCCCGCGGCGACGCCTGCGCCGGCCCCCGCCGCGGTTGCGCCGACGCAGCAGGCCGCGGTGGTGCCGCCGGCGCCGAAACCCGCCGCCCAACCCGCGCCATCCGCCGACGGCAGCCTGGTGCTCAGCGAAGCCGCCGCCGGGCAGCTGCAGGCCTATCTCAGGGAATTGCGCAACCGCAACGGCGCCTTCGCCGTTTCGGAAGACGGCGCGGTCAGCGGCAGCTTCGTCTGCGAGCAGATCAGCCAATGCGTCGGCCTGCCGGCGCAGGCGCCGGAGAACAAGGACCAGAACTATCCGAAGAAGCGCGCGCTCCGGCAATGCGCCTCGCGCGGCCACGGCAATTGCGTGGTGCTGATGGTCCGCAACAACGCCAAGCTGCCCTATTCCCTGGCGACGGCGGAATAGCCGCGGGCTAGAATTCGGTCGCGCGCTCCAGCTTCTGCACCTTGGCCGCGGGCCACTTGATCGGCCGGCCGAGATCGGCCAGCGGCACGCCCAGCATCCTTGTCGGCGGGCCGACCAGCAGGCCCCAGCCGGCCTCGAGCTCGACGCCCCTGGCGATCGGCGCGTCGGGCAGGTCGGCGGCGGTTTCCGGCGTCGCCGCGGCGGCGACCCGGCCTTCCAGCACCAGCAGCGAGGCCGCCGGTCCCTTCAATTCCAGCACCCATTCGGTGGAGCGCGCCGCGCTGGTCACCAGGGCGGACTTCACCTCGAAGATCGACTGGCCCTTCACCTTGGCGACCGAGCTGCGCAGGATGCCGTCGAACAGCGAAAGCGAGACCGTGCGGTCGCCGCTCGCCGGCGCGTAGGCGGCGCGGTCCAGCACCAGGCGCGCATTCTCGCCCAGGGTCACCACCGAGCCGTCGATCAGCTTCAGGCGGAGCCGGGAGTCCGGGCCGGTCAGCAGCGTATCGCCGATCACCAGGCGCATGCCCGAGCGCACCGCCTGGCTGCGGTCCTGGCGCAGCAGGCGCGCGGTGCCGCGCAGCTTGACGATCTCGCCGGCGGGGTCCGCCTCGGCGCGCGCCGGGCGCCCGGCCAAGCCGCCGATCCAGGCCGCGGCACCGGCGAGGCGCCGCAGCAGGCGGCGTCGCGTCAGCCGCCGGACATCCATCTGCACCATCCGAACTCCGCTCCGCTCCCCGCGCCATATCCGCCAGCGCCGGCGGCGCTTGTCAAGGCGCTTGCCGGCCGGCGGTCGTCATTCGGGGACAGGCCGGTCGCGGTGGCTCAGCGCCGGGGGCGGTGGCTCAGCGCCGGCCGGTGCGGGCGCTGCGGCGGATGCCGGCATCGAGCCGGTCGTCGATCGGGTCGTCGATCGAGTCGATGGCCGCATCGGCCTCGATCGCCTTCAGCAGGCCGGCCTCGAATTCCGCCCGCCGCTCGCGCCGGACGACGCGCTCCGCCGGCAGCACCATGGTCACGGTGGTGCCCTTGCCGGGGGTGCTGTCGATCTCGATCCGACCCTGGTGCAGCTCCATCAGGCGCCGGCTGATGGCGAGGCCGAGGCCGGTGCCGGCGAACTTCCGGCTGATCCGGTTGTCGCCGCGCTGGAACGGCGCGAACAGCTGCGGCACCACGTCGGGCGCGATGCCGACGCCGGTATCGGCGACGGCGATCTCGAACTCGCCGCCGGCGGTGACGCGCGAGCGGATCGTCACCCTGCCGCCGCCCGGGGTGAACTTCACCGCATTGGAGAGCAGGTTCAGCAGCACCTGCTTGATCGCCTGCTCGTCGACCCAGATATCCGGCTGATCGATGCGATAATCCGCGGTCAGCGCCACGTTGTCCTCCGCCGCCCGCTCCTTGACCATGGTGACGCAGCTCTCGATCACCTCGTTCGGCAGGGCGAGCTCCTCGAGCAGGATCTGCTTGCCCGCCTCGAGCTTGGACATGTCGAGCACGTCCTTGATCAGGTTCAGCAGCATCTTGCCGCTGTTGAAGATGTCGCGGGCATATTCGACGTAGCGCGGCGACACCGGCTCGAAGCGCTGGTCGCGGATGATCTCCGAGAAGCCGATGATGGCGTTGAGCGGCGTGCGCAGCTCGTGGCTCATGTTGGCCAGGAACTCGCTCTTCGACCGGTTGGCGATCTCCGCCTCGTTCTTGGCCTCGATCAGCTCCGCCTCGCGCTGGCGCTGGTCGGTGACGTCCTGGATCGCGCCGATCACCTGGATCGCCTGGCCGGCGGCGTTGCGGATGCGCTCGACCATCGACCGCACCGGCACGCAGCTGCCGTCCGGGCGCAGCAACCGGTAGTCGGTGACATAGGCATCGGTCTCGCCGCGCGCGAAGGGCTCGAAGATCGCGCCGACCTGGGCGCGGTCCTCCGGGTGGACGAAGCGCTGCAGATAGACCTCGTTCGAGACGGAGAGATCCTCCAGCGAGCAATGCGCCAGTTCGGTCGCCATCTCGCTGTCCACCCGATGCTCGGAATGGCCGGTCGCCGGGTCGATGTCGACATGCCAGCAGTACAGCTTGGCGATGCGCTGCGCCCGGCGCAGCTGCAGTTCCGAACGCTGCAGCACCATCTCCGATTCCTTGACCTCGGTGATGTCCTGGATGATGCCGGTGACGTAGAGGATGCGGCCACGGTCGTCGCGCACGCGCTCGACGCTGGAGCGCAGGTGCCGGAGCGAGCCATCCGGGTGCAGGTAGCGATAGTTCAGCGAATAGCCATCGCTCGCGCCGGAGCCGAAATCGGTGAAGGTCTGATAGACATGCTCGCGGTCCTCCGGGTGGACATGCTTGTCGCAGAACCGGCGGTTACTGATCCAGTCGAGGTTCTCCGGCGTCAGGCCGGTGATGGTGAAGACGTCGGCCGAGAAGCGGTACTCGCCCTCGTCCATCCCGTCGCCGCCGTCGGAGGATTCCCAGTACCAGTAGCCGAGCCTGGCCAGGCGGTAGGCGCGCTGCAACTGCGCCTCGATCCGCCGCAGCGACAGCTCGGACCGCTTCAGCTCGGTCATGTCCTGAATGATGCCGACGATCTGCGTCGCCTTGCCGTCCGGCCCGTAGAGCTTGTCGGCGACCTCGCGCACGAAGCGGATCTCGCCGTTCGGCCGGACCAGGCGGAAGTTGTCGGAATAGGTCGGAGTCTTGCCGTCCAGGAAGGCGGCATAGGTGCGCTCGGCCTCCTCGCGATCCTCCGGATGCACGTACAGCGACCAGAAATCCGTGTCGGTCCGGTTCAGCTCCTCGACGGAGACGCCGAAGATGTCGGCCGCCTCCTGGGAATAGGCGTAGCTGCCGTGGCCGCCGTCCATCCGCGGCTTGTGCAGGTCGCAGGTCCAGTGGCAGAGCTCCGCCATGCGGAAGCCGCGGCGCAGCTTCGCCTCGCTCTCGCGCAATGCCAGCCCGGCCTGGCGCTGGTCGGTGACGTCCTGCAGGGTGCCGACCACCTGGCTGACCTTGCCGTGCTCGTCGCGCAGCTTCTCGGCGCTCTCGCGCACGAAGCGCACGTCGCCGTCTGGGCGCAGGATGCGGTATTCGTGGATGTAGCTCGACTTGTCGTCCGCCGCGAACTCCTCGTTCAGCCGGCGCAGCTCGTCGCGGTCATCCGGATGGATGACCTGCGCGTAGAACGCGTCGCCCATCTGGTTCAGGACCTGCGCGTCGACACCGTGGATCTCGCTGACGCCCTCGGAATAGGTATAGACGCCGGGCTCGCCGTCGGCGCGGCGCTTCTGCGGCTCGAAGGTCCAGTGGGCCAGCTTCGCCAAGCGGAAGCCGCGGCTGAGCTTGACCTCGTTCTCGCGCATGATCATCGCCGCGGCGTGCTCGTCGGTGATGTCCTGCATGGTGCCGGCGACCTGCTGCACCCGTCCGTATTCGTCGAGCACCCGTTCGGCGCTCTCGCGCACGAAGCGCAGGCCGCGCTGGGGATGCACGATGCGGTAGTCGAGCACGTAGCTCAGGTCGACGCCGGACCAGAAGCGGTTGTAGCTGGCGATGCAGCGTTCCTGGTCGTCGGGATGGATCACGCGCCTGGCGAAGTCGGCGGCGGGGATATCGATCTCCCTGGCGTCGAAGCCGAAGACCTCGGAGATCTCATCGGAATACTGGTAGTGGCCGTCGGCCTCGCGATCGCTGAGAGCGCCCGGCTCCCAGTGCCAGTGGCAGAGCTTCACCATGCGGTGCACGCGCCGCAGCATCGCCTCGCTGCGCTTGTGCGCCAGCTCGGCGGTGCGGGTATCGGTGATGTCCTGCAGGGTCCCGGCGACGACCGTCATCCGGCCGCTGGAATCGAAGTGCTTTTCCGCGGTCTCGCGGATGTGCCGCAGGCCGAAGGCCGGATGCAGGATGCGGTATTCCTGGGCGTAGGTCGCTAGGGCCTCGTTCCAGAAGCGCTGGTAGGCGCCGACATAGCCGGCGCGGTCGTCCGGGTGAACGACGGTCTGCGAGAAGAAATCCTTGATCGTCGTCAGGTCGCCGATCGTATGGCCGAGCAGTCCCTCGGCCTCGTCGGAATAGGTGTAGTTGCCCAGCGGCTCGTCGATGCTGGTGCCGATCGGGTCCCAGCGCCAGTGGCACAGTTTCGACAGGCGATGGGTGCGCCGCAGGGTGGCCTCGGCCCGGGCGAGGGCGGCCCGCGATACCGCCAGGGTGCGCTCGAGCTGCTCGATCCGCGCGCGTTCGGCCGACGGGCGCGGCTTCAGGCCGCGCAGCCAGCCGGCGATCCGCGCGGGACCGCCGTTCAGGAACGTGCGGTGATCGCCGATCTGTCCCTGGGATGAGGACCGCTCGCGGGGCATCTTTATCGACCAATCGCTCCCAGTCTGGAGTTTTGCGACATGCGGCCTCAGGGCACGCTGGAACCTCGCCTCAAAATGCCGTGGAAACCTTTAGATTTCCTTTACCGGCGCGGTTCGGGGAACCGGTGCCTCAACTGGCAACGCGTTGAAATAGCATGATTTTCTCCTGGCATCCGGAAAGGCCGGGCGACGACCGCCGCCGGGCCTGCCCGGCGATCGCGCCGCGGTCCCGGTGCCGCGGCGCCGGGCGCGGCCTTTAGCCTTCTCAACCAGGCCAAATCGGGTAAGCTTGCCGAAAACGGGGGCATGAATGGCGGTTCTGCGGTCGCAGATCAATCCGAACGACGAGCAGTTCCGTGCCAATCAGGCGGCGATGGCCGCGCAGGTGGGCGACCTCAACCGCCTGATCGGCGACATCAAGCAGGGCGGCGGCGCCGAGGCGCGCAAGAAGCATCTCGACCGCGGCAAGCTGCTGCCGCGCGACCGCATCCACCGCCTGGTCGACCCAGGCTCGCCGTTCCTGGAATTCTCCGCCCTGGCCGCCCACAAGGTCTATGACGACCACATCCCGGCGGCCGGAATCATCACCGGCATCGGCCGGGTCGCCGGCCGCGAATGCGTCATCGTCTGCAACGACGCGACGGTAAAGGGCGGCACCTACTACCCGATCACCGTCAAGAAGCACCTGCGCGCCCAGGAAGTGGCGGCCGAGAACCGCCTGCCCTGCATCTACCTGGTCGATTCCGGCGGCGCCAACCTGCCCAACCAGGACGAGGTCTTCCCAGACCGCGACCATTTCGGGCGGATCTTCTACAACCAGGCGCGAATGTCCGCCGCCGGCATCCCGCAGATCGCCGTGGTGATGGGCTCCTGCACCGCCGGCGGCGCCTATGTCCCGGCGATGTCGGACGAAAGCATCATCGTGCGGAACCAGGGGACCATCTTTCTCGGCGGGCCGCCGCTGGTGAAGGCGGCGACCGGCGAAGTGGTGACCGCGGAGGAGTTGGGCGGGGGCGACCTGCATGCCCGCCGCTCCGGCGTCGTCGATCATCTCGCCGACAACGATGCCGACGCGCTGGATCGCTGCCGCCGCATCGTCGCCGCGCTGAACCGGGTGAAATCGATCGGCCTGGAGGTCAGGGCGGCGCGCGATCCGCTCTTCGACCCGGCCGAGATCGGCGGCATCATCCCGACCGACACCAAGAAGCCCTATGACGTGCGCGAGGTCATCGCCCGCCTGGTGGACGGCTCGGAATTCGACGAATTCAAGCGGCAGTATGGCGAGACCCTGGTCTGCGGCTTCGCCCATCTCTTCGGCTATCCCGTCGGCATCGTCGCCAATAACGGGATCCTGTTCTCGGAATCGGCGCTGAAAGGCGCGCATTTCGTCGAGCTCTGCGGCCAGCGCGGGATTCCCCTGGTCTTCCTGCAGAACATCACCGGCTTCATGGTCGGGCGGAAATACGAGGCCGGCGGCATCGCCAAGGACGGCGCGAAGATGGTCACGGCGGTGGCGACGGTCGGCGTGCCGAAGCTCACCATGCTGATCGGCGGTTCGTTCGGTGCCGGCAACTACGGCATGTGCGGCCGGGCCTACGGCCCGCGCTTCCTCTGGATGTGGCCGAATGCACGCATTTCCGTGATGGGTGGCGAGCAGGCGGCGTCGGTCCTCGCCCAGGTCAAGAAGGACGGCCTCGCCGCCCGCGGCCACGAATGGCCGGCGGCCGAGGAGGAGGCCTTCAAGCGCCCGATCCGCCAGCAATACGAACATCAGGGGCATCCCTATTTCGCCAGCGCCCGTCTCTGGGACGACGGGGTGATCGATCCCGCCGACAGCCGGCGGGTCCTCGGCCTCGGCCTGTCGGCGGCGCTGAACGCCCCCGTCGATCCGACGCGCTTCGGCGTCTTCCGGATGTGATCCAGATGCCGGCATCCCCCACCTCCAACGATCTCCTGGTCACCGTCGATGGCGCCGTCGCCCGGGTGGTCATGAACCGGGCCGAGCGGCACAATGCCTTCGACGATGCGCTGATCGCCGGGTTGATCTCGGCCTTGACGGCACTGGCCGAAGACGGCCGGGTTCGCGTCGTCCAGCTCGCCGGGGCCGGGAAGAGCTTCTCCGCCGGCGCCGACCTCACCTGGATGAAGCGGATGGCGGGCTACGGCCGCGCCCAGAATCTGGCCGATGCGGCCGAGCTCGGGCGCCTGATGCGCCTTCTCCATGAACTGCCGAAGCCGACCGTCGCCCTGGTCCAGGGGGCGGCCTATGGCGGCGGCGTCGGCCTGGCGGCGGCCTGCGATTTCGTCGTCGCTGCCCCCGACGCGGTGTTCTCGCTGAGCGAGGTGAAGCTCGGCCTCATTCCGGCGGTGATCAGTCCCTATGTGGTCAAGGCGGTCGGCGCGCGCGCCGCCAACCGGCTGTTCCTGACGGCCGAGCGCTTCGATGCCCGCGAGGCGCACCGGCTGGGGCTGGTGACCCAGATTGCCGCGGAGGGCCAGGTGCAGGCCGAGGCCGACCGGCTGTGCCGTGAGCTCCTGGCAAATGCGCCGACGGCGCTGGCCGCGGCGAAGGCGCTGGTGCGGCGGGTTGCCGGCCGGCCGATCGACGACGCGCTGGTTGCGGCGACGGTCGAAGGCATCGCCGACCAGCGGGCGAGCCCGGAGGGCCGCGAAGGCGTCGCCGCGTTCCTGGAGAAGCGCCCGGCGCACTGGCGGGTGTCATGACCATGCTGAAGAAGATCCTGGTGGCCAATCGCGGCGAGATCGCCTGCCGGATCCACCGGACGGCGGCCAGGCTGGGGATCCGCACGGTGGCGGTCTTCTCCGATGCGGATCGCTTCGCCCTGCATACGCGCACGCTCGACGAGGCGGTCCATATCGGCCCGGCGCCGGCACGGGAAAGCTACCTGGTGATCGACCGGCTGATCGACGCCGCCCGTGCCGCCGGCGCCGACGCGATCCATCCGGGCTACGGATTCCTCTCCGAGAACGCGGATTTTGCCGATGCCGTCGCCGCCGCAGGACTGATCTTCATCGGCCCGCCCGCCGCCGCCATCCGCGCCATGGGATCGAAGAGCGCCGCCAAGGAGCTGATGGCGAAGGCTAGGGTGCCGACCGTGCCGGGCTATCACGGTGCCGACCAGGAGGATGCGCGCTTCATCGCCGCCGCCGCCGAGATCGGCTATCCGGTGCTGATCAAGGCGGCGATGGGCGGCGGCGGCAAGGGCATGCGCCGGGTGGAAACCCCGGTGGAGCTCACCGTCAATCTCGCCGCCGCGCGCCGCGAGGCGCTGAACGCCTTCGGCGACGAGGCGCTACTGATCGAGAAGTACCTGGCGCGGCCGCGGCACATCGAGATGCAGGTCTTCGCCGACCGCCACGGCAATGTCGTGCACCTTTTCGAGCGCGACTGCTCGCTGCAGCGGCGCCACCAGAAGGTGGTGGAGGAGGCGCCGGCGCCCGGCTTCACCCCGGCGGCCCGCGCGAAACTCGCCGCCGCGGCGACCGCCGCCGCGACGGCGATCGGGTATGTCGGCGCGGGCACGGTCGAATTCATCGCCGAGGCGGATGCGCTGGACCAGTGCTATTTCATGGAGATGAACACCCGCCTGCAGGTCGAGCATCCGGTCACCGAGATGATCACCGGCATCGATCTGGTGGAGTGGCAGCTGCGGGTGGCGGCGGGGGAGAAACTGCCGCTGTCGCAGGCCGAGATCAAGCTCGAGGGGCATGCCGTCGAGGTCCGGCTCTGCGCCGAGGATCCGGTGCGGGAGTTCCTGCCGGCCTCCGGCCGGCTGCTGCAGTTCGAGGCGCCGGCGGCGCCGGGCATCCGCCTCGATGCCGGGGTCGAGGCGGGCAGCGAGATCGGGATCCACTACGATTCCATGCTGGCGAAGCTGATCGCCTACGGTGCCGACCGGGGCGCCGCCATCGCCCGCCTCTCCGCGGCCCTGGGGCGCATGCGGCTGGCCGGGGTGGTCACCAACATCGACCTGCTGAAACGCCTGCTCGACCATGCGGATTTCCAGGCCGGCGCGGTTGAGACCGGGTTCATCGCCAGGCGTTTCGCCGAACTCACGGAACCGGTTGCGGTGGCGCCGCGGGACTGGGCCCTGCTCGCTTTGGCCGAGGAACTCGCGCGCGGCCGCGCCGCCTGCCGGGCGGCGGGGGACTCGCCGGACCCGACCTCGCCCTGGCATGCGGTCGACAGCTGGCGGATCGGCGGACCGCGGCCGAACGAATGGCATTTTGCCGCTCCAGCGGGATCCACCGCATCGGGTGCCGCGGATCAGGTCGTCTTCGCGACGCCGCAGCAGGGGAAATTCCTGGTCCATACCGGCGACTCCAGCCTGCTTGCCCAAGGCAGCCTCGGCGAGAACGGGCGCCTGGAGGCGGAAATCGACGGTCGCCGCCTGGTGGCCTGGTGGTTCGCCGACGGCGACTGGCGGTGGCTGCAGACCGAAGGCCGGCGGCACCGGCTGCGCTTCGTCGGCCCGTTCGGCCGGCCGCCGCAGCGCAAGGGCGAGCAGCTGGCGGCAAGCGGCCTGATCCTGGCGCCGATGCCGGGGCGGATCGTCAAGCTCCTGGTGGCTGCCGGCGCCAGGGTATCGGCCGGCCAGCCGGTCATGCTCCTGGAAGCGATGAAGATGGAGCATACGCTGGCGGCGCCCCAGGACGGCGTGGTGGCACCCCTGACCCATCGGGTCGGCGACCTGGTGGCGGAAGGTGCGGAACTCGCCCGCATCGACGCTGCGACCGGAAGCTAGGCGATGCCGGGCCTGCCGAAAGCCGTGAAGATCGTCGAGGTCGGCCCGCGCGACGGCCTGCAGAACGAACCGGGCCAGGTGCCGACCGAAGCCAAGATCCGGCTGATCGAGGATCTGGCGGAGGCCGGGCTGACGGTGATCGAGGCCGGCAGCTTCGTGTCGCCGAAATGGGTGCCGCAGATGGCCGACACCGCCGATGTCCTGGCCGGTCTCACGCGGCGGCCCGGCGTGGCCTATCCGGTCCTGGCGCCGAACCTGAAGGGCATGGATGCGGCGCGGGCCGCCCATGCAACCGAGGTGGCGATATTCGCCGCCGCCTCCGAGAGCTATTCGCCGCGCAACATCAACTGCCCGATCGCCGCGAGCCTGGAACGGTTCGAGCCGGTGATGGCCTCGGCGCTGTCGCATGGCATCCCGGTCCGCGGCTATGTCTCCTGCGTCATGGGCTGTCCCTACGAGGGCGAGATCGCCCCGCGCGCCGTCGCCAAGGTGGCCAGCGAGCTCTTCGCCATGGGCTGCTACGAGATCTCGCTCGGCGACACGATCGGCGTCGGCACGCCGGGGAAGACCCAGGGGCTCATCGATGCGGTGGCGGAGAAGGTGCCGGTGCCGCAGCTGGCGGCGCATTTCCACGACACCTATGGCCAGGCCCTGGCCAATATCCTCGCCGCCCTGCAGCAGGGCATCGCGGTGGTCGACAGCGCCGTGGCCGGCCTGGGCGGCTGCCCCTATGCGGCCGGCGCCTCGGGCAATGTCGCGACCGAGGACGTGGTCTACATGCTGAACGGCATGGGCATCCACACCGGCGTCGATCTCGACAAGCTGCTGGCCGCGGGCTGGGCGATTTCGCGGGTCCTGGGACGCGATCCGGCGTCCAAGGTCTCCCTCGCCAGGCTCCGGCAGCTGGCCGCGCGGCATTAACCGGGCGACGCCGGCGGCGCCATATCCCCGGAAATCTGGCAAGTTATTGAATTACCGGGAGAATGTGATTGCGATCCGGGCCGGGTTGTGGCACCATCTCGCATCACCCATGGCGAGTCGTTAACGGGCCCTGCGACCCGCGTCGGATGATCCGGCCGGGATGCGGGCCACCAGCCGAAAAGGCCGTGCAATGCGCAGCAGAATCGCCTTTGAAGACAAGCTGGCATTGACCACGCCGATCCAGCTGCTCGATGGCAGCCAGGGCTATATCGCCGGCCGGTGCTGGAACGTGAATCGCTGCGTGCAGGAATACGACGCGCGTCTCACCGACAACCGCCTGCTGCGCGGTCTCACCACCGCGGAATTCAGCGTCGTCGGCCAGCCGCGCGCCGATCTGGTCCGCGTCGCCTAGGGCCGTTTCCCCGCGCCCAAACCACGTGACGAGAGCTCACTCGCCGGCGACGGCCCTCAGGCAGGGGTCGCCGGCCGGATCCGGGACGTCGTTCATCCGCGCCTGGATGGTCGAGGCGCGGCTGCGGATATAGGTCGTCGGCTTGCTCGCCGACCAGCGCCGCGGATTGGGCAGCACCGCCGCCAGCAGCGCCGCCTCGCGTTTCGACAATGCGGCGGCCGGCTTGCCGAAATGTGCCTGGGCCGCGGCCTCGGCTCCATAGACGCCATGCCCGAACTCGACCACGTTCAGATAGACCTCGATCACCCGCTTCTTCGACCAGAAGAACTCGATGAGGCCGGTGAAGTAGAATTCGAGGCCCTTGCGGAGATAGGTGCGGTCCGGCCAGAGGAAGACGTTCTTTGCGGTCTGGTTCGAGATCGTGCTGCCGCCCTTGATGCGTTTCGCCGTCTGGTTGCGCGACCAGGCCTTCTCGATCGCCGTCCAGTCGAAGCCGTGATGGCTGCAGAATTTCGCATCCTCGGCGGCGATCACCGCGCGGACCAGGTTGGGTGAAATGGCGTCGTAGGCGGTCCAGTCCTTCGACAGGCCCTCGCCCTGGAACAGGCGGATCACCATCAGCGGGGTAAAGGGGGGCGGCACCACGGCATAGACGACGGTCAGCACCACCGACGCCACCAGGAAGATGCCAAGCGCGCGCACCAGCCAGCGCAGGAGGCGCCGCACCGGATTGCGTTGCTGCGGCCTGGCGGTCGGCGGCGGTGCGCTGTCGATCATGGCGGACATGGGCTTCCCGAATCGGAACGCCAAGAAACTAGCAGGGGACCCCGGCATCGACAAACCGGGGTGGCTGGCCCCGCTGCGTCCGCTGTGTGTATTCTTTCGCCGGAGATCGCGGCCCGCCGGTTGGCGTGGCGCGCGCGGCGGAACGAGGAAGATGCAGGACGGCAGGCTCAATCTGACGCCGGCGGGGCTGCCGGCCGCGGCCGGGGGCGAAACCGCCCTCGCCGCCGACCGAATCGCCCGCGGGGTGATGCGGATGCTCGACGGGCTCGGCTTCGCGGCGATGCGGGAGTTTCCGCTGCGCGCCCGCCGGCGCGCCGATATCGTCGCCCTGAATGCCGGCGGCGAGGTGATCATCGTCGAGATCAAGTCCGGACGGGCCGATTTCCAGTCCGA
>CAZKDH010000035.1:0-14649 GCA_964551505.1 uncultured Rhodospirillaceae bacterium
ATGGGCTGCTCAAAACCTTGATCGACCAGTGGCGAGACGTTTTTGAAGAAGCGTTTCCCCGTAACACCAGGCAAAAGGTTCGGAATCGAGTATCCTTGGCGTTCGAAGCGAGGAATGCGACGTCGCATCTCGCGTTCGATCTTCAAGACGACGAAGCGCTTCGCTATCTCGACGCCATGCATGAACTGATGAAGTTTGTGAAGGCACCCGACGCGGAACTCATTGAAGTCAAGAAGCTCTACGACGAGCAGCGCAAGGCGGGTATCACGGCACCCAGTGCGCCGAAGGGCGAAGCTGCGGCTCCTGTTACGAAACAGCAAGACGTATCAGCGTCCAGCGAGCCGGAAATTGGTGTCGGTCCCGCAAAGGCGCTGCAACCTTGGATCAAAGTTGCCTTTCCCCATCCGGATGTTCTCGCCAATCGCTTTAAAGAAGCGGAGTTTGCAGCGGACCTGTTCGCCGTAGATTCCGGCAATGCCACCGAGGACTATGCAACCCCAGAAAATTTCTTTCGTATTACCTTTCTGACGGAAGGATTGCGTCGAGTATTGACCACAACCCTGCAACGCATTGCGGGGAACGGCGGCGATCCGGTGATTGGTCTTCAGACTGCATTCGGCGGCGGCAAGACGCATACAATGTTAGCCGCCTATCATTTGACAAAGGCTAAGGACCTCGCGTTGCTTGAGGGCATAGCTGAGTTGGCGGATAAGGCCGGCGTTAAAACTTGGAAGCGGCCGAAAGTGGTCGTCTTTGTTGGAACATCGAAGAGCGTCGAGGGTTCGCTGGTTCTGAAGGATGGGCCGAGAGTTCACACGCTATGGGGCTACCTCGGATGGTGTCTTGGTGGCGAAGACGGCCTTAAGTTAATGGCGTCCGCCGAGAAGGCCTGGAATAATCCAGCCTCCGAATTGTTGGTCGAGCTTTTCAAACTGGCCGGTCCCAGTGTAATTTTATTGGACGAATTGGTCGCCTACGCGCGCCAGCTTCCGGATGATCGGTTTGAGAGCTTTCTCTCCTTTATCCAGTCATTGACCGAAGCCGCCAAAATGGCGCCAGGCATTCTCATCATAGGCGCGTTGCCGGAGAGCGCTGCCGAAGCCGGCGGACCCAAAGGGCAGGAAGCGCTCTTGCGGCTGGAGAAGATCTTTGGTCGTGTCCAATCAGCCTGGTTGCCGGCATCCGGTGATGAAACTTATGAGATCATTCGCCGCCGCCTATTCCAGAAATTGGACAGCGACGGCGAAAGGGCAAAAGATGAGACGGTAAAGGCATTTCACGAGCTCTATCGGAAGAATCCGGCGGAGTTTCCTCCAGAAGCCAAAGAGGCGAGGTACCAAGAACTACTGCGGCTATCATACCCGATTCATCCAGAGCTGTTCGAACGACTCTCCAAAGATTGGGCCAGCCTCGATAAGTTTCAGCGAACCCGCGGCGTTCTCCGATTTATGGCCAATGTAATCGGGGTTCTCTGGCAGCAACAAGTCTCCGATCCGCTGATCACGCCCGCCCGTATACCAATTTCGCATGAGCGTGTGCGCGCTAGCGTGCTTTATCCGCTGGATCCGGTATTCGCAGCTGTGGTTGATCGTGAGGTGGATGGCGATGGCTCACTGCCAGTTAGAATGGAAGCCAATCCCTCGCGCAGGATTTCGCAGTTGCGTGCTGCGACCCGCGCCGCGCGAGCGGTTTTTCTCTGCTCCGCTCCACTTGCTGGCCAGGCGAATGCGGGACTCAATGGGCAAGGACTGCGCCTAGCGTGCGCCGAACCTGGCGACCAACTGGCTATATTTGGCGAGGCTCTCCGCGAGCTTTCGGAACGCGCGACCTACCTCTACGAGGAAGCAGGACGATATTGGTTTTCTACTCAGCCAACGCTTAACCGAGTGGCAGATGATAAGGCAAAAGCGTTTGCGTCTTATGAAGTCGACGCAGCAGTCGCCCAGGTGTTGCGAGACGATGCCAGCGGTCGGGGAGGATTTAGCCGAGTCTTCGGGGTTCCTGACGATCCAACCACGGTGGAGGAGGCCCAAGCCATCTCACTTGTGATTCTTGGTCCATCGACGCCGCATGCAGGGAAGGGGGTTGCAAAATCGGCTGCGACTGAAGCCGTAACTGAATCTCTCATGCGGTGTAGATCGTCGCAGCGTAAGTACCGTAACACGCTTCTTTACGTGACCGCGGACGAGGCACTCTTAGCGACGGCTCGGGAAGCGATGCGCCGCGCCATGGCCTGGGCATCGATTTTGGAGGATGCTCGTGTTCGCGAGCAAATGACCCACGTCCAGGAGGCAGACGCCAAGGAAAAGGCCAAGACGCACCGGGATGGGGCGATCAAGGCCACTCGGCTAGCATGGGCTCATGTCCTTTACGCGGTCAAAACTGAAGCCACGGCCGCTGGAACGGCTTTTGACCTTGAGCACATATCGATTAGCTCGAAGGATCGCGCCGCTATACCTGTCGCGGTCTACGAAAAGGCCAAGGGCGACGGTATTGTGAAAGAGCGTTTGGGGGGAGAATCCCTCAGCATCAACCTGAGGGATCTTTGGCCTCAAGACAGGCCTCACCTTGCCATCAGCGAGGTGGCGGACTGGTTTGCTTCATACGTATATCTCCCGAAGCTTCGGGATAGGCTGATCCTGGAGGGAGCCATCCGGGAGGCGGTCGGTAAGCTCGATCCCGCCTTCGGGTACGCCGATCGGTACGATGCAGTAAATGATAGCTATGCCGGCCTGATTTGGGGAAAGCCACCCGCGGACGTGATGTCTTCAACAGCAGTTATCGTGCGCAAGGAAATAGTGTCCGAACGGCTGCGTCCAAAAGAATCTGTCGAAGGAGATCCAGTTCCTGGCCAGCCTCCTTCCGGCGGTATCGATGGGGGAGGAGTATCCGAACCCCGGCCGGGATCGCCTTCAGCTCCTAAGCGCTTTTTTGGGTCCGTGGAAATCGACATGGTTCGGCCGGTGAAGTCATTCGATGCTATTCTAAATGCGGTCGTGATGGAGCTTCAGCGCGCTAAGGGGAGCAAGGTCAAGCTCACGCTGGAGGTGGAGGCTGCGTCAGTAGATGGATTTTCCGAGAACGATGTCGGAGTCATTCGCGACAATGCCAAGCAGCTTAAGTTTAAGCCGGATTCGACCGGCTTCGAGTAGTTCGGGCGGGCAATTGCCCTCAAAGTCCAGGATGAGACGATTACTGCTCAATAGGGTTTGGCAAAGGATTGAAGTGTGGGTTAATTCGTGGGTTTAATTTCAGGCATATCAATAATCAATTGAAATATATATATAAAGTGTATTGAGATGGCGGAGGGGGTGGGATTCGAACCCACGGTAGGCGCAAACCTACAACAGTTTTCGAGACTGCCCCAATCGGCCACTCTGGCACCCCTCCGCAGGGATCCGACGTGATCTGGGCCGGTCGACGGGCGCGGACAATAATCGGGCCGAAGCCGGGCTGCAAGAACTCCTTACCCCGGCCAGAGTACCGCCGGGCGCGCTGCCCGGAGCCCCCAGCAGGGGCCCCGGCGCTGCCGGCCGAAGCCCCGGCTTGACCCGCCGCCTGCAATCCCCGCACTCTGCCGATCTCCTTGATCGAGATGGTGAAATCCGTCCCATGCCGCCGGCGCCAGCGCTCCCTGTCATCCCGCTGATCGATCTCGGCACCGCTGGGCTCGACGAGCTGGCGCGCCGTCTGCCGGAGCGGCTGGCGCTGCTCTCCGCCGCCGGGCGCCGGCAGTCGACGACGGCGGGGCTGGCCCTGATGGACTGGCGCTCGCGGCGCTGGCTGCGGCGGAACGAGACCCCGTATCGGGCCGAGATCGCGGCGATCGCGGCCCTGCCCGGCGCCTTCGGCGTCCATGCCCTCAACATCTCGACCGAATGGGCCTGCACCACCGCGGTGGCCGGCGGCCGGCTGGTGCGGACCCTGGACTGGCCGCTGGTCGGGCTGGGCCGCGAGGTCGTCGTCGCCCGGCGGGAGGGGCCGGCCGGGCCCTGGTACGGCGTCACCTGGCCGGGCTTCGTCGGCACCCTGACCGGGATGGCGCCCGGCCGCTTCGCCGCCGCCTACAACCAGGCGCCGATCCGGCGCGTCACCGGCGCGAAGCCGCTGGACTGGCTGGTCGAGCGGGCGAAGGTCGGCGGCCGCACGGCGCTGCCGGCGGTCCATCTGCTGCGCCGGGTCTTCGAGACCTGCGGCGATTTCGACGCCGCCTTGGCCGCCCTCCGCGACACGCCGATCGCGCTTACCGCCCTCTTCAGCCTCGCCGGGGCCGACGGGCGGGCGGCGATCGTCGAGCGCACCGAGACCCGCGCCTTCGTCCATCCCGGCCCCGGCGCCGTCCCGAACCAATGGTTAACGCCCGAGCTCGAGGGCTATCCCAGGGGCGTCGACAGCCCGGGGCGGCTCGGCCAGGCCTGCGGCCTGCTGCCCGGGCTGGCCGGCCTCGCCCCGGACTTCGCCTGGCTCCGCTATCCGATGCTCAATCATTTCAGCCGCTTAGCCGTGATCGCGGACCCGGCTCGCGGCGATCTTGCGGTCATCGGCCTGGAACGCGCCGGGGAAATCGCGACACCGGCCACGGAAGCGCTATATCTCAAGGGCTTGGGCTAGGTGCTGCGGCCCGGCGAGGCCGGCCGAATCCCCCCGAATCCAATTGACAGGCCGCCGTCGGCCCGTATATTCCCCGGCCTTGAGCAGGTCGCCCCAGGTACCGGGTACCGGAACCGGGTTGGCGGCCTTCGTTTTTTGGATTTTGGCCCTGCGCAGTCGGGGCAAGGACGACAATCATGTATGCAGTGATCAAGACCGGCGGCAAGCAGTACAAGGTCGCCAAGGACGACGTGATCCTGGTCGAGAAGCTGGAAGTTGAAGCCGGCAAGGAGATCGATCTCGACCATGTCCTGATGATCGGCGACGGCGCCAACGTCACCATCGGCCAGCCGACCGTGAAGGGCGCCAGGGTCCAGGCGACCGTGGTCGACCAGACCAAGGGCGACAAGGTCATCATCTTCAAGAAGAACCGCCGCCACAACTATCGCCGCAAGCGCGGCCATCGCCAGAACCTGACGGTTCTGAAGATCACCAACATCAAGGCCGCGTAAGCGGGCCCGAGAGCTGAAGAGGGAAGTGCGTCATGGCACATAAGAAAGCAGGCGGCAGTTCGCGCAACGGCCGCGATTCCGCCGGTCGGCGCCTCGGCGTGAAGAAGTACGGCGAGCAGGTCGTGATCGCCGGCAACATCATCGTGCGCCAGCGCGGCACCAAGTACCACCCCGGCCAGAACGTCGGCATCGGCAAGGACCACACCCTGTTCGCCAAGGCGGACGGCCGGGTGTCGTTCAAGACCACGGTGGGCGGGCGCACCTTCGTCTCCGTCCTGCCCGCAGCTGCTGCGGCGCGACCGGCCGCCGAATGAGCCTCATGCGCCTCTAGAGGGCGCGGCCATTCACTGACTGATCGAAAAGGGGAATGGCGAGGCCGCCGTTCCCCTTTTTCTTTTGAGCAAAGTTGACCCCAGATGAAGTTTCTCGACGAGTGCAAGATTTTCGTGAAGAGCGGCGACGGCGGTGCCGGCTGCGTCAGCTTCCGCCGCGAGAAATTCATCGAGCACGGCGGGCCGGACGGCGGCAACGGCGGGCGCGGCGGCGACATCATCGTCGAGGCGGTGCCCAACCTCAACACCCTGATCGACTACCGCTACCAGCAGCATTTCAAGGCCCGCCGCGGCTATCACGGCATGGGCCAGAACCGCACCGGCGCCGACGGGCCCGGCATCGTCATGAAGGTGCCGGTGGGGACCCAGCTGCTGGACAACGACAAGGAAACCGTGCTGCACGATTTCGTGACGCCGGGCGAGCGCATCGTGCTGTGCCGCGGCGGCGACGGCGGCTTCGGCAACGCGCATTACAAGACCTCGACCAACCAGGCGCCGCGGCAGAAGGGCGAGGGCTGGCCGGGCCAGGAGCGCTGGATCTGGCTGCGCCTGAAGCTGATCGCCGATGCCGGCCTGGTCGGGCTGCCGAATGCCGGGAAATCCACCTTCCTGGCGGCGGTCACCCGCGCCAAGCCGAAGATCGCCGACTATCCCTTCACCACGCTGCATCCGCAGCTCGGCGTGCTGCGGATCGACGAGCGGGAAATGGTCCTGGCCGACATCCCGGGCCTGATCGAGGGCGCCCATGAGGGCGCCGGCCTCGGCGACCGCTTCCTTGGCCATGTCGAGCGCTGCGGCGTGCTGCTGCACCTGGTCGACGGCACCCAGGAGGATGTGGTCGGCGCCTACAAGACCATCCGCAAGGAGCTGAAGGCCTACAGCCCGACGCTGGCGAGGAAGCCCGAGCTGGTGGCGCTGAACAAGTGCGATGCGCTGCTTCCCGAGGACATCGCCGCGAAGACCGCCGCCCTCACCAAGGCGGCGAAGATCACCAAGAAGAGCAAGGGCAAGGTCTACGTGGTCTCCGGCGCCGCCGGCACCGGCCTGCAGGACTACCTGCGCCAGATGGCGCGGATCGTCGACATCGAGCGGGCCCGCGTCGCCGAGGAAACCCGGCTGGCGGCCGGCGTCACCATCGCGGATACGGGGGTCAGCGGCGAAGAGGCGGGGGCATGACCGAGAAGCGCCGATCCCAGCCGAAGGACCGGTCGCTCAGATCCGCCCGCCGGCTGGTGGTGAAGATCGGCTCCGCCCTGCTGGTCGAGGACGGCAGCGGCGACATCCGCCGCAAATGGCTGGATGCGCTGGGCGACGACGTCGCCGGGCTGCGCGCCGCCGGCATCGAGGTCATCCTGGTCTCCTCCGGCGCGATCGCGGTCGGCCGGCGCCATCTCGGCCTCGCCGCCGGGACGCTGAAGCTCGAGGAGAAGCAGGCGGCCGCCGCTACCGGCCAGATCCGCCTCGCCCATGCCTATCAGGAGACCCTGGCCCGCCACGGCATCACGGTCTCGCAGATCCTGCTCACCCTGGACGATACCGAGGAGCGGCGCCGGCACCTCAATGCCCGCTCCACCCTGGCGACGCTGCTGAAGTTCGGCGCCGTGCCGGTGATCAACGAGAACGACACCGTGGCCACCTCCGAGATCCGCTTCGGCGACAACGACCGCCTGGCCGCCCGCGTCGCCGCGATGATCAGCGCCGATACCCTGGTGCTGCTCTCCGACATCGACGGGCTCTATAACGCCGATCCGCGCAAGGACAAGTCGGCGGCGCATATCGCCGAGATCACCGAGCTCACCCCCGAGATCGAGGCGATGGCCGGCGAGGCCCCGCCGGGCTACAGCTCGGGCGGCATGGTGACCAAGCTCGCCGCCGCCAGGATCGCGATGTCCGCCGGCTGCCGCATGGCGATCGCCGACGGCCGGCGTCTCAATCCGCTGCAGGCGGTCCTGGACGGGGCGAGCTGCAGCTGGTTCCTGCCGGCCGCCGAGCCGAAGACGGCGCGCAAGCGCTGGATCGCCGGCTCGCTGAAGCCCGCCGGGCGCATCGTCATCGATGCCGGCGCGCGGACGGCGCTGAAGGGCGGCCGCAGCCTGCTGCCGGCCGGCGTGGTCAAGGTCGAAGGCCGGTTCGAACGCGGCGATGCGGTGATCGTCGCCGATCTCGACGGTACCGAGCTCGCCCGCGGCCTCAGCGCCTACAGCGCAAGCGACGCCAGGCTGATCATGGGCCACAAGAGCAGGGACATCGCGGGCTTGCTCGGCTATCGCGGGCGTGATGAGATGATCCATCGCGACGACCTGGTGCTGAGTTGAGCCGATGAACCTGGTGCAGAAATCCGCGGATGCCGCGCTGGCGGCCGAGATGCGCGACCTTGGCGCCGCCGCCAAGGCCGCCGCCGCCCGCCTCGCGCTCACCGACAGCTCGACGAAGAACGCCGCGCTGCGGTCGATGGCGGCGGAGATCCGCGCCGCCGCCGACAGGATCATCGCCGCCAACGGCACGGACGTCGCCGCGGCACAGGCCGCCGGCCTGGGCGCCGCCCTCGTCGATCGCCTGCAGCTCGATCCGCAGCGGGTCGAGGCGATGGCCCGGGGCCTCGAGGACATCGCCGCCCAGCCCGATCCGGTCGGCCGCGTGCTGGCCGAATGGGATCGCCCCAACGGCCTGCAGATCAGCCGGATCTCCGTCCCGCTCGGCGTCATCGGCATCATCTACGAGAGCCGGCCCAACGTGACGGCGGATGCCGGCGGGCTGTGCCTCAAATCCGGCAATGCCGCGATCCTGCGCGGCGGCACCGAAAGCGCGCTCAGCTCCGGCGTCATCCTCGACTGTCTGCAGGCCGGCCTGCGTGCCGCCGGGCTGCCGGCGGCGGCGATCCAGCGCCTGCCCACCACCGACCGCGCCGCGGTCGGCATCATGCTGCAGATGGTGGAGCACATCGACCTCATCATCCCGCGCGGCGGCCAGGGGCTGATCCGGCGCGTCATCGAGGAAAGCCGGATCCCGGTGCTGCAGCACCTGCAGGGCCTTTGCCACACCTATGTCGACGGCGCCGCCGACCCGGAGATGGCGCGCCGCATCGTGCTCAACGCCAAGATGCGCCGGACCGGCGTCTGCGGCGCCACCGAGACCCTGCTCCTCGACCGCCGCGCCCTCGGCTTTGCCGAGGCCATCATCGACGACCTGGTCAAGGCCGGCTGCGAGGTGCGCGGCGACGACGCGGCGCTGAAGTTGCACGACAAGGTGAAGCAGGCCCGGACCGAGGACTGGGACACCGAGTATCTCGATGCCATCATCGCCGTGCGGGTCGTCGACGGGGTCGACGAGGCGATCCGCCACATCCAGGCCCACGGCTCGCGCCATACCGAGGCGATCGTCACACGGGATGCCGCCACCGCCGAGAAGTTCCTGCGCGAGGTCGATGCCGGCATCGTCATCCACAACGGCTCGACCCAGTTCGCCGACGGCGGAGAATTCGGCATGGGGGCAGAGATCGGCATTTCCACCGGCAAGCTGCATGCCCGCGGCCCGGTCGGCGCCGAGCAGCTGACCAGCTACAAGTATCTCCTGCGCGGCAGCGGCCAGATCCGCCCGTGAGTTTGACCATCATTGCCGATACACCGAGCGACCCCTCACCCCCACCCTCTCCCTCCGGGAGGCGAACGCCGACCTTCGTCGGCGTGGGAGAGGGAGCGCTGTTGCGACTGCTTTCGAGCATTCGATTCAGCGCGCATCGAACCCTTGAAGAGGCGCGGCGCTAGATGTTCTCCCCGGGCGCCACCCGCAAGGTCGGGCTGCTGGGCGGGTCGTTCAACCCGGCGCATGAGGGCCATCGCGACATCAGCCTGGCGGCGCTCAGCTATCTCGGCCTCGACGAGGTCTGGTGGCTGGTGGCGCCGCAGAACCCGCTGAAATCCGCCGCCGGCATGGCGCCCTTCGCCGACCGCCTGGCTGAGGCGCGGCGCATCGCCCGGCACCCCCGGATCGTGGTCACCGACATCGAGGCCCGGCTGGGCACGCGCTATACTGCCGATACCCTCCGGCGGCTGCAGCAGCAGTTCCGCGACCATCGCTTCGTCTGGCTGATGGGGGCCGACAACCTGGCCCAGATCGCCGACTGGAAGGACTGGCAACAGATCTTTCATCTGCTGCCAATTGCGGTTTTCGACCGTCCCGCCTATACTTATCAGGCACTGGCCGCCAAGGCGGCTCGGCGTTTCGCCTCCTTCCGGCAGCGCGAACAGGCTGTCCGGACCCTGGCGATGATGCCGCCGCCGGCCTGGACGTTCGTGCATCATCGGCTGAACCCGATTTCGGCCACCGAGATCCGCGCCAAGGGCCAATGGCTTGGTCCCGCGGCACGGACGAAGCGGCGGGACGGGTAGGCTCAGCAACAGCCGGCGGTCGGCCGATGCCGCTGGCAAGGAGGTAGGCGCCATTACTCAACGCAAAACCGCGGTCCGCAAGAAGGCGGCCGCAAAACGCCAGGACGATCTTCTGAAGATCGTCGAGAAATCCCTCGATGCCGACAAGGCCGAGGACATCGTTGCCATCGATCTCAAGGGCAAATCCAGCATCGCCGATTTCATGGTCATCGCCACCGGCCGCAACAGCCGGCAGCTGGCGGCCATGGCCCAGCATCTCGACGAGAAGCTCACGAAGGCCGGCACCAAGCGCGTCGGCATCGAGGGTCTCGCCCAGGGCGAATGGGTGCTGCTGGACGGCGGCGATATCATCGTCCACCTGTTCCGGCCGGAGATCCGCAAGTTCTACAACCTCGAGAAGATGTGGGGCGTGGACCTGCCGGAGCCGGAACGGCTGATGGCCGTGGGATGACCAATCCGGCTTGACCGGCCGGAATTGACTGGCCGGAATTAACTGGCCGGAACTAGGACTCCGGGACTAGCCGACGGCCCGCCGCCGGCGGTCGGGGTTCAGGTCTGACGGGGGCGCATGGCCGGCCCGCGACGCGGCCCGGTTGGTTCGGGTCGGCGAAGGCCATAGACTGCCGATCGCAGCGGAAGCCCTGTTCCGCGCGCCGAACCGCATCACGCCTTCCGCCAGCGAGGATCCCCTCTTGCCCATCAGTACCGGAGCGGCCCTGGCCTTTGTCGCTGCCGCGGCCTTCTCGCTCAAGGCGATCTTCGTCAAGCTCGCCTACATCTATCACGTCGATGCGGTCACCCTGCTGGCGTTGCGCATGATCTTCGCGCTGCCGATGCTGATGGCGGCTGCCTGGTGGTCGTCGCGCCAGGCGCCGCTGCGCCTGACCCCGCGCGACTGGGGCATCCTCTTCTTCCTGGGCTTCTCCGGCTACTACCTGTCCAGCCTGCTCGACTTCCTCGGTCTGCAATACATCACCGCCGGCCTGGAGCGGCTGATCCTCTTCCTCTATCCGACGATCGTGGCGCTGATCTCGGCCTTCCTGTTCGGCAAGAAGATCGGCCTGCGCGGCGTCGCCTGCCTGATCCTCTCTTATGTCGGCATCGCCTTCGCCGCCGCCCACGACATCGATGCCACCGGCGACCTGCGCAGCGTGCTGATCGGCGGCTCGCTGATCTTCGGCTGCACCATCACCTATGCGATCTACATCGCAGGTTCCGGCCAGGTGGTCGGCCGCCTCGGCGCCACCCGCTTCGCCGCCCTGGCGACCATGGTCGCCTGCCTCTGCGTCGTCACCCAGTTCCTGCTGACCCACGACCTGGCGCAGCTCGCCCAGCCCTGGCAGGTCTATGCCTATGCCGGGCTGATGGCGACGGTCTCCACCGTGCTGCCGATCTTCCTCACCACCAAGGCGATCCAGATGATCGGCGCCGCCCAGGTCTCGATGATCGGCGCCGTCGGCCCGATCGCCACCATCTTCTTCGGCTGGTCGCTGCTGGGCGAGAGCGTCTCGGTGCAGCAGATGATCGGTGCCGCCCTGGTGCTGACCGGGGTGATGCTGGTGGTGCGCAAACCCGCCCCGGCCGGCCCCCCCGATTCCAGTGGAAAAACCCCTGGAAATGCTTAAAGTCCGCGCCGGTTTTCGACTGGATATCCCATGCCCGCGCTAGACGAACAGGTTTCCCGCCGCCGGACCTTCGCGATCATCGCGCATCCCGACGCCGGCAAGACCACCCTGACCGAGAAGCTGCTGCTGTTCGGCGGCGCCATCCAGCTGGCGGGCGCCGTCAAGGCGCGCGGCGAGCAGCGGCGCGCCCGCTCCGACTGGATGAAGGTCGAGCGCGAGCGCGGCATCTCGGTGACCGCCTCGGTGATGACCTTCGACTACGGCGACTGCACCTTCAACCTGCTGGACACGCCGGGCCACGAGGATTTCAGCGAGGATACCTATCGCACCCTGACCGCGGTCGAATCCGCGGTGATGGTGATCGACGCCGCCAAGGGCATCGAGAGCCAGACCCGCAAGCTGTTCGAGGCCTGCCGCCTGCGCGACGTGCCGATCATCACCTTCGTCAACAAGATGGACCGCGAAGGCCGCGAGCCGCTCGACCTGCTCAGCGAGATCGAGCAGACCCTGGCGCTGGACGTGACCCCGGCCTCCTGGCCGATCGGCATGGGCAAGACCTTCCGCGGCTGCTACGACCTGATCCGCGACCGCCTGATCCTGTTCGAGCGCGGCTCGAAGCAGGACGAGACCGGCACCGAGATCAAGGGCCTCGACGACCCGCGGCTCGACGCCATGCTGAAGCCCGACGAGGTGGCGCGGCTGCGCGACGAGGTCGAGATGGTGCGCGGCCTGATGCCGGCCTTCGACCTGCAATCCTATCGCGAGGGCCATCTCTCGCCGGTCTATTTCGGCTCGGCGGTGAACAATTTCGGCGTCGGCGAGCTGCTCGCCGGCCTCGCCGCCATGGCGCCGCCGCCGCGCCCACAGCCCACCGCCACCCGCAAGGTCAGCCCGACCGAGGACAAGGTCAGCGGCTTCGTCTTCAAGATCCAGGCCAACATGGATCCCAAGCACCGCGACCGTATCGCCTTCGTGCGGCTCTGCTCCGGGCATTTCGAGCGCGGCATGAAGCTGCTGCATGTGCGGTCCGGCAAGCAGATCAACGTGCACAACGCCGTGCTGTTCATGGCCCGCGACCGCGAGCTGGCGGAGGAGGCCTTCGCCGGCGACATCATGGGACTGCCCAATCACGGCAACCTGCGGATCGGCGATTCGCTGAGCGAGGGCGAGTCCCTGCAGTTCATCGGCATCCCCAGCTTCGCGCCGGAATTCCTGCAGAGCATCCGGGCCGACGACCCGCTGCGCGCCAAGCATCTCGGCAAGGCGCTGGAACAGCTGGCGGAGGAGGGGGCGGCCCGCGTCTTCCGGCCGCAGCTCGGCACCGAATGGATCGTCGGCGTGGTGGGGGCGCTGCAGTTCGAGATCCTGGCCGACCGCATCCGCACCGAATACGGCCTGCCGGTGCGTTTCGAGCCGACCAGCCTGCACACCGCGCGCTGGGTGGAAGCCAGTGATCCGGCCGAGCTGAAGCGGTTCCTCGACGAGAACCGCACCAGCATCGCCCTGGATCACAACAGCGATCCGGTCTTCCTCGCCCGCAACGCCTGGCATCTCGACCGGGCGGAGAAGGACTTTCCGCTGATCCGCTTCCTGAAGGTCAAGGAACAGCCGCACTGAGCGCCGGGGCCGGACCGGCCTGCATCGGCAGAGTCCGCGACGCCGCCACCTGTCGCCGGGGCCCGAAAGACGCTATTGTCCGGGCTCTGAGATCTGGGAAATGTTCCCGATTCCGGCGGTTTCCGGGGCGCGACCTGGGCGGGCCGGCGGGAACGACGATCAGCATGTGAGGTTGGATCTTTCGCCATGCAGGCACGCGCAGGAAAACCGTCGCGGAAATCGCCCCGGAAACTGTCGGAACCCGGGGCAGGGCAGGCCCTGGCGGCGGCCATCCAGAGCCGGAAGGCCCGGGTCGCGGTGATCGGCCTCGGCTATGTCGGCCTGCCTCTGGCCTGCCTCTTCGCCGAGGCGGGATTCGAGGTCCTGGGCCTCGATATCGATCCGGCCAAGATCCGTGCGCTCGGGGCCGGCAGGTCCTACATCAAGCACATACCGGGCAGGCGCATCGCCGCCCTGACCCGGGGCAGGGGAAAGGGCAAGGGCAAGACCGGGGGCGGCAGGCTGACTCCGACCGCCGATTTCAAGACCCTCGCCCGGGCCGCCGTCGTCATCATCTGCGTGCCGACGCCGCTGACGCGCTCGCGCGAGCCGGACCTCCGCTATATCGTTGCCACCGGCGAGGCCGTGGCGCGCCACCTGCGGCGCGGCCAGCTGGTGGTGCTGGAATCCAGCACCTATCCCGGCACCACCACGGAGATCCTGCGGCCGATCCTGGAGCGCGGCGGGCTCAAATCCGGCCGCGACTTCTTCCTCGCCTATTCGCCCGAGCGCGAGGATCCGGGCAACCAGAAGTTCGACACCGCTGCCATCCCGAAGGTGGTCGGCGGCGACGGCCCGGCCGCCCGCGATCTTGCCATCGCGCTCTACGACCAGGTGGTGGTGAAGACCATCCCCGCCACCTCGCCGGAGACCGCCGAGGCGATCAAGCTCACCGAGAACATCTTCCGTGCCGTCAACATCGCCTTGGTGAACGAGCTGAAGGTGATCTTCGATGCCATGGGCATCGACGTCTGGGAGGTGATCGACGCCGCCAAAACCAAGCCCTTCGGCTTCATGCCCTTCTATCCCGGACCCGGGCTCGGCGGCCACTGCATCCCGATCGATCCCTTCTACCTCACCTGGAAGGCGCGCGAGTTCGGCATCAACACCCGCTTCATCGAGCTGGCGGGCGAGATCAACACCGCGATGCCGCGCTACGTCGTCGCGCGCCTGGGCGAGGAGCTGAGCGCACAGAGCGGCAAGGCGCTCAACGGCGCGCGCATCCTGATGCTCGGCCTTGCCTACAAGAAGAACGTCGACGACATGCGCGAAAGCCCGGCGCTGATCCTGATCGAGCTGCTGGAAAAGGCCGGCGCCAAGGTCTCCTACCACGATCCCTACATCCCGGCGGTGAAGCCGAGCCGCGAGCACGCCAGCCTCACCGGGCGCAAGTCGGTTCCGCTCACAGCTAAGTCACTGTCGGGCGCCGATGCGGTGCTGATCGTGACCGATCACGACGATGTCGACTATTCGCTGGTTGCGAAGCATGGGCGGCTTGTGCTGGATACGCGGAACGCCATGACCCGCGCCGGCGTCGCCGGCCGCC
>CAZKDH010000036.1:0-52132 GCA_964551505.1 uncultured Rhodospirillaceae bacterium
CACCGACTGGTGGCATGGGTTGCGCCGCCACATGGCCGCGGCGGGCGTCGAGGGCCTGCCGGCCGACCTCGTCCGGCCGGACGATCTCTACGCCCATTGGCAGGCGGCCGACCTTGCCCTCAGCCAGACCTGCGGCTATCCCCTGACCCATGGCTTGGGCGGAAAGGTGCAGCTGCTGGCGACGCCGCGCTATGGCGCGCCCGGCTGCATGGGGTCGCGCTATCGCAGCCATGTCGTCGTCCGTGCCGATGATGCCGCGGCGCGCTTCATCGATCTCCGCGGGCGGCGCGTCGCCTATAACGGCAAGGACTCGCAGTCGGGCTACAACGTGCTGCGGCATCTGGCGGCGCCGCTCGCCGCCGGCGGCCCGTTCTTCGCCGCGACCGTCGAGAGCGGCGCCCATCGCCAGTCCCTGGCGATGGTGCGCAGCGGCACCGCCGATGCGGCGGCGATCGACTGCGTGACCCTCGGCCTGCTGGCGCGAGTGGCGCCCGTCGAGCTGGCGGGGATCCGCGTCCTCTGTGCCAGTGCGGAGGCGCCGGCCTTGCCCTACATCACCTCGCTGCGCATGACGGCGGGGCAACTGGCGGGTCTGCGGCGCGGATTGCAGGCGGCCTGTGCCGACCCCGCCCTGGCGGCGACCCGCGCCGCCCTGCTGATCGAGGGCTTCGATCTCCTGCCGGTATCGGCCTATGACGACATCCTGGCGATCGAGGCCGCGGCGGTCTCGATCGGCTACGCGAACCTGGTGTGAGTGCGACATGAAATCCGGATCCTCGCCCCTCTTGCCCAGCCTCGCGCTGCTGGGCTCCGCCCTGTTTTGGGGCAGCAACTGGATTCCCCTGCGCCAGGTGGAGGCGCATGGCTTTGTGGGGCTCTGGAGCGGAACCCTGGTCTATGGCCTGGTCGCGCTGCCGCTCCTGCCCTTCGTGGTCCTGCGCGGCCGCCGGCTGCTGGCGGGCGGCTGGCCGCTGTTCATCACCGGCGCCTCGGTCGCCGCCTGCAACCTGCTCTTTGCCG
Source organism: uncultured Rhodospirillaceae bacterium (assembly GCA_964551505.1). Classification (GTDB taxonomy): domain Bacteria; phylum Pseudomonadota; class Alphaproteobacteria; order Dongiales; family Dongiaceae; genus Dongia. The sequence goes on from CAZKDH010000036.1 coordinate 1,021, forward strand.
GCGGGCTGGTGATGGGCGAGGTCGGCATGGTGGTGCTGCTGTTCTATCTCAGCCCGATCTGGGCCAGCCTGCTCGAGCGCTTGGTGATGAAAACGCCGCTCACGCTCGCGCGTTGGGCGGCGATCGCCGTCGCCCTCCTGGGCATGGCCGTGCTGCAGGGAATGCAGGGCAGGCTGCCCTTGCCCGCCAATCTCTCAGAATGGTTTGGGCTTCTCTCCGGCATGTGCTGGGCGGTGGGACTGGTCTTTACCCGGATCGCCCGCGGCGTCTCGGTCATCGACAAGACCTTCGTCCAGTTCCTCTTCGCCCTGCCGCTCGGCCTCGTCTTCGTCTTTGCCATGGGCGAATTCGATGCCTGGCCGGGATTCGCCGCCCTGGTCCGCGGCCTGCCCTGGATCGCCGCCGCCACCCTGATCTGGGTGATCCCGGCCCTGGTCCTCAGCCTGTGGGGGGCGGGGCGGCTGTCGCCGGGGCGCGCCAGCATGCTGATGATGATCGAGGTTCTGGTCGGCGTCGGTTCGGCCGCCTGGCTCGCCGGCGAACCGGTCGGCTGGAACAAGATCATCGGCGGCGCCCTGATCGTCGCCGCCAGCATCATCGATGCCTGGTTCCACGAAGCTGAAGCGGCCCACAAGGATACCGCCGAATGACCCGGATCTTCGACGCCAAGGGCATGAAATGCCCGCTGCCCGTGCTCAAGGCCCGCAAGCTGCTCCGCGACCTGGCACCCGGCGATATCCTCGAGATCCACGCCACTGATCCCGGCGCTCCCAAGGACTTCGTGCACTTCTGCGACACCACCGGCCACAAGCTGGTGGACAGCACGGAAGCGGACGGCGTCTTCGTAATCAAGGTGGAATGCGCCGCAGGGTGAGAATCGGGTCCCGCCTTGCGGAGCGGGACGGGACCCGGCATTCTATCCCGCGATGGTTGAGTCGACCGATGGATCCAGGTCGCCGCGCCCCGCCGCAAAGGCCGGGCGCGTAATCGGAGAATGGGCGTGACGGTCGACGACGTATTGCCGGGAATCACGACCCCGCCGTTGCGGGAACTGGTTGAACTCTGGAGCGCCCGGTGCCGGAACGGGCGCCTGCCGTCCCGCGGCGATTTCTCCGACGACGACCTCCGGCCCTATTTCGGCCATCTGCTGATGGTGGACGTGGTGGGAAATCCCCCGCGCTTCCGCTTCCGCCTGCTGGGCACGTCGCTGGCCACCGCCGCCAGTCGGGAGCTGACCGGGAAGTTCTTCGAGGACGTCGATATCAGCGGCTACGAGCCCGACGTGCTCGAGGACTACGAGGCGGTGGTGCGCCGGCGCCGCCCAATCTGCCGCATCCGCAGCTTCGACCCGGCGCCGGAGGCCTTCGCCGAGGTCTGGAAGACCTACGAGCGCCTGCTCCTGCCGCTGGCTGCCGACGGCCAGGTGATCGACCGCATCCTCGGCTGCTCCTATCCGCTCGGCGAGGCGGAATAGGCCGGCCCGCCTACACCCCCACCCTCGGAAACGTCGCGTCGCCCTGTTCGTCGAGCAGGTGGCGCAGCGTGTTCCACGAGAAATAAAACGTGCCGTTCCGTCGGCCGCCCCAGCGCGGGCCCCAGGAATTGTAGCACCAGACCCGCTTCCGGCTCGCGTCGAGCCCGAACATCTGCACTTCGTGGCCGCCGCGGATCTTCGCCGCGCGGGCGAGGCGGCATTCGCCGTCGGGCCGCGGCGCGTCGAAGGAGGTGTACCAGTTGATGCCAAGAATGCCGGGCCGCAGCACGAGGCTGCCCAGCAGCTGCTCGAGGCTGAAGGTATGCGCATATCCGGTTATGTATTTCGCCTTCACCGCCGCCTTCATCACGCCCAGGCCGGAGCTGCCGGTATCCTCCGGCGGATAGGTGCCGCGGATGTCGTCGAGCCGCGTCGCCGCTTTGTAGAGGCGCACCGCATCCGCCTCGTCGAGATGCCGCCCCCGGATCCAGAGCGGGTCGGTCATCAGCACGCCGACCATGGCATTGCCGGTGCAGGAGCCGAGTTCGCCCTGGTTGAAGGGCCTGCCGTGCCGCTTGAACCTGACCGTCCGGATGGCGGCGGTGCCGGCGGCATAGGCCCAGCTGCGCGGATCGTGGTCGACATGGCGCCCGAGGCGGCCGGCGCCGGGTTTCTCCTTGATGATCCGGGTGAGTGTCTTCATCTCGCTCTCGCTCCGTCGGATGCAGGGGACGCGGATCGTCTTGCATAGGCGTTCAGGCATTCGGTGCCTGCCGGCAAATTTACGCCCGCGGTCCTGCGCTGCAAAGAGCGGCGCAGAAGAAGCCGGTGATCAACGGGTTCACGGGAACGATCTACAGAGGTGTGAGAAGCGATGCTGCGCCTGGCGTCAGTTCGTCGACGGCGTCGTCACCAGTTCCTTGTTCTCGTCGTAGAATTTCTGTGCGCCGGGATGCAGCGGCAGCGTAACGCCGTTCGGCGCCAGGCGGAGGCGCAGCGCATCCGCCGGATTGCCGGCCGCCGCCTGCTGCTGGGCGTCGTGCCAGATCGACTTGGTGAGGTCGAAGGCGAGCTGCGCGTCGAGCTTCGCCGAGACCGCCCAGAGGGTGGGGATGGCGATGCTCGGCGTCGAGGCGATGTTGCGGTAGGCGTCGCCGGGTATGGTCTGCGCCGTGATGTAGGCGGCGTCCTTCAGCAGCTTCACCACCGGCTGGCCCTCGACCGGCAGCAGGGCGATGTCGACCCGCCGCGCCAGCTCCTTGATGTCGTCGCTGCCGATGCCGTCGACCGACATCATCGCGTCGAGCTTGCCGTTCTCGAGATTGCCGGCGGCGGTCTTGAAGTCGTCGAAGCTCGCCTTGTACTTCTTGTCGCCGAGGCCGTAGCTGTTCAGCACCAGCCGCGCGGTGACCGCGGTGCCGCCTTCCTTCAGGCCGAGATTGATCCGCTTGCCCTTGAGGTCGCCGACCGCCTTGGCCGGGCTGCCCTTGGGCACGATGACGTGCAGCATCAGGCTGCCGACCACGGCGATCGCCCGGAGATCGGCATCGGCGCCGGCCTCCTTGAAGGGATCGGCGCCGCGGAAGGCGAAATCCGCGGAATCCGCCTGGACCAGGCCGGATTCCAGCGTGCCGTCGCGGAGGTCCTTGAGGTTCTCCACCGATCCCGCCGTGGTCTGGGCGAGGCCGATCAGATTGGGCACGCCGCAGCTGCCGCCCTTGTCGCAGTCGCGCGAGCCCGGCGGGTTGCTGATCGCCCCGGCGACCAGCCCGGCGAGGTCATAGAGCGTCGAGCCGGCAACGCCGGCACCGATGCGGAAATAGGTCAGGATCGGGCTCTGGTCGGCTTCCTGGGCGCGGGCGCGGGCCGGCAGGACGGCGAGGGCGGAGAGCGCAGCGATGCCCTGCAGCAGGGAACGCCGCGACATCGGCCGGCGGGCGATAACCCCTGGCCGCATATGCAAAATCCGCTCTCCCAAACGGGCAATCCTTACGCGAGAGACGATCACGGGACAAAATAGAACCTTCGGACCTGAGTCGCCAGCGAAACTCTGCGGAAATACCGTGAATTCACCAGGGTTTGATCGGATTCCGGGATTTTCGGCCGGCGCGGCGGCGCGGCCGCGCGCGGTGTCGGAAACCGGTATGGATCGGACGATTTGCCTCAACGGCTTGGCCTCTGGTATCAGCACATCAGATGGGCCCCGGCAGGACATCCGGGGCCGGACCCCCGGCGGCGGGGCGTCCAGGGACAGGGATCGGATCACGGGGACGGCAGATGACGACCGAGTTGAGCAAGCGGCAGCGCAATATCCGGCGGCTCCTGAAGCCACGCCATGTCTGCATCGTCGGCGGCCAGGCCCTGGCGGAGTCGATCCGCCGCTGCGACGAGACCGGGTTCGCCGGCGAGGTCTGGGTGGTCAGCCCGAAATATCCCGAGCTCGGCGGCCGCAAGACCTATCCCTCGATCGCCGCCCTGCCGGAGGCGCCCGACGTCACCTTCATCGCGGTGCCGCGCGACGCCACCATCGAGATCCTGAAGGAGCTGAACGCCCGCGGCGCCGGCGGCGCCATCTGCTATGCGGCGGGCTATGCCGAGGTGGGCGGCGAGGGGGTGGAACTGCAGAAGCAGTTCATCGCCGCCGCTGGCGATCTCGCGGTGGTTGGGCCGAACTGCTACGGCATCCTCAATTACCTCGACGGCATCGCCCTCTGGCCGACCGGGCATAACGGCCGCCGGGTCGAGCACGGCTGCGCCTTCATCGGCCAGAGCGGCAACATCGCCCTCAACGTCACGCTGAACGACCGCTCGGTACCCTTCGCCTATGTGATCAGTTCCGGCAACCAGGTGATCCTCAGCGTCGCCGATTTCATCGACGCCCTGGCCGAGGATCCGAAGGTGACGGCGATCGGCCTCTACATCGAGGCGATCAACGATGTCGCTGCCTTCAGCCGCGCCGCCGCCAAGGCGCTGGAGCGCGGCAAGCCGCTGGTGGCGCTGAAGGCGGGGAATTCCGAGCTCGGCGCCAAGCTGGCGATGAGCCATACCAGTTCCCTGGCCGGCAGCGACCGGATGTACGACGCCCTGTTCGCCCGCCTCGGCGTGATCCGCGTCGAGTCCATCCCGCAGCTGATGGAAACGATGAAGCTGATCTCGGTGGCCGGCCTGCCGCGCGGCAACCGGCTGGCGGTCTTCACCTGCTCGGGCGGCGACGGGCTGCTGACGGCGGATATCGCCGAGAAGCTCGCCTTGCCGCTGAACCCGCACAGCCCGGAACAGGCGGCGGAGCTCAGGACCCAGCTGCCGAATTTCGCCTCGATCACCAATCCGCTCGACTACAACACCTCGCTCTGGGGCCACGAGGACCTGCTGACGCGGCTGTTCGACACGGTGATGCGCGGCGACTACGACGCCGGCATGCTGATCATCGACTATGCCACCGACGGCATCGAGAGCGAGCGCGCCTGCAACGCCGCGGTGAACGCGATCATCGCCGCCTGCCAGGCGCATGGCAAGCTGCCGATGGTTACCAGCACGCTGCCGGAGCTGATGCCGGCCAAGGCGCGCGAGCGGATGATCGCCCGCAACGCCGCACCGATGCAGGGTCTGCCCGAGGCGCTGCACGCCTTCGCCGCCGCCTACCGCTTCGCCCGCCAGCGCGACGAGCTGCAGGCGCAGGGCGGCTTCCCGCGCATCACCCTGCCGCCGACGCCGGCGGCGCATGGCGACCACCGTCTGCTCTCGGAATACGAGGCGAAGCTGCTGCTCGGCACCTACGGCCTGGTGACGCCGGCGCATCGCGTGGTCGATCCGGCGGAAGCGGCGAAGGCGGCGGCGATCCTCGGCTTCCCGGTGGTGGTCAAGGTCGCCGAGCCGGCGATCGCCCACAAGACCGAGGCCGGCGCCGTCGCAGTCAACCTGAAATCCGCCGACGAGGTCGCGGCGGCGGTGGCGCGGATGGCGGTGTCGGTGGCGAAGCACCAGTCGGGACTGAAGATCGAGAAGGTGCTGGTCGAGCGCATGGTCGGGAACGTGGTCGCCGAGCTCATCGTCGGGGTGAAGCGCGATCCGCAGTTCGGCCTGGCGCTGGTGATCGGCGCCGGCGGCATCCTGGTGGAGATGGTGGAGGATGCGGCGATGCTGCTGCTGCCGGCCGAGCGCGCCGGAATCGAGAAGGCGATCAACGGCTTGAAGATCAACCGCCTGCTGCAGGGCTATCGCGGCCGGCCGGCGGGCGATGTCAAGGCGGTGGTGAATGCGGTGGCGGCGATTGCCGCCTTCGCCGAGGCGCATCGCGGCAACCTGCTGGAACTCGACGTCAATCCGCTGATGGTGCTGACCAGCGGCGCGGTGGCGGTGGACGCGCTGATCGTCCTGGCGGAAGGCTGAAAACCGGGGTTTTTGTGGTGGAATCGCCGGTGCAAACACGGTGATTGCCACGGTGAATCACGGTGCATTGCGGTGCCGCGTGGCGACCCGTTCATGACCGCAAAAGCCGAAAATCGGCCCCGCCGGCAAGATTGTATAAAGTACGATTTTTAACGCTAAAAATGACAGCGTTATCAATGGCCCGGCGGTGAGCCTTCGGCGCTGGGCGGGTGCTGGGAGTCGTTTTCCGACCAGCGCAGCCATCAAGCCGCGTTAGTCTGTGCCGAACATCAGAGATCGAGGGGAGCGCAATGACCTACCAGCCTGGCCGCCATTTCCTGCAGGTCCCGGGGCCGACCAATATTCCGGACTCGGTGCTGCGCGCCATAGCGAAGCCGGTGCTGGACCATCGCGGCCCGGCCTTCGCCAGGCTGGCCCTCGACGTGCTGGCGCGGATCAAGCTGGTGTTCAAGACCCGGCAGACGGTGATGATCTTCCCGGCCTCGGGGACCGGCGGCTGGGAATCGGCGCTGGTCAACACCCTCTCGCCGGGCGACCGCGTGCTGACCTTCGATACCGGCCAGTTCGCCGTGCTCTGGGGCAACATGGCGCGGAAGCTGGGCCTCGACGTGCAGACCCTCGCCACCGACTGGCGCCGGGGGCCGCAGCCCGAGGCGATCGGGGCGGCGCTGGCCGAGGACCGGGAGAAGAAGATCAAGGCGGTGCTGCTGGTCCATAACGAGACCTCGAACGGGGTGATGAGCCGGGTCGCCGAGATCCGCAAGGCGATCGACCAGGCGCAGCACCCGGCGCTGCTGATGGTCGACGTCATCTCCTCGCTGGGCAGCGCCGATTTCCGCTTCGACGACTGGGGCGTCGACGTCGTCATCGGCGGCTCGCAGAAGGGCCTGATGCTGCCGGCCGGCCTGGCCTTCGTCGCCGCCAGCGACAAGGCCCAGGCGGCGATGAAGACGGCCCGGCTGCCGCGCGCCTTCTGGGACTGGGAGCCGATGCTGAAGAACACCAGCGGCGGCAACTTCCCCTACACGCCGGCCTGCAACCTGCTGTTCGGCCTGCAGGAGGCGCTGAACCTGATCGAGGCCGAGGGGCTGGAGAACGTCTTCGCCCGCCACCGGCGCCATGCCGAGGCGACGCGCAAGGCGGCGGCCGGCTGGGGCCTCGAGGTGGTCTGCGCGGAGCCCCGCGAATACAGCCAGTCGGTGACCACGATCTTCATGCCGCAATGGCAGAGCGGCGGGCATTCCGGCGACGCCTTCCGCAAGGTGGTGCTGGAGCGCTTCGGCATGTCCCTGGGAGCCGGGCTCGGCAAGCTCGCCGACAAGGTGTTTCGCATCGGCCATCTCGGCGATTTCAACGACCTGATGCTGGCCGGAACCCTGGGCGGCGTCGAGATGGGGCTTGCCCTCAGCAACGTGCCGCACACCTCCGGCGGCGTGGTGGCGGCGCTCGATCACCTGGCGGCCGTCGCCGGCAACCGCGCAGCGGCATAACCCATCGCTCGCTGCATCCGCCCCCGCGCACAGGTTGAGGCGGGCACATGTCCCTCCGTCGTCCTCTGATCAAGTCCGGGGATGACGAAGGGGAATGGCCTGGGGATCCTCGGGTCAGAGGTTGAAATTGGCGGTGTCGGTCTCCAGCAGGGTGACATTCTGCAGGGTGACCAGGGTCACCGCCTTGTCGCCGCCGGCGCCGTCGGCGTCGAACCGGATGATGGTGTTGCCCTTGCCGTCCTGCTCGAAGTTGAGCGTGCCGTCGTTGAAAGGGTCGAGGCTGACGCCGTCCAGGACGTCATGGAGGTCGAGGACGTCGCCTTCGCCCTTGTTGAAATCGGTAATGACCTCCTTGCCGGTGCCGCGATCCACCACGGAATGATAGACGAAGGTATCGGCGCCGCCGCCGCCGGTCAGCTTGTCGTCGCCGAGGCCGCCGACGAGGATGTCGGCACCGAGGCCGCCGGACAGGAAGTTCTTTCCGTCATTGCCGATGAACTCGTTGTCGCTGTCGTTGCCGAGGGCATTGATCGCCGCCTTGCCGGTAAGGACGACGTCCTCGACGCTGTTGTTGTAGTTGGCCGAGGCAAGGTCGATGCTGATGCCAGCAGAGATCGTGTCCTTGGTGCCGCTGCTGTCGGAGACGGTATCCTTCACATTGTCGATCATGTAAATGTCGTCTCCGGCGCCGCCGATCATGACGTCGGCGCCCTTGCCGCCGTCCAGCCGATCACTGCCGTCGGCGCCAACCAGCGTATCGTTGCCACTGCCGCCGATCAGAATGTGCCCGACGCCGTTGGCCGAACTTGCGTCGAAGGTCCAGGCGAGCTTGCCGGTATAGGTGTAGTTCTCGATGTTGGCGATGAGTTTGTCGGCCTGGAACGCGCCGAAGACGACGGTGTCGGAGCCGGCGCCGAGGGTCGCATTTTCGACGACATGGGTTGCGTCGTATTCGAGGATGTTGTCGAGCAGGAAAGTGTCGTCGCCGTCGCCGCCGATGAAGGTGTCGATTCCCTTGCCGCCATCGAGAATGTTTTCTTCGTCATTGCCGAACAGGACATTGTCGAGCGCGTTGCCGGTGCCCAATATGGCCGAAGAGGCGGCACTGAGAATCAGGTCCTCGATGTTCGCCAGGCCGGCGATGCTGAAGTCGATGTCGCTCATCACCTTATCGTGCCCGCCATCCTTGCCGGCGATGCTCTCGACGATCTTGTCGTCCGCGGAAAAAACGAAATAGGTATCGTCGCCACGACCCCCGGTCAGAATGTCCGCGCCACCGTCGCCCTCTAGAACATCGTTGCCGTCGCCGCCAAACAACTTGTCGTTGCCCTCGTCACCGAAAAGTGTGTCATCGCCTTCGGCGCCGGTCACGACGTTGTCCAGCGCGTTGCCGGCAAGTAAGGCGCCAGCGGATCCCAAGATCAATGTGAGATTCTCGATCTCTGAGAAGGAATAATTGGCGTCAAAGACGAGATCGATGGCGATCGAGGTGAAGACCGTATCGATGCCACCATTGACGAATTCGGTAACGCTGTCCCCTGCATTGTCGACGAAATAGACGTCGTTGCCCTTGCCACCGAACATCGTATCGCCATTGGCACCGCCATTCAGGCTATCGTTCCCGTCTTCGCCGAAGAGAAGGTCGCTGTCCGCACCACCGTTGAGAGTATCGTTGCCCTTGCCGCCGTTGAGAGTGTCATTGCCGGCGAGGCCCTCGAGCTTGTTGTCGCCGTCATTGCCGCGGAGGATATTGCCTGCCGCATTTCCGACCGCATCGAGGGCAGCAGTTCCGGTCAGGAACGCGTGCTCAATGACGCCGGATTCAAAATCGGTCAGGTTGACTGAGCGGTTGATGAAGACCGTATCGCCGGTGTCTCCACCCAATTCCTCGACGTCGTCGTTGAGATCGTCGATCACATAGGTGTCGTTGCCGCTGCCGCCGATCAGGTGATCGTTGCCCTTGCCGCCGTCGAGCCAGTCGTCGCCGTCACCGCCGGTGAGGGTGTCGTGGCCGGTGCTGCCGATCAGTGTATTGTCCTGGAGTCCGGCCTTGGAGAGATCGAAGTCCCAGTTCTGGCTGCCGGTATAGGTATAGTTCTCGACATTGACGATCCAGGCATCGGCGCCCTGCACCACGAAGGCGCCGAAGACGACGGTGTCGCTGCCCTCGTTCACATTCTCGCCGACATGCGCGGCATTGAATTCCGCGATGTCGTCGAGGAGGAAGGTGTCATTGCCGCCGATGCCGTCGTTAACATCGCCTATAAAGAAGTCGACGCCCTTGCCGCCGTCGAGAATGTTATCGCCGTCATTGCCCCACAGCAGATTGGCGGCCGCATTGCCGGTGGCGTTGAGTGACTCCGTGCCGGTCTCCCCATAGAGGAGAATGTCCTCGATATTGGCGAGGGCGGCGATGCTGTAGGATATATAGCTTGATAGCGTATCGTGGCCGCCATCGGGGCCGGCGATGGTCTCGAGAATCTTGTCGGTTGCGGAATTGACCAGGTAGGTATCGTCCCCCTTGCCCCCGATCAGGGTATTGCCGCCGTTGCCGCCGAAACCGTCCTCGTCGGCCACCAGGACGTCGTCACCGTCGCCGCCGACCACCATGTCCTTGCCGCCGCCGCCGACGAGATAGTCATCGCCGCCGCCGCCGAGAAGATTGTCATTGCCGTCCCCGCCATACATTGTCGCCCCACCGCCGGCGGCAGTCATGACGTTGTTGAGCTCGTTGCCGTTCAAATTTATCGGGCTCAGCACGTCAGTGAGCACGGTGACGTTCTCGATCTCCTGTCCAGGGAAACCAGACCCGAGGTCGATATCGACCGCGGTGAAGATGGTGTCGATGCCTCCCTTGGCGTCTTCCTTCACGCTGTCCAGGGCGTTATCGACAATATAGATGTCGTTGCCCTTGCCGCCATAAAGAACATCGCCGCTTTTTCCGCCGTCGAGGAAATTGGCGGCGTCGTTGCCCACCAGCACATTCGAGCTGTCATTGCCGAAAATGGTCAGCGCGGCCTTGCCGAGGAGCCAGGCATTCTCGATTTCTCCGCCGAAATCGCTGGCGAGATTGACGCTGCGGTTGACATACACGGTGTCGTAGAAGCCGCCCGTATCGTTGATCGTGTCGCCGACACTGTCGAGAACATAGGTATCGTCGCCGCCGCCGCCGGTCAGCTTGTCATTGCCCTTGCCGCCGTCGAGGAAATCATCGTCGTCGCTGCCGGTCAGGATGTCGTTGCCGGAGCCGCCGCCGATCAAATGGCCAACGCCGGTTTCGGCGCTGAGGCTGAAGACCCAGCCCTGCTTACCGGTGTAGATGTAGTTCTCGACATTGGCGATCTGGTCACCGGTCTGGATCTGGAAGGCGCCGAAGATCACCGTGTCGGAGCCCTTGTTGACGCCTTCGACGACATGCGCTGCATCCGCCTCGGCACTGTCGTCGAGGAGAAAGGTGTCATCGCCGTCCAGGCCGAAGAAGGTATCGATTCCCTTGCCGCCGTCGAGGATGTTGTCGCCGTTATTGCCGAAGAGGACGTTGGCCGCCGCATTGCCGGTGCCGTTCAGAGATTCGGTGTAGGTCGCGCCAAAGAGATCGAGCCGCTCGATATTCGGCAGGGCGGCAATGCTGTAGCTGATGTCGCTGGCGACGCTGTCGAAGCCGCCGCCCTTGGCCGTGGTGAGGGTTTCCACTACCTTGTCACCGGCGGTGTTGACCCAATAGGCATCGTCGCCGGCACCGCCGGTCATCACATCCTTGCCGGAGCCGCCGAAAACGCCTTCGTCGCCAAAGAGGGTGTCGTTGCCGTCGCCGCCGTTCAGCTTGTCATCGCCGCCGTGACCATAGAGTGTGTCGTCGCCGCCATTGCCGTTCAGCGTGTCCTTGTCGGGGCCGCCGTTGATCGTATGGCCGGTATCGTTGTCGTCGATGACCAGGGCCGCGGGGCGATGGGCATAGACGGATAGATTGAGGCCGTCGATTTCCCGCTGGCGCCCGACCGCCTCGGCCGCCGCCGCTTCGGCCGCGGCCCGCGACGCCGGATTCTTTTCGTACAGCATGATGGCCCCCTCGCCTTGCCCTATTGCGCCGCCCCGGCATCCTGGCCAGCCGGTCCAGTCCCCACTGGAGCGGCCGTCTGCGACATGGGCCGCACCGGTATGGCGAGTTTTTTGCAGTTTGTTACGCATTATGGCGAGGGATCGCGCCGAGGACAAGGCGGGCAAGGCGCCGTGCATGGCGTGGTTTTCCGCGGTTTCGGCAGGCGGGAGTCGGCGACTCGTTGCGCGTCGCCACCGTTACGCTCGCTCCATTGGGGAAAAAGTCCGAAGGCTGGGCCTATACGTAAGGCGCCGCCGGCATCCGCGGGCCTGGCCCCGCGGCATCCCGGATCAGATCCACGGATGCAGGGAAGCTGGCGCAGCCGGACTGGAGATCGCACCACAGAAGAAATGGAAATTCCCGTGGACGGCGAAATGGCCGCATCGCGATAGGCAGATCAACCTGTGTGCCAGGATGACGTGTTGCAATTTGCGTCGTTGTGGGAAAACATCAATCCAGCTTCGCGGTTTCAATGAGTTCTTCATGAGTCTAGTCTGATGATGCAGACGGGCCTCCGCACATCGCCATTTCGATACAACCGACAATAGTGGCGATACCAGCGACCGGGCCTGCGGGGAGCGCTCGACGGATGGCGGGATTCTGACGATGAATGCGCCACGGGTCATGGTGGTCGAGGACGAGCGGATCGTGGCCCTGAGCCTGTGCCAGTCGCTGGCGAAGCTCGGCTACAAGCCGATCAGCGTATTCGCCAACGGGGCCGAGGCCCTGGAGCAGATCAAGTCAGAGCCGCCGGATGTCGTGCTGATGGACATCCGAATCGAAGGCGAGATCGACGGCATCGAGACGGCGTCGCGGATCCCCCCCGACCTGATGGTGCCGGTGATCTATCTGACCAGTTTTTCCGAGGACCGGACCCTGGAACGGGCCAGCGCCACCAGGCCCTATGGCTATCTGCTGAAACCGTTCTCCGAGCGGGAGCTGCATGCCACGATCAAGATGGCGCTCGACCGGCGGGAGACCGATTTCAGCGTGCGCGCCAATGAGGAGCGCCTGCGCATGGCGCTGTCCGCCGCGGAGTTCGGCTCCTGGGAGGTCGATGCCGAGACCGGGCATATCCTCTACAAGGATTATGCCGGGTGGAGTTCGGATGCCGCCCCCCGGGTGATGGCGGAAAGCCTGCGGGATTTCCTGGAGACGATCCATCCGGGCGACCGGGAGGCGGTGCGCGGCGCCTTCGAGAGCGCCTCCGGCGCCAACAAGCCCTGCGAGGTGGAGTTCCGCCGGCTGGACCAGCGCGGCGAGGAGCGCTGGTACCGGGCAATCGGTCAGACCGTGCAGGTGGAGAACGACCGCCGCCGCCGGCTGGTCGGCATCGCCCGGGACATCACCGGGGCGAAGGCGGCGGAACGCGAGCGGCTGGCCTCGGAGCAGAGCTACCGCGACCTCATCGCCACCATCGACGGCATCATCTGGGAAGCGGATAACCGGAAGAACGTGCTGACCTATGTGAGCGCCAGCGCCAAGCGGGTGCTGGGCTATGGGCCGGAGCAATGGCTGGCGGATCCGCGGTTCTGGGAGAACCATCTGCATCCCGACGATTTCGAGCAGGCGGTGGCGCAGTACCGCGTCGCCGTCAAGGCCGGGCGATCCTATGAATCCACCTACCGGATGATCGCTTCGGAGGGCCATACAGTGTGGATCCACGAGGTGGTCTCGGTCATCGCCGTTGCCGGCCGGCCGCAGGTGCTGCGCGGCGTGATGGTGGATGTGACCCGCCTGAAACGGGCGCAGCAGGAGATCGCCGAGACGGCGGCGCGCCTGGCGGAGAGCGAGAGGCGCCTGGCCGCCATTCTCGACACCGCGGCGATCGGGATCGTCACCGTCGGCGAGGACTTCCGCATCCTGGCCTTCAACCGCGAGGCCGAGAAGATCTTCGGCCACAGCGCCGAGGCGATGATCGGGCAGAAGCTGGACCGGCTGATCCCGTCGCGGTTCACCGGCACGCATCGTGAGCACATGATCGGCTTCATGACCGGCACCAGCAGCAGCCGCAGCATGGGCGACTGGCGCAACGTCACCGGCCTCGCCGCTGACGGCCGGATCGTGCCGCTGGCGACCATCATCTCCAAGGTGACGGTGGCCGGCCGGTCGACGATGACCGCGATCATCCGCGACATGACCGAGGCGCAGAAGACCGAGGCCGACCTCCGCAACCTGCTGATCGAGCGCGAGGCGGCCCTGGAACGGGCGGAGCAGGCGAACAAGGCGAAGTCCAGCTTCCTTGCGGTGATGAGCCACGAGCTGCGCACGCCGCTCAACGCCATCATCGGCTTCTCCGAGCTGATGACCCACGAGATCAAGGGGCCGATCGGCAACGACGCCTACAAGCAATACGCCGTCGACATCCACCAGAGCGGCGAGCTGCTGCTCAACATCGTCAACAACCTGTTGGACATCTCGCGGATCGAATCCGGGAAATACGACTTCCATGTGGGCGAGCTCCGCCTCGAGGAAGCTTGGCTGCCGATCGAGCGGGCCCTGACGCGCGCGGCGGGCGAGAAGGGCATCGCCCTGGTGCTGCAGCCGCCGCAAGCGGAGAGCCGGTTCCGCGCCGACCTCAATGCGGTATCGCAGATCCTGATGAACCTGGTTTCCAATGCCATCAAATTCACCCCGGACGGCGGCACCGTCGAGATCGGCGCGGAGGACGACGGCAAGGCGCCGCTGCCGGCGCTCTATGTGCGCGACAACGGCCGGGGCATCCCGCCCGACCGGCTGACCGACGTGCTGATGCCCTTCGTGCAGATCTCGGATTCGCATACCCGCGACACCGGCGGCGTCGGCCTCGGCCTCGCCATCTGCAACTCGCTGGTCCAGGCGATGGGCGGGCGCATCGCGATCGAGAGCGAACTCGGCGTCGGCACGACGGTGCGGGTGTTCCTGCCGCGGCTCTAGGGGCGCGTGCCAGTTAACCATCAAATCGCGGAAAATAACATAATGGTATGTGTTCTTGCCGAATCCAATATGTGCAATTAACAGACGATTAAGGCGTGCGGTTCATCCTCGATAGGGAAGCGCGGACGCCGCATTGACGGCCGTCCTCCTGTAGCGAGGGTGGAAATGAAACACGGTGCGATCTTCCTTACCGCCGTTCTGCTCGCCGGCATTGCCATCGGCGGCACCGGACCGCAGGCCGGCGAGGGCGACGACTGGAACGTGGTGGTCGCCAGCGATGCGACGGTGCTCCATGGCGCGACCCAGGTCCAGGAGGACCTCGTAGTCGGCGGCATGGTGACGACCGGGGACCGGCTGACCACCAAGGCCGGCGGCACCGTGGTGCTGTCGCGCGGCGATGACCTGATCACCATGGCGGAGAACGCCGAGATCGCCATCACCGATCCCCAGCCCGAACTCAGCACCCTGATCGAGCAGCCCTATGGTGTGGTGGGCTACACCGTCACCAAGAAGGTGACGCCGCATTTCGAGGTCAAGACGCCGTTCCTCGCAGCGGTGGTCAAGGGGACAAGCTTCACGGTGAACGCCGGGGCCGGTAGTGCCTCAGTGGCGGTGAGCGAGGGCAGGGTGGAGGTGCATGACGCGGCCAGTGGCGAGACCGCACAGATCGGGCAGGGCACCATGGGCACCGTTGCCCGCGCGGCACCGGGCCGGATCGATGTCGCCAGGTCGGGAACGGCTTCGGATGGGACCCAGACCGCCGGCAGCGACGACGGCGACACCGCCGAGGCCAGTGCAGATGCGCATTCCAGCGAGGGTTCCTCCGGCAACGGCAATTCCGGCAATGGCAACGGCAATTCCGGCAACGGCAACGGCAACTCCGGCAACGGCAACGGCAACTCCGGCAATGGCAACGGCAACTCCGGCAGCGGCAATGGCAACTCCGGCAGCGGCAATGGCGGAAGCGACGGCGGCGACAGCGACGGCGGCGATGGCGATGGCGGCAACGGCAATGGGGGAGGCAACGGCAATGGGGGAGGCAATGGCAACGGGGGCGGCAATGGGAATAGCGGCGGATAAGGCCGAACGCCCCCGGCCGGTCGCGCGCCGGGTCTGGCGCCGAAGATCCGGAGCCGCGGGCACGGCCGCCAGCGTCCAGCCCGGATGAATTCGTCCTGGCCGCAGAAGCTGACGGCAGCGCTCGGCGCGGTGCTGGCGCTCGGCTATTTCCTCGGCGCCTTCGCGCCGTTCGACCGTCTGCTGCTGGATTCGGCCTTTTCCCTCACCGCCCGCCGGGCCGGCAGCGATCTCCTGGTCATCGAGATCGACCGCAAGAGCCTGCAGTCCTTGAATGCCTGGCCCTGGCCGCGGGCCTTCCATGCGGCGCTCCTTGACCGGCTGCGCCAGGATGGCGCGGACCTCGTCGCCTTCGACATCGATTTCAGCTCGGCCTCGACCGCCTCGGGCGACCGGGCCTTCGCCCGCGCCATCGCCGCCATGCCCGGCAGGGTCGTCCTGCCCAGCTTCGTGCAGGCGGCTGGCGACCATGGCGGCGGGACCGCCGATGCCGTCCCCATCGATCTGTTCCGCGCACAGGCCCTGCTCGGCGCGGTCAACGTGTTTCCGGACACCGACGGCAGGCTGCGCCGCTACCGGCCGGCCCAGGGGTTCCAAGACGGCAGCCCGCCGACCATGGTCGACCGGCTGCTGGCCGACGCGGCGGTGGATCGGCCAGTGGATCGGTCGGTGGGTGAGGGCGGCTTCTACATCGACTATGGCATCCGCCCGGACACCATCGCCCATCTCTCCTATGTCGACGCGCTGACCGGGCGCTATGACCCGCAGCTCGTCGCCGGGCGGCGCGTGCTGGTCGGGGCGACCGCCCTGGAACTGGGCGACCGCTTCGCCGTGCCGCGCTACGGGTTCCTTCCCGGCGTCGATGTGCAGGCCCTGGCCTATGAGAGCATCGTCCAGCGCCGGGCGATCGCCAGGCTGGGCGCGGCCTGGACTCTGGCCGGGATCGGGATCGTCACCTGGCTCGCCTACCGGCTGATGATCGGGCGCTGGCGGCGTGCTCTCGGCGCCGGCCTCGCCCTGGCGCTCGCCATCGTCGCGCTGCAGGCCGGCCTTCAGGTGCTGGCCGCCGTGGCAGTCGATGCCGCGCCCTGGCTGGCAGCCGTCCTCGGCTGCCTGGCGATCGCCGTCACCCGCGAGGCCGAGCTGCTGGCCAAGGCGACCCGCGACCTGCGCGATGCCACCCGCCGCCAGGAGGCGCTGACCCGCAGCGTGTTCAGCGACAGCTCCGACGGCATCATGGTGGTGAACGCCCTGGGGCTGGTCGAGGCGGTCAATCCGGCGGCCGAGCGCCTGTTGGGGCAGCCCGCGGCCGGCATCATCGACAATCCCCTGGCGCTGTTCCTGCCCGGGCTGGGCTTCGCCGTCAGCGGCGGCACCGAGGCCGGTGCGGCACCGCTGACCCTGTCGCGGGAGATCGTCCTGGCGCTGCCGGGCCGAGGCGAGATCGCGCTGGCGGTGGTGGTGACCAAGTCGCGCCTGCAGATCGAGGCCGATGCCGCCGCCACCGATGTCTATGTCGTGACCATGAGCGACATCACCGCGCGCCGGGCGGCCGAGAGCGCCCACGAGCACGCGATGACCGAGCTGAAGGCGGCGGCGCGGGCCAAGAGTCGTTTCCTGGCCAGTATCAGCCACGAGCTGCGCACGCCGCTGAATGCGATCATCGGCTTCTCCAGCCTGATCAGCCAGCAGGGGCTGGGACCGATCGGCAATCCGAAATACGCCGACTATGCCGTCGACATCAACGAAAGCGGCCACCGGCTGCTGCAGCTGGTGAACGACGTCATCGATCTGTCCCGTATCGAGGCGGGGGAGTACGAGATCAAGCGCGACCAGCTGGATCTGTCCAGCCTGTTCAACGGCTGCCTGCACGAGTTGCGGCAGGTCGCCAATTGCCAGTCGCGGACCTTCGACATCGAGATCGCCGCGAAAGCTCCCGATGCCGATGGCGACCCGCGCGCCATTCGCAAGGCACTGGTGAACCTGCTCTCGAATGCGGTGAAATTCACCAAGCCGAACGGGCGGATCGTGCTGCGCGCCGCGACGGCACCGGGCCGGCAACTGGCGCTGGAAGTCCAGGACGACGGCATCGGCATCGAGAAGCTGATGCTGGACCGCATCATGGAGCCGTTCTCGCAGGTCTCCGGCGGCTTCAGCCGCAGCCATGACGGGATGGGCATCGGCCTGCATGTGGTCAACCGCCTGGTCAAGCTGCATGGCGGTGCGATGGAGATCTTCAGCGAGCCCGGCGCGGGGACCACGGTGCGGCTGTCCCTGCCGGCAAAGCTGGTGGTGGCCGACACGGCGGCCTAGCCGCCCGCTCGGCGGCTAGGCCGGATGGTGCCAGCGGCTGCGGGGGAGATGCAGGGTCACCGTCGTGCCGACGCCGACCTTGCTGGCCAGGGCCAGTCTTCCGCCATGGAGCTCGGCCAGTTGCTTGGATAGCGCCAAGCCCAGACCGGTGCCCTCGTAGCGCCGGGCATGATGGCTTTCGCCCTGGACGAAGGGATTGAGGACGCGGGCGATGTCTGCCTCGGCGATGCCGATGCCGCTGTCGACGACCTGGATCTGCAGATCATCGGCCCCGATGATCCGCGCCCGCAGGGTGACGGCACCGCCGGCATCGGTGAACTTGATGGCATTGGAGAGCAGGTTCAGCAGGATCTGGCGGATGAAGCGCTGGTCGACAGTGATCATCGGCAGGTCCGGGGCAAGGTCGGTCCGCAGGTCGATCTCGGCATTGCGTGCGCGCTCGCGGACCTGAGGCAGGCAGGCGGCGACGATCATCTCGACGGTGACGACCTCCTCGTTGAGGTCGACCTGGCCGGACTCGATCTTGGCGTGATCGAGGATGTCGGTGATCATCTCCAGGAGATGCGAGGCGCTGGAATGGATGTCGCGGACATAGCCCTCGTACTGCGCATGGCCGAGCGGTCCGTGCATGTTCATCCGCATCACGTCGGAGAAGCCGAGGATGGCATTCAGCGGGGTGCGCAGTTCGTGGCTCATGTTGGCGAGGAAGTTCGACTTGGCGCGGCTGGCCTTCTCCGCCGCCTGCTTCGCCGCCAGCAGGCTGCGCTCGCGCTCGGTGAGCTCGGTGATGTCGCTGGCGGTGCCGCGAAAGCCGGCATGGGCGCCGGTGGCGATGTCGAAGACCGGGACGGCGCTGACCAGGCAGAGCCGGGTCTGGCCGGCCGCATCGACCGCCTCGAACAGCTGGTCGCGGAACGGCGCAAGGCCGTTCAGCCGCTGCTGCAAAGCCTGGCCGGCCTCCACCGTGCGGGCTAGGCCGAGCAGGTTGCGGCCGATCAGTTCGCAGGGCAGCTTGCCGAGGACCTTGCCGACCCGGTCCGAGATCGCGGTGAGGACCAGCTCCGGATCCGTCTCCCAGACCCAGTCGGAGACCAGGCGAACGACGTCGTCGAAGCGCTCGCGCATCAGGGCCAGTTCGGCGGCGAGGCGCTCGGCCTCCTGCTGCAGGCGGAGGAAGGGCGCGGTGCCGGCCGGCGGCGGCCCGACCGGCACCGGGGCCCCAGTCTCCGGCTCGCCCGGCCCGTCGCCCGATTGCTGATGCGGTTGGCGGTATTCCAGGTTCATTTCCGCTGCTGTTCGAGCCGCTTGATCGATTTCAGGAATTCCGGGTTGATCTTCCAGCGCTCGACGACCTTGCGCGCCGTTTCCGGCTTCAGGCGGTCGAACAGTTCCAGCGAGCGCGACAGCTGATAGGGGTCGGCTACCGCCTGATGGGTGCGGGCGCGCTGCAGCAGCAGGAACAGCGTGGTGAAGTTGGCGCGGTCGATGTTGCTGGCGCGGCAGGCGATGACGAAGCCCTCGCCGCCGTCCTCGTACATCAGCTTGCGCACCACCCCGGGCTTCAGGTTGGTGAGCTCCGCCATCATCGCCTCGAACAGCGGGATCTCGCCGCGCCGGATGGTCTGCACCAGGACGTCGGGGGTGAGGCCGTCACGCCGGGCCAGCTGGCGGGCTAGGCTGACGGCGGGGTCGTCCTCGGTCGCTTCGGCCACCTGGGCGAGCTGCTGGTTGGTGATCGCGTTCATCATCACGTCGAGCTCGACGGTGTCGACGGCGAAGTTCTCGACGATGAAGGTGCGCAAGGCGGCGGAGACCCAGACATACATCCGCTTGACCAGCTCCGGGTCCAGTTCCTTGCGGCGCAGCAGCGGCTCCTGGAACTCGTCGACCGACTTCGACTGGTCGACCAGGTAGGCAAGCGTCGCCTGTGAGATCTGCGCGCCGTTGTTCTCCAGCAGGGTCTTGATGACGTCGACGGAGTTGGTGGCGATGAGCGCATCGCAGACCACTTCGCTGACCGTGCGGCGCATGGCGATGGCGAGGCGGTGGCTGAGGGTGCGGTGGCGGACGATCTCGACCAGGTCCTCGTCGGTCAGCAGGTCGCTCTTCAGCAGGATCGGCGAGGCGATGTCGAATTCGTCGTTGCCCAGGATGTGCACGACCTCCTGGGGGGCGTTGGGCGATTGCGAGAGCTTTTCGGCGAGGGCCTTGCGGATCGGGCGGGCGACGTCCTGGATCAGCTTCTTCAGGATGTCGTTCATCAGGGCCTTTTCCTGCAGGCTCAGGATGCGGCCGGAATCGTCCATCAGGTCGCCGATCGCGTTGACCAGCTGGCTACGCCCCTGGGTGGACTTGTCGCGGGCGAGATCGATTAATTGCCTAACGTCCATGGCTATCAAGGAAGTCCGCCCATGCCTGACCCATTCACCGTCCCGCCTGTGCGATCGAACCGCCCCCAACTCGATCGCCCAAACCCGCAGGACAGCCTAGAGGTCAGCCTAGCGTTACATTCGTTACCAAATTCTTAAGTTGTGCATGAGGTCCTATCGGCAAGTTGTTGAAACTTAAGTAGCAAATTTGCTACCGGAGTGTGCGCTCAACGGCTGAAAACCGGCTGGCAGGAGTACCTCTGCAGGGTGGTCCGGGCGGCGCCGAAAATGCCGCAAAACCGGGGGATCTGGTGCCGGCAGAGGGATTTGAACCCCCGACCTTCGGTTTACAAAACCGCTGCACTACCACTGTGCTATGCCGGCCGCGCCCGGAACGGGTTCCTGGGATACGCGCTCTATTAGCCGGGTCCGGCGGGATTTATCAAGTGCCGGCGCTCGGGGTAGGATGGCGGAACCGATCAACAGGGGGTGATGATGGCCGAGACATTCAAAGTAGCGCTGGTGCAGAACTGTGCCGAGCGCGAGATGGCGCCGAGCATCGAGGCGGCGCGCCAGCTCATCCGCGGGGCGGCCAAGGACGGGGCGGATTTCATCCTGCTGCCCGAGATGGTGGCGATGCTCGAGCCCGACAATGCCCGGGTGCTGCAGAAGACGCTGCCCGAGGCGCAGGATCCGGCCCTGGCGGCATTCCGGGCCCTGGCGCAGGAGACCCGGACCTGGATCCATGTCGGTTCCCTGCTGTTGAAGGAGCCGGGGAAGACCCGGGTGGTCAACCGCTCGCTGCTGTTGAGTCCGCAGGGCGAGATCGTCGCCCGCTACGACAAGCTGCATCTCTTCGACGTCGACATCAAGGACGGGCAGAGCTACCGGGAATCGGCGACGGTCGAGCCGGGCACCAAGGCGGTGCTGGCGGCGACTCCCTGGGGCCTGATGGGACTCTCCATCTGCTACGACCTGCGCTTCGCCCAGCTCTACCGGGCCCTGGCCCAGGCCGGCGCCGCGATGCTGGCCATTCCCGCCGCCTTCACCTATGCGACGGGCAAGGCGCATTGGCACGTGCTGGCGCGCGCCCGCGCGATCGAGACCGGCAGCTTCGTCTTCGCGCCGACGCAATCCGGAACCCATGCCGAGGGGCGCCGGACCTTCGGCCATTCGCTGATCGTCGATCCCTGGGGCGAGGTGCTGGCCGATGCCGGCGAGCCGGTGGGTTTCGTCACCGCGGAGATCGACCTCGAGAAGGTGACCAAGGCGCGGCAGATGATTCCGGCGCTGAAGCACGACCGCCCATTCGCGGCGCCCAGCCTGCCGGTCCTGCAGTCGGCGGCGGGGGAGTAGGGTGGCGAAGCTGAAGATCTATGGCGGCCCGCGCAGCCGCGCGCGGCGGTGTTTCTGGCTGGCGACGGAGCTCGGCCTCGATTTCGAGGCGGTGAACGTCGACATCACCAAGGGCGAGCAGAAGTCGCCGGAGTTCCTCAAGCTCAATCCCAACGGCCACGTGCCGGTGATGGACGATGACGGCTTCCGGCTGTTCGAATCCCTGGCCATCAATCTCTATCTCGCCAGGAAGCACGGCGGTCCCCTGGCGCCGCAATCCCTGCAGGACGAGGCGCTGGCGACGCAATGGAGCTTCTGGGCGGTGAACGAGATCGAGCCGCACCTGATCACGCTGCTGCTGCACCGGGTCGTCCTGCCGGCGGAGAAGCGCGTGGCGGCAAGTGCCCAGGAAGCCGAGGAGAAGCTGACGCCGCCGCTCCGGGTGCTGGACGCGTCGGTGTCGGAGCGGGACTATCTGCTCGGCAATGCCTTCACCGTCGCCGATCTCAACGTGGCGGCGGTGCTCAGCCTGGTGTTGCGGGTCTCGGTCGACCTCTCGACCTTTCCCAATGCCCGGGCCTGGCTGGACAGCTGTCTCGGTCGCCCGGCGGCAAAGGCCTATGTGTAGGCGTCAGCTGCGATACTTTACGCCCGGCAGCACGCAGAGCATTTCGTAGAGCAGGTTCGCCGCCAGCAGCGAGGTGTTGCCGCTGACATCGTAAGGCGGCGAGACCTCGACCAGGTCGCACCCGACCAGGTTCAGGCCGCGGCAGCCGCGGATGATCTCCAAGCCCTGGATGGTGGTGAGGCCGCCGATCTCCGGCGTACCGGTACCCGGTGCACTGGAAGGATCCAGGCCGTCGATGTCGAAGCTCAAATAGACCGGGCCGCCGTCCACCTGCCTGCGGACTTCCTCCATCAACGGCGCCAGGGACTTGTACCAGCATTCCTCGGCCTGCACGACGCGGAAGCCCTGCGCGCGCGGCCAGTCGAAATCCTCGGCCTCGTAGCCGGTCGCCCGCAATCCGATCTGCACGACCCGTTTGCCGTCGAGCAGACCTTCCTCGACGGCGCGGCGGAACGGCGTGCCGTGCGCAATCTTCTCGCCGAACATGGTGTCGTTGATGTCGGCATGGGCGTCGATATGCACCATGCCGACCTTGCCGTGCTTCTTCTTGAGGGCCCGGAGGATCGGGAGGGCGATGGTGTGATCGCCGCCCATGGTCATCGGGATGCAGCCATGCGAGAGGATCTCGTCATAGGCGGCCTCGATGATGCCGATGCTCTTCTCCAGATTGAAGGTGTTGATCGCCACGTCCCCGATATCGGCGACCGACAGGCTGTCGAAGGGAGCGGCGCGGGTCGCCATGTTGTAGGGACGAATGAGGCAGCTCTCGGCGCGGATCTGCCGGGGTGCGAATCGGGCCCCAGCGCGGTTCGAGGTGCCGATGTCGAACGGTACGCCGACGAAGGCGGCGTCGAGGCCCTTGGCCGAGGGCAGCATGGGCAGCCGCATCATGGTGGCCGGGCCGCCGAAGCGGGGCATCTTGTTGCCGCCGAGCGGCTGATGAAATGTCTTGGTCATGGTCGCCTC
The DNA here is from genome assembly GCA_964551505.1 of uncultured Rhodospirillaceae bacterium. Taxonomy (GTDB): domain Bacteria; phylum Pseudomonadota; class Alphaproteobacteria; order Dongiales; family Dongiaceae; genus Dongia. The sequence goes on from CAZKDH010000036.1 coordinate 24,077, forward strand.
TCCCTGAAGTCGACCCCAATCCGGCAATATCCGCGCCCAATGGTCAAGTGCGGACTTTGCAGTGCCCGCCTGCCGCGCGCAGTGCTTGACCAATACTGGGCTTTGCAGCAAGTTCCCGCCGTCATTACCAGTCGGGTTGTATCCATGCAATATTCCAACTTCTCCGAGCGCATCGGCGGCGAAGGCGCCGCGGCCTGGGAGATCCATCACCAGGCGATCCGGGCGAAACGCGCAGGCAAGGACGTGATCGTGCTGTCGATCGGCGACCCGGACTTCGACACTCCGGTCGCGATCACCGATGCGGCGGTTGCCGCGCTGAAGGCGGGCGACACGCATTATTCCGATATCGTCGGATTTCCCGAGTTGCGACAGGCGATCGCCGCGCATCACCAGCGCGAAAGCGGCCAGGTGGTCACCGAGGCCAATGTCGCAGCGCTACCGGGCGCGCAATGCGGGCTGTTCGCCGCGTCGCTGCTGACCCTGGAGCCGGGCGACGAGGTGATCGCCCTTGAGCCCATGTACCTGACCTATGAAGCGACGATCCGCGCCAGCGGCGCCACGATGGTCCGGGTGCCGATGCGCCCGGAGAACCATTTCCATCTCGACCCGAAAGACCTGGCGGCGGCGATCACGCCAAGGACCCGGGCGATCTTCTTCGCGACGCCCGGGAATCCGACCGGCGCCATGTTTGCCCGGGCGACCCTGCAGGCGATGGCCGATCTGGCGATCGAACATGATCTGTGGGTCATCGCCGACGAGGTCTACGCCGCACTCAGTTTCGGCAACCGGCATGTCAGCATTGGCAGCCTGCCCGGCATGGGCGAACGCACGATTACCGTGAACAGCCTGTCGAAGTCGCATGCGATGACCGGCTGGCGCTTCGGCTGGGTCGTCGGGCCGGAAGCACTGATCGATCACATCCACAATCTCGGCCTCACCATGCTCTACGGGCTGCCGCCCTTCATCCAGCGAGCGGCGACCCATGCGCTGACCCAGGAGATCGCCGAAGTCGGCATGATGCGCGATGCCTATCGCCGACGGCGCGACGCCGCGGTCGGCACGCTGAACCAGGTGCCGGGGCTGAAATGCCATGTGCCCGAGGGCGGCATGTTCATGATGCTGGACGTGCGCGGCACCGGGATGAGTGCGCTCGACTTCGCCTGGGGCCTGTTCCGCGAAACCGGCGTCGCGGTCCTCGACGCAACCGCCTTCGGTGCCAGCGCTACCGGTCATTGCCGGGTCTCGTTCGTCGTCGACGAGACGAGCCTGACCGAGGCCTGCAGCCGGATCAGCAGGTACACGCGCGGGCTGCCTGGTAGCCCGCGCTGATCAGCGGTCGAATTCCGCCAGGAAGCCGCGGATGATCGCGCGCATGCGGGCCTGATCGAAGCTAGGGTAGTGGCCGCCATGGACGACGCGGACCGGCAGGTCCTGCAGGCGCTTCATGCTGGCGACGTATTGCTGCATTTCCGCCCGATTCTCCGGGTCATAGGCGAGTTCGCCGTCATAGATGACGTCGCCGGCGAAGAGGATCTCCGTGGCTCGCTCGTAGAGGGCGATCGAGCCCGGGGAGTGGCCGGGCAGGTGGAAGATCTCGAAAGCCCTGTCGCCGAGGTCGACGATGCTGCCTTCCTCGAGCAGGGTCTGCGCCGGGGCGGGGAGCACCTCATAGCGCTCGGGGTCCCAGGCGCCCGGCGGCAGGGCGGTGAAGATATCCTGGCGGGTGTAGTAGGCGGCGCGGGTGTTGTCCCGGTCGGGACGGGCGAGGATTTCCGCCTCCGCCGGATGGATCGCCCGGTCGGGGAATTCGTGATGGGCACCGATGTGGTCGAAATGGGTATGGGAGGCGACGGCGAGCAGCGGCTTCTCGTTGAGCAGCGCCACCTGCTGCCGGAGCCCGACGACACCCATGCCGGAATCCACCAGCATGTCGCGCCTCCGGCCGCGGACATGCCAGATGTTGCAGCGATAATAGTCCTTGATGAAGGGTTCCTGGATCCAGGTGACGCCTTCGGCAAGGGCGCGGGTCTCGTACCAGGTGTCCTGCGTCGCGATGCGCATCGTTTCAGGCCCGTTTGCGTTCCGGCGTTCGTTGTACCGCGGCGTCCGGCGTCAGGCCAGCGAAGAGCAGGCGGACCTGCTCCAGCAGCATTCTTTTCAGCAGCTGGATCGGCATCGCCTCGCGGGTCACGAAGATGGTGAAAAGGCTGTTGACGATCTCGAACAGGAGATCGCCGGCAATGCGAGGGTCCACCGTCCGGTCGATCTGGCCGCGGCGCTGCAGGACGGCGACCATCTCGCCCACCTGGTCCGCCAGTTTGCGGTCGAGCTCGGCATAGCCCATGCCGAAGCGCGCCTCAGCCTGGGTGAGGGCGGTCGCCATGGCATTGCGCCAGAGCTCCTTGGAAAGATGGATCAGGGAATGGTCGACGTAGAAGGCGAGAAGCTTGTTCAGCGCCTGAACCGGATCCTTCGGCGGCGCGGCGATGATCTCCCGGCCGGCAGCGCGCACCTCCTCGCCATCGAGCGCCACCAGGGCCAGCAGCAGATCGCCCTTCGACTGGAAATAGTTGTAGACCGTGCCGGCGGCGAGATCGGCTGCGGCGGCGATCGAGTCGATGCTCGTATCGGCATAGCCGTCGCGGCGGAACAGCTCGCCGGCGGCGGCGAGGATGTCGCGTTTCCGTCCGGCTTTCTGCCGCTCCCGCAAACCGGTCATGCGTACTTCCGTCCACAGAGGGTGAAAATGAATTGACTTAAGTTTGTAGTTCATTCACCTTTTCGTCAAGAAGAAATGCCGGGCGCTGCAAGCCCGGCCAACCGACAGGAGGACGTGATGACCACCCTTTCCCCATTGGCGCGGCGCAGTTTCAACCGCCGTCGCTTCCTGCAGACCGGTGCCGCCGGCGCCGCAACGATGACCTTCGCGCCCAAGTTCGCCCGCGCCGAGGATGAGCTCAATTGCCTGGTGTGGTGCGATCATACCCATGCGGCACTGCTCGACCCCTTTGCCGAGAAGTTCAAGGTGAAGATCAACACCAAGGAATACGAGGGGCCGGGCGCCGCCTACAGCATCCTCGAGCAGTCGCAGCCGGGGGACTGGGACGTCTTCGTCATGGATACCGGCGACGTGTTGAGCGCCGTGGGCAAGGGACTGCTGGCGGAGCTGCCTGATGCGGAGATGCCCTGGGCGGACATCTTCCCCGAGATCAAGCAACCCGACTACAACTACAAGGACGGCAAGCTCTACGGCATGCCGGAGAAGTTCGGGTACAACACCATTGCCTACAACAACACCAAGGTGACGGCGGAGGAGGCGGCGACCGCGGCGGTTATGTGGAATCCGAAGTTCGCCGGACGCATCGCGATCTACAACTACTACATCCCGACCATGGAAATGGTGGCGGTCGGGCTGGGCATTCGTCCGGACACGATCAACAAGGACAACCTGCAACAGATCAAGGCGAAACTGCTGGAAATGAAAAAGCTGGCCTCGGTCGTCGGCGATGTGCCGACGACACAGAATGCGCTGGTGACCGGTGCGGCCGACATCATCGTTGCCGGCGGCGAATTCGTGGTGGCGGGGCTGATGGCCGAGAAGCCGGAACTCGACTGGGTCCTGCCGAACGAGGGCGGAATCCGCTGGTCCCAGTCGATCGGCGTCTTTGCCGGTTCGACCAAGCGGGACCTTGCGACCGAGTTCGTGAAGTATATCGTCTCGCCGGACGGTCAGGCGCGCCTTGCCACGGCGGACTGCTACTGGGCGATGCCCGCCAATTCCAAGGCTACTCTGGACGACACGCAGAAGAAGCGCCTGCGCTGGGACCAGCAGCCCGGCTACATCGCGAAGTCCTATCCGTATTTCTTCGGCGACGCAGATCTCGACGCGGCGATGCAGGAGGTTTGGACCGAGGTGCTCGGGGCCTGATGGGCGAGGGTATTGCCTTCCGGCGGCGGGGCGGATCAAGGACCGGCGGCCTCAGGGATTGGGGACATCTCCCGGCGCTGGCCTGGACCGCCGCCTTCTTCGTCTTGCCGCTGGTTGCCATGCTGGCGACCAGTTTCGCCCTGCGCATCGGCGGCAAGACCGTCTACAGCTGGACGCTGGCGAACTACCAGGCCTTCGTCACCCGCGCCGAAGGCACCTTCGTGGGATCGCTGTGGAACTCCCTTGAGGTGACGGCCTGGACCACGGCGATCAGCACTTTGGTTGCCTATCCCCTGGCCTATGTCCTCGCCTATCGCATTCCGCCGCGCTGGCAGCGAATTGTCCTGGTCCTGACCGTCCTCCCGTTCTGGACGTCCTATGTCATCCGCTCCTACAGCTGGCTGCTGGTGCTCTCGGAGAACGGCGCCGTCAACCAGTTCCTGCTTTGGGCGGGCGTGCTGGACCAGCCCGTCGGCATGGGCAACAGCCGTTTCGCGACCGTGCTTGGCTTCGTGCATTTCTTCGCCATGCTGCTGACCCTGACGATCTACGCCAACCTGGTGCAGATCAAGGAGAGCTACCGCAAGGCGGCCGCCGATCTCGGCGCCAATGGGTTCCAGGTGTTCTGGCATGTCACGCTGCCGCTGAGCCTGCCGGGGGTGGCGGTCGGCGCGTTCCTCACCTTCGTCCTGGCGATCGGCGATTACATCACGCCGCAGATCCTCGGAGGGTCCAAGGAACTGCTGCTGCCGCAGGCCATCATGCTGCAGATCGGCCGGGCCGCGGATTTCCCGCTCGCCTCAGCCCTGAGCATGATCCTCATGCTGGTGGTGACGGCGGCCTTTTTGCTGTTCGCCAAGCGGCTGAAGATGGAGCGGGTCTAGGATGCGCCGCTTCGGGACCGTAGCAGCCGCTGCCTACCTCGCCATCGCGCTGGTGTTCATCTTCCTGCCGGTGGTGATGCTGGTCCTCTATTCTTTCCAGGACGGCCTCGCCCCGGTGCCGCCATTCACCGGGCCCAGCCTGCGCTGGTGGAGCAAGGTGCTGGAGAACCGCAAGCTGATCGACGCGCTCTGGAATTCCCTGCTGGTCGGGCTCGGATCCTCGGCCGTCGCCACCCTGCTGGGGTTCCTCGCCGCCTATGCGCTGGCGCGCAAGCAACGTCCCCTGAACAACGCCTTCCAATACCTGCTGATGGCGCCGATCACCGTCTCCTATCTGATCATCGGCATGGGCCTGCAGATCACCTTCAATCTCCTGGGGATCGAGAAATCCCTGCTGGCTGTCGGGATCGGTCATGTGGTGATCAACCTGCCCCTGGCCTTTGCCATCATCTACTCGCAGCTCGGTGAGCATCAGGCGAATATCGAGCGGGCGGCCCATGACCTCGGCGCACGGGACTGGCAGGTCATCGTCCTGGTGACGGCGCCGATGCTCTGGCCGACCCTGCTGGCAGCCTTCTTCATTGCCGCGACCTTGTCCTGGGACGAATTTGTCATTGCCTTCCTGCTGAGCCGGTTCGATGTCACCCTGCCGGTGGTGATCTGGAGCATGCTGCGCTCGGGCATGAGCCCCGAGCTAAATGCGGCGGGGACCCTGGTCTTCATCATCTCGGTCGTCGCGGTGATGATCGTCGAACTGCTGCTCTGGCGTTCGCGGCGTTCGCACCTGCAGAGGGCAAATGGCTGATCGCGTCGAACTCAGGGCGGTTTGCAAGGAATATGCTGGCGCGGTTGCGGTGGCGACGGTCGACCTGCAGATCGCGGCAGGTGAATTCGTCGTGCTGCTCGGGCCCTCCGGGAGCGGCAAGACCACCATCCTCAACATGATCGGCGGCTTCGTCGAACCGACCTCCGGGGCGGTCCTGATCGATGGCGTGGATGTGACCGGCCTGCCGCCCGCGAAGCGACCGACGGCAACGGTGTTTCAGGACTATGCACTGTTTCCGCATATGAGCGTGCAGGCCAATGTCGGCTTCGGCCTGCGCATGCACGGGGTGGATCGGGCCGAGCGCGAACGGCGAGCGGCGGAGATGCTGCAATTGGTAGGCTTGGGCGGGTTCGGAGACCGCGGCATCCACCAGATGTCGGGCGGGCAGCGCCAGCGCGTTGCCCTGGCCCGGGCGATGGCGGTCGAACCGAAGGTGCTGCTGCTCGACGAGCCCCTGGGTGCCCTCGACCTGGCCTTGCGCCGGCAGATGCAGGAAGAACTCGTGCGGTTGCAGAAGAAGCTCGGGGCCACCTTCGTGCATGTCACCCACGACCAGGAGGAGGCGATGTCGATCGCCGACCGGATCATCGTGATGAACCACGGCCGGATCGAGGACATGGGGAAGCCCGACAGGATCTACCTGCGCCCGTCCAGCCTGTTCTCGGCATGCTTCATGGGCGAAAGCAACATCATTGATGGGATCGTAGCGGGAGCACAGGCGAACGAGATCCGGGTGGCCACGAGGCTCGGCGACATGGTCCTGCCCGGGGCTGCCGCGGCCGGAGCCGAAGTTCACCTTGCCCTGCGTCCTGAGCAGCTGCTGCTGGACCCGCCTGCCGGCGGCATCGATCTCGGCGAGGCCATCGTCACCGAGATCTCCTTTCAGGGGACGCACCAGCGCTGCCGCTGCCGGCTGGGGGAGATGGAAGTGGTCCTGCGGGCTCCGGTGACCGCGGGCCTTGCGCCCGGCACCCGGGCGCGACTCTATGCCCGGAAATCCGACGTCGTCGTCCTGACCCGATAGTTGCGGCCGGCCGCGAGATCATCTAATCCTGCGCATCTGTCTGTCGAAACACCGAGGAAATCATGCCGGTTGGATTGAACGAATTCGGGCGCATCAGCCGGCTGGCGATGCGCCGGCCGCAGGAAGCGATGATCAGCCAGGCCAAGATCGACGCGGAGTGGCGCGACCTCAACTACCACACCCGTCCGGAACTGCCGGTCGCGGTCGACGAGCATGCCCGCTTTGCCGAGGTGATCAAGGGCGTCGGCGCCGAGATTATCTATCTGCCGGCGGACGGGTCGCTGACCATGGACAGCCTCTATGTCCGGGATGCCGCGATGCTCTCGCCCCAGGGGGTAGTTCTCTGCAACATGGGAAAGCCTGCACGTTCCGGCGAACCCGGCATCAACGGCAAGGCCTATGAGGCGGCGAGGCTGAAGGTCGCCGGCGCGATCACCGGCTCCGGCCGGATCGAGGGCGGGGATCTCATCTGGCTGGATGACCGGACAGTGGCCATCGGCCGTACCTATCGCACAAATGACGAGGGCATCCGGCAGTTCAAGCAGATCCTCGGGCCTGACATCCATGTCGAGGTGGCCGTCATGCCGCATTACAAGGGCCCGTCCGATGTCTTCCACCTGATGTCGGTGATCAGCCCCTTGGACAAGGATCTGCAGCTGGTCTATTCGCCGCTGATGCCGATTCCATTCCGCGAATGGCTGCTGTCCAGGGGCATGAACCTGGTCGAGGTTCCGGACACGGAATTCGCAAGCATGGGATGCAACGTCCTGGCGATCGCGCCTCGCGAGGTCGTGATGGTAAAGGGGAATCCGGAGACCAAGCGGCGGATGGAGGCGGCTGGCTGCAAGGTGCATGTGATCGCCGCCGACGCGATCTCGGTACCGGGGGAGGGCGGTCCTACCTGCCTGACCCGGCCGTTGAGCCGGAGCTAGACGCGCAAGACCCGGATAGAGCCTGGGCCGGCGTTAGGGCAAATAGAACACCTCTTATCCGCAGATCTTGAGGTGTTTCCATGGATTTCAGAATTTCCGGCATATCGGTGGCGCCGTTCCTGCCGCTCTTCGATCTCGACGACGAGGCCCTGCTGAAGCTGGGGATCCGACGCTACATTGCCGACACCAAGCCGGGGTTCCCGTGCCGGGTCAGCCTTCAGGATGCCGAACCCGGAGAGAAGCTGCTGCTGGCAAATTTCGAGCATCAGCCGGAGCCCAGGTCGCCCTACCGGGCCTGCGGGCCGATCTTCGTGCGGGAGCAGGCCCGCCAGAGCTTCGATCGCACCAACGAGGTCCCGGCACAGCTTCGGACCCGGCTGCTGTCGGTCCGCGCCTATGACGCAGATGCACTGATCGTCGACGCCGAGGTGGTCGAGGGCGTTGAACTGGAGGATCTGATCGGCCGGTTCCTTCGGCGGCCGGAGACCGCCTATCTGCATGCCCATTTCGCCCGCCGCGGCTGCTACGCCTGCCGGATCGACCGGGCCTGAGGGATGCCGCGTCACGCAAGTTGAAAAAAACGGACCTGGCGCGGCGGGGCGCTTTCGCCGCGCCGCCCGGCTGTGTCATACTCCCCGGGATCTGGACGGAACCGAAGGCTGCCTCCTGTCGAATAGAGGGGCGGCGTCAACAAATCTTGGGGAGGTACCGACATGGCGAAGGTTTCCATTCATCCCGCGGTCGACGGCGGCGTGAAGCCCGGCAAGAAGAAATTTGCCGGCGGTACGCTGACCTGCCGGTGCAGCAAGGATCCGGTTGAGGTGACGGTCAAGGCCCAGACGGCGCACAACCACGTCTGCGGATGCACCAAATGCTGGAAGCCGGACGGCGCCCTCTTCGCACAGATCGCCATCGTTGCGCGCGACGCGGTTACGGTCACGAAGAATGCGAAGAAGCTGAAGATCGTCGACCCGAATGCCACCATCCAGCGTCATGCCTGCACTGGCTGCGGCGTGCATATGATCGGCCGGATCGAGAACAAGAAGCACCCGTTCTACGGCCTCGACTTCATCCATACCGAACTCTCCAAGGAAAAGGGCTGGTCGGCGCCGGAATTCGCCGCCTTTGTTTCCTCGATCATCGAATCCGGGGCGGATCCCAAGAACATGAAGGCCGTCCGCAAGCGCTTGAAGACGCTCGGACTCGAGCCCTATGACTGCCTGTCGCCGGCCCTGATGGATGCGATCGCGACCCATCTCGCCAAGCAGTCCGGCGCTCTCGCCGCCTGAAAACCCGCGCCATGGCCGCTCCCAGGGGATACCTCCTGGGTCGCCATGGCACGGGAATGGAATTCCGATGGGTACCTAGGCGCCTTCCGCCCCTTGCAGGGCGCGGCGGGCGTAGTGCAGGTGGCTGGTCACCATGGCGACCGCGCCTTCGACGTCGCGGCTGCTGATCGCCGCAAGCAGCGCACGGTGCTGGCGGTTGTAGTCCGAGATCCGCTGGGATGTCAGAACCTTATCGCGCATCATCGCCCATTGGTCGTGGGAGCGGATCTCGTTCACCTGCTGATAAAGCCACAACATCAAGGGGTTGTGCGAGGCCTCGGCGATGCGGACATGGAACTGCGTATCCCAATCGGTAAACCGCTCCGGATCGGTCCCGGCGGCTTCAGCCATGTCGCAGGCCTCGCCCAGCTTCTCGATATCGCGGGCCGTTGCATTGAGGACGGCGAGACGCGTCATGTAGGGTTCGATCGCCAAACGCGCCTCGATGAGTTCCAGGGGCGACGTGATCTCTGCGATATCAGCGGTTTCGCCCGGCTGCCGGAAGCTCACGAAGGTGCCGCTTCCGACCCGCCGCGCCACCAGCTTTTCGGTCTCCAGTTGATCCAGCGCCAGTCGAACGGTGGTCCGGGAAGCGTTGAAGGCGTCGGCAAGCTGGCGCTCGGCCGGGAGCTTCTCGCCGTATTTGTAGGTGCCCTCGGTGATCGCTTGGCGCAGCTGCCCCGCGATCCAGGCCGACCCCTTCACTGGATCGACCGGTGCGACCACTTCGCCCGCCGGCACAGCGGGCGGTCTGTCGACGAGGCTGTCCCCACCAATTTTAGCCATTTCTGTGCCTTTACCAAAAAGCGGTTGGCAAATGGGTCTTGATATGCTGAGATTATGAGGGTGCTAATCCAGCGCGGTCAACAGAAACCGCAACCAATCCGTCAAATGGTCGGTGTCGGCAACCAGCCGGATAAAGCCCTGACAGGTCCGCGAAACAGCCATTTGCAGGTACGGTCTATGGCCCTTCCCAGTCGCATCAAATACGTGATCATCGGCGCCGGCATCCACGGCCTGAGCACGGCGTGGAATCTCGGCGAGAATCTGCGGAAGTCGGGGAAAGGCAGCGGCGCCGACATTCTTGTGGTCGACAAAGGCGGGATCGCGGCGGGCGCCTCTGGAATCGCTTGCGGGGTGGTGCGGAACAACTATTTCCAGCCGGCGATGCGCCGGCTGATGGCCCATAGCGTCAGCGTCTGGGAGAGCGATCCGAAGACCTTCTCCTACAACCCGGTCGGCTATATGCAGATCAGCCCCGAGGTGATGCACAAAGACGTGGCCTCGATCTACGCCCAGCAGAAGGAGATCGGCTACACGTCGAGCTTCATCGAGGGCGAGAAGGACTGCATGACCTACATGCAGGGGATCTTCAGCGACTGGCAAGCCAAGGGCATTACCTCGGTGCTGCACGAGAAGAAGGGCGGATATGCCAACAACACCGCCTCGATCTATGGCCTCGCGAAGAAAGCGGAAGCCGAGGGCGTGCGGATCATGACCGGGGTCACCGTCACCGGCTTCAAGCGCGACGGAAAGGGCGCCGTGACCGCGGTCGAGACCGACAAGGGATCGGTAGACTGCGAGCAGGTGATCGTCGGCGTCGGCCCCTGGGTGCGGTCGATCTGGAAGATGCTCGACCTGCCCGATGCAATATCGATCAAGGGCCGCGACGGCAAGACCCATGACAACGTACCGATGTGGATCTACTGGTCGCTGCAGGAAGGCACGCTGGGCGTCGACCCGAACTACCAGAAGACCAATGACGGCAAGATGCCGCCGGTCATACATGTCGACACCGATGCGCCCCTGATGTCTGACGTCGATGGCTCGCTGATCACCGACAAGCTCTGGGGCATCTATTACAAGCCGGACTTCCATTTTGGCGGGGTTCAGGGCGGGGCGATGCCGTTCAAGGTCAAGGCGCCGACGGATCAGGTGAAGGTCGACCCCTATGGTCCGGAGAGCCCCGATTTCGTGGTCGGCGCGGACTTCGCCCATATGTGGGTCTCCGCCCTGGCTTTCTGCCAGAAGCGCTTTCAAGGCACCATGGCAAAATACAAGAAAGAGCCTTCGGGCGGCATCGGCTGCTTTACGGCGGACAGCTTCCCCGTCTTCGACCGCTTCGCGGACAATGTCTACATCGTCGCCGATTCAAATCACGGGTACAAGATGATCGGGGTCGGCAAGCTGGTGGCCGACGACATCTGCGGGATGGGCGACGAGCTTCTCCGCCCGTTTCGCTTCTCGCGTTTCGCCGAAGGCCGGCTGCACCCGACCTCGAATTCACCGTTTCCCTGGAGTTGAGTCGGCGCAGCTAAGACGCGGGGATCGCAGTTCAGGATGGCGGAATATTGAGGGAGACGACAGCGCGACACCGGCCACCGGCGCACGCGCGGCAGCTTAGACCAGTCAAGGGCATACCTGGCGGGGTGTAACCCGTTAGGGGGAATGGCGGCAGAAAGTCGCCCATAACGGGAGAGACCGAAATGACTGACCTCGAGGCACATGTAAGCGCAAAGGGCCGCAAAGAGCTCGTCAAGCAAGTCCGGGCCAAGATCAACGAGCTCGGAATCAAGTACATCTACTACCAGTTCGTCTCCGTCACCGGCCGCATCGTCGGCAAGGGCATACCTGCGGATCATTGGGAATCGATCGCCGAGCGGGGTTTCCAGCTCGTCTATGGCTCGACCGCCAATCTGTTCACGGACCGCCGCAAGAACTATATTGGCTACGGCCCGGAAGCCTCCGAACTGGTCGGCATTCCCGACCCCGAGACCTTCGTCCAGCTTCCCTGGGACAAGCGCGTGGCCCGCGTCTTCTGCACCTGCTTCCGCAATCGCGAAGAGCGGCAGAATCCCGGCGGCCATCTCACCTCGGACTGCCGCGGCAACCTGCGGATCATCCACAACGAGTTCCAGAAGAAGCACAAGGGCTTGCACTTGCGCCATGGCTGCGAGCCCGAGATGATGTGGCTGAAGAAGGGCGCGGACGGGCTGCCGGACGGCGGTTTCTCCAAGCCGAACTGCTATCATATCGATCAGTTCGAGAGCCTTCGCCCGGTCTTCATGAAGGTCATCGAATACGCCAACGCGATGGGCCTGGACATGATCCAGGGCGACCACGAAGATGCGCCCGGCCAGCTCGAGCTGAATTTCATGTTCGACGACTGCCTGCGTACCGCCGATCGCCTGACCACGTACCGGCAGATCTGCGCCCAAGTCGCGCGTGAATTCAACCTGATCGCCTGCTTCATGCCAAAGCCCTTCATGGGCGTCTCGGCCTCCGGCTGCCATCACAATCTGTCGCTCTGGCGGGGCGGCGACGACGTGGTGAACGACCTCCACAACAAGCCGATCCCTGGCATGAAAGAGGTATTTGCCTATCGGAAGGGTGGCGAGAATACCTTCATGCCCCTGAAGGGCCAGTCCAAACCCGGGCCGATCGGTCTCAACTGCATCGGTGGGGTGATCAAGCATCTCGGGGCGCTGACGGCACTCGGCTCGTCGACGGTGAACTCCTATCGCCGGCTGTGGGATACCGGGTTCTGGGCGCCGGTCTTCGCCGACTGGGGCTACCAGAACCGCACTTGCGCCCTGCGCATCTCGGCGCCGGGCCGCTTTGAATACCGTTCGGTCGATGCGGCGGTCAATCCCTACATGATGGCCGCGGCGCTGCTGCAGGCCTTCGATGACGGCATCGTCAGCAAGCTCGATCCGGGCGAACCGGAAGAGCGCAATATTTACGAGGCGATGTCGGCCGGCAAGAAGGTGAAGAAGCTGCCGATGTCGCTTGGCGAGGCGCTCGATCGCCTGGAGCAGGACGAGGTGATCAAGAAGGCGATGCCGGACGAAATGTACCGGGTGTTCATGCACTACAAGCGCGACGAATGGGAGCGCTTCATGTGCACTGTCACCAATTGGGACCTGGAGACCTACTGGGACTGCCTGCCCTAAGCGGCAAGGCCTACCGATCAACCGAGGGAGAGACATCCATGTGTGGAATTGCGGGCCTCATCCATCGCGGCAAGACCGGCGACATCGGCCGGGAAATGACCGCGATGCTGCAAAGCCTGAAGCATCGCGGGCCGGACTCGACCGGCTTCGCGCTGTACGGATCGCCGAAGAACAATACCCTGGTGATGCGATTCAAGGTGGCCGAGCAGGAAGACATGAAACACGGCTTCGATATTCACGATCAGGTGAAGAAACGTCGGGCCGAGGTGGACAAGCGGCTGAAGTCGCTCGGCGCCACCATCGTGTCGGAGGATGAGGCAACGGAATACGCCTTCCGTTACACCATCGATTTCGGCGGCGACAAGCGCAAGCTTGCCGACTACATCGAGGACATCGAAGGTGCTGAAATCCTCTCCCTCGGCTACGGTCTGGAGTTGATCAAGGATCTCGGAGATGCCGCTCAGGTCTCCGGTCAATACCACCTGAAGGGCTTCAAGGGCAGCCATGCCCTCGGCCACACCCGGATGGCGACGGAGTCCGATGTCGACATCCGCTCGGCGCATCCATACTGGGCCTATCCCTTCGCCGACGTCTCGGTAGTGCATAACGGCCAGCTGACGAACTATTGGACGGGCCGTCGAAACCTGGAACGCCGCGGCCATCGCTTCATGTCGAACTGCGACAGCGAGCTGATCGCGGTGTACCTCGCCGACAAGATGCAGAGCGGGCACAAGCTCGAGGACGCGATGAAGGACTCGATCGACGAGCTCGACGGCGTCTTCACCTATCTGGTGGCGACGTCGGACAGCCTCGGGATGGCCAAGGACGTCATGGCGGCTAAGCCGATGGTCCTCTACGAGAGCGAGGAATTCATCGCCCTGGCTTCCGAGGAAGTCGCCATTCGCAGCGTCTTCCCGCACGAGATCGACACCTGGGACCCCTATGAGGGCGACGTCCGGGTCTGGAAGCGATAAACGGCAGCGATACCAACAGCAGGAACATCAACATGGCGCTCCGCACCAAATCCCATGACATGGGCATGCATACCGAGAAGCTTCTCGGGCGCACCCAGCAGCGCTTCTTCTCGCCGGAGGAAGAAGAGAATTTCACCTATCCCGGCGCCCACGAGGTCGACTACAACAAGCGTGCCGAGTTCGACGCGGACAAGCTGTCGACGAACGAGATCAACTTGAAGCTCCGCAGCCTGATGAGCCAGGGCTACGGAACCATCGTCATCAAGAATCCGGGCGCCAAGCATGCGATCGCCGTCGGCATTCTCAACCGGCTGAATCTGCATATCGAGGGCAGCCTGGGCTACTTCGGCTGCGGCCTTATCGACGGGCCGAACGTTCATATCAAGGGGCGTGTCGGCTGGTCCTGCGCCGAGAACATGCTGGCCGGAACCATCGTCATCGAGAAGAATGCCGGCTCCACTTTCGGTGCCGCGATCCGCGGCGGCGATCTCGTCTGCAAGGGCGATGTCGGCGCCCGCATGGGAATCGACCAGAAGGGTGGCACGATTATCGTCGGCGGTCGCTGCGGCGCCTTCTGCGGCTTCATGATGCAGCGCGGGCGCATGGTGATTCTCGGCGACGCCGGCAAGAACCTCGGCGATTCGATGTACGACGGCACGATCTATGTCGGCGGCAAGATCGAGGGGCTCGGCGTCGACGCGGTGCCGGGCGAGATGAATGACCTGGACTGTCAATGGCTGGAGCGCAAGCTGAAGCAGTACGGGATGAAGGCGCCGAAGGGCGTCAAGAACATGACCAAGATCGTCGCGGGCCGGCAGCTCTGGAACTACGACAATCTGGAGCCCTCCGAGAAGAAGCTCATTCTGTAACCGTTGGCGTCAGAGAAGGATTTCAAGTTATGGCAAAAGAGAAAAAGGCGCCGAAGACAGCCCCGAAGACCAAGAAGAAGGCGTTGTCGCGCGATACCAGTCGCCTGGGCAACAGCTTCATGTTCCCGCCTTCGGTGATCGACGACATCCACATCAAGTCGGAGCTCGGCCGCTATCGCATGCGCGGCTTCTCGCTGTTCAAGAAGATTCCGAGCTGGGACGACCTGACGTTTCTGCCCGGAACTCTGACCCGTTTCGTCATCGAGGGCTATCGCGAGAAATGCGAGACCAAGACGGTGATCGGTCCGAAGGCCAAGCGGCCCCTGGTGCTCGACGTTCCGGTCTATATCACCGGCATGAGCTTCGGCGCCCTGAGCTACGAGGCGAAGATCGCGCTGGCGCGCGGCGCCACCATGGCCGGAACCGCGACCTGTTCCGGGGAGGGCGGCATGATCCCCGATGAGCGCCGGTTCAGTTCGAAGTGGTTCTACCAGTGCATCCAGTCGCGCTATGGCTTCAACCCCCACCATCTGCAGCTTGCCGATGCCTGCGAGTTCTTCATCGGCCAGGGGTGCAAGGTCGGCCTCGGTGGCCATCTGATGGGCCAGAAGGTGACCGATCAGGTTGCGGAGATGCGCTCGCTGCCGGCCGGTATCGACCAGCGGTCGCCGGCCCGCCACCCAGACTGGCTCGGGCCGGACGATCTGGCCCTGAAGATCCAGGAAATCCGCGAGGCCACCGACTGGCAGATCCCGATCCAGCTGAAGCTCGGTGCGGCGCGCGTCTATGACGACGTGCGCATGGCGGCCAAGACCGGTCCGGATTCGATCTACATCGACGGCATGGAAGGCGGCACCGGTGCCGGCCCGCACATCGCGACGGAGGAAACCGGCGTTCCCGGAATCGCCGCGATCCGTCAGGCCCGCAAGGCGCTGGACGACGTAGGCAAGACCGGCGAGATCAGCCTGGTCTATGCCGGCGGCATCCGCAACGGCGGCGACGTCGCCAAGGCTCTTGCACTCGGCGCCGATGCGGTGGCGATCGGTCATTCGGCGCTGATGGCCCTGAACTGCAACAAGGACATCCCCGAGGCCGACTTCGAGAAGGAGATCGGCTGCGAGGCGGGCTACTGCTACCACTGCCATACCGGGCGCTGTCCGGTCGGCGTGGCCACGCAGGATCCGACGTTGCGCAAGCGGCTGGATCCGGACGAAGCGGCTGAGCGGGTCTACAACTTCCTGCACTGCCTGACCATCGAGGCGCAGATGATGGCGCGCGCCTGCGGCAAGACCAATGTGCATTCCCTGGAGCCGGAGGACCTCGCGGCCCTCACCATGGAGGCTTCGGCCCTTGCCCAGGTTCCGCTCGCCGGATCGCAACACACGGTCGGCCGGCCCGACATGACCCGCTACTAAGGAGGCCGAGATGGCTGACGACAAGAAGAAGGCGAAGACCGACGTCGACAAGTTCATGAAGGGCGAAGGTCTCGACACCAAGCGCGAGAAGGAAATCGGCCAGCACATCGGCTATCGCTACGATGTGAACCTGGTGCCGGATTACAAGCGCCTGACGCCGTTCCTGAAGAAGTACATGGAGATCATGGGTTGGGATGACCTCAACTGGCTCGAGGACGTCCACATGGGCTACGAGGAGCACCGGGCGGCGGTGTTCGATCGCAACATCAACGGCTGGGTCACGGTGCCGAAGAACATTAAGCTGCCGGACAACCAGCAGGATCGCGACATGATCGCGCGCGAGCTGCTGATCAAGTTCCAGATGTCGAGGAAGCATCCGATGGTCGACCTCAACAAGGCCTATCGGAAGTTCTGACCGGTCTCGAGGAGCCCTCGCACCGCCGCTCGGCCGGACCCGGTCTCGTCGGGCAGGTGCGGCGGGCGAGGGCGCTTTTTTTACTCCTCGTCGGTCTCGGCCCGGGTGCTGGCGTGGCGCCAGTCCGGGGTGAAGGACAGGACCCGGGCAACCGCCGGGATGTTCGGGTTGAACAGGCGATTGTGCCAGTAGGTTGATTGATAGAGCGGTTCATGCTCGGCGAGTTCCAGTACCGCGCACGGCAGATTGAAGCTGCGGCTGACCTCGCGGAATTCGAGGACGATCCTGCCGTGGTTGAGCAGGGTGTCGGGGAAGCCGGGCCCGGGGCCGAACAGGGCAGTTATGACGTCGCTGAACTCGCGATGCCGCTGGAAGTATCCGGCGGCCATGTGCTCGGTGCCCTTTTCCCAGCGCTCGATCGGGTCCTGGGTCTTGAGCACCTGATGCCGGAAATAGGCAATCGCGTCATCGGGTTCCAGTTTGTGGACCAGCACTATGATGCCGGGATGAAGCGAGTCGCCGGCCCGGCTGAAGACCTCGGGACGCATCGCGGAGCTGGGCCGGCCACCGCCCTCGCGCATGGCGAGCTGGCGCAGCTTGCATTGCCAGTGCAGGAAGTCGTCCTTGATCTCTTCAGCGGCTTCGCCGAGGCGTACGATATTGTCGGTCGGGTGGGTCACGATGTCTCCCTCGCAGGCGGCCGCGGCGCGGGATCCGGTCCCTGCGTCGGGGCCAAAAATGGCGCCTCGGCGGGCAACTGGCAAGCCGCCGGGTGCGGCCTGGCGAGTTTAGCACCGGCACGCCGCCCGTGTGAACGGGGGGAAAGAATGTTGAATACCAGGAAACAAACCGGTATCGTCCGGGCGAACGCGACTCAGAGGTCTTAACGCATGTTGCCAGCTTGGTTTCCCAGCGGCCTGTTGAAGTACGGCTATGAGGGGGTCTTTAAGCACCGCTACCCGGCGAAACGGCATTTCCCGGCGCCGAAGGAGCTGAAGAACCGGTACCAGGTCGTCATCATCGGCGGCGGCGGGCATGCCCTGGCGACCGCCTATTACCTGGCGCGGGACTACGGGATCACCGATGTCTGCATCCTCGAACGGGGCTACCTCGCCGGCGGCAACACGGCGCGCAACACGGCGATCATCCGGTCGAACTACCTGACCCCGGAGGGCGTGAAGTTCTACGAGGAATCGCTCAGGCTCTATCGCGACCTGTCCCAGGACCTCGACTTCAACATCCTCTATTCCGAGCGGGGCCATTTCACCCTGGCGCATACCGATGCAGCGATGCGCACCAGCCGATGGCGCGCCGAGGTCAACAAGCACCTGGGCGTCGATTCCGAACTGATCTACCCGGATGAGATCGCGCGGCTCTGCCCCGCGCTGAACATGAGCGACGACGTGCGCTATCCCATCATGGGCGCGCTCTATCACCCTCCCGGCGCCATTGCCCGCCACGATGCCGTGGCCTGGGGCTTTGCCCGCCGGGCCGCGCAGATGGGCGTCGAAATTCACCAGCAGACCGGCGTCACGGGCATCATCGTCGAGAACGGCAAGGCCAAGGGAGTCGAGACCACGCGCGGCAGGATCTATGCCGACAAGGTGGTCCAGGCGGTCGCCGGCATGACCTCGGTGGTCGCCAAGATGGCGGGCTTCCGCCTGCCGATCCGCACCATCCCGCTGCAGGCCTGCGTCTCGGTGCCGTTGAAGCCGTTCCTCGACCAGATCGTGGTCTCCGGCAGCCTCCACGTCTATGTCTCGCAGTCGTCGCGCGGCGAGCTGGTAATGGGCGGCTCGACCGACCCCTACGGTCTCTATTCCACCCGTTCGACCCTCGACTTCAAGGAAGGCCTGCTCGGCCACATGCTGGAACTGTTGCCGATGGTCGGCGAGGTGAAGGTGCTGCGGCAGTGGGCCGGCATGGCGGACATGACGCCGGATTTCAGCCCGATCATGGGCCTGACCCCGATCGAGAATTACTACATCGACAGCGGCTGGGGCACCTGGGGGTTCAAGGCGACGCCGGTCTGTGGCGCCACCATGTCCTACACCATCGCCAACAACCGGCCGCATCGCCTGATCGAGCCTTTCACCTTCGAGCGCTTCCTGAACTATTCCCAGGTCGGCGAAAAGGGCGCGGCCTCGGTCGGCCATTGAGGAGGGCAGGAAGATGAAGATCATGAACTGCCCGCTGAACGGCCCGCGCAACATCAGCGAATTCGTCTGGGGCGGCGAAGTGAAGCCGATGCCGGAGGCAGCCGGTCTCAGCGACCGCGACTGGGCGGAATACGTGTTCCTGGAGAACAATACCGCCGGCGTCGTGCGTGAGTGGTGGTGCCACGTCCCGACCTCGTTCTGGTTCATCGCCGAGCGCAACACGGTTACCGACGAGATCGTCCGCACCTATGCGGCGTCGGACGTCTTCAACAAGCGCGTGGATTTCACGCCGAAAGCCCCCGGAGCGAAATCATGAGCGGTGGCGCGGCAATGAACAGCGGTTCGAACAGGCTGCCGGGCGGCAAGGGACTTCTGATCGACCGGTCGAAGCCGATAACCTTCAGCTTCGAGGGCAAGGTCATCGAGGGACTGGCCGGCGATACCGTCGCCAGCGCCCTGGCAGCCAACGGCCAATGGATGATCTCCCGCAGCTTCAAGTATCATCGGCCGCGCGGCATCCTGACGATGGCCGGGCAGGACGCCAATACGCTGGTGCAGATCGGCGAAGAGCCCAGCTGCCTCGCCGACAAGCGCGCCATCGCGCCCGGCCTGGCGGTCGAGGCGCAGAACTATTTCGGATCGTTCGAATCCGACGGTGGCCGCTTCGTCGAATGGGTGTCGAAGTTCCTGCCGGTCGGTTTCTATTACAAGACCTTTCACGAGAAGAAGGCCTCGTGGAAGTTCTGGGAGCCGATCGTCCGAGCGATGGCCGGGCTCGGCAAGGTCGATATCCACTGGCATCACGGCTATTTCGACAAGAAGTACCTCTTCGCCGATGTTGCGGTGATCGGCGGCGGGCCGGCCGGCCTGGCCGCCGCGCTTGAAGCCGCCAAGGGCGGCGGCGAGGTGATCTTGGTCGAGGAGAATCCCGTGCTCGGCGGGAGCCTCAACTACGGCCGCTTCGATGCCACGGGCGAATCCTCCTGTCGCGCGGTGGGCGACCTGGTCAACGCGGTAAGGGCTGCGGGCAACATCACCGTGCTGACCGACGCGGTCTGCACCGGCTACTTCGCCGACAACTGGCTGCCGGTGATCCGGGGCAATCGGCTGCACAAGCTACGCGCAAGGTCAGTGGTCATGGCGACCGGCTCCATCGAGCAGCCGGCGGTATTCCGCAACAACGACCTGCCAGGGATCATGATGGGATCGGCGGCGCAGCGGCTGATCCATCTCTACGGCGTGAAGCCGGGAAGCCGCGCGGTGATCCTGACTGCGAACGACGACGGATATGGCCAGGCCCTCGACCTCTCCGAGGCCGGCATCACCGTCGTGGCGGTGGTCGATCTGCGCGCCAGTCCGCCGCGGACGGCTCTCACCACCGCGGTCGGGCAGACCGACACCCGGGTCCTGACCGGCCATGCGATCTCCGAAGCGCTGCATCACGGCAACAAACAGCACGTGATCGGCGTCCAGGTGGCGCCGGTCGTCGCTGAAGGCAAGCTGGGCGCCCCAGATGCGGCCTTCGACTGCGATTTGGTGCTGATGTCCGTCGGCTACACGCCGGCCGCCCAGCTGCTCCACCATGCCGGCACCAAGTTCGCCTATGACGGGGACAGCCACATGTTCCGGCCGGATGTATTGCCGGCCCATGTCTTTGCTGCCGGCTCGGTGAACAACGCATTCCAGCTGGAGGCGGTCATCGCCGACGGGCGTCGTTCGGGCTGGGCCGCGGCGAAGGACGCCGGGTCTGCGGTGGGGGCGGAGCCTGCCGTCCCGGCCGATCGCGGCGCCGCCAACCAGACGCATCCCTGGCCGATCTTCCCCCACGCCAAGGGCTGGGAGTTCGTCGATTTCGACGAGGACCTGAAATACGACGACCTGATCAACGGCATCGGCGACGGCTACGACAGCGTCGAGCTGCTGAAGCGCTACTCCACCGTCGGCATGGGCCCGTCGCAGGGCAAGCATTCTGCCGTGACGGCGGTGCGCGTCGTCGCCAAGGCGACCGGCGCGGACCTTCGCGGCATGAACGTAACGACGCAGCGGCCGCCCTATACCCCGGAGAAGTTCGGGCACATGGCGGGACGGGTCTTCGAGCCCGGCCGCCGGACCGCGATGCATCACCGCCATCTCGAAGCGGGTGCGCAGATGATGCCGGCAGGCCTGTGGTGGCGGCCAGCCTACTACGGAGCCAGGTCCGAGCGCGACAAGGCGATCGCGGCGGAAGTCCTCAATGTCCGCAACAATGTCGGCCTGATCGACGTGTCGACGCTGGGTGGCCTCGATGTGCGGGGTCCGGATGCGGCTGAATTCCTGAACCGGATGTACACCTTCACCTACACCAAGCTGCCGGTTGGCCGCTCCCGCTACGTGCTGATGACGGACCAGGCCGGGGTTGTCACCGACGACGGCGTCGCCTGCCGTTTCTCGGAGGAGCATTTCTACGTGACGGCGACCACCAGTGGCGTGGACGCGGTCTATCGCTCGATGCTGCAGTGGAACGCCCAGTGGCGCCTCGACGTCGATGTCGCCAACGTCACGGCGGCCTATTGCGGCGTCAACATCGCGGGCCCGAAGTCCCGGGAAGTGCTGCAGCGCGTCTGCCATGACATCGATCTCTCGGCCGAGGCCTTTCCCTATCTGGGCGTGCGGCAGGGGACCGTTGCCGGCATTCCGGCGCGGTTGATGCGGGTCGGCTTCGTCGGCGAACTCGGCTACGAGATCCACGTGCCGGCCGGCTATGGCGAGGCCCTTTGGGACGTCCTGATGTCGGCCGGCGGCCAGAACGACATCCGCCCGTTCGGCGTCGAGGCGCAGCGCGTCCTGCGCCTGGAAAAGGGCCATATCATCGTCAGCCAGGATACCGACGGACTGACCAACGTCTGGGAAGCCGACATGCCCTGGGCGATCGCCAAGACAAAGCCTTTCTATGTTGGCAGCCGCTCGACCGAGATCATGGCGAAGATGGATCTGACGCGAAAGCTGGTCGGCTTCACCTTGGAGAATGCCGCGGATCCATGTCCGGAGGAATGCCACCTGGTCATCCGGGGCGGCGAGATCGCGGGTCGGGTGACCTCGGCGGTGAATTCGCCCGCGCTGAAGAAGGTGGTGGGGCTCGCCTATGTTCATGCGGCGGACAGCACTCCCGGCTCGACGTTCCAGATCAAGGTGGATGGCGGCCGGATGATCGCGGCCACCGTCGTGCCCTATCCCTTCTACGATCCCGAAAACAAGCGGCAGGAGATGTAGCGATGGCTGCCTTGCCCAAGGTGTTTCCGCATGCGCAGCAGCGCCGCAGCATGATCTATCGCCAGCTCCAGGCGGCGGGGGCCTGGTTCGAGGTGGTGAATGGCGGCGCTGTTGCCGTCCGCTACGGCGACGACGTCGACCAGGAGGTTCAGCAGGCCCGGGCAATGGGTCTTGCCGACCTGTCTGTCCTGCCGCGCACCGGGTTCAAGGGTACCGGAACCGTTGAGTGGCTGGTTGGGCAGGGTCTTGCCATCAGTGCGGACAGCAATGTCGCCTATCGTCAGGCCGGCGGAGAGCTGGCGGCTCGGCTCGCGCCGGGCGAGATCTTCCTGATCGACAGCCTGGCCGGTACCGGGGAGATGATCGACCGGTTGAATGCGGCCTGGACCTGGGGCACCGAAAAACCGCGCAAGCTCATCGGATATCCGACGCCGCGGCAGGATAGCCATGCCTGGTTTATGGTCACCGGCAGCCATGCGCCGGACATGTTCGCCAAGATCTGCGGCGTCGATCTCCGGCCCCACAAATTTGCGTCCGGCGCCATCGCGCAGACGTCGATCGCCAAGATGAGCGGCATCATCATCCGCGCAGATCTCGGCCCCACGCCGGGATATCACCTCCTCGCCGATATCGCCTCGGCGGAATACCTCTGGGATTGCGTCCTGGACGCGATGGCCGAATTCGGCGGCAAGCCGGTCGGCCTGACGGCATTGCGGCAGCTGGCCGGCGGCTAGACGCTGGTACCTGCCGGGACGGGGAGGGGAGCCCTATGACGATCGCACGCCAGATGCTGCCGGGCACCGCCATCCAGCCCGTCCCCCTGCAGCCGCGCGGGCTCCTGGCGCCGAGGCTTCCGGAGGCTGCCGCCTTTCACCTGGCCATCGTGCTCGCGCCAGGTTTTGCCCTCATGTCCTTCGCCTCGGTCGTCGAGCCGGCCCGGGGTGCCAACCGGGTTTCGGGTCGCAAATTCTACGATTGGGCGCTGTTTTCCACCCGCGGCGGCGAGGTGGAATCCAACAGCGGCATCACCGTCCGCACCCGGCCGCTGGCCGAGCTGGAGGCTGACGACATCGATTTTGTGGTGATCTGCGCCGCAACGAATGCCGAGCAGATCGCCGACCTGGAACTGGAATCGGCGCTTCGCCGGCTCACCCGTCATGGCGTGGCGATCGGCGCCGTCAGCACCGCCAGCTTCATCCTGGCCCGGGCCGGGCTCCTGGACGGGCGCCGCTGCACCCTGCACTGGGACTATCTGGAAGCCTTTCGCGAGGCCTTTCCGGAGGTCGAGGCCAGCGAGGAACTCTATGTCATCGACGATGGGGTGGTGACCTGTGCCGGAGCCACCGCCGCCCTCGACATGATGCTGGAACTGATCCGGGGGCATCACGGGCCGGCCCTCGCCCGGTCGATTGCCGAGCAGTTCCTGCATGGGGCGATCCGCACCTCGGAAGACGTCCAGCGTGGGGATCTTCGGCAGCGCCTTGGGGTGGCCAATCCGAACCTGCTCAAGGCAGTCGGGCTGATGGAGGAATCGGTCGAAAGCCCCCTGCCGCCCGGCGATCTCGCGGCGGAAATCGGTGTCTCGCAACGGCAATTGGAACGGCACTTCCGGCGCTACCTGGGCTGTACGCCGGCGAAATACTACATGCGCCTCCGGCTGGACCGGGCCCGGCGCCTCCTGCGCCAGACCAGTCTCTCGGTTACCGAGGTGGCCATTGCCAGCGGTTTTGTCGCCTTGTCGCATTTCGCCAAGGCCTATCGCCAGCAGTTCGGCATCCGGCCGCGGGACGACCGGGGATCGCGCTAGAGCGCTGAAAAACGACAAGTTTCGGTCGCCGTTAGGCGGAAAACCGGGCATGAATGATCCTAGTCTGACGGCCGAAATCGACGGGGTCCAGGGGACCCTCCAGCCGGCGGATTTCCGGGGCCGGACCTGAATTGACGCAGTTTTGGGAGCAGTTGAAATGAGCAAGAAGATCGGCAGCGACATCGAGATCGCCCGCGAAGCCAAGATGAAGCCGATCCGCGAGGTCGCGGCGAAACTCGGCATCGCCGAGCAGCACCTGCTGCCCTTCGGCCATACCAAGGCCAAGATGTCGATGGAATTCGTGAAGTCGCTGAAGGACAAGCCCGACGGCAAGCTGGTCCTGGTCACCGCGATCAGCCCGACCCCGGCCGGCGAAGGCAAGACCACGACGACGGTTGGCCTCGGCGACGGCCTAAACCGGCTCGGCAAGAAGGCGATCATCTGCCTCCGCGAGCCCTCGCTCGGACCCTGTTTCGGCGTGAAGGGCGGGGCGGCCGGCGGCGGCTATGCCCAGGTCGTGCCGATGGAAGACATCAACCTGCATTTCACCGGCGACTTCCATGCCATCTCGACCGCCCACAACCTGCTGGCGGCCCTGATCGACAACCACATCTACTGGGGCAACGAGCTCGGCTTCGATACCCGCCGGGTGCAGTGGCGCCGGGTCATGGACATGAATGATCGCGCCCTGCGCAGCATCGTCGGCTCCCTCGGCGGCGTCGCCAACGGCTTCCCCCGCGAAGATGGGTTCGACATCACCGTCGCTTCGGAGGTCATGGCGATCTTCTGCCTGTCCAATGACCTTGCCGATCTGACCAAGCGCCTGGGCAACATCATCGTCGGCTACACCCGGGACAAGAAGCCGATCTTTGCCCGCGACCTGAAGGCCGACGGTCCGATGACCGTGCTGCTGAAGGATGCGATCGCGCCGAACCTGGTGCAGACCCTGGAGAACAATCCCGCCTTCATCCATGGCGGCCCGTTCGCCAATATTGCCCATGGCTGCAACTCGGTGATTGCCACCAAGACGGCGCTGAAGCTTGCCGACTACGTGGTGACCGAGGCTGGCTTTGGCGCCGATCTCGGGGCCGAGAAGTTCTTCGATATCAAATGCCGCAAGGCCGGGCTGAAGCCGAACGCCGTGGTCATCGTCTGCACGATCCGCGCGCTGAAGATGCATGGCGGCATCGCCAAGGAGGATCTCGGCAAGGAGAACATCGAGGCGCTGAAGAAGGGCGCCTCCAATCTTGCGCGCCACATCGAGAACGTGAAGAAGTTCGGCGTTCTGCCGGTGGTCGGGATCAACCGTTTCTCGGCGGATACCGATGCCGAGCTCGCGGCCGTGAAGCAGCTCTGTGCCGAGCTGGAGACCGAGGCCTTCGAGTGCAACCACTGGTCAAGCGGCGGCGCCGGGATCGAGGACCTCGCGAAGGCCGTGGTCAAGCTGTGCGAGAAGCCGAACAATTTCGCGCCGCTCTATCCGGATACCATGCCCCTCTGGGACAAGGTCCGCACCATTGCGCAGAACCTCTACGGCGCCCAGGGCATCATTGCCGACAAGGCGGTGCGCGACCGCTTCGCCGAGTTCGAGAAGGCGGGGTTCGGCCACTACCCGGTCTGCATTGCCAAGACCCAGTACAGCTTCTCGACCGATCCAAACCTGAAGGGCGCGCCGTCCAACCACGTCGTGCCGATCCGCGAGCTCCGGCTTTCGGCCGGGGCGGAATTCATTGTCGTGGTCTGCGGCGAGATCATGACGATGCCGGGCCTGCCGCGGGTGCCCTCGGCCAACCACATCAAGCTGAACGAGAAGGGCGAGATCGAGGGTCTCTTCTAGGACCTGACTCGCCTCCCGAAAATGCGCGAGCGGGGCCGGCTATATGCCGGCCCCGTTCCGTTTCGGCCGGCGGATCACGATCTCGGCTGCAGCCGGAACCCGGTATCGGTGCGCAGGGCGGCGGTGAAATCCGGATCGCTGAACAGAGCCCGCAGTTGCGCGGCGTCCAGGTTGCCGGCGATGCGGTCGTTGGTCGTCTTCGGATCGGAGCCGAGATCCTCGAAGCTGATCCTGCCCGCACCATGCCGCGCAAGGATCGGCTGCAGATCCTCGGTGCGCCGCTCTGGCGCCAGGTCGAAGGCGCGGAACTCCCAATTTCCTGCCGCGTCGCGGCCGACCAGGGCATACATCGCTGCGCTGTCCGGCTTGTCGTCGGTGAGGACGCCGAGATAGGTCCCGGCCCCAAAGGCCAGCAGTCGGATGACATTGGGGGCGTCTCGGTGCCCATCCTCGATGAAGGTGAGGAGATAGCTGCCGTCCTCCCGGGCGACGATCTCGGCGTCGCTCGGCGGCGGCCCGCCCGCTGCGCCCTCCGGCAGGGCGATCGCCCGGTGATTTCCGGCCAGGCCCTCGACCTGGACCAGGTCGTCGCGGGAGATCTTCGGCGGATCGCTGGTGAGGCAGGCCCCCAATCCCAGGACCAGGACGAGGCCGACGACCAGACCGGCACGGTGAAAGACGCGGCGCATGGCTGTTTCCAGGCTTCAATGCCCATTATCGGGCAGGTTTCCGAACGCTAGCATGGCGGCGCCCGTTTCGGATAGTCGCCGCCGGGTCCGGGAAGGTTCATGCCCCGACAGCGCCTGGCGGGATACGCCCTTGGCGGCCCCGCGGCCTTGCGCCTAAGATGAAGCGACCGATCGGCCGCAAGAGCCGCGGCGGCGCCAAGCCGGGCAGGGGAGCAACGCATGCTGCACAAGTACCAGAGCAAGAAGCTCAAGAACATTTCCGACATCCGTCGCTTCTTCCATCGCAACGACGCCCCGATCTTCTTCATCAGTGCCACCAATTTCAACCTGCTCGGCATCGATGAATGGGTGCGGAATTTCAAGTATATCAACTACATCGATTGCTTCGACGGTCGCCACCCCAATGTTTTCGTGCCGAAGGAGATGCCGCACGAGGAGTTCCAGAGCATCGAGGACATCAACAACTACATGCTGCAGCATCCGGATGTGAAGGCCTTCATCCGCGGCCGCGGCAAGAGGCCGAGGGCGGTCTTCCTGATGTTCGACGGCAAGACCGAGCAGCTGGCGAAACAGCTCGGAATGCAGGTCTGGTTCCCCAAGGCCAAGCTGCGGCAGCGGGTCGACAACAAGATCGAGACGGTGCGCATCGGCAACAAGGCCGGCGTCCCCAGCGTCCCCAATGTCCTGGCCAAGGTGAAGAGCTACGCCGACCTCCGCAAGGCGGCGAAGAAGCTGGGCGAGCACCTGGTGGTGCAGACCGCCTTCGGCGATTCAGGCCATACCACCTATTTCATCTCGACCGAGAAGGACTGGAAGAAGTACGCGGCCGATATCGTCGATGCCGGCGAAGTGAAGATCATGAAGCGGATCCGCTGCCGCGGCTCGGCGATCGAGGCCTGCACCACCAAGCGCGGCACCGTGGTCGGGCCGCTGATGACCGAGCTGGTCGGCTTCAAGGAACTCACCCCCTATAAGGGCGGCTGGTGCGGCAACGAGATCTTCCACAACTGCTTCACGCCGGCGATCCGCCACAAGGCGCGGGAATACACCTTCAGGTTCGGCGAGCAGCTGCGCAAGGAGGGCTATCGCGGCTATTTCGAGCTCGACCTGCTGATCGACGAGGACAGCGGCGACCTCTATCTCGGCGAGCTCAATCCCCGGATCACCGGCGCCTCCTCGATGACCAATCACGCGGCTTTTGCCCATGCTGACATGCCGCTGTTCCTGCTGCATCTGCTGGAATTCTCCAATATCGACTTCGATTGCGACATCGAGGGCATGAATGCCCGCTGGTCCGACCCTGACAACGTCGACGGCTGGAGCCAGATGGTGATCAAGCACACCGCCGATACGGTCGACATCCTGACCGATGCGCCGCAATCCGGCATCTGGCGGCTGAACCCGGCCGGCGAGATATCCTATGCCCGCTTCGACTACCACCGGCGCGCCGTCACCGGCGAGAACGAGGCCTTCTTCCTGCGCATCAGCGGGCCCGGCGACTACCGCTACGAGGGCGCCGACCTCGGCATCCTGGTCACCCGCGGGCGGCTGATGACCGAGAACTTCAAGCTCAATCGCCGCGCCAAGCAGTGGCTGAAGGGCATCCATGACCAGTATCGCGCGAAACCGCTGACGCCCGAGCATCACGGCGCCCATCTCGAGCCCGGCGCCTTCAAGATCCTGTGAGCGCCATGGACCTTCAGCCCGTCCTCATGCCCTGTCCCGGGGCGGCTTTCGGCCCGGTTGAGCCCCGGCCCGGGCTGCGCC
>CAZKDH010000037.1:0-48139 GCA_964551505.1 uncultured Rhodospirillaceae bacterium
CCGGCGTCGCGCATCTGCGGGCGCACCGCCTGGGCGGCGAAGAACTGGTGGCGCACGTTCACCGCCATGCGCTCGTCCCAGTATTCCACCGTCACGTCCTTGCTCGCGTGCCGGTCGTCGTTGCCGGCGTTGTTGACCAGCACCCGGATCGGCCCGTGCTTCGCCCGCGTCGCCTCGATCGCCGCCCGCAGCGCCGCGATGTCGCGCAGGTCGCAGCGGATGAAATCCGGCGCCGGATGCCCAGCCGCCGCGATCCGCGCCGCCACCGCCTGCGACGCCGCCTCGGCGATGTCGACGAAGGTCACCTTCGACCCCTGGGCGCAGAAATGCTCCACCAGGCTGGCGCCGATGCCGCTGCCGCCGCCGGTGATGAACACCACCCGGCTCTTCAGGCTCGGATAGATTGCCGGCTGCTCGATTTCACCAGGCTGCATCAATTGCCTCCTACAGGTAGTTGCGCGGCACGACGGCGCCGCGCTTGCCGACCAGGAAGCGGAAATCGCAACCGAGATCCGCCTGCAGGACATTGTCGGCATAGAATCGCTGATAGCCGACATAGCCGTCGACCGGCGACGTCCAGCCGGCCTTGCGGCGCGCCAGTTCCGCCGCATCGACCTCCAGATCGAGACGGCGCCCGGCGACATCGAGCGCGATCATGTCGCCGTCGCGCACCAGGGCGAGCGGGCCGCCGGCCGCCGCCTCGGGACAGGAATGCAGGACCACGGTACCGTAAGCGGTGCCGCTCATGCGGGCATCCGATATCCGCACCATGTCGGTGATGCCCTGCTTCAGCAGCTTCGGCGGCAGCCCCATGTTGCCGACCTCGGGCATGCCCGGATAGCCCATCGGGCCGCAGTTCTTCAGCACCAGGACGGAATCGGCATCGACATCGAGTGCCGGATCGTCGATCCGCTTCTTGTAGTGATCGATGTCCTCGAAGACCACCGCCCGCCCGCGATGCTGCATCAGGGACGGCGTTGCCGCCGAGGGCTTCAGCACCGCGCCGAGCGGCACCAGGTTACCGCGCAGGACGACGATGCCGCCCTCCGCCGCCAGCGGCCGGTCGATCGGCAGGATCACGTCGGCGTCGAAATTCTCGGCGTCGCGGCAGTTCTCCCATAGCGTCCGGCCGTTCACCGTCAACGCATCCTTGTGGATGAGGCCGGCTTCGCCGAGGCTGCGGATGACGACCTCGAGCCCGCCGGCGGCGAAGAAATCCTCCATCAGGTACTTGCCCGAGGGCATCAGGTTGACGATGGTGGGGACGCCGCGGCCGAGCCGGTCCCAGTCGTCCAGGCCGAAGGGGACGTCGCAGCGGCCGGCGATGGCGAGCAGATGCAGGACCGCGTTGGTCGAGCCGCCGATCCCGCCGTTCACCTTCACCGCATTCTCGAAGGCCTGGCGGGTGAGGATCTTCGAGATCCGGAGATCCTCGCGCACCATCTCGACGATGCGCCGGCCCGACATGTGGGAAAGCGCCCGCCGGCGGGCGTCGACCGCCGGGATCGCCGCATTGCCCGGCAGCGCCAGGCCGAGACTCTCCGACATCGAGGCCATGGTCGAGGCGGTTCCCATGGTGTTGCAGCTGCCGGCCGAGCGGCTCATCGCCTGCTCGGCGCCGAGGAAGGCGGCGGGCGTCAGGTGCCCGGCCTTGACCTCCTCGCTCAGACGGAACACGTCGGTGCCCGATCCGAGCTTGCGGCCGCGGAAGGTGCCGCTCAGCATCGGCCCGCCGGAAACCACGATCGTCGGCAGATCGCAGGTCGCGGCACCCATGATCGCCGCCGGCGTGGTCTTGTCGCAGCCGACCAGCAGGACGACACCGTCGATGGGATTGGCGCGGATCGATTCCTCGACATCCATGCTGGTCAGGTTGCGGAACATCATCGCCGAGGGCCGCATGTTCGACTCGCCCAGCGACATCACCGGGAATTCCACGGGAAATCCGCCGGCGAGATAGACGCCGCGCTTCACCTGCTCGGCCAGCTCGCGCAGATGCGCGTTGCAGGGGGTGAGCTCGGACCAGGTGTTGCAGATGCCGATCACCGGGCGGCCGTCGAACATGTCGGGGGTGAAGCCCTGGTTCTTCATCCAGCTGCGATGGACGAAGTTGCCCTTGTCGTCGCCGCTGAACCAGCTGGCCGAGCGCAGCGGAGGCCGTTCGTCAGTCGCCATGATCAACTCCCCTTGCCTGACTTCGTACCGGGCACCACTTGGATGTCCCCATGCGGCAGCGCCTCGAATCCTAGAGCTTGCCGAGCTTGTCGGCGTAGCGCCGCATGAGGTCGGCGCCGAAAGTCGTTGCCGGCGTCCCGGGCAGGCGCGGTGCCGTCTCGGCGACGCCGAGCCGGTGGCCCAGCACCAGCTTGCCGTAGGTGAGAAAGGTGTCTATCGAGGCCATCAGCACGACCAGTAGCGGCAGGAGCTCGGCATAGGCCTGTTCGGCGCGGCGCTGGCCATCGGGGCCGCCGGTGGTGAAATCAGCGAAGATGCGGGTCAGCACGTCATAGCATTCGCCGCCCGGTATGCTGCCCACGGCGCCGGCGCGCAGGGAGTCGATCATCTCGATGCCGCCGCGGCCGTTGAAGATGTCCATGGCACCTTCGACTTCGGCATTCAGCTGCGCGATCGACAGGGCGGTGGCCTCGAGCTTGACGATGGAAACATTGGCATGCGCCTTGTTGAGCGCCTTGATGCCGGCATGGGTGAGCCCGATGCCGAGATATTCCGGGGCGTTCTGGATGGCGAGCGGGATCGGCGACTTCTCGGCGACGGATCCGAAGAAGCGGATCAGTTCCGATTCCGGCACGCCCTTGACCTGCGGTGGCTGCAGGATGGCCCATTTCGCGCCGAGGGCGGCGGCCGACCGGACGAAATCCGCCTGGCCGCCGGCACTGACTTCGGCCACCGTCACCGCGATCGGCGCGCGACCGGCGACGTCCTCGGTTACCCATTCCAACAGCTGCAGGCGCTCGGCCGTGCTGAGCTTGTTGACCTCGGTCGCCAGGCCGAGGACGCCGATGCCGTGGACCTTGTGCTGCAGCATGGCCTCGACCTGCCGGCGCATCGCGCCGCGCGACAGATTTCCCGCACTGTCGAACAGGGCGTAGACCATGGGATAGACGCCGAAGAAGCCGGATTTGGTTTTCATGTGTCACTTCCAATCAGGTTCGGTTGAGGAGCTCTGGGCCAGGCCGGTGAATTCGCTTTTGGTGTAACGTTAAAGTCATTAAATCTAGGATTGCCCCGCCTGTCAATACGGCTTCGGGGAAAAGGACGATGCCGCCAGGTCAGACGGTGCCGCCGGCCTGCAGCTCGACCGCGAGCACGATCTCCGGCGCGCTGAAGGCGCCGGTTTCCAGCCGGTTCAGGATCTCGGCGCCGCCGCGGGCGCCCAGCTCATAGGCCGGCGACCGCACCGTGGTCAGCACCGGATCGGTGTATTGCCAGAAGTCGAACGCGTTGAATCCGGTGATCATGATCCGGTCCGGAACCCGGATGCCGCGCGCCGACATCAGCTTCATCGCCGCGATCCCCATCTGGTCGTTGCCGGCGAGAATGGCATCGGGAATGCCGTTGGCGTCGATATCCGCGGCGATTGCCGCCTGGGTATCCTGGTATTCGGCATCGCCGCAGGAGACCACCCGCAGCGTCGCCGGACCGCCGGCCTCGCGTATCGCCTCCTTGATCCCCTTGATCCGCTCGACGATGGCCGGCCAGTTGATCTCCGGCGCGGCGACCAGGAGACGGCGGGCACCCGCCTGCAGCACAGCCCGCCCCAGAGCGCGGCCGCCGACGCGGTCGGCCTGGCGGATGCAGCAGACATCGGCATGGGCGAATTTGAGGTAGTCCTGGAACACGACCAGGGGCTGTCCCAGCGCCAGCATCGTATCCATGATCTCGCGGCGGATCTTGTCGGAGCCGGACATCAGGATGCAGATCCCATCGGTCCGTATGTCGCGAATCAGCGGCGACGACTTGAAGGAGGCGACCGACAGCCCCTGCAGCAGCAGGCCGTAACCATTGGCACGCAAATGATTGCCCAGGCCGGCGATCACCCGGTTGTTGAAGGGGTCGGCCAGGTAATAGGGATTGTCGTCGAAGGTGATCATGCCGATCGAGGAGCGCTTCGACAGCCGCAGGCTGCGGGCCAGGCTGTGCGGCCGGTAGCCGAGGCGGGCGATTTCCGTCTCGATCCGCTTCCGGGTCTCCGGCCGCATCGCGCTGAAGCGGCCGGTGACCAGGTTCGACACCGTCATCGGCGATACGCCCGCGGCATCCGCCACGTCGCGGAGGGTCACCTTCCCGCTCATCACCGCCGCCCGCTGCGGGCGCAGGGCCTGGGCCGGACCCGAGCCGCCCTGGCCGGTGCGCCGCCGGGACTTGCGCTTCTCGCTGGCAGACTTGGACTTCGGCGTCTTCATGCGTGGCCTTCTGGTTTTCATCGTCTTCGCAGGCGCAACCTTCGCCGTCGGACCGAACGGCTTCCTGGTTGCGACCGGCAATCGGCGCCCTCGGCAGGAGAATCGGGCCTAAGGTGCACAAGTTTCGGCGTTTTGTTTAGACCTAATAATCTCCGCGATCCACCGGCCGCCGCCGCGACACCGGCCGGACCGCAGCGCAGCTCGGCGATCATCCCTGGCGCCATATAGGCGCAAATTCCCGAGACCGTCCAGCGCATGACCGGCGCCGCGGCCGCCATCACCGGGCGCAGCCGGCATTGCCGCCGATCCCCGTGCCCGTTATCGGCGGATTCCCGGATTGACGTCTTGTCCGTGTTGTGTAACGCTAAAGTGACTAGCATGCCTGAAACCGATTAAACTGCTTGCGCCTGTGGTCGGGCAGTCGATGATGGGGTTGGACGCAGCCGGTCCAATCAGCTGGATCGCTTCGGTCGCGACACAAAAAGAACGAGACGCACCTTAAGCATTTCGACCAAACAGCGGAGGACTGACACATGGCGAGCATCAAGGAAACGAACCAGGCAGGTTCGCAACAATCGAAACAGCGCCGGACTCTCTCGCGGCGCCAGGTCTTGAAGGGATCGGCCCTGGCCGCCGGCGGCCTTGCGGCGACGTCGATCATCGGCAGCCCGTTTCCGTCGCGCGCAGCGGGCGGCGAGGTGACGGTCCTTACCTGGGAGACCTACCACGACGATCCGTGGCTGGCGGAATTCACCCAGAACACCGGCATCAAGGTCAATGTCGTCCGCGCCGGTTCGGTCGACGAGATGTATGCGCAGACCCGTTCCGGCGCCATCAAGTCGGACGTCCTGTTCTTCGATTCGGGGTCGATCCCCCGCTACATGGAAGCGAAGCTGATCGCGCCGATCGATCTGTCGCAGGTCGAGAATGCGAAGAACATCACGCCACAGCTCGATTTCAAGAAGTTCAATACCTTCGACGGCAAGCTCTACGCGATCCCCTACAACTGGGGCACGCAGCCGCTGATGTTCAACGCCGACGCCGTCACCTCCGGCACCGACAGCTGGGGCGTGTTGTGGGATCCGAAGTACCAGGGCAAAGTCAGCATGTTCGACGACGCCTATGTCACCTTCCCGATGATCGCCCTCTATGTCGGGGCCAAGGACGCCTACAACCTGACCGACGCGGAATTCGACAAATGCCGCGAGGCCTTGAAGGCCTTGCGTCCGCAGGTCCGCACGATCGCCCGCGGCTTCGACGATGCGACGTCGACCTTTGCGGCGGGCGAGGCGGCACTGGGCTACTGCCAGAACATCTCCGAGGTCTTCGCGCTGCAGGGCAAGGGCCTGAACTTCGCCTATTCGCTGCCCAAGGAAGGCACCCCGACCTGGATCGATAACGCCGTCATCACCGAAAGCGGCAATCGTCCGGAGGTCTACCAGTTGATCAATGCCGGCCTCGATCTGAAGTGGCAATCGCGGTTCATCACCAAGAGCGGCAACAACGGCGTGCTCTCCGCCGACGCGGCCAATGCCGAGCAGATTCCTGCCGATATCCTAAAGCGGACCAATATCCTGGACCAGGCGACTCCCGGCTTCTGGGACAAGATGTCGATCTTCCAGCCGCCGGAGAACATCGACAAGCGGCTCGAGATCTGGAACGATTTCAAGGCCGGAACGCTCTAGAAAGCATCGCGACCCCGAAGGGCCGGGCCCCTAGCCCGGGCTCGGCCCTGTCGGCGGCATGCGCAGCCGACCCGCGCGGTTTCCAGGCGATACCGGCGGGATCGCTCGAACGGGGGTCAACCTGAACAGTACCATCGTCAGACTCGAAGCCATCTCGAAGCGATACAATCAGGAGTCCGCACCGGCCCTGGCCGCGCTCGATCTCGACATCCAGGCCGGCGAATTCTTCTCCCTGCTCGGGCCGAGCGGTTGTGGCAAGACCACGACATTGCGCCTGATCGGCGGCTTCGAGGAACCCAGCACCGGGCGGATCACCATCGACGGGGTCGATGTCACCGACAAGCCGCCCTTCGAGCGCGACGTCAACACGGTCTTCCAGAGCTACGCGCTGTTTCCGCACATGACGGTGCAGGCGAATGTGGCCTATCCGCTCAAGATGCGGGGCGTCGCGCCTGCCGACATGGGCCGGCGAATCGACGAGGCCCTGGATCTGGTCGGCATGCGTGGCCTTGCGCAGCGCCTGCCCCACCAGCTGTCTGGCGGCCAGCGCCAGCGCATCGCCCTCGCCCGCGCCCTGATCGGGCGACCCAAGGTGCTGCTGCTGGACGAGCCGCTCGGCGCCCTCGACCTGCAGCTCCGCCAGCAGATGCAGCTCGCCCTGCGGGCGTTGCAGCGCGAGGTGGGCATCACGTTCGTCTACGTCACCCACGACCAGGGCGAGGCGCTGTCGATGTCCGATCGGCTCGCGGTGATGCATGAAGGACGGCTGATGCAGGTCGGCACCCCGCAGGAAGCCTATTTCCGGCCGGCCAACCGCTTCGTCGCGGGGTTCATCGGAAAGAGCAATATCGTCGACGTCGAAATCCGCAATGACGGCGCCGCCGCGTCGGCGCAGTGCAACGGCGAGACCGTCGCCCTCGCCGGCCAGCATGCGCCGGGACCGGCATCGATCGTGCTGCGCTACGAGGCGATCGGCGTCGGGAAGGCCGGTCATCCCGGCAGCCGGCCCGCCGTGATCAAGGACCTGGTCTTCCTCGGCGAGGCCGTGGAGGTGCTGCTTGACTGGTCGGGGCAGATGCTGACCGCGCGCATTCCAGTCCGCGACGTCCCGGATGTCAGGGTCGGGGAAACCGTCGGCGTGATGATCGACAGCAGAGACGTGGTGGTGCTGCGTGACTAGGCTTGCCGCCACGGCACCCGGCACACCCAGGCTGGAGCGCGGCCGGCTGCGGGGATGGATGACCCGCTCGCCTGTGTATATCTGGCTGGTCCTGCTGATCCTGGCGCCCAACGCCATCATGCTGATCACCAGCTTCTGGCATTCCGACGGCGGCGCCCTGGTCAAGGAATTCTCGCTGGTCAACTACACCAAGGTGCTCGGGTCGGATACCTATCGCCTGCTGATCCTGCGCACCCTTGCCACCGCCGCCGCCGCCGCGCTGATGGCGGCGCTGATCGGCTATCCGATGGCCTATTTCGTCAGCCGCAACCTGGGACGGCACAAGCTGGCCGCGGTCCTGCTGGTCGTCATTCCGCTCTGGGTGAGCCTGCTGATGCGGATCTTCGCATGGCGCATCATTCTCGGCCAGAATGGCGTGCTCAACTCGGCGCTGGTCTGGTCCGGACTGATCGACGAGCCCTGGGCGGCGCTGCTCTATACCCGCTTCACCGTGTTCCTGACCCTGACCTATGTCGCCATCCCCTTCGTCTTCGTGACGTCGTTCTCCGCTCTCGAGCGCATTCCGTACAGCCTGGTCGAGGCGTCGCAGGATGCGGGCGCCGGCGGCTGGCGGACCTTCAGATACGTCATCTGGCCGCTCTCGAAGCAGGGAGCCGCCCTCGGCTTCGCCCTCGCGTTCCTGCTGGCGGTCGGCGACTACATCACGCCGGCGATGGTCGGCGGACTTGACGGCACCATGCTCGGCATGATCATCGCCTCGCAGTTCGGGCTGGTGGGAAACTGGCCGCTCGGCGCCGCCATGTCGGTGGCGCTCCTGCTCGTGGTGTCGGCGCTTCTCGGCGGCGTCGCACTGCTCGCGCGGTCCCCGGGCATCCTGGAATCCAACCAGGGCGAGCCGACGCCACCCAACCGCCGGCGCAGGAGCCTGCGCTCACGCTGGCGCCACCGCCTGGCCTGGAGCCTCTTCATCCTGCCCTACGGCTTTCTCTACCTGCCGCTGCTGATCATCTCGATCTTCTCATTCAACGATTCCACGGTGCAGGCGCTGCCGCTTGCCGGGTTTACGCTGCATTGGTACGAGGTGCTGTGGAGCGACAGCCCGATCATCGACGCGCTGCGCCTGAGCCTGACCGTCGGCCTGGGCGCGGTCGCGGTATCGACGGTCTTCGGCGTGCTCTTCGCGATGATCTTCATGCATCTCAAGGTTCGCGGCGCCGGCATCATCCAGGCGCTGATGTCCATCCCGGTGGCCATGCCCGGCGTGGTGCTCGGCGTTTCGCTGATCGCGGCGTTCCGGATCCTGGATCTACCCGGCGGCGTGTTCCGGATCGTCCTCGGTCACGTCACCTTCATAATGCCGGTCATCATGCTCATTGTGCTGGCCCGCCTGCAGCGGCTCGACCCGTCCTTGGAACAGGCCTCCATGGACCTGGGCGCCAATCGCCGGCGTACCTTCGTCAACATCACCCTGCCGCTGATCCGAGGCGCCCTGATCGGCGGGGCGCTGCTCGGATTCACCTTGTCGCTGGACGAAGTCATCGTCACCCTGTTCCTCGTCGGCATCGAGCCGACGCTGCCGATCTATGTCTGGAACCAGATGCGCTTCGGATTCACCCCGACGGTGAACGCCATCTTCACCTGCATCGGCCTGTTCTCGCTGCTGATCGTGCTCATCGCCACCCGCTTGCTGCGGGCCAACGACGGCAGGGGTGGCTCGGGCTCGGTGGTCGGGATCACCGGTTAAGCGGCCAATGAGCGCCCGGAAATGTCGCCTTTTCGTCTTGCCGTCGCCGAAACCATCCGTCGCACTGCCAGTATCCTCGATATAAGAAAGACCGAGCCATGAGCGCATCCTATGACGTCGCGATTATTGGGGCCGGCCACAATGGCCTGGTCGCCGCCGGATACCTCAGCCGCGCCGGCTGCCGCGTGGTGGTCCTGGAGGCACGCCCCGTCGTCGGTGGCGCCTGCGTCTCCGAGGAACTGATTCCGGGGTCGAAATGGTCGTCCTGCGCCTTCGTCCGCGGGCTGCTGCGGGACGAGATCGTCGCCGAACTCGACCTCGAGAAGCACGGCCTGGAGACATTCGCCCCCGACGTGCAGGGCTTTGCGCTGTTCAAGGACGGCAGCCACCTGTTTCTCTGGCAGGATCTCGACCGCACGCTGAAGGAGATCGAGCGCTACAGCAAGCGAGATGCCGCCAGGTTCCTGGAATTCGGCGCGCGCTTCAAGCGTTTCGGGGATCTCACGCGGCAGTGGCTGCTGCGCCCGCCACCCACCCTGTCGGAGGTGATTCGCACATTCGAAGACGCCGGCGAGGAAGACCTGATCGACGACTTCCTGCTGGGCTCGGCACAGGACCTGGTCTCCCGCTATTTCGAATCCGAACACATCAAGGGTTTCCTCACCTTCTTCGGCATCGTCTCCGTCTGGGGCGGGCCCTCGACGCCCGGAACCGGCTATGTCTATGGCCACCATGCCTCCGGAGAGTATCGCGGCAATTTCGGGCAGTGGGCCTATGTCAAGGGCGGGATGGGCGGGATCACGCAGGCCATGGCCCGAAGCGCCGAAGCGCATGGCGCCGAGATCCGCGTATCGTCCGCGGTCGACCGCGTCATCGTGAAGGACGGCACCGCCTGCGGTGTCCGGCTGCGATCCGGCGAGGAGATCCAGGCAGAAGTCATCATCTCCAATGCCGATCCCAAGCGTTCGCTACTGAAGTTCATCGAGGCCAAGGAACTCGATGCGGAATTCCGTGGCAAGGTGGATCGCATCGACCAGCGCGGGTCGATGGCGCGCATCCACCTTCTGGTCGATGAATTGCCGCAATACCTGGGCTTTCCCACTCCCGGGCCCGGGCCGCAGCATCGCGGCCACCAGATGCTCGGCGCGTCGGTGGAGAATTTCGAACGCGCCTGGGAGGCGCAGCGGCGGGGCGAACTTGCCGAGGAATATGCCATCGAGGCGATCGTCCAGTCGGTCCTCGATCCGAGTCTCGCGCCGCAGGGCCAGCATACGCTGACGCTTGGGGTGCAGCAGCTGCCGATCGACCTGGCAAGCGGCACCTGGGATACCCGCCGCGAAGCCTGGGCCGACAATGTCGTGGAGACATTGTGCCGCTATGCGCCCAACCTGAAGAACCACATCCTGAAGCGGGCGATCATAACCCCGCTGGATCTCGAGCGGGAATACAACCTGACGGGCGGCAACATCTTCCAGTCGGCGATGACTCTGAACCAGCTCTTCGGCGCGCGGCCGATCCGCGAGATCTCCGACTACCGGACGCCGATCGCCAACTACTACTTGTGCGGCGCCGGCATGCATCCGGGCGGCGGCGTCATGGGCGCACCGGGCCATAACGCAGCACTGACCGTGATCGGCGATCTCAAAGGCGAAACCGAGCCCGGCGACGAGTTGCCCAAGGCCAAGAAGGCGAAGCAGGGCCTGGTCGATCGCATCATGAAGACGCCGATGGGTCGAAAGCTCGGCTACAAGGTCGCGCGAAGCCGGATGATGCGGCCGATCACTGCGTTGGCGACCAAGACACGCAAGGATTAAAGCGAGCCAGCTTTGCGATGGCGCGCATGCCCCGCCGGCGTCGCCGCCGTTGCGCCTGCCTGCGGGTCGGCCGGCCGCGGCGCAGCTTGCAGTCGAACCTGATTAAAAGCACATGGAGGAATGCATGATCGAAACGATGATCGCCGGACAGCTGGAAGGCCGCGACGTAAAGGCCTTCGTCATCCGCAACAAGAGCGGCATGCAGGCGAAGATCATCGAGTTCGGCGCCACCTTGACCGAATTGCATGCAGCCGACCGTCAGGGACGATTCGCGGATGTCGTCCTCGGCTACGATCACGTCGACGACTATGTAAAGACTGATACCTATTTCGGCGCCATCTGCGGCAGGTACGGCAATCGCATCGCGCGTGGCGAGTTCGCGATCGACGGCAAGCGCTACAGGACGACCTGCAACGAGGGCAGGAACCAAGTCCATGGCGGCCGCAGCGGATTCGACAAGAAACTCTGGCAGGGCTCGGCGCTGGCGGATGGCCAGACGGTCGTCTTCACCTACCGCTCGCCCGACGGCGAGGAGGGCTATCCGGGTACGCTCGATCTTGCCACCCGGTTCTCCCTCGACGACAGCAACCGGTTCAGCATCGAGATCACGGCGAAAACGGACAAGGCGACGTTGTGCAACCCCGTCCATCACAGCTACTGGAACCTGGCCGGGCATACGTCCGGCGATGTCCTGGCGCAGGAACTTGAAATCCTCGCTGACTTTTACACGCCGGTGGATGCAGAACTCATTTCGACCGGGGAGATCCTGAATGTGCGAGGAACTCCGTATGACTTCACCGCGGCAAAGCCGATCGGCCAGGACCTAGACGCGATCGACAACAAGGGCGGCGGCCGAAGCCACGACGAATCGGGCGGCTACGACCACAACTGGGTGCTGCGCGGTTTCCCGGGTGAATTGACGGAGGCGGTTCGCGCGGTCGACCCGGCTTCCGGGCGCGGTTTCGTGCTGGCAACCGACGAACCCGGCGTTCAGTTCTACACCGGCGGTTATCTGAATGAATCCGTGATCGGGAAAGGCGGCCACCCCTATTGCCGATATGCCGGCTTTACCCTGGAAACGCAGCGCTTTCCGGATTCCCCCAATCGCAGCCATTTTCCGCAAGCGCGACTTTATCCGGGACAGACCTATAGCCATCGGATGGAGTTCAAGTTCTTCGCCAAATAGGCTGCAGATTTCCCCGCTCCGGGCAGCCGTCAGGACGCGGCCCCAGGGATAGGGATAGGGATAGGCATAGGCTTCGTCTAGCCCGTGCTTCCGCGGCCTCCGGGATCTCCGCAATGCTCACCCGCGGCACTCAGCGTCTGGGTGCCGCCGCCCACGATTCCAGGCGGATATCCCGCGAAGGCCTCTGACCTCTATCGCGCACCGATCAGCGCGTCGGCAAGCTCGACAAACCCAGCTCCACCTTCGCTAACGGTGACCCACGCCGGCTGTACCGGCAGACGATCGGCAAACCGCAGGACATTCGCCACGCCAACGGCATTGGGAAAGAAACCGAACATCGGCGCATCATTGGGCGAATCGCCGGCGAACACGATCCTGTTTCGGGCGGCGTCCATGTCCTCCCCAAAAACCTCGCGCAGAAAAATTCGACTCATGCTGAGCTTGTCATAGTTGCCGAACCAGCCATTGACGTGAATCGAACTGACCTTGGCAGTTGCTCCGTGGCGCACGAAGATCCCGACGATGCGATCGATATCGGCCGCGGATAGCGGAGCGACATCCTCGCAAAAATCTATTGCCAGATCCGCCTCGCGATAGGCCTGGTCCGACGCCACCGCGGCGCCGGGTATCTCCTGCAATACCTCGCGCTCGATCGCCTCGAGGCGATCGCGGTCGAAGCTGCGGGCTTCGGCGGACTTCGCATATCGGCGTATCATTCGATGATCCTTGGACTCATACCGGAAATAGAAGGCGCCATTCTCGCCCACCACTCCGTCGACCGGCCATACCCGGGCGATCATGTCACACCAGCCGGCCGGCCGGCCGGTCACCGGTACGACGGAGATCCCCGCGCTTTGCAGTCTTTCGAGTGCCTGGTAGGCCGCTCCCGGCAGCCGCCCCTCATTTGTCAGCGTATCATCGATATCCGTGAAAACCGTGCGGATGGCGCGGCGCGCCGCCACCGGGAATTCGTTGAGCGGTTTCATTGCTTCGACTCGCAGGTCCTTTGATGAAACACGATGGGAGGTTCGCCTGACTAGGCCGCAGAAGCGGCCGAATCACAATCGTTCTGTACCGCGGACAACTGCGAAAGAATGGATCCCTTGGTCGGCGCATAGGAACCGTCAAAGACTGCGGAGCCGATGGTAAAGGCGTTTGCTCCGGACCGCGCCAGATCGGCGATTTGGCCGGCCGAGGCAACGCTACCAGCCACGATCAAGTAGTTGTCGCCGAGGCCGCGCCTAGCTGCACGCACCAATTCGAGCGGATCGGCTTCCGTAGCTCGGTACGCCAGGAGGTCTGCTCCGGCGCATCCCTGATCCATGAAGCGTCGGCACTGCGCTTCAACTTCCTCGGCGTTGCCACCGAGTTTAGTCGGATGCCCGTGGGGCCGGCCGGGAAACGGGTAGTAGCTGGTAGCCGTACCCCGAATCGCATCCAATACCCCCGCGACATCGGTTCCACCCAGCAATCGATCGATCCCGAGGTTCGCGGCGATCCGGGCCGAATTCAGGCAAGCTTCCGGCGTTGTGCTCACGACTTCCATATAGGTCAGGGCTCCGCTACCGCGGATCGCCTTGCTGAGGGTGTCGAGGGTGCGCTCGTCGACGCCTATGTCCTTGA
Source organism: uncultured Rhodospirillaceae bacterium (assembly GCA_964551505.1). Lineage (GTDB taxonomy): Bacteria > Pseudomonadota > Alphaproteobacteria > Dongiales > Dongiaceae > Dongia. The sequence goes on from CAZKDH010000037.1 coordinate 13,657, forward strand.
ATCCGACGTGACGCAGGCGCAATGGACGGATCAGCTCGAACAATTGGAGACAATCGGTGATTGTCCGATCCTGGCGCGTCAGCATGAAAATGAAATCCATCAATAGTCTCCGTTCACAAAGAAACCCATCCACGACCACCCTACCGAAGGTCGATCGAGGAATGAAGTCGAGGCGAGGAGTCGCAGGTCCGCCGTTCCTCAGATGAATGCCGCCAGGTGGTCTTCGAGAACCCCCGAATCCGCGGCTAGGTCGAGGAACGTATAGCGGTTTCTGATCTCGCGCGCATGCAAGACTGCCGCCTCGTAGAAATCCTTCGGCCAACCGATCTCGGCCGGGGTCGTTGGGGCACCGGCACGGCGCAGGACCAGCGCCAGTTCCTCATGGGGCACAGTGATCTTTCCGATTTCTGCTCGGATCATGTCCCATCGCCCGGCAATGCGTGCATTGACTTCCGCCAGCCGTTCGCCATCTAGCCGTTTCCCGGCGAATTCGCTCCAGCAAGTCGGCCCAAGGGCAGGACCGAAGTGGCGAACGAAATCGGCCTCCGCTTGGGCTTTGGGGCGTAGAACCGGGGCGGTCCCGGACAGCATCCGTTCCTGAAGGCGGGCCGACGTCAATGTCGTTACGCCGATCTGCTCGCCGTGAAACGCGAATGGGCGGCCGGGGTCAGGCAACATGTCGGCATAGTGGCTGATCAGGTGCTCGCCCTGGCTCGCAGGCAGGCTGCTGCCGCAGATCGCTGTGCCGAAGCCAGACAGCAAAAGCGTCCGCACCAGCCGCTCCATCGCCTGTAGATCGCCGGCCATCAAAGCGCCGGCAGCCCCGAAGAGCTCCGGCTCGTCGGCCTGCAGAAGGACAAAGGGCATGGTCCGATACGGAAGATCGAACAGCAGATGTGCCAGCAGCCAATCGGCCTGGGCGGTCGGCCGGCACAGGCTGTCCCCGAGCCCGGATCGTATCATCCGCGGCGGCGCGGCGGCAAGGATCCCGAGATCAAGGAACACGCCGAGCGGCGCCTGCGCCAACAAGGATTTCTTCAACCCGTCAACTGTTATCGCTGCATTCAGCGAGGTATAGCCGTTCATCGAAGGCGCGGTACCGAAGACCACGTAAGGCTTCCGGTCCTGCGCACTCGCATATTTGCAGAGATCGTTGATCGTCCCCGAGCCCACGGCGACCAGCGCGTCGGCCGAGGCGGTGGCTTGGCGGACCTCTGCGGCGGTCTCCGCATCCGCATGAGGATTCGCCGGCAAGACGATGCTGGTGATCTTGCCGATACCCTGCAGCGCCCGCTCGACCTGCGCGGCCAGTATCAAATGTGTCGTCTTGTCGCTGACGACGGCGATCGATCTGCCCAAGCCGAGGGGACGAACAAGGTCAGCCTCGGTGCCGTCAATCGACGGGGCAATGACCACGGATCGGGTATCGATACGCAGCGGAGCGCCGCCATCGGGATCCGGTAGGTCCCCTGCCATCAGGCGTTCGATGATGTCTAGCGCCATGGGGTCATTCTCCACCATCCTGCCGCAGCACGGCCGCACGGCCCGTGCTTGTATGCTCTCCGAAAAGCGGCTTCAAGCTCCGAAACAGATCGCCATATATCTGGTAGGCGCTTTCGTAGGCGGCGGCATGCGCGCCATTCGGCGTATGAATTCGCCCAACACTGCCCAATTCCCGCGTTGCTGTCGGCAGATCCGCGACGATCCCGGCTGCAACGGCGCCCAGGAGCGCAGCGGCAACCGGTGACGTATCGACGCTCTCCGGTACAGCCACCGCGCGCCCACTGATGTCGGCCCGCATCTGCGCCCAGAGTCGGCTCTTGGCACCGCCGCCCAGGAGCAGGATCGACTCCGTGGCGACGCCCAATGCCTGCAAATGATCGATGACGTCGCGCATCGCGAAAGCACAACCTTCCAGTACTGCCCGGATGATGTGCCCGCGGCCATGAGCCGGCGTAAGCCCGTAGAAGCAGCCCCGCGCCGCCGGGCACCATTCCGGCGCCATCGCGCCCGTCAATGCCGGGATGAATGCCAGCCCGTCGGCACCTGGCGCGACCGCACCGGCAAGCCGGTCCATCTCGGAAAACTCCGAGATGCCGAGCACGTCCCGCAGCCAGGCCACGGCCCCGCCGCCAAGCCAGCCCGGATTCTCGATGTAGAAATATCCCCCCGGATAGGCATGCGTCTCCACCAGGCCGCGGCTATCGCGCAGCGGCGTCGAATGCAATGCGCCGATGACTTCGCCCGTGCCAAGACTTATCGCGACCCGTCCTGGCGACATCAGGCCCGCCCCCAGCGGCGTGGAGAAATCGTCACCGGTACCGACCGCCACCGGCAGGTCTCTATTCAGCCCGGTCATTGCGGCGCCTTGTTCCGTCAGGCAGCCGGCACATTGCTCGGCCGGCGCAATCTCGGGCAGCTCGTGATCGGTAAGCCCGAATTTCGCCAGCAAAGACGGGTCATAGGTCGCATCGTCCAATGAATAGAGCATGCTGGTCGATGCCAATGCATGGTCGATCCTTGCCGCGCCAGTCAGTCTCTCGACCAGATAGGAGACTGGCTGGTGAAATCTCGCGATCGGGCGTCGAGCGGAAAGATGGCGCTTCAGCCAACGTGCCTTGGCGGCGTAGTGCCCGGGATCCGCCACTATGCCGCAGGTGGCGCGGACCTGCGCAGCCGAAATGTCGGCAATCTCCTCGGTAGCCCGACGGTCCATCCAGGTGAGACAGTTGGACAGGGCCTCGCCCGCGGCGTCGACGGCTATGCAGCCGTCGAGTTGCCCGCAGATACCCAATCCGCGTACCTGCCGCGGTGCCGCGCCTGCGGCTCCCAGGGCCTCGTGGATCGCCGGCGCCAGGGCCGCTTCCCACGCGTCAGGACGCTGCTCGATCCAGCCCGGCTTCGGATAGACCAGCGGATACTTCCGTGCTGCGTGGCCCCTGATCCGCAGCTCCTCGTCCAGGACCGCGACCTTCAGGCTTTGAGTTCCCACGTCAATCCCGACAAGCATCAACGCAGGCTCCTAGCCAACTCGATGATCGAACTCCCGACTGCCGTTCATCATTCAGCAGCATGTCGAGGCAGGTTCCTTGGTTTGCCCATAGGTCCTGAACTTCTCGATGACCTTGTCGATCTCCGCCTTGGATAGGATGTTGGGTTTGCGGATTTGCAGCGCACGCCAGTATTGTGCCGCCAGCGTCTCGACTTCGACCGCCAGCCACATGGCTTTCTTTAGATTCGGACCGACAACGATCATGCCATGGTTGGCCAGCAGGCAGGCGTTCCGCCCTTTCAGCGCCTTGACCGCGTTGTTTGCGGTCTCCTCCGTGCCGTAGGTCGCGTAGGGCGCACAGCGGATCGTATTCCCGCCCGCCGCCGCGATCATGTAGTGGACGGCCGGGATTCCCAGCCCCAGGCAGGAAAGCGTTGTCGCAAACATGGCATGGGTATGCACCACGGCGCCGATCTCCGGGCGGGTCTTCATCAGGGCATGATGGAAACGCCATTCGCTGGATGGCTTGCACCGCCCGACATGACTGGCATCCGGCCGCATCAGTACGATGTCCGCGGGCTTCATCTCATCGTATGCGATTCCGGAAGGCGTCAGCAGGAAGCCCTCGGGAACCCGGACACTGATGTTGCCCGAGGTCCCTTGATTGATTCCACGGCGATTCATGTCAATGCAGGTATTGGCGATCTCTCGCCGAAGCTTATCATATTTCATCTGGAACTCCCTGGTTGATTTCGGTATTGCGAGGCGCCGCCGGGGCACGTTCATTCGCCTTCCTCGTTGTCGGCGACCAACATCTCAAGCGGCAGCGCAGCAAGGGCGGCCATGATCTCCGGATCGGGCTGGCGGTCCGTCACCAGATGCGTGGCCTTCTCGAAATTACCGACCCGAACGGGCGCAAAACGGCCGAATTTTCCGTTGTCGGCGACCACCACCGCCGTACGCGCGGATTGCAGCATCAGGCTGTGCAATTCGCCCTCTTCGCGCGTGTAGTCCATCAGCCAGCCCGCCGGCGAGATCGCGCCGGCGCCGATGAATGCAAAATCCGCGAAATAGTTTGCCAGCATTGCGGTCGTATCGCGACCGACTGTGGCCCCGTTGATCGGCTGCACCTCGCCGCCCAGCATATGAACGCGGTTGGCGTTGTGCCCCATCAACTTCCCGCAGATGATCACGCTGTTGGTAAACACCGTCAGATCGCGGCGCGCCGCCAAGGCATCTGCCACAGCCTGCACGGTCGTGCCGCTGGCCAGAATGACGGAGGCCCCGTCCGGTACAAGGCCGGCGGCCAGCCTGCCGATGGAGCGCTTCCCGGCCGGGTTCATCACCTCACGGACATTCATTTCCGGCTCGCTCTGCTCCAGCGACAGCGCGCCGCCATGGGTCTTTCGCAGGCGCTGATTGTCCGCGAGCACGACAATGTCGCGTCGGATCGTTTCGCGCGAAACCTTCAGCTTACGCCGGATCTCGGTGATCGAAATCGACCCCCTGCTGTTCACCATCGAGAGGATGAGCCGCTGTCTTTCCTCGGCCAGCACGATTCCAGTCCTTCTCCCACTACGGGTGCACATGCCTAACCTGACATCCCCTGGAGCCTCGCTCGGTCGCGACCGCCAATTCAGGGCATGGCACTAGGAGGTATTTTTAGCACTCTATTGCACTTTATGGCAATTATGTTGTATTTTGTTGCATCCGGTCGTGAGGCAGAACCGGAATGCAATGAAGACCGATCCCGATATTCGGCCGAAACAGGGAGATTCAGGCATGACCAAGCACTCACCGAAAGGAACCGGCTCCGTGCGTCCGCGCCAGCGCGGTCTGACGCGCCGAAAACTGATTGTCGGCGTCGCGGCGACCGCCGGCGTCGGCGTCTTCCGGCCCGTGGCCCCCTTCATCAGCAATGCCGCTGCCGCGACGACAACGCTCAAGTTGCTGATGTGGCAGCCCTACGCCATCAAGGAGACCGTCGCCGAGTTCGAGGCAAAGACCGGAGCGCGGTTCTCTCCGACCTTTTTCGACGGCAACTCCGAGGCTTTCAACAAGATGAAAGTCGGCGGTACGAAAGACTTTGACATTGTTCAGGCCGACGGCTTTTGGCCGCGGCTCTATTTCCGCCAGGGCCTGACCCAGGGAGTGGATTACGGCAAGCTGCCGAACATTGCCAACGTCTTCCCGGAGTTCCTGCCGCCGAATTTCCCACTCCTCGCCGACGAGTCCGGGGCGACCAAAGTGGCAGCGCCGAACTGCTGGGGCGGCTACGGCATAACCGTCAATACCAGCCAGGTTGCGCCGGAAGATATCGGCTCGATCGGGCTGCTGCTCAATGAGAAATACAAGGGCCATCTATCCTCGAATGCACGCTTCGAAGAGAATATCGCCCTGATGGGCATCCTCGCCGCGACCAATCTCGGCACCATATCGGCGGCACGCGAGGACGGGAACCCGTTCAACCCGTACCATCTGACCGATGCGGAACTGGACGAGACCAAGCGCCTGCTGATCGCACAGAAGAAGCTTCTCATGACCCGCTACCAGGACTATGACGCGCTGGACCGGCTGATGCGCGGCGGCGCCATCTGGGCGGCACCGGAATTCGCCGAAACCTACCGCCACCTGACGGTATTGCGCGGCGAAGGCAAGCTCGACTTCGACGTTCAGCATGTATTGCGCCCCAAGGAGGGCGGCCTGGGCTGGGTCGATACCTGGATGATCAGTTCCGGCGCCAGTTCCGAACAGGCCGAACTTGCGCACAAATGGATTGATCTCTATCTCAGCAAGGAGAACTTCGCCCGTGTCGTCCGCTCCACCGGGTATGGCGGAACGGTTGACGTGCGTGAGCTACTCAAGCCCGAGGAGGTCAATCTGTACTTCCAGGAGAAGAGCAGTGACGCCAGCAAACTGTTCATGTTTGACCAGCCGTCGTCGCCAGAAAAGTGGGAACGCATCTGGTCGGACGTTGAGGCGTCCTGAATTCAGTGGCGTGAAGCTAACTCCGTCGCTTACAGCAGATTGAAGAGCGTTTCATTTCCTTGGTCTGTTGGCGGAGATAGTCGTGGCTAACGTCACCTTGCAACTCCAGGCGGTCACTCGGCGGTTCGGCCCGGTGACCGCCGTTGACCGGACCGATCTCGACATTGAGCAGGGCGAGTTCTTCGCCCTGCTTGGACCCAGCGGATCGGGCAAGACGACCCTGCTGAGAATTATTGCCGGTTTGGAACGGCCGGATGAAGGCCGCGTTCTCATCGCCGGCCGTGATGTAACCGACCTGCCGCCGTATGAACGCCATGTCGGCATGGTATTCCAGAATTTCCTGTTGTTTCCGCACAAGACCGTAGCCGAGAACATCGTGTTTCCCTTGCGCATGCAGAAAGCACCGTTGCAGCGCCGCAACGAGCAGTTGCAGTGGGTGATTTCCCTGCTGCGGCTGGAGGGGCTCGAGAGCCGCTACCCGAACGAGCTCTCGGGCGGCCAGCAGCAACGGGTCGCCTTGGCGCGTGGGCTGATATCCCGGCCGGCGCTGCTGCTGCTTGACGAGCCGCTGGCCAACCTCGATCGCGAACTTCGCTCGGAGATGGAGGTCGAGATTCGACGGTACCAGAAGGAGCTCGAGATTCCCTTCATCTACGTGACCCATAACCAGGAAGAGGCGCTCACGATGAGCGACCGCATCGCGGTAATGCACAGGGGGCGGTTTGAACAGATCGGTGCCAAATCCGAGATCTACACCAATCCTGCCAGTGCCTTCGTCGCCACGTTCGTCGGGCATGCCAACCGCCTGGATGGCAAAGTCGTCGACACCCAGGCCGGCCGTGCCAGCATCGCCTGGAGCGATGGTCTGCTGCGGATCTCCTGTCCAGATGGCATCAAATCTGGCGATGCCGTGAGATGTTTCATCAAGCACGAGGATCTGGAGATCGTGTCTGCGACGGCGGCGGGCTCGGCACCGGATCTTAACCAGGTATCCGGCTGCCTGCGCGACGTGATCTTCAAGGGGCAGACCGCAAACTACATCGTTGCACTGGGGAGCGGCGCCGACCTCATTGTCAGCGGAACGCCGCGGGCCTCCACTCTGCGTGCCGGCGATTCCGTCATTGTTCGCTGGCCATCGGAAAGCGGCTCCTGCTACGCCGCAGCCTCGACATGAACGGGATGAGCCTGCGCGCCGCAGCCTACCGGCGTCCGGGCCTGCGATTCGCCGCCTTGGTGGCGCCGGGCGTGGCGTTCATCGTGGTCGGCCTGCTTCTGCCGCTGCTCTCCATCGTCGTCTTCAGCTTCTGGCGAACCGAAAGCTACGAACTCTTCGCCGACTGGTCCCTGGACAATTACCGTATCCTCCTCGGCGAATCCGCCTACCGGGTTTTCTTCCTGCGCTCGCTGATCACCGCCGCCATCGTCACCCTCATCTGCCTGGTCTGCGGCTGGCCCGTCGCTTACTACATCGCACGTTACGGCGGGCGCTACCGCCTGCTGCTGGTGCTGCTGCTGGCGGCACCCTTCTTCACCGGCGCCATACTGCGCATCGCCGCGCTGCAGGGCCTGCTGGGACCCATCGGGCTGATCAACATGGCCCTCGGCATTCTCGGGTTGGCACCGATCGAGTCGCTGATGTATACGCAGGTCGCCTCGGGCCTGGGGCTGGTCTATCTGTTCATCCCATTCATGGTGACGGCAATCTACCTGTCCCTGGTCAATTTCAATTTCGAACTCCTCGAGGTGGCGAAGATCAACGGCGCCAAGCCCTGGCGGGCATTCATCGAGATCACCTGGCCGCTGAACTGGATCGGCACGGCGATCGGCATCGTTCTCGTCTTCATCCCCTGCCTCGCAAATGCTGTCACCCCGCGGTTTCTGGGCGGGCCCGATGCCACGTCTTTCGGGATGAGCCTTTCGCAGCAGTTCGGCGAGACCGGCACCTGGGCATTGGGATCGGCAATGGGCGTGTTCCTCTTCCTGTCCTCGCTGTTGGTGATCCTGGCGATCCGCCCGACCATTCGCCTGAAGCGCTCCGGGTTCACCGGGGTCATCGGCTCATGACCAGGCTCGACCTCTCCGCCGCGGCAATGTCGGTGGGATTGGGCCTGCTCTATGTCTTCCTCTATGCACCGATCTTCTATGTCGTGTACACGTCGTTCTCGGCCGACATCGTCTGGCCCTTTCCGCCGGACTTCACGCTTTCCGGGTATAGCGACCTGTTCTCGAGCTCCCTCTATGGCGAGGCCCTGGTCAACAGCCTCGAACTGGCGCTGGGCAGCGCCGTGCTCTCCACCTTCCTCGCCGGAACCGGCGCGATTGGACTCCTGCGCTTCAAGTCGCGCTACCGCGGCGCCATTCTGCTCGCCTTCGTCGCCCCGCTGTTCGTGGCGGACCTGCTGATCGGGATATCGATTCTCGCCTTCAACGCCAGGGTCCTCGGACTGCCGGGAAACCTGTTTTCCGCCATGGCCGCCAATGCCGTCCAGGGCACTTCCTTCTCGTTCCTGATCATCCTGGCGCAGCTGGTGCGCTACAACTGGGACATGGACGACGCCGCGATGGTCTTCGGCGCCAAGCCGTTCCGCTGCTTCGTCGAGATAACGCTGCCGACCATCTGGCCGGCCCTGTTCGGCGCCTTCCTGATCAGCTTCATCCTCGCCTTCAACAACCTGGAGATCTCGTTCTACAATCTCGGCGCGATTCCGACCCTGCCGTCGGTCGCCTGGGGATCCTTGCGTTTCGGGCTGGGACCGGAGCTCTTCGCGCTCGCCGCCCTGGTTAACGCGTTTGTGTTCATCGTCTTTGCGATCATGTACTTCCTGATGCGCACCGGCCTGGTGAAGTTCGGCTATCGCGGCCAGTAGCCGGTCCCGGCGACGCTATTTCGTGTCCACCAGGAAGTTGCCGTGCCGGTCCGCGGTCGCGATCTGCTTCGGAAGCAGCATGATCGTCGTCGTCGGCAGCTCGATGACGGCCGGACCCGCGATCTTGCCGCCGGCATTCAGCGCGTCGCCATCATAGATCGGGGTGCGCGCCTTCCCGCCATGCACATGTACCGGCCGGTGGGACTTCGGCTTGAGGACCCCGCGCTGGCGGGCCAGCGGCCGGCCCGCCCGCTTCGCGCCCCCGGTATCGCCGATCGCCCGCACCTTCCAGGTCGTGAACTCGACGACATCCGCCTCGTCCTTGATCGTATAGATGCGTTCGTGCATTTGATGGAAGGCGGCGACCAGCTTGGCAAGATCGGCCGTCTTCAATGCACCGCCCTTCAACTCGAACGGCACTTCGATATCCCACGACTGGTAGAGATAGCGCCCTTGGAAGGCGAATTCGAACCGCTGCTTGCCCTTGGCGAACCCGGCTCGATCGAGGAACGCGGCCCCCCGCTTGATCAACTCGGCCAGAAGCCTGTTGACCTTGGCGAGATCGAATTCGCGGTCGGTCGTGTGCTGGGTTCCCATTTCCTCCCAGCGGACGTCGGAGATCAGCCCGCCGAATGCGCTGAGGCCGGCGGCGAATTTCGGCACCATGAAGCGCTTGATGCCCATCAGCCGTGCCATCTCGCCGATATGGCACGCGGTGGCGCCGCCGCCGCTCACGACATAGCTGTCGCGCGGATCGATCCCCTCGTTGACCGTGATATCCTCGATCGCGGCGATCATGTTGTGGTTGCTGGTGGTATAGATGGCATAGGCAGCTTCGATCAGGCTCAATTTCAGCTTCTTCGCCACCTTGCCGATGGCGGCCTCGGCCTTGGCCCGGTCCAGCTTGATGCGCCCGCCCAGATAGTAGTCGGGATCGATGATGCCGAGCACCACATTGGCGTCGGTGACGGTCGGCTCGGTGCCGCCCAGCCCGTAGCAAGCCGGTCCCGGCCTGGCGCTGGCGCTCTGCGGGCCGACCCGCAGCAACCCACCCGCATCCACCCAGGCGATGCTGCCGCCGCCGGCGCCGACCGAGCGGACGTCGATCTTCGGAATCCCCAGCATCTCGATGCCGAACGTCGCCTCCGGCGTCACCACCAGGCGACGGCTGCGCAGAGCCGAGACATCGAAGGTCGTGCCGCCCATGTCGACAACGATGACGTTCTCCGCCGTGGTCAGGTGCATGCCGGCGATCGGCGCCAGCGTCGGCCCGGACATGACGCTGTAGATCGGCCGACGGATGATCTCGTCCGGCGGCATCATGCCGCCCACGCAGTTCGCAATCAGCAGTTCGTTCTTGAACCCGGCCTCCTTCAGCACCGCGGACAGCTTTCGCGTATAGGCGCTGACTATGGGAAACAGCGAGGCATTGATCGCTGTCGAGATGGTCCGCCGGTATTCGCGGGGGATCGGGTTGAGCTCGTGGCTGAGGGTGATCGGGATGCCCGGCCACTCCCGTTCCACGATGCTGCGCACGCGTCGCTCATGGGCGGGATTCACGATCGACCAGAGCAGGCAGACGGCAATCGCCTCCACGCCGCAGTTCTTCAGGTGACGGACCGCGGCAACGACGTCCGCATCGGACAGTGCCTCGACCTCGTTGCCCATGGCATCGATCCGGCCGCGCACCTCGCAGGTCCGGCTGCGCGGCACGTAGGGCGGCGGGAAATCGATCTTCACGTTGAAGGCGCGCTTCCGCGGCGATTCCCGCAAGGTCAGCACATCGGGGTGGCCGGCATTGCAGATCAGGCCGACCGACGCCACCTTGCCTTCGACCAGGGCATTGGTCGAGACGGTCGTGCCATGCACCAGCAGCTCCATCTGGCCCAGAAACTGCCGCAGATCGAGCCCGTGGCGGTCGGCCGCGATGGCCAGCACGTCCATGAAGCCCCGCTCGAAATTCCCCGGCGTCGTCGGTGACTTGAAGATCTCCAGCCCGTTCTTCGGGTCATGCAGCACCAGATCGGTGAAGGTGCCGCCAATGTCGATGCAACCGACGAACATCTCAGTCTCCCTTGGTCTCTTCGATGGCGCGTTTTGGCCAGTGCAGCTCCCAGTCGCCAACGATCCCATGCGGCCGCATGATCAGAATGACCAGGAGGATGAGTGCAAGCGCGATCTCCTGCAGTCCGGGCGGCGCCGACAGCACGAAGCCGCCAAGATCGACGCCCCGCTCGATGCCGCGGAACAGCTCGGAGGTGACGGAAACCAGGGCCACGCCGGCACAGGCGCCGGTGAGGCTGCGCATGCCGCCCACCACCAGCATGGTCAGCGTCACGAACGTCAGGTCGAGATAGAAAGTGTTCGCAGTCATGGTGCCGAGAAAATGCGCATAGAGCAGCCCGCCGGCAGCCACCACCATCGCGCTGACCACGAAGGCGATGAGCCGCTCGCCTTCGACATCGATGCCGGTGGCGGCGGCGGCGACCTCACTTTCCCTGGAACAGCGAAGCGCAAGGCCATGGCGGGTCCGGTCGTAGAGTGCGGCGACAACGAGTGCCGCCGCCGCCGCCGCGAAGGCGGTCCAGAGGCCGGTGGTGCGCGGCAGCCCGACCAGTGCCTGGCGCCCGCCCGTCACCTGCTGCCAGTTCAGCGCCACCACATGCACGATCACCAGCAGGGCGAAGGTCGCCATCGGCAGGGCGATGCCGCGCAAGCGCACGAATGGCCAGGCGATCAGGAGCGCGAGGAGGCCGGCACCCAGAATGGCAATCGGTGCCGCCGCGATCACCGGCAGCTGCAGCGTCTCCAGCCAGAGCGGCAGGTCCAGCGCCACCGCCTTCTTCGTCGGCGCGATGGTCAGGACCGCCGAGGTATAGCCGCCGATGGCCATGAAGGCGATGTGGCCGAAGGAAAACACGCCGGAATTGCCGACGAAGACATAGAGGCCGATCACCACCACCAGCTTGACCAGGGCCTCGGTGATGGTCCGCTGCAGCGCCGGCGGCGCCAGCGTCGAGACCAGTGCGACCGCCAGCAGCACGGCGATCAGCAGCGCCGCGGTCTGCAGCGGATTGCGCGCGACGGCGACATCGGCTCCCTTCATCGGTCAGACCCTCTCCCGATTGGCGCGCCAGACCAGCAGGCCCTGGGGTCGCCACAGCAGGAAGGCGATGAAGGCCAGGAACACGAAGGCGTCGCGATAGGGGCGCAGCTCGATCGGCAGATAGGCCTGCAGGGTGACCGAGACGATGCCGACCAGGAAGCCGCCGAGCGCCGCCCCGGCCAGTGACCCCATGCCGCCGATCACCGAGGCGACGAAGGCGATCAGCACCATGTTTACGCCCATCTTGTAGGAAACGCTCCCGGTCTGCGCGACGAGGTAGATCGACACGAAGCTGGCCAGCACCCCGGAAATCGCAAAGGCCACCGCGATCACCAGGTTGGCGCGGACGCCGAGCAGGCGCGCCATGGTGAAGTCCTCCGCCGCCGCCCGCATCTGGACGCCGATCCGCGAATGCCGGAAGAACAGCGCCAGCCCCGACATCAGCAGCAAAGTCGCGACGATGGCGACGACCTGCAGGCGCGGCACCCGCAACCCGCCGAGCTCGATGCTCTCGCCGAGGACGCCGAGGAAATCGACGCCCATCGGCCTAGAGCCGAAGATGATCAGGACGATGTGCTGCAGCAGATAGGAGACCGCGAAGGAGGAGATCAGCAGGGTCGCCGGGTTGGCCTTGCGCAGCGGCCGGAAGGCCACCCGTTCCATGCCCAGCGCCAGCAGGGTGACGACGATGATGACCGCAATCCCCATCACCAGCAGCGGCTGGCCGGCAAGGCTGTAGAGGACGAAACCGCCGACCATGATCAGTTCGCCATGGGCGAAGTTGATGAGGCGCATGATGCTGAAGATCAGTCCGATGCCAAGCGCCGCCAGCGCATAGACCGCGCCCAGGCTCACCGCATCGATGGCGTTCTGGACGACGATCATCTGGGCCGCTCCGCCTGGGCGCCAAAATAGGCGGCATCGAAGGCAGCGGTTCCTTGTAGCTCTTCCGAACGGCCGACCATGGCAATGGCACCGGAATTCATCACATAGGTCCGGTCGGCTGCCGCAAGCGCCCGGTTGACGCTCTGCTCGACGATCAGCACGGTCATGCCCTGCCTGCGCAACTCGGTGACGGCATCATAGACCTGCTTGACGACCAGCGGCGCCAGGCCGAGCGACGGCTCGTCCAGCAGCAGCAGCCTCGGGCGGGACAGCAGCGCACGGGCAATCGCCAGCATCTGCTGCTCGCCGCCGGAGAGCTGGCCGGCGCGCTGCCGATACCGGTCGCGCAGCACCGGAAACATCGCCAGGACCTTCTCGACATCCTCGGCGATGGCGCCGCGATCCCCGCGCGTCGTTGCGCCGAGATCGATGTTCTCGGCCACGGTCAGGCTGCCGAAAATGTGCCGGCCCTCGGGAACCAGCGATAGGCCGGCCGCGGCCAGGCGCTCGGGAGCGCTCCCCAGGATCGGCTGGCCCGCGAAGGTGACGGTGCCGCTTTTTGCCTTCACCACGCCGGCAACCGTGAGCAGCAGCGTCGATTTCCCGGCGCCGTTGGGCCCGATCACGGCAACGATCTCGCCCTGGCCGACGGTTATGTCGACGCCGCGCAGGGCGACGATGTTGCCGTAGCTGACATGGAGATTCGCGATCGACAGCATCGCTATATCTCCTCGTCGCCGAGATAGGCGTGCCGCACCGCCACGCTGGCGCGGATCTCCTCCGGCGTGCCGATGGCGATGGTCCGGCCCAGCTGCAACACCTGGATGCGGTGGCAGAGACTGAACACGAGCGGCATCCGATGCTCGATCAGCATCACGCCGCAGTCCATTTCCCGGCTGATGTCGGAGATGACACCCTTCAATTCCTCGCATTCCTTGTCGTTGAGTCCCGCCGCGGGCTCGTCCATCAGCAGGAACTTCGGTCGCATGGCGATCGCCCGGGCAATGCCGACGCGCCGCTCCTCGCCGAAGGGCAGCGTGTTGACCCGACGATCGGCCTTGGCCGCGAGGCCGAGGCGGCCGAGTACGTCGAGGGCCATCCTGCGCGCCTCGTGCCGACTCGCACCGGTTGCCACGGCGCCGGCCTCGACGTTCTCCAGGGCGGTCAGGCCGGCGAATGGCAATACGCTCTGGAAGGTGCGGACGACCCCCATCCGGCTGCGCTGGAACGGCTTGTGCAGCATGATGCTGGCACCGTCCAGCTTCACATCGCCGACATCCGCCTCCTGGAAACCCGTCAGCACGTTCACCAGGGTGGTCTTGCCGGCGCCGTTCGGCCCGATCAAGCCGAGGATTTCGCCGCGCCGCAGGTGCAGGCTGACGTCATCGATCGCGCGCAGACCCTGGAAATTCACGACGACGCCGGACACATCCAGCGTCGTCGTGGCAGCAACCGTCTCGGTCATGGCAGGACTTCGACCCTGCAGGCATCCGCCGGTCGCGTCACTTCGGCATCTGCTCCGCCTTGACGACCTGGATGATGTTGCCGGACTTGCCGTCCTTCACTTCGATCAGCAGCAGGTCGCGCTGCATGTTGATGTGTGCATCCGTGGTGAAGGTCGTCGGCCCGGCCAGCAGCGGCATGTCCTTGAAGGTCTGCAGGGCATCGCGCACCTTGTCGGTGTCGAACGTGCCTGCCTGTTCGACCGCCTTGGTCCAGGCCTGGATCACGCTGTAGCCGGTGATCGCGTGCGAGGTGACCGGCATCTTGTTGTACTTCGCCTTGAACTTGTCCATGAAGGTCTGGACGTCGGGCCGCGGATCCGAGCCGAAGACCGAGCCGTAGGTCACGAAATACATCTCTGTCAGATTGGGCACGCCTTCCAGCCAATAGTCCCCATCCCAGGATTCCGACCCGAGCAGCGGCGCGTCGACGCCGGCGGCGCGGAGCTGGCGCATGGCGCTGGTGCCGCCCGGCGGGAAGGAGCACAGCACGATGAAGTCGGGCTTCTCGGGCAGCGCCTTGATCCGGGTGATCTGGCTGGCGATCTGCGGATCCTCGCCGCCGAATGAATCCTCGCCGACGAGGCCGTCGGCCCCGGCAAGCTCGGCCCAGCGGCGCTTGAAATAGTCCGCCCAGGTCGCATCGAAGGCGATGGTGGTATCCATCAGCACGTAGCCCTTGCGCCAGCCCTTGACCTTGTAGGCCCATTCCGCCATCGCCACGGCCTGGCCGGGAGCGCCGGTCGCCATGGTAAAGGCATTGGGGCCGATGCCGCTGGGGCCGAATTTCGGATCGCCGGCGCAGGTCGAAAAGGCGATCAGGTTGGCGGCGTCGGCGACCGAAGCCGCGGCGCTGCCGTAGTCGTAGTCGCAGGTGACGACGACCATCTGCGCCCCCTGATCGATCACCTGCTGCGCCGCGGTGGCGCCGTAGGCGATATCGGACTTGGTGTCGGCATAGACGATCTTCACCTGGCGGCCGAGAATACCGCCCTTGGCATTCAGCTCCTCGATCGCGACTTCCATCGCCTCGGCCGGGCCCTCGTCATAGGGCGCCACCACGCCGCTTTGGGCGATTGCCGCGCCGATGATGATCGGATCCTCGGCCCGGGCCGCGCCCGCGGACCAGAGCACCAGCGCCATGACGGCGGCGCCGCAGGCCTTTCCCAGCAACTGATTACGCGTCATTCTTGCCTCCCTCTTGTTTTTCCATTTCCCCGCAGCTTATGCGTGGCGGCCTCGTCCAGCACATGGTCGACCCCGTTGGCGCCGAGCCGCATCGCGACACCGAACGCATTGCGCGCGTTCTCGACGCTGAGCCAGCGCCGGTTGACGTCGGCGACGACGCGCGCCGGATCGCGCAGCATCGGGTCGCCGTAGCCGCCCCCGGCGCAGCTGCGGTAATGCACCGCCTCGGCCTCGCTTGCGGTGCAGTTGTCGAAATCCGGCTGCCGCTCCAGATGCCCGTCCTGATGGCGCTTCCAGGTGCCGCAGCCGGCGCCCGGCTTGCCGCCGAGCACGCCTTTCGGCGCGAAGGTGCCGCCGTCGCCGAAGAAATAGACCGTCATGTCGCCGGTCAGCGAGCGATAGGAACCCTTGACCGCCGGGGCGCCGTTCCAGCGGCCAAAGCCCATGCTGTCGGGTGCGACGCTGCGTTCCTCGATCAGGATCGGGTAGGTGGCTTCGTCGACCTCGATGGAATCGTTCACCATGACGCCGTTGCCCACCGAGCATTCATAGGTGAGCCAGCCGTCATGGCCGTAGCTGCCGGGCCCGCCGGAGAGGCCCAGCATGACCTGGGTGACATAGGGAACCACTTCCTTGCGGCGGCGATCCTCGCCCGAGACGACGCCAAGGGCTGCCGAGGCATTGCCGCCGCCCTCCGCCATGCCATAAGGCTCGCCCAACTTGGAGAAGCAGCACTGCACCGCATTGGCCAGGCGCTCGTTGACGTTGCTGGTGGCGCAGGACGTGCCGATCGGGTGCTTCGGACGGCCGACCACGCAGTTGTCCCGCAGCAGGGGAACGATGCGGCTGGCGCTGCCGTGGTTGTGCGGGATCGTCGAGTCGATGTTGTAGTAGACGCCGGTGCGGCAGGAGGCGATGACGCAGGCCTCGGTCACGTTCAGCCCGCCCGGCACGCAGTCCGGATTGTCGCGGACATCGACGGTAATCAGCCCCTTCTTCGGATCGATGGTGACGCTGGCCTTGATCGGCACTCCCTCGTCCGCCACGCCGGGGACCGGGTCGTGCCGCACTTCGTAGCTATAGGTGCCGGCCGGCAGCTGGCGGATCGCCGCAATGGCGCGCCTCTCGCCGTAATCCATCCAGGCCTCGATGAAGGTCTTGATCACCTTGCTGCCGTATTGCTTGACCAGCTCCTTCAAGCGGCGCTCGCCGGTCCGGCAGGCGCCGACCTGGGCGCGGTAGTCCCCGTACCAGATGTTGCTGACCCGGATCTTCTGCAGGCCGATGCGGATGAGATCCGCCTTGTCCTCGCCGTTCTCCTGGATCCTTACACAGGGGAAATGCACCCCTTCTTCGTAGATGTCCTTGGCATAGGGCAGATAGGTCGTCGGCTCGGGCGCGCCGATATCCGCGTGATGCGACCGCGCCAGGGTCCAGAACAGCGGCTCGCCCTCGAAGAAGACCGGTACGCAGAGCGTGAGATCCGCATGATGGGTGCCGCCGTAGAACGGGCTGTTGTTGAGAAAGGCGTCGCCGTCCTTGATGTCCTTGAACAGGCGGGTGATCGGCTGGGTGGTGAGTTCCAGGGCCGTCACATGGATCGGCAGGGCCTCCTCGACGGAGACCAGCCGGTGATCGTAGGTGAGGATGCCGCAGGACATGTCGCGGGCGTTCTTGATCACGCTCGAACGGCTGGCCTTCATGACCGTGTTGGTCATTTCGCGGATGATGGATTCAAACCGGTTCGACAGCACCGCCAGCAGGATCGGATCGAAATCCTTGGCGGATTGCGTCTTTTTTCTGACCACGCCCATGCCTTTTCCCATGTCCGTTGCACGGCCCCGGCGACGCTTGCAGCGTTCTGGACGGGCCGCTGTTTCCGATACTCTACCATCACAATATCTGTGATCACAAGAGAACAAGGCGGAAGCCGGACCCGCGGGGCGCGCCACTGTCTTTAATTATTTCAATAAGTTAATTGGCGGGCGACGATAGGATCGCCGAGCGAGACACCCCACCCGGCAATCCCAGGGGCACGGTCCGGCCCCTCTCGCGGACTCGGTGCGCTAGCCGGAACATGCCGCCGGCAGGAAGACATGCACCGTCGTTCCCCGGCCCGGATCGCTGACCACCGAGATCCGGCCGTCATGGGCCTCGACGATCGCCTTGGCGATCGGCAGGCCGAGACCGGCCCCGCCATGCGAGCGGGCATAGGCGCTGGCCGCCTGGAAGAACGGCTCGAACATCCGTTCGACCACGTTCGGCGCCATGCCGCAGCCTTGGTCCGCGACCGCGATCTCGACGCCCTCCGGCCCCTGCACCGCCTCGATCCCGATATGCGACCGGGCCGCGGAGAACTTCACGCTGTTGCCGGCGATGCGCAGGAGAACCTGCAGCAGATCCTCTGCGCCGCAGGCCGCCGCGATCATCGGGTCGGCGATCACCTCCAGGGCGATCTCCTTGCGCGCCGCCGGCTCGGCAAGCTCCTGCACCGCGCGCAGCGCGACATCCCTCACGATGCAGGTCTTGCCGGTGGCGCGCGAGCGCCGGCCATCCAGCCGCGCGACGTCGAGCAGGCTGTCGACCATCGCCAGCAGGTCGCGTGCGCTGCCGAGGATGTCCCGGATGTAGACCGCCTGCAT
This sequence comes from uncultured Rhodospirillaceae bacterium, assembly GCA_964551505.1. Classification (GTDB taxonomy): domain Bacteria; phylum Pseudomonadota; class Alphaproteobacteria; order Dongiales; family Dongiaceae; genus Dongia. The sequence goes on from CAZKDH010000037.1 coordinate 31,827, forward strand.
CTCGCTCAACGTGCCGGCAATACCGAGCTCCATGAGCTCGTTGAAGCCGATGATGGCGTTCAGCGGCGTGCGCAGCTCGTGGCTGATATTCGCCAGGAAGGCGCTTTTCGCCAGATTGGCCGCTTCCGCCGCGGACTGGGCGGTCCGCCGCAGCTCCGCCTCCATCGCCTGGGCCAGCAGGCCGGCGATCGAGGCCAGGAAATGCAGATCGTCGGGCTCCCATTCCCGCTCCAGGTCATGCAGATCGGCGCGCAGCACCGCACAGGGGCTCCCCTTCGTCTGGATCACCGCCTCCAGGACCGAGCCTGCGCCCCTGCGACTGACCAGGACCTTGTCGCGCCAGAGCGCGGCGAGGTCCCGCCCATCCGCGATCGGCGATAGTGCCGGGCTGTCGCTCGGATAGGCGGCGGCCCGCTCGGCGCCGGCCTCGCCGAGCGTCCAGACCGAAACCGAATCGGCCTGCAGGGCATGGGCGACCCGAGCCGTGGCGATCCGCATCAGCCGGCCCGGATCGGTCGCCGGCAATTCGGCCTGTACCCGCAGCATGTCCGTCAGGCAGGAATGGCGGGCCTGCAGCCGCGCCTCGCGCCGGCTCAGTTCGCGCTCGAAAGCCTGGCGCGCGATCTCCGCCGCCGCACGATCGGCAAACAGCGCGATCGCCCGGCCGACGGAATCCGGATCGCCGATCGGCCGGCGCGAAAAAACCGCGATGATCCCGCAGGGGACGCCCTTGGAATCATAGAGCGCCGTCCCGGCATAGCCCTCGACCTGAAAATCCCGCAGCCGCCGATCGTCGGGAAACAGGTGCCGGATGCCGAAGGGATAGACATAGGTCTCCCCGACCAAGACGTTGCGGCACGGGGTGCCGACGAGAGCGTATTCGATGTTGTCGACGACCGCCTGGCCCTCGGCCATCGCCAGCGTTTGGATCGCCCGCTTGCGGCGGTCCGACCAGGCGCCGACGAAGGCGAAATCCGTGTCGCAGGCGCGATTGAGGAAGCTGACCAGGTTGGTGAGATAGGCGGCGCCGACATTCGACAGCGCCGCATGTGCAATGCCGTCGAGGATCTCCTCGGAGCGGAGCAGCGCGCCGACTTCCATGCCGGCGATCCGCCAGTCGAGCCCGTTGGCCAGCGGCTCCCCGTTCACCAGGTAGCGCCGCCGGAAGAATTCGGTTTCCGCCTCGAGGTGGCAGCCGCGGAACGGCTCGCCGCTCCACGGGCTGCGCGCCGGCTCGCCATCGAGGCGCAGGCGGGCGACCAGCCGCGCCGGCACGCCGTCGACCAGGAACTGCGCCTCGACGCTGGCCCCCTCGGGGCCGCAGGCTTCCTTGAGTTCCTCCAGCGAGGCCCGCAGCGAAACGTCGACGATCATGCGCGCGGCGGGATCGCGACGCTCGACGGATCTGAAATTTCCGAGACCGATCTGCTCCTGGGATTGGGTCGTGCTGCCCATCTCCGCCTCCGGTGAAGATCGCCCGTCCCCAAACGACCGTCCTCGCCATCCCTGCAAGATCAATTAGGGCGCCGACTGCAACGATTAATCAAGCACCGGCGCTCAAGCCCTTCATTCGACAAGGCACCTGACCGCGCGAGCAAAATCCGAATGGATGGACGCTTCTCTAGGATAGCAAGCCTGGAAATCGGTCAAATAGCGGCCCGAATCCGGCTCTTGGCGAGCGATCATCATCCGGTCCGTCAGGACCGGATGGATGTGTCATTTTCCCCACGCCTTCAGCCGCTTTGCCGCTTCCGCCATGTCGGCGGTCGCTCCGGCGAAGGAGAAGCGCAGGAAATGCCGCCCCCGGGCCGCATCGAAATCGATCCCCGGCGTGGCGGCGACGCCGGTCTCCTCCAGCATCCGGGTGCAGAAGGCGAGGCTGTCGTCGGTGAGATCGCCGACATCGGCGTAGATGTAGAAGGCGCCGTCGGTGCTGGTCAGTTTCGAGAAGCCGGCGCCGGGCAGGTCGTTGAGCAGGAGATCGCGGTTGGCGGCGTAGCGCCGGACGTTCAGCGCCAGTTCGTCATGGGCATCGAAGGCGGCGATGGCGGCGTGCTGCGACAAGGTCGGCGGCGAAATGAAGAGGTTCTGCGCCAGGCGCTCGACGCCGCGGGCGAGGTCCGGCGGCAGCACCAGCCAGCCCAGGCGCCAGCCGGTCATCGAGAAGTACTTGGAGAAGCTGTTGATGACGACCGCCTCCCCGCCCAGCGCCGCGGCAGTCGTCGCCGGCGCGCCATAGGTGATGCCGTGATAGATCTCGTCGGAGATCAGGCGGATGCCGCGTCCGCTGCACCACGCCGCCAGCGCCGCGAGGTCCGCCGCGGGAATGACCGCGCCCACCGGGTTCGACGGGCTGGCCAGGATCAGGCCGTCGATCCGGCCGGCGATCTTCTCCAGCGCGGCCACGGTCGGCTGGAACTTGGTCTCCGGCCCCATCTCGACGATCACCGGCTCGATGCCGAGGGCGGTGAGGATGTGGCGGTAGCAGGGATAGCCCGGGCTGGCCAGCGCCACCCGGTCGCCAGGATCGAAGGCGGCGAGGAAGGCGAGCAGGAAGCCGCCGGAGGAGCCGGTGGTCACCGCGATGCGCTCTCCCGGCACTGCGAGGTCGTAGAACTCGCCGTAATGCTGGGCGATCCGCCGCCGCAGCGCCGGCAGGCCGAGGGAATCCGAATAACCGATGAGGTCCCGCTGCAGCGCCGCCATCGCCGCCTCGCGCACCTTCAGCGGCGCCGGCGAGGTGGGCTGGCCCACCTCGAGATGGATGATCCCTGGGCGGTTCTCCGCCGCCGCCCGCGCCGCATAGGCATTGGCCGCGCGCATCACGTCCATGACGATGAACGGCGCGATCTCGGCGCGCCGGGCGACCTTCAGCGCCGGCCGGGCGGCGCCGGCCTCGCCCGGTGGCGGCATCCGCGAGGATTCCATGCCGGGCTCAGTCCGTGCTCAGCACCGCGACCAGGCCGGCGCCGCGGTAGTCGTTGCGCACCCGGCAGGTATCCGGATGATGCGGGGTGTCGTCCGAGCAGAAGATCGCATTGATCCGGCCGAGCGGGCCCGAGGTCTGCGCCTGCAGGCCAGCCGCCTGCAGCGCGCCCACCGTCCCGGCGCCGCTGGCTTCCTCGGCATAGGCCGTGCCGCCGCCATCGGCGAAGACCCGGCCGCGTTGCATCGCCTGGTCGAGCCCGAGCTTGCCGCGCGCGACGCCGTCCAGCACCAGCGCCTGGGCCACCGCGCCCGGCGCGCCGCCGGCGGCGGCGGAGAGGTAGTAGAGATTGCCATTCTTCTTGTTCGCCATGATCAGCGGCGACAGGGCGCTGAAGCCGTTGCCCTGGTCGTCGGGCGCCGGCGCCAGGATGATGCCGGTGCCCGGCGCCAGGCGGGCGGCGCCGAACGGCGCGTTCATGGTGAAGGCGCAGGCGATGCCCAGCCCGTCGTCATCCACCGCGACGACGGTGGCGGCCGAGGCATTCTCCGGCACCGGCGTCGCGCCGGCCGCGGCACCGGCCGCCAGGGCGGCGGCGACATGCTGCGGGGCGATCAGCTGGTCGGCCGGCTGCAGCGGATCGCCGTTCGGCTTGATCGTCGCCGCGCGGTCGCGCATCAGCGCCTCGGTGGTCTTGGCGACGAAGACCGGATCGGCGCCGTTGCCGTCTTCCAGCGCCGTCAGCATCTGCGCGGTCAGCACCCCGCCCGCTGCCGGCGGCATCGCCAGGAACACGGTCTGGTCGCCGAGCTTCTGCTCCATCGGCGCATAGACCGCCACCCGATAGGCGCGCAGCTCGTCGATGGTCAGCGGCGCGCCGATCGCCGTCGCGGATTCCACCAGCTTCTGCGCCAGCGCCCCGCCGTAGAGTTCGTTGACGCCGCGCACCCGGATCTGCGCCAGGGCGGCGCCGAGATCGACCTGCCGCAGGTTGTCGGTCTCCTTCAGCAGGGCGCCGTCGGGCCGGGTGAAGATCGTCGCCAGCTGCGGATCCTCCAGCAGCCGATCGCCCGAGGCGGCGAGTTCGGCCACCAGCGCGCGGCTGGTCGCGGTGCCGTTGCTGGCCAGGGTCTCGGCCGGCGAGACCAGCTGCGCCCATTGCAGCTTGCCGTGGCGGGCATTCAGCGCCGCCATGCCGCGCACGTTGCCCGGCAGGGCGACGATGCCCGCGGCGGAGGCCCGCGGCAGGAAATCGAAGACCTCGGTGGTCTCGTTGTCGGCGTCGTGCACCAGGCAGACCCCGCCGCCGCCGAGACCGGCGGCCGAGGGCAAGGTCACCGACATGGCGAAATAGGCGCCGACCGCGGCATCGACCGCATTGCCGCCGGCGCTCAGCAGGTCCCGCGCGACCAGCGCCGCCCGCGGCTCGTCGGCCACCACCCCGGCCTTGAAATTGTCGATGCTGCCAAGCTCGCCGGCAAACTGCGCGCTGCCGCCGCAGGCGGCAAGCGCCAGGATGCCTCCGCCGATGGTCCAGCGGGCGGCCCTGTGGAGGTTCAGGCCCAGCCGTGGAAACCGCGGCAGGCGGGGCGCATTCTGGGAGGGTCCCCTGGATTGGGCTGGTGAAGTGTGATAGGCGCTTGGCATTATATGCTCCGCTGGTCCGCCGGATTGCGGGGGCGAGCATAGGAAGGATGAACGCGTTGATCAACCGACTGCTTTCCGGCTGCCTGGCCTTCGCCGCGACCATCGGCCTGCCCCTCGCCGCCGCCGCCCAGGGCGGGTCCATGTCCGTCGTCCGCGATGCCGAGATCGAGGCCACGATCCGCGCCTATGCCGACCCGATCTTCACCGTCGCCAACCAGGAGGCCTCCAACATCGAGGTGCACCTGATCGAGGACGACCGGATCAACGCCTTCGTGGCGCCCGGCCTCAACATGTTCATCAATACCGGGCTGCTGATGAAGTCCGACAGCCCGAACCAGGTGATCGGGGTGATCGCCCACGAAACCGGCCATATTTCCGGCGGCCATCTGGTGCATTTCCAGGACGCCCTGCGCAACGCCACGATCGAGAACATCGCCTGCATGCTGATGACCGTCGGCGCCACCGTCGCCTCCGGCGGCGGCACCGGCCCGCTGCCGGCGATCTGCGGCGAGATCGCCAAGCGCGGCCTGCTGAAATACAGCCGGGTGCAGGAATCCGCGGCCGACCAGGCCGGCATGAAGTTCCTCGACGCCACCCACCAGTCGTCGCGCGGCCTGCTCGAGTTCTTCAAGAAGCTGGAAGGCCAGGAGTTCCTGCTGTCGACCAACCAGGATCCCTATCTGCGCACCCATCCGCTCACCACCGACCGCATCGATTCGGTGGCGCAGCATGTCGCCCAGTCGCCCTACAGCGACGTGCCGGATTCCCCCGACTTGATCGTGCTGCACGAGCGCATGCTGGCGAAGCTGAAGGGCTTCCTCTGGCCGCTCGGCCGGGTGCTGCAGATCTATCCGGAAAAGGACGTGTCGGTGCCCGCGCGCTATGCCCGCGCCATCGCCTATTTCCGCGTCAGCCGGCTGAAGGAATCGCTGGCCCTGATGGACGGGCTGCTGGCCGAATCCCCGGACGACCCGTTCTTCCTCGAGCAGAAGGGCCAGATCCTGTTCCAGAACGGCAAGCTGGCGGAGGCCCTGCCGCTCTACCAGAAGGCGGTGGATCTCCGGCCGCGGGAGGCGCTGCTGCGCCTCGAACTCGGCCAGGTCCAGATCGAGACCGAGCAGCAGGAATTCGTCAAGCCGGCGATCCTCAATCTGGAACAGGCGGCCAATGGCGAGCCCAACAACCCGCAGACCTGGCGCCTGCTGGCGGTGGCCTACGGGCGCGACGGCGATACCGGCATGTCGGCGCTCGCCAAGGCCGAGGAGGCGATGGCCCAGGGCGACGCCAAGGAGGCGCGGGCCCAGGCCGACCTCGCCCTGAACCGCGGCCTGCCCGACGGCTCGCCGGGCTGGATCCGCGCCCAGGACATCCTGTCGCGGGCCCAGGACATCGAGGACGAATAGCCTACACGCTCGCGTGAACGGCACCCCCGGCACGGCCGGGTTTCTTGCATTCGGCCCGGCCCTATGCTTACTCGGACCGATGTTCCGGCGGCCGCGGCCGTCGCTCCCGATGGAATGGGTTCATGCGCAGATTTCTGGCTTCGCTCGCGGTCATCTTCCTGACTTTCGCCACCCCCGCTTCCGCCGAGGAGGCGCCGCTCACGCCGCAGCAGCAGGAAGCGGTGAAGGCGCTGGTCCACCAGTACCTGATCGAGCATCCGGAGGTGATCCGGGAAGCCATCGAGGCGCTGCAGGCGCGCGAGAGCCAGACCAAGCAGCAGAGCCAGGCCGAGGCGCTGAAGACCCATGCCGACGCGGTCTTCAAGGACCCGGAGGCGCCGGTCGGCGGCAACCCGATCGGCGACGTCACCGTGGTCGAGTTCTTCGACTACCGCTGCCCCTATTGCAAGCGCGTGGCCGAGCCGCTGGCGGGCCTGCTGAAGGCCGATCCCGGCATCCGCCTCGTCTACAAGGAATTCCCGATCCTCAGCGAGGATTCGATCCTGGCGGCGCAGGCCGCCCTCGCCGCCCAGAAGCAGGGCAAGTACGAGGCCTTCCACCAGGCGCTGATGGCGCATAAGGGCGGCTACGATCCGGCGCTGCTGCGCCAGATCGCGAGCGCCGTCGGCATGGACCCGGAGCGGATGGAGGCCGACATGTCGGCCGGCGCGACCAAGGCCAGCATCGCCGCCAATCACGACCTCGCCGAAGCGCTGCAGATCAACAGCACGCCGACCTTCATCATCGGCGACCAGATCATCGCCGGCGCCATCCCGATCGACGAGATGGTCGCGCTGATCAAGAAGGCCCGCGGCAGCTGAGCCTGGGGATTCGACTGAAAGTGCGGTAGCCAGCGGGCTGATGCCTCGAGCGCCGAGGGAGGGCAACCATGACCGCCAAGACCTTGCCGATCACCGGTGGCTGCCTGTGCGGGGCCGTGCGGTTTGAGGCGACTGAGCCGCCTTCGTGGGTCGCCCACTGCCATTGCCGAATGTGTCAGAAGGGCTATGGCGGCCCATCCGCCATTTTTGCGGGATTCCATGGGGCGCAAAAGGCGGCGTTTCGGTTTACCAAGGGGAGGCCGACCTACTACCGGTCATCTGCTTGGTACGAACGCGGCTTTTGCTCCAACTGCGGCAGTCCGCTCGGAATGCGTGCCGCGGATGGACACGGTGTCATGATTGGCACGCTCGATCATCCCGAAGAATGGCCGCCGAACGAAGCTCATACGGGTATCGAAAGTCAGATTCCCTGGAACGTCATTCATGATGATCTTCCGCGCACGCGAACCGAGGAAGATGCAAAGGTCAATGCAGCAAAGGAGTCTGCTGAGCGCCTAAAGGGATGACGCACTCTTGCACTCTCTCATTTTGAGAATGGACCGGGAATTCTTGCCCAAGGTTTTTCGGCACATCGCCCGCCCGGAAGGAGCTATTCCCAAGGAGGAGCCCCCGGCGCCCGGCCGGCCGCTTATCCGGCCGCGCGGAACCTTTTCCACAGCTCGGCCTCGCCCGGGAGATCGCCGGCCTCCAGCCGATAGTTTCCCTTGCCGGCGATCGCCGTCCCCTGCCACTTGCGCTCGATCTCGGCGCGCTCCGGCCGGCCCTGGAACCAGCGGATGAATTCGTTCACCTTGGCCAGGAGATCGATACTGGCGGCGTCGGCCGCGACGCCGACCGCGTAGTACCAGGGATCGGCGGCGAGATTGCCCGGCAGGATGTCGATCTTGCCCTTCCAGCGGCTCTCGGCGCCGGTCGCCGCCCAAAAATAGATTGGCTGGTCCACGGCGAAGGCATCGACCAGGCCGTCCGCCAGGCAGTCGTGGATCTGGCTCTGGTCGGAATAGGCGATCAGATTGGCGAGGCGCACCTTGCCGCCCGGCTTGTCGGCATTGGCGCCCCAGCGCAGGCCCGCGGCCTCCAGGGTCGCGAAGGCGCCGGGATCGTTGATGCAGCCGAGGACCTTGCCGCCGAGATCGCCGAGGCCGCGGATCGCGACGTCGCCCGCCCGGCGCGCCAGGATGTAATGCAGGTAGGTATAGGTCTCCGAGAAGGCGACGCCGCGATAGGCGGCATTGGGCGGCAGCGCGCTCCAGACCAAGTCTGCCGGCGGCTGGTTCGGCCGGGCGCCGAGATGCAGCAGTTCGGTGCACTGGTCCCAGGGATGCTCGACGAATTCCGGCCGCACCCCCAGCCATTTGGCGAAGGCCGCGGCATAGTCGACGTCGAGGCCGCGCAGCGGCTCGCCCGGCCGCAGCCGGAAGGAGAGGCCGACGAAGGCGGGCTCGATCGCGATCCTGACCGTGCCGCGCTTCAGCACCGCCGCCAGCCGGTCGAAATCGCGCTCGGCAGGCAGGCTGTTGCGCCGGAGCACCGCCGCCAGCTCCGCTTCCGCGGTGGCCGGTGCCGCCGCGGCGGCGGCGAGGTTTTCCGCCAGGCTCACCGACCATGCGGTCTTGTCGGTCAGCGCGGCATTGCGCGCCGCGATCTGCGGCGCCGCCACGCCGATCACCCGGTTGTTGGCCTTCAGCGCGATCAGCTCCTCCGACATCGCGGCGAAGGTCGCGTTCATCCGCTCCAGCGAATCCGCCAGCTGGCCGCCCAGGGCGCCGAGCTGGCGGTTGGCATCCTCCGCCACCCGGGCCACCCGCTGCTGCACCTCGGAAAGGTCGATGCGCTGGGCCGCATCCTTGGCGCCCTGCATGGTCTGCTGGGCCAGCTGCCGCACTTCCTGGGCGACGATGGCGAAACCCTTGCCCTGCTCGCCGGCATGCACCGCCTCGATCGTGGCGTTCAGCGACAGCAGGTTCACCGCCTTGGCGATGCCCTCGATCGACTTCAGCACCGTCATCGCATCCTTGGCCTTGACCTCGATCGCGCCGACGATGGCCTCGAGCTCGCCGCGGATGCCGACCAGCACCCGCTCCATTTCAGCCGCCAGCGCCGCCCGCAGCTGCTGGCTGATCTCGGCGCTCTGCGCCACCTGGGCGCTGGATTTCTCCAGGGCGCCCTGGACCTGGCCGCTGCGGCCCTCGATCTCGCCCAGCGCCAGGGCCTGGGCCTCCAGGCCGCGACCGATCCCGGACTGCAGGTATTCGAGGGCGCCGAGCCCCCGGGCCGCGAGGCGCAGCGCATCCTCCTGCGGCGGGTGATTGTCGCCGCGCGCATCCACGTCATCCATTCCAGTCCCCACTTTGCCGCCCGAATCGGCGTTTCCTAGCAGTCACAAATGTTTCCCCTCAGTATATGCAGAATGGGACAGAAGGCATAGCCCGCCGAAATGCCGCCGGGTTGCCGCTCCCACCCGCAGCCGGGTCTGCACTTCGGGGATTTTTGGTTGCGGATCAGCGCTTCAGGCCGCAAATTCCATCCCGACGGCCAGACGTCATCCGGAAATCTCGGGAAATCCCGATAACACGGCCCTTGGTTGCGACTTCGGGGGCTGCTGGCTATAAGTGCCGGGTCGATTCGGGAGCATGTCCATCTTGTCCAAGCAGCCCACAATCCTGGTCCTCAACGGGCCGAACCTCAACATGCTGGGGGTTCGGGAGCCGGAGCTCTATGGCCGCGACACCCTGGACGACATCGCCAAGGCCTGCGCCGCCCGCGGCAAGGCGCTGGGCCTTGCGGTGGATTTCCGCCAGTCCAACCACGAGGGCGAGCTGATCACCTGGCTGCAGCAGGCGCGCAAGGGCGCCGCCGGCATCGTCATCAACCCGGCGGGCCTGAGCCATACCTCGGTCGCCCTGATGGATGCCCTGCTGCTGACCGACCTGCCGGCGATCGAGGTGCATCTCTCCAACATCTTCCGGCGCGAGGCCTATCGCCACCATTCCTTCATCAGCGCCGCCGCCAAGGGCGTCATCTGCGGTCTCGGGGCCCAGGGCTACCTGCTGGCCCTGGACGCCATGGCGGGCATCCTTTCAACGCAGAAATCCGGTTCCAAGAAGGCACGCTCATGAGCAAATTCGATGTCGACGAGGCCCTGATCCGCAAGCTGGCCAAGCTGCTGAAGGAGACCGAGCTCAGCGAGATTGAATTCGAGAGCGAAGGCAAGCGGGTCCGGGTCAACAGCGGCCAGATCGCCACCGCCACCACCATCCACCAGATGCCGGGCGCCGGCGCTGCCCCGGCCGTTGCCGCGGCGCCGGCCAAGGCCGACGGTCCCCAGCCGGGGACCCTGGCCTCGCCGATGGTGGGCACCGCCTATCTCTGCCCGGAACCGGGCGCCCAGGCCTTCGTCAAGGTCGGCGACAAGGTCGCCAAGGGACAGACCGTCCTGATCATCGAGGCGATGAAGGTGATGAACCCGATCCAGGCCGTCGCCAACGGCACGGTGATCGAGATCCTGATCGCCGACGGCCAGCCGGTCGAGTTCGGCGAGCCGATGATGATCATCCAGTAGCCCGGAAACAGGGCCCCGATGTTTGAAAAAGTCCTGATAGCCAATCGCGGCGAGATCGCGCTGCGGATTCATCGCGCCTGCCGCGAGATGGGCATCCGTACCGTGGCGGTGCATTCCACCGTCGACGCCGATGCGATGCATGTCCGCCTCGCCGACGAGAGCGTCTGCATCGGCCCGGCGGCGTCGCGGGATTCCTACCTCAACATGCCGGCGATCATCTCCGCCGCCACCATCACCGGCGCCGACGCCATCCATCCCGGCATCGGCTTCCTCTCCGAGAACGCCACCTTCGCCTCGATGGTCGAGGAGCATGGCCTGACCTTCATCGGCCCGTCGCCGGAGCACCTCGCCCTGATGGGCGACAAGGTGCAGGCGAAGGACGCCGCGATCCGCTTCGGCATCCCGGTCGTGCCCGGCTCGGAAGGCGAGATCCGCGACGACGTCGAGGCAATGAAGGTCGCCAAGGAAACCGGCTTCCCGGTGCTGATCAAGGCCGCGGCCGGCGGCGGCGGCAAGGGCATGAAGGTCGCCAACGACGAGAGCGAGCTGAAGGCCGCCTTCTCCATGGCCCGGGCCGAGGCCAAGGCGGCCTTCGGCAACGACGCCGTCTACATGGAGAAATACCTCTCGCATCCGCGCCATATCGAGATGCAGATCCTGGCCGACAACCACGGCAATGTGGTGCATCTCGGCGAGCGCGACTGCTCGCTGCAGCGCCGCCACCAGAAGGTGCTGGAGGAGGCCCCCTCGCCCGCCCTCAACGCCGAGCAGCGCGCCCATATCGGCGAGGTCTCGATCAATGCGATGCAGAAGATGGGCTACCGCTCGTTGGGCACCATAGAATTCCTGTTCCAGGACGGGAAATTCTATTTCATCGAGATGAATACGCGCCTGCAGGTCGAGCATCCGGTCTCGGAAATGATCACCGGGATCGATCTGGTGCGCGAGCAGATCCGCGTCGCCTCGGGCGCCCCGCTCGGCTTCGGCCAGTCCGACGTGGTGATCAACGGCCATGCCATCGAGTGCCGGATCAATGCCGAGGATCCCGACACCTTCCTGCCCTCGCCCGGCCGGATCACCGATTTCCACGCCTCCGGCGGGCTCGGCGTCCGGGTCGATTCGGCGCTCTATTCCGGCTACAAGGTGCCCTCGAACTACGACAGCCTGATCGCCAAGCTGGTGGTGCACGGCCGCACCCGCAACGAATGCCTGATGCGGCTGCGCCGGGCCCTCGAGGAGATGGTGATCGGCGGCATCAAGACCAACATCCCGCTGCACCACAAGCTGATCGCCGCGCCGGACTTCATCAACGGTGCCTATGACATCCGCTGGCTGGAGAAGTTCGTCGCCAAGTAGGGTTATTGCACCCGAATGCGGCGAAAATAACGCTTGGCGGCGATACCGGCATCGGGCCTAGAATTGGCGCCGATGTCGAACCGATCCAAGCCGCCGAAGATCACGCCCGACATGCTGCTGCGGGCCTATGCCATCGGGATCTTCCCGATGGCCGAGGCGCGCAACGACCCGGAACTCTACTGGATCGATCCGGAGCTGCGCGGCATCATCCCGCTCGACACCTTCCATGTGCCGAAAAGCCTGCGCAAGACCATCCGCCACGGGCGCTTCAAGGTCACCTGCAACACCGTCTTCGAGCGCGTCGTCGAGGCCTGCGCCGCGCCGGCGGCCGGGCGGCGGCAGACCTGGATCAACCAGACCATCTTCGATCTCTGCCGCCAGCTGTTCCAGATGGGCTACGCCCACAGCGTCGAGGTCTGGATGGACGGAGAACTGGTGGGCGGGCTCTACGGCATCAGCCTCGGCGGGGCGTTCTTCGGGGAGAGCATGTTCAGCCGCGAGACCGATGCCAGCAAGGTGGCGCTGGTCCATCTGGTGGCACGTCTCCGGGCGGGAAATTTCGGCCTGCTGGATACCCAGTTCGTGACCAAGCACCTGGCGCGCTTCGGTGCGCTCGAGATCCCGCGCGAGGACTACCGCAAGCGGCTCAACGACGCGCTGGCGCGGCGGGCCGAGTTCTATTCCGACGTGCCGGCCGGGGCGCTGGAGGAATTGCTGGGCGCCGGCTGAGCCTGGGCTGGCTGAGCTTGCCCCTGCGGATTCACCGACGTCTCGTCCGGCGCGGTTCCGGCAGGTGCGGCGGACCGGTCGGGATCGTCATTGACGCAGTCCAGCACCACCAGGTCGTAGATCGGGTGCTCGAGGCCGGACAGGGCCGGGCTCGAGGCGAACATCCAGCCGGAAAACCGCTTCACCGGCGGCTCGTCGGGCTTGTTCTCCACCACCTCCAGGAACGCCGCGGATTCCGGGGTTTCTTCCGGCGGGTGCTTGTCGCAGGCGCGGGCGGTGATCTGCAGCGCGCCGAAGGTCACCGTGGCGCCCACCGGCACCTTGATGGTCGAGACCCGGGCGGTGATCTTGTCCAGCCCCTGCAGCACGACCTCGTCCATCGGGACGGCCTGGGCCGCGGGGATCCCCGACAGCGCCAGCCAGGCGAAAAACCCGGCGGCGCAACCTCGTTCTATCTGGTTCATTTCTTGGATCTATAGGGGTTGTCGAGGCCCGCCAGCATCTGGGCAAAGACCTCGCGGATCTGCGTCTCGTCGCAGCCCATCAGCACCGCGTCTTCCAGCGCGTCCTGGGAGAGCTGGCGGATCTCCTCCAGGTTCTGGTTGAGCACCTTGATCTTCTCGAGGCAGGACACCGGGCTGCCGTCCGGCTGGCGCCAGGTCGGCAGGGTGAGGCCGCTCGAAGCCTTAGCCTTGGTGGTCATGCCCAGCACCTAACATCTCTTGTATCTAGGCACCGGCCGCGGCCGCCGCAAGCCGGGCCCGGGCCCTGGCGCCTAGTTGGTGCCGCCCTCTTCCGTGCCCTTGCTGTCGGTCCCGACCACGAATTTGTTGATCAGATCCGCGAGGTTGACCGCGCCCTGGGCATGCTCGATCCGGTCGCCGTTCTTCATCAGGGTATCGTCCGAGCCCGGCTCCAGCAGGATGTAGTTGTTCCCGAGCAGGCCGTCGCTGGTGATGATCGCGCTGGAATCGGTGGGCAGCTTGACCCGGCCGTCGATGTTCAGCACCAGCACCGCCTGGAAGGCCTCGGCGTCGAATTCCTGGCTGACCACGGTGCCGACCTTGACGCCGGCGGCGCGCACCTCGGTCCCGGGCAGCACCGAGCCGCCGCTGTCCAGGCGGATGGTCAGATCGTAGCCGCCGCGGGTCTCCTTGACGCCGCTGCCGCTGTAGATGACGTAGAGAAACGCCGCCGCCGCCAGCAGCACGACGGCGCCCATGATGGTTTCCAGCACATTGCGCTGCATGTCAGTTCCCCAGATGGCGGTTGGATGAGGACGCGCGGGTCGCTCCGGCGCGGCGGCGGGACGCGCCCCCGGCGGCGCCGGACAGGCTCAGCTTGGCGTCCATGGCTCGTAATCGCCGGCGGCCTTGGCCCGCTGCCCGCCCTTCAGGGTATGGCCGGGCGGGCGATAGGCGAGATCGGTTCCCGTGAGATTGGGCAGATGCGGCTTCTGCCAGGAGCGCGGCTTGGCGCGCTCGACCGGCGGCTTCTGCACCGTCCAGTGCAGCCAGGCATGCCATTCCGGCGGCACCTTGCTGGCCTCCGGCAGGCCCTTGTAGAGGACCCAGCGGCGCTCGCGCTTCTGGCCCTTGGTCCGGCGGTCCAGATAGTACTTGTTGCCGAATTCGTCGGTCCCGACGAGCTCGCCGTGGAGGCGGGTAAACAACCAGGTACCGAAGCTCATGAAGCTGGCGAGGTCCAAAACGTTGCGGGCGGCCAGACTATAGACACGCGCCGGCGGCAAGGCAAGGCGAGGCGAGGCGCCGATCCGGCGCTGCAACCTCAAGCCTGGACAGGTTTTTTCCCTCGGCCCGGCCGGGGACCCCGATCAGCATTTCCGCCGCCCTCGATCAGTAATCCTGGCTGGACAGGCCGAATCCGGCTTGCGCATAGTTGCCGCGCAGTTCCAACCGGGCCCCGCCGCCGCATCCACCGTCGCCGAACCGCCCCACGACCGCGAAAGAGGCCGATTCTGACCGCCGATATCCACGCTTCCGCCGGTGTCGTCGCGGTGAATCCGCGGCGCAACTACTGGCTGGGCATCCTTCTGGTCGCCGTCGCCGCGGTGGCCTTCAGCCAGATCACCACGTTCTCGAAACTGGCCTACCTTGGCGGCTCGACCCCGGTGACGCTGGTCTGGATACGATTCGTCGCCTTCGTCGGGGTGATCGGCCTCTTCCTCCTCGCCCGGGGGCAGAGTTTCCGCCTGCCTGCCCGCAACCTGCGGGGCAGCGCCGTCCTCGCCTTCGGCATGTTCCTGATGTCGGTCGGCTACCTGTCGTCGGTGGCCTATATCGACGTCAGCCTGGCGGTGATCCTGCTCTACAGCTTCCCGCTGATGGTGGGGCTGCTTTCCGCCCTGGCCGGGCGGGAGCGAATCACCCTGGTGAAGGCCTTCTGCCTGATCCTCGCCTTCGCCGGGCTGGTCTGGGCGGTCGGGCCGGGCTTCGAGCGCCTGGACTGGCGCGGCATCGCCTTCGCCCTCGGCGCCGCCTTCGGCCTCGCCGTCACCGTCACCTGGGGCAGCACCTATCTGGAGGGCGTCGAGCCGCTGGTGGTGAATGTCTGGGCCAATCTCTGGATGCTGGCGGTGATGTCGGCCTATGTCCTGGGCTTCGGCGAGCTGGTCCTGCCGCAGTCGGCGACCGGCTGGATCGGCCTCGGCGGCGCCACCGGCTGCTACATCTTCGGCATCATCGTGCTGTTCGTGGCGATGCGCTGGGTGACGCCGGCCCAGACCGCGGTCACCCTCAACATCGAACCGATCTTCTCAATCGCCGCCGCGGTGCTGGTCCTGCACGAAACCGTCAGCTGGAGCCAGGCTTTCGGCATCTCTATCATGTTGATCGCCATCGTCTTTTCCGCCCTCCGCGGGGCCGTGTCAAAATCGTGACAGCGGTTTTTCAGGCTTTTGCGCCGCAACAGAAGCGGCGACGCGGCGGAAAACGAGGGGGAGCACAACATCTAGAAGCGTCAACAGGAATAATCACCAAATCTTGAAATTTCTCTGTTGCGCCGGCGTTCACCCTAAACGCAATATCGTGACGCAGCGCCGGTCTAGACCACTAGATATAGCGCGCCGGAACAATCTTTTACCCATCTTTGCTGAAGTATTTTCTGCAGAGGGGGAAGGATTCTCCGCAGATCATGGTTTTATTACCGGAGCCGGGGGGCACCAAGATGCGGATTGAGCGTCGTTTCACCAAAGCCGACCAATCGCCCTATGCGGAAATCGCCTTCCGCACCACGACGAGCGAGATCCGCAATCCGGACGGGTCGGTGGTCTTCCAGTTGAAGGACATCGAGGTCCCCGCCGACTGGTCGCAGGTGGCGAGCGACGTGCTGGCGCAGAAGTACTTCCGCAAGGCCGGCCTGCCGGCGAAGCTGCGCCCGGTGGTCGAGGCCGGCGTGCCGGAATGGCTGTGGCGCAAGGAGGCCGACAAGGAGGCCCTGGTGCAGCTGCCGGCCGACCAGCGCAATGTCGGCGAGATGAAGGCGACCCAGGTCTTCGACCGCCTGGTCGGCACTTGGACCTATTGGGGCTGGAAGGGCGGCTATTTCGATTCCGAGCGCGACGCCAAGGCCTTCTTCGACGAGATGCGCTTCATGCTGGCGCGCCAGATGGGCGCCCCCAACAGCCCGCAATGGTTCAACACCGGCCTGCACTGGGCCTATGGCATCGACGGCCCGGCCCAGGGCCATCACTACGTCGACTACCGGACCGGCGAGCTCACCGTCTCGGCCTCGGCCTACGAACATCCGCAGCCGCATGCCTGCTTCATCCAGTCGGTGTCCGACGACCT
>CAZKDH010000038.1:0-2312 GCA_964551505.1 uncultured Rhodospirillaceae bacterium
GTTCGATATTTCACCGGGGCGCTTCGGCGTGCTCGTCCTGATATCCGCCAACCCGGGCATGACGCAGAGCCTGCTCGCTTCCGCCACCCAGCTCGACCGCTCCACGATGGTCGCGGTGATCGACCAGCTGGAAGCGCGCGGACTGGTCGAGCGGCGCGCATCGCCCACTGACCGGCGCTCCAACGCGCTGGTGCTCACTGCGGAAGGCGAGAAGCTCCTCAAGCAGTTGAAGCGCCGCATCAAGCAGCATGAAGCGCGCATTGCCGCCGCCATGACGCCGGCCGAATCGGCCAAGCTGGTCGACCTGCTCACCCGCATCCGCACAAAGCTTCAGGCCGGTACCGAGCGCCGCACCGGCAAGAAGTAGCCCGCCGGCACAGCCCAGCCGCACAGCGAGATCGCCCCAGTCATCGGAATGGCCGTGCCGCTGCAGGCGCGTCCCGCGACGATGCCCGCCGCCGCCGTGCAGGCGAACGCCATCGATTCAAGCCGGCGTTCAGACCGGATTGTCGATCTCGACGTAGCGGCACTCGATGCCGAAGCGCTCGGCCAGATGCGCACCGACGGCCTGCACGCCGTAGCGCTCGGTGGCATGGTGGCCGGCGGCGATGTAGGGCACGCCGGATTCCTGCGCCAGATGCGCGGTCTGCTCGGAAATCTCGCCGCTGACGAACACGTCGGCGCCGGCGGCGATGGCCTGCTCGAAATAGTCTTGCGCGCCGCCGCTGCACCAGGCGATGCGCTTCACGGGCCGCGCCGCATCGCCCACCAGCAGCGGCAGCCGGCCCAGCTTGAGTGCCAGCTTCTCGGCAACTTCCTGCGCCGTGCCTTCCGTGCAGCCGAGGAAGCCGACATCCTGCTCGGCGAAGCGCCTTTCGACCGTCCAGCCCATCCGCACGGCGAGTTGCGCGTTGTTGCCCAGCTCGGCATGGGCATCCAGCGGCAGGTGGTAGGCGAACAGGCTGAGGTCGTTCTCCAGGAGGGTTTTCAGGCGGGCGCGGCGGATGCCGGTGATGCGCCCGTCCTCGCCGCGCCAGAAATAACCGTGATGCACCAGAATGGCATCCGCATCGGCGGCCAGCGCCGCCTCCAGCAGAGCCTGGCTGGCCGTCACGCCACAGACGATGCGGCGCACCTCCTGGCGTCCTTCCACTTGCAGGCCATTTGGGCAATAATCGCGGAAACGCCCGGCCTCGAGCAGCCCGTCGAGGTACGCGGCCAATTCAATCCTGTCCATTCATCTGCCTCTCAACCAAACTATGCAACGATTGTGGCTCATTTTCGCCCAGGCCGTCACCGTCAGCGTCGCCGCGCTGTTCGTCGTGACGACGCTCAAGCCGGACTGGCTCGGCGGCCAGCCGATGCCGGCCGTGGTGGCCCTGCAGGAGGCGGCCGCGCCCGCCTCTCCCGATACGCGCAAGGTGGTGTCCTATGCCGATGCGGCGAAGAAGACGCTGCCCTCGGTGGTGCACATCTACACCAGCAAGGAAGTGAAGACGCCGCGCCACCCCTTCGCCGACGACCCGGTCTTCCGCTATTTCTTCGGTGACCGCTTCGGCGGGCCGCAACGCCAGTCGGGCCTCGGCTCCGGCGTCATCGTCAGCGCGGACGGCTACATCCTCACCAACAACCATGTCGTCGAAAACATGGACGAGATCGAAGTGGCGACCAACGACGGCCGCCGCTTCCGCGGCCGCGTCGTCGGCACCGACCCGGAGACCGACCTCGCCGTGCTGCAGGTCAAGAGCGACGGCAAGCTGCCTGCGGTAATTTTCGCAGCGACCGAATCGCTGCGCGTGGGCGACGTCGTGCTGGCCATCGGCAACCCCTTCGGCGTCGGCCAGACCGTGACCCACGGCATCGTCAGCGCCCTCGGCCGAACGCAACTGGGGATCAATGCCTTCGAGAACTTCATCCAGACCGACGCCCCCATCAACCCGGGCAATTCCGGCGGCGCGCTGACGGACAGCTCAGGAAATCTGGTTGGCATCAACACGGCGATCTATTCGCAAAGCGGCGGCTCGCTCGGCATCGGCTTTGCCATTCCCGTCTCCATCGCCCGGACGGTGATGGAACAGATCATCAAGTCCGGCTCGGTGACGCGCGGCTGGATCGGCGTGGAGGCGCAGGAGATCACGCAGGAACTGGCCGAGTCCTTCAAGCTGCCGGCAACGGAGGGGGCGATCATCGCCGGCGTCATGCGCGGCAGCCCGGCCGACCGCGCCGGCATCCGGCCCGGCGACGTGCTGGTGGCCGTGGCGGGCAAACCCGTGAAGAACCCGCAAGCCATGCTCGAACTCATCGCCGGCCTG
>CAZKDH010000039.1:0-42520 GCA_964551505.1 uncultured Rhodospirillaceae bacterium
CCTGATGGACCTGGCGGCGAAGAAGGTGAAGCACAACCTGAAGTTCTCGGCCGAGGGCTTCCAGGAGCTCGACAACATCCACCACCGGCTCAACCAGAACCTGGACCTCGCCATGAACGTGTTCATGTCCGGCGACCTCAAGCTGGCGCGCCAGCTGTTCGCCGAGAAGCTGGTGTTTCGCGAGCTGGAGAAGACCGCGGCGGAAAACCATCTTGATCGCCTGCGCTCGGGCCGGATCGAGAGCATCCAGACCAGCAGCCTGCATCTCGACATCCTGCGCGACCTGAAGCGGATCAACTCGCACCTGGCCCTGGTGGCGCAGCCGATACTGGAATCGGTGGGCGAATTGTCGCCGTCGCGCCTGAAGGACGGCTGACGGGGGTCAACAGCCGCTGAGGATGCCTTCCAGCGCCTCCTGCGCGCTCTCCAGGCCGAACTCGGTGCGCCAGCCGATCTTGCTGGAGGCCGCGGTCATCGTCCGGCCGGCCGAGAGCGCCGCAACGAAGCGTTCGACCTCATTGCGGGCGTTCAGGTCGGCGGCCTCGTAGATCAGGTCCTCGTCATGCGCGGTCATCACCAGTTCCCGCCGCTGGCCGTCGATGGCGAAGACGACGGAATAGCTGTGCTTGTCGGCAACCCGGGTGCGGAAGACCGGCGCCTTCAGCACGAAGGAGGCGTGGCCGCCGACCGGGCAGAAGACGGCGAAGGAGTCGTTGCGCGGCGTCATCGTCCCGGCGAATTCGGTGTTCCGGTCGAAGCTCCGCTCCCAGGCGGTCGACTGCGCCGTCGCCGCCGCCGCCAGCGCCGTGCAACCCG
Source organism: uncultured Rhodospirillaceae bacterium (assembly GCA_964551505.1). GTDB lineage: Bacteria > Pseudomonadota > Alphaproteobacteria > Dongiales > Dongiaceae > Dongia. The sequence continues at coordinate 817 of CAZKDH010000039.1, forward strand.
CGGCGATCGCGAAAATGCGCCTCATCTGGCGCCCCGCGTCTCGCCGATGCCTTCGCGGACGATGTCCAGGAAGGCCTTCACCAGCGGGGTCGAGCGCCGGTCGTTGAGGCAGGCGACGAATTCCGTCGAGCCGATGATCCGGCCTTCGAATTCCAGCGCCTTCAGGCGCATGTCATCGCCGAATTCCGAGGCGGCGACGATGCCGATGCCGAGACCCATCGCCACCGCTTCGCGGATGGCTTCGCGGCTGCCGATTTCCAGCACCTCGCCGATCTGGATGCCGGCGGCGGCGACGGCGGCGTCGAAGCACTGGCGGGTGGTCGAGGCGGGTTCACGCAGGATGAGACGCATGCCGGTGAGGTCTTCCAGCCTGATGCGTCGCCGCCGCGCCCAGGCGTGATTGCGGTCGACGAAGGGGATGAGGTGATCCTGGCGAAACGAGAAGCTGTGGATCCGGGGATCCTTCTGGACATTCGCGGCGATCGCCACGTCGCAGCGCTGGTCGAGCAGATCGGCCTGCAGGCGTTCCGAATTGCCGATCGACATCGAGAGGCGCAGGTTGGGGTAGCGCCGGTTGAACGCCGCCAGGAAAGGGATGGAGTGGTAGGGGGCGTCGGCGCCGACCCGGAGATGGCCGCGTTTCAGGCCGCGGGCGGCGGTCAGGACCTGCTCCGCCTCGATCTCCAGATTGAACAGGCGCCAGGTGATGTCGAGCAGGTTGCGGCCGATGTCGGTGAGCTCGATCTTGCGCTTGCGCCGATCGAACAGGCGGACGCCGAACTGGTCCTCGAGCCCCTTGACCTGGCCGGAGAGCGTCGGCTGGGTGACGCTCAGGGCATTGGCCGCCTTGGTGAAGCTGCCCTCGGTCGCCACCGCATGGAAGGCGCGGAGCTGGCTGTGATTTATAGATGTCATCTATGGTTCATATCATTAATTGCGATTTGAATTATGATACGCTTTGCCGGCATAGTGCTGCAACAGCTTTGGCCGTCCAGTGCCCTCCCGGCACGGATCTAACTAACTGATTGCAGGATATAGAAAATGTCTCGCGACCCCTGGCTCCTGACCCCCGGTCCACTCACCACTTCCCTGACTGTCAAGCAGGCAATGCTGCATGATTGGGGATCGCGCGACGCCAAGTTCATCGCCATCAACGCCCGGATGCGCCAGCGGCTGGTCGCCATGGTCGGCGGCGACGCCCGGTTCACCTGCGTGCCGATGCAGGGCAGCGGCACCTTCGCGGTCGAAGCGATGATCGGCGCCTTCGTCGGGCCGACCGCGAAGCTGCTGATCCTGATCAACGGTGCCTACGGCAAGCGCATCGCCAAGATCTGCACCTACTACAAGCGCGCGCATGTCGTGCTGGAATGGTCCGAGGACCAGCCGGTCGATCCGGTACAGGTCAGGGCGGCATTGGACGCCGACCCGGCGATCACCCATGTGGCGGCGGTGCATTGCGAAACCACGTCCGGCGTGCTGAACCCGATTGCCGAGATCGGCAAGGTGGTTGCCGCCGCCGGCCGGCGGCTCCTGATCGACGCGATGAGCGCCTTCGGCGCGATCGAACTCGACGCCAGGGAGGTCGCCTTTGATGCGGTTGCCGCATCGTCGAACAAATGCATCGAGGGCGTGCCCGGCCTGGGCTTCGTGCTGTGCCGGGAAGACGCGCTCAAGGCGACGGCGGGCAATTCCCCGTCGCTGTCGCTCGATCTTCACGACCAGTGGCAGACACTGGAGAAGACGAACCAATACCGCTTCACGCCGCCGATCCACTGCATCGTCGCCTTCGATCAGGCGCTCACCGAGCACGAGCAGGAGGGCGGGGTTGCCGGGCGCGGTGCCCGCTATCGCAACAACTGGCGGATCCTGGTCGAGGGGATGCGCGGCCTCGGCTTCGAGACCCTGTTGCCGGACCGTCTGCAGGCACCGATCATCGTCACCTTCCACATGCCGGCCGATGCCAATTTCGCCTTCCAGACGTTCTATGACAGTCTGCGCGAGCGCGGCTTCGTCATCTATCCGGGCAAGCTCACCGTCGCGGACAGCTTCCGCATCGGCTGCATCGGGCGCCTCGGCGAGGCCGAGATGCGCGCCTTCCTCGACGCGGTGAAGGCGGTGATGGGCGAGATGAAGGTGAAATCCGGCGCGCCGCGCATTCGGGCCGCGGAATAGGGGGATTGCAGCAGATGAAATCCGTGACGGTAAACGGCAAGACCTATGCCTGGCCGACCGCACCCCTGGTCGTGGTCTGCGTCGACGGCTGCGAGCCTGCCTACCTCACTCGTGCGATCGAGGCGGGCGCAATGCCGTGGCTTGCGCGCACGGTGCAGCTGGGTGCCAATCTCGTTGGCGACTGCGTCGTCCCCAGCTTCACCAATCCGAACAATCTCTCGATCGTCACCGGGGCACCGCCGTCGGTGCATGGCATCTGCGGAAACTATCTCTTCGACCGCGAGAGCGGCACCGAAGTGATGATGAACGACCCCAAGTTCCTGCGCGCGCCGACCATTCTGGCCACCTTCGCCGACGCCGGCGCGAAACTGGCTGTGGTTACCGCCAAGGACAAGCTCCGCAAGCTGCTGGGGAAGGGCATGAAGGGCATCTGCTTCTCGGCGGAGAAGGCGAACGAGACCACGGTCGCCGAGCACGGCATCGCGAACGCCCTGGATTTCGTCGGCTTGCCGCTGCCTTCGGTCTACAGCGCCGCCCTGTCGGAATTCGTCTTCGCCGCCGGGGTGAAGCTGATGGAGGCGAGGCGGCCGGACATCATGTACCTGTCGACCACGGATTACATCCAGCACAAGTATGCGCCGGGCGAAGCGGTGGCAAACGACTTCTACCGGATGATGGACGGCTATCTGGCGCAGCTCGACGCGATGGGATGCACGGTCGTGGTGACGGCCGATCATGGCATGAACGACAAGCATGGCGCCGACCTGAAGCCGCAGGTGATCTACCTCCAGGACCTGCTGGACGAATGGCTGGGCGCCGGAAAAGCGCGGGTCATCCTGCCGATCACCGATCCCTATGTGGTGCATCACGGCGCCCTGGGGTCATTCGCCACGGTCTATCTGCCGACTGATATCGACCAGCCCGCCCTGATCAAGCGCATCGGCAGCCTGCCGGGGATGGAGCTGGCGGTCGATCGGCAGACCGGGTGCCGGCGGTTCGAGCTGCCGGAAGACCGGCTGGGCGACGTCATCGCGATTTCAGCGCGGAACCATGCGATCGGAACATCGGCTGCCAAGCACGACCTGAGCGGACTCACCTTGCCGCTGCGGTCACATGGTGGGATGACCGAGCAGCAAGTGCCGGTGATCCTGAACCGCAAGCTGAAGCCACTGCCCGCAGGCTATCGCCTGCGCAACTTCAGCGCCTTCGATCTGGCGCTGAATCATGCCGTCGCGGCTCCCGCGGCGATGTCGAAAGCCGTTTGAGAAGAGGGATCGCCATGGGTGTCGTGCGCAAGGAAAAGATGCGGCTGGCGGGGAATTTCGCCACCGGCGATCGCAGCTTCGAGGTGTTCAATCCCTATACCAACGAGGTCATCGGCACCTGCCCCAAGGCCAGTGTCGCGGACGTGCAAAGGGCGTTCGCGATCGCCAAGGGATACCGGTCCGGCCTTTCGCGGTCCGATCGCAGTGCGATCCTGCGCAAGACAGCGGAGCTGCTGGTTGCGCGCAAACAGGAGATCGCCGAACTGATCACGGCGGAATCCGGTCTGTGCATGAAGGACACGCTCTACGAGGTCGGGCGCGCCTATGACGTCTTCTTCCTCTCCAGCAGCCTGGTCATCAAGGATGACGGGGAGATTTTCTCCTGCGACATCACCCCTCACGGCAAGAAGCGCCGGATCTATACCCAGCGCGATCCGCTGCTGGGGGCGATCTCGGCGATCACGCCGTTCAATCATCCATTGAACCAGGTCGCCCACAAGGTGGCGCCGGCGATCGCAACCAACAACCGCATGGTACTGAAGCCCAGCGAGAAGACGCCGCTGACGGCGCTTCTGCTGGCGGATATCCTCTACGAGGCGGGGCTGCCGAAGGAGATGTTCCAGGTCATCACCGGCGACCCGCGCGAGATCGCCGATACCATGCTGACCGATCCCAATGTGGACCTCATCACCTTCACCGGTGGGGTCTCGGTCGGCAAGTACATATCGGCTCACATGGGCTATCGCCGCGCCGTGCTCGAGCTCGGCGGCAACGACCCGCTGATCGTGATGGAAGATGCCGACCTCGAGGAAGCGAGCACGCTTGCCGTCGCCGGATCCTACAAGAACTCCGGCCAGCGCTGCACGGCGGTCAAGCGGATGATCGTGCATGAGGCGGTCGCCGATCGCTTCGTCGGGCTGTTGCTGGAGAAGACGAAGAAGATCCGGTTCGGCGATCCCGCCGATCCGGATACCGACATGGGCACCGTCATCGACGAGGCTTCGGCCCGCTATTGCGAAGACAAGGTGAACCTTGCGGTGCAGGCGGGAGCGAAGCTGCTCTACGGCAACATCCGCAAGGGTGCCCTGTATTCGCCGACCGTTGTCGACCATGTGCCCTTCGACTGCGACCTGGTCCGGATCGAGACCTTCGGACCGGTCTCGCCGGTCATCCGGGTGAAGGATATCGACGAGGCGATCCGGGTGTCGAATTCAACGGCCTATGGCCTGTCCTCGGGGGTCTGCACCAACCGGCTGGACTATATCACCCGGTTCGTCCGCGAGCTCGAGGTCGGGACGGTCAATGTGCGGGAGGTCCCGGGCTACCGCATCGAGATGTCGCCCTTCGGCGGGATCAAGGATTCCGGCCTCGGCTACAAGGAGGGCGTCATCGAGGCGATGAAATGCTTCACCAACGTGAAGACCTATTCGCTGCCATGGTAGAGGCGGCCATGGGCAGGCTCGAAAGCGCCGAGATCGTCGATGGCGCCATCCGGCTGCGCTGGTCGGGCGGTGCCACGTCGGTGCTGGAGGCATATTGGCTCCGCGACAATTGCCGCTGCGCCAAGTGCCGGCACCCCGGCAACGGACAGAAGCTCTACGAGATCGTCGACCTGCCGTCGGGTCTCGCCGCCGTCGAGGCGGGTCTCGGCAGCGATCCCGCGCTTCGCGTCACCTGGTCCGACGGCCATCGCTCGGACTATGCCGAATCCTGGCTGGCGGGCCACGACCTGTCCGCCGCGGCGCGGGCCGCGCGCCGCAAGCCGGTGCACCTGTGGGGGCGGGAGATCGGCAACGACCTGCCGACCGGTGACTGGCCGGCCATCCTCTCCGACCCGCGAGCGGAACTGACCTGGCTGGAAAGCTATGGCGAACTCGGCTTCGGCATCCTGAAGAACGTGCCGATCCGTCCCGGCATGGTGGCCGAAGTCGGCGACCGTCTCGGTTTCGTCCGGGTCACCAATTACGGCCGGCTGTTCGACGTGATTTCGGTGCCGAATCCCACCAACCTCGCCTATACCGCCGTCGGCCTCGGGGTCCATTCCGACAATCCCTACCGTCATCCCTCGCCCGGGGTGCAACTGCTGCATTGCCTGGAATCGGGGGCGCCGGGCGGCGACACCCTGCTGGTCGACGGCTTTGCGGCGGCGGAAGCATTGCGGCGCGAGGATGCGGCGGCATTCGATCTGCTGACCGGCGTGCCGATGACCTTTCGCTTCAGCGATGCGAATGCCGAGCTGCACGCCCGGCAGACGCTGATTTCCGTCGACCGCGACGGCAACATCACCGCGGTTCATTTCAACAACCGCTCGGCCGACTGGCTCGATGCGCCGGCCGACCTCGTCGGTCGATGGTATGCGGCCTATCGCAAGTTCGGCGCGATCCTCAAGCGGCCGGCCGGAGAGCTGGTCTTCCGCCTTGCTCCCGGCGACTGCGTGGTGATGCAGAACGACCGCGCCTTGCACGGCCGGACCGCCTTCGACCCTAATCTCGGCCGCCGCCATCTGCAGGGCTGCTATATCGATGGCGACGGCATCGAAAGCCGGCGGCTGGTTCTGCGCCGTACGCTCGCGACCGGCGGGGAGCAGGCGGCATGAGTGCCCTGGAGGATATCCGCGCCGCCTTCGCCAGGCGCGGCCACGAAGGCTACGGCGAGGGCGTGAGCCAGCTGGATCACGCCCTGCAATGCGGCACCTTTGCCGAGCGCGACGGCGCGTCCGCGGCGCTGATCTCCGCGGCATTCCTGCATGACATCGGCCACATGTTGCACGACCTGCCGCAGGACGTCGCCGATACCGGCCTCGATACCCAGCATGAATCCCTCGGCTCGGCTTGGCTCTCGCGGTATTTCGGCCCCGCGGTCACCGAGCCGGTCCGCCTGCACGTCGCCGCCAAGCGCTATCTGGCGGCGGTCGAACCCGGCTATTTCGAGCGGCTCTCCGCGGCATCGGTGCTGTCACTCCGGCTGCAGGGTGGGCCGATGTCGCCGGCCGAGGCCCGCGCCTTCGAAGCCGAACGCTACTTTGCCGATGCCGTGAAGCTGCGGCGTTGGGACGAGGAGGGGAAGATCCTCGGCTACAAGACCCCGCCGGTTGCACATTTCGAGCGCTACGTCGCGGACAGCCTCTAGGCCGCCCGCGCACAATTGGTGCACAGGCCCTGCAGTTCGATCGTCAGGCGGTTGACGGCGAAGCCCGCCTGGGCGGCGCTCTTCTTGACCGCGTTCACGATTCCGGGATCCTGCAATTCAACCGCCCCGCTGCACTTGGTGCAGATCAGGAACTGGCTGACATGCCGGTCCTGCGGATGATCGCAGCCGATGAAGGCATTGAGGCTCTCGATCTTGTGGACGAGGCCGTGTTCCAGCAGGAAGTCCAGGGCCCGGTAGACGGTCGGCGGCGCCGCCGACTTGTCGCCGCTGCGGAGCTGGTCCAGCACGGCATAGGCGCCGACCGGGCGATGGCTGTTCCAGACCAGTTCCAGGACCCGGCGGCGCAGGGGGGTGAGGCGGGCACCCCGTTCGGCGCAGAGGCGGTCGGCCCGCGCCAGAGCATCGGAGATGCAATGGTCGTGGTCGTGCGGGGCGGTCGCGCGCAGGGTGGCCAATTTCGTGACTCGAACCAGCAATCTATTGGAATCCCAGTATAGCCCCTGAGCCGCGGAAATGGCGACCGACCGATGGTCGGGGCTTTGCCCCTCGTCCTGTTAGCTGAGCTCCCGCATGTGTTAGATTTAATCAATGAAATAGTGTGAAATTGTATTTCACACTGTGTTTTTAAACTTGACCAGATTGGGCGGGTATCTATATCACAAGACAAGGAAAAGCGCCGGAAAGTGGAATAATAATTCCATAATATTTGTGTGATTTAGGTGTGAGATGCAGTCGTTTCCGATCTTCGCCAAGCTTCAGGGACGCAAAGTGCTCGTCGTCGGCGCCGGCGAGGCCGCCGCGGCGAAGCTGCGGCTCCTGGAAGCGGCCGGTGCCAGCTGCACCGTGATCACCGACGCCTTCGATCCAGCGCAGATTGCCGGGCACGACCTGGTCTTCGGCGCCACGGGCGACGAGGAACGTGACCGGGCGGTGTCGCAGGCGGCCCGGGCGGCGCGGGTTCTGGTCAATGTCGTCGACCGGCCCGACCTTTCCGATTTCATCATGCCGGCGGTGGTCGATCGCGGCGACGTGGTGATCGGCATTTCCACCAACGGCGCCTCGCCGGTCCTCGCCCGCCAGGTCCGCGCCGCCATCGAGAATGCCCTGCCGCAGAAGCTGGATCGCCTGGCTGCCTTTGCCCGCCGTTTCCGCAGCGCGGTGCATGCCCGGCTCGGCGATGGCGCCAGCCGCCGCGCCTTCTGGGAAGAGTTCTTCGAGGGCCGGATTGCCGATGCGGTGCTGGCCGGGGACGAACGTGCGGCGGCACGGGAGCTGATCCGCGTGATCAATGCCGGTGCTGCGCCTCGGGCGCCGCGGGGCGAAGTGCAGCATGTCGCCGTGACATCGGATGATCCCGAGATGCTGACGCTGAAGGCCTTGCGCGCCCTGCGCACTGCCGACCTCATCGTTTACGACAGTGCCGTTGCGCCGGCCGTGCTGGAATTCGCCCGGCGCGACGCCCGGCGGGTCGCCGTCGGCGCGGTCCCGGCAAGGGTCGAAGGCCTGATCGCAGGCGAGGTGAAATCTGGCCGCAAAGTGGTGCGGCTTGCGGCGTCAGTCGCGGCGGTGACGCCGTTGCTGGCCGCGGCGCAGTGAGGCCGACGATGTCGATGCAGATCGTCACAGCCAACCGCCTCGGCGACGGCGCCGTGGTCTACCTGACCGCCGAACGGCGTTGGAGCGAGGACTTCGGCAGCAGCCTGCTCATCGCCGGCAAAGAGGCGGCGCAGGCCGAACTCGCCCGGGCGGAGGCGTTCGTCAAGGCGCGGCAGGTGGTCGGGCCTTATCTGATCGACGCCGCGGAATCCGCGGACGGGCCGCGGCCGACCAGCACGCGCGAGCGTATCCGCGCCGGGCGCGGGCCGACGACGCCGGTCGATGCCGGGTCCTGGACCCAGCGGATCGAAGGCTGACGCGATGTACCGTTACGACGAATTCGATGCGAAATTCGTGGGCGAACGCGTCAAGCAGTTTCGCGGCCAGGTCGCGCGCCGCGTTGCCGGCGAGCTCGGGGAAGACGAGTTTCGGCCGCTCCGGCTGCAGAACGGGCTCTATCTCCAGCTGCACGCCTACATGCTGCGGGTTGCCATCCCCTACGGCATGCTGTCCTCCACGCAGCTGCGCAAGCTTGCCTTCATCGCCCGCCGCTTCGACAAGGGCTTCGGTCATTTCACCACGCGTCAGAACATCCAGTACAACTGGCCGCAGCTGCCCGAAGTGCCGGACATCCTGGAGCATCTGGCTGCGGTCGAGATGCATGCCATCCAGACCAGCGGCAACTGCATCCGCAACGTGACCGCCGACCACTTTGCCGGCGTCGCGGCCGACGAGATCGAGGATCCGCGGATCTGGTCCGAGATCATCCGCCAATGGTCGACGCTGCACCCGGAATTCGCCTTCCTGCCGCGCAAATTCAAGATCGCCCTGACCGGGGCGCCGCATGACCGCGCCGCGGTGCGTCTGCATGACATCGGTCTGCGGATGGTGAGGAACGCCGACGGCGAGATCGGGTTCGAGGTCATCGTCGGCGGCGGGCAGGGTCGCACGCCCGTGATCGGCGTCGCGATCCGCGATTTCCTGCCAAAGCAGTACCTGCTGAGCTACCTCGAAGCGGTGTTGCGCGTCTACAACATGCTCGGGCGGCGTGACAACATATACAAGGCGCGGATCAAGATCCTGGTGCAGGCGACGGGCGCCAAGGAATTCGCCCGGCTGGTCGAAGAGGAGTGGGAGCGGATCAAGGGCGGCGCCTTGGGCCTGCCGGATGCCGAGATCGAGCGCATTCGCCGCTATTTCGCGCCGCCGAGCTACGAATCATTGCCGGCGCTGTCCCCGGAGCTCGAGACCGCGCGGCGGGCCAATCCGGAATTTGCGCGCTGGGTCAAGGCCAATACCCATGCCCATCGGGTCGACGGATACGCCATCGTCACGATCTCCCTGAAGCCGGAGGGCGGCGCGCCCGGCGACGCCTCGGCCGACCAGATGGATATCGTTGCCGACTTGGCCGACGAATACAGTTTCGGCGAGTTGCGGGTCACCCATCACCAGAACCTGGTATTGGCGGATGTCCGCAAGCAGGACCTGTTCGCGCTCTGGCAGCGCCTGGCTGCGGTCAAGCTGTCCCAGGCCAATATCGGATTGCTGAGCGACATCATCGCCTGCCCGGGCCTGGACTACTGCAACCTGGCGAATGCCCGATCGATCCCGATCGCCCAGCGGCTGTCGCGGCGCTTCAACGATGGGAAGCGCTTGGCCGACATCGGCGATCTCCGCCTCAACATTTCGGGCTGCATCAACGCCTACGGCCATCACCATGTCGGGCATATCGGCATCCTCGGCGTCGACAAGCAGGGCGACGAGTTCTACCAGATCACGCTCGGCGGCTCGTCTGCCGACGATGCCTCGATCGGCAAGATCGTCGGACCGGCCTTCTCGACCGAGCAGGTCGTGGATGCGGTCGAGACCATCATCGATACCTATCTCGAGCAGCGGCAAGACCATGGCGAGCGGTTCATCGACACCTACCGCCGCATCGGCATGGACCCCTTCAAGGAGAAGCTCTATGGCAATTCTCAAGCACGGCGTCCCGCAGCGGAATGACTGGCTGAGCCTGGATGACGACGCGGCGCTGCCGGAAGGCGCGCCGGTCATCGTCTCGCTGGCCCGCTGGCAGGCTGAGCGCAACGGCCTGATCCAGCGCAACGCCCCGGTCGGCGTTCGGCTGAAGAGCGACCAGTCGCCGGCCGCACTGGCCGGCGATCTGGAGCGCATTTCGCTGGTGGCGATCGAGTTCCCGAAATTCACTGACGGGCGGGGATTTTCCTATGCCCGGCTGCTGCGCGACCGCTTCGGCTATGCCGGCGAGATCCGCGCGGTGGGGCAGGTGCTGCGCGACCAGTACCTGTTCATGGTCCGCTGCGGGATCGACGCGATCGAGGTGCCCGACGACAGCAGCGTTCAGGGATATCTCGAGGCTCTCGGCGAATTTTCGGTCTGGTACCAGCCCGCATCCGACGACCGCGCGACCGTGGTCCATCGGCGTCATGCACCGCGCGCCGGCCGCGGGTCGAGCCCGGTGATCAACGAAAGCGTCGCGGCGATCTGGGCCTATTGAGTCTCCCCGAGGTTGCCGGCCTCTGGCGCGGCGACATGTTTCCCTAAACTTTGCACGGCGGCTTCGGCCGCCGTTCTTGTCTGCGCCGGCCGCGGCCCGGCCTCAGTCGTCGCGCGGCGCCTTTCCGGATAGCGTCCGGTAGATTGTCAGGGCGTCGCTTCGCGCCTTGGCGTGATCGACGATCGGCCAGGGATAGGTCTTGCCGAGAACCACGCCGGCTCCGGCAAGATCGAGCGGCGCGGCGGCCGAGGGCTGGTGAATGCAGTCCGCTGGCAGAGCGGCAAGCTCCGGAACCCAGCGCCGGATATAGGCACCCTGCGGGTCGAATTTCTCGCCCTGGGTCGTGGGATTGAAGATGCGAAAGAACGGGGCGGCGTCGGCGCCGCATCCCGCCACCCATTGCCAGTTGCCGGCATTCTGCGCCAGATCGGCGTCGACCAGGGTATCCCAGAACCAGCTTTCGCCCTGTCGCCAGTCGATCAGCAGGTCCTTGACCAGGAACGACCCCACCACCATGCGCACGCGGTTGTGCATCCATCCGGTCTGCCACAGCTGGCGCATCCCGGCATCGACCAGGGGATAGCCAGTCCGGCCCCGCTGCCAGGCGCGCAGGGCGGCGGCGTTCTTGACGAAGGGAAAGCGCCTGAAACTCGCCGACCAGGGCCGATGCGGCAGATCCGGGAAATGGTAGAACAGATGCGAATTGAAATCGCGCCAGCCCAGCTCGCGCAGGTATCCGAGGCCTGCGGCGCCGGCCTCACGCGTTACCCGGCGCCAGATTTCATGGACGCTGATCTCGCCCCAGGCGAGATGCGGGCTGAGGCGCGACGTACCGTCGACATCCGGCCGGTCGCGCTGCTCGCCATAGGCCTCGACGAGGTTGTCGACAAAGGCGTCCAGGGCCGCGCTGGCCCCGGCCTCGCCGGGAAGCCAGTGCGCGGCGAGGCTGGCAGTCCAGGGATCCCGGCGCCGAACCGTGGCCAGGTCGTCGCCTTCCGGCCAATGGCGAGGTGCGGCCAGGGCCTTCGGTGCCGGCAGCGCCGGCGGCGGCCGATAGATATCGAGCAGCTTGCGCCAGAACGGCGTGAAGACGCGGTAGGGACCGGCGCCGCCGGTCTTTACCGACCAGGGCTCGTGCAGGCGGTTGCCCGGGAACTCGACGACCTCGACCCCGAATTCCCCCATGGCCTCGTGCACCTCGGCGTCCTGCCGCAAGTCGGCGGGCTCGTAGCTGCGGTTGAAGGCGAGCCGGCGGGCGCCGGTGCTTGCGGCAATATCCCGGAGCACGGCAATCGGGTCCCCGGCCCGAAGGACGAGGTCGCTGCCGACCTCCCGGAGCGCTTGGCGCAGGGCCGCTAGGCTCATTCCGCGCCACCACTGCGCGGCGCCTCCCGAGCTCCATTTTTCCTGGTCGCTGCGGATGAAGAGCGGAATGACGGGCTGTCCCGCGGCGGCCGCGAAGGCGATGGCGGGATTGTCCTGCAGCCGCAGGTCGCGCCGCAGCCAGACGATAATCGGTGCCGGAGCGCTCATCGGCCAGTCCTGATGACTTTTTTGTGATCTGCATCACATGTACGGCTCATATATCCCGGCAGATCACATTGAAAACAAAGGAGGTTTGCAGAAATTGCACAGGTCAATGACAGAATTCCTCTTGGTTACCGAATTGTGACTCACCATCTAAACGGGCGGAGGAGATTTACTTATGCCCGTATTTTGGAAAACTGCAGTCGCCGCCGCCGGATTCATGGCGGCCTTCAATGGCGTTCAGGACCCGCAAGGGATCCTGGCCCCTGGTCCACATAACACAGTTGCCGCGGCACGCAACGTCGAGGCGACGCCGATCTATGCCGCGCTGAGCGAGATCGAAGGCGTCAACACTTGGCGTGCCGTGCTGTCGCGCTCGGGTTACGCATCGGCCGGGGCCGCGCCGGTCACGGTCATCGTGCCGTCCGACGCCGCTTTCGCGTCCGACAGCGCTATCGCGTCGGGAGACGAGCGGTCGCTGATCTCGTTGGTCGGTTCCGGCGATGCCGGCAAGCTCACCGGCATCATCCGCCGGACGATCATTGCCCAGCCGCTCGATCCGGCGACCTTCGCCGGCCGCAGGGTGACCACGACCACCCTGGCGGGCAATGCGATCACCGTCGATGCCTCGGGGCAATCGCTGACCGTCGGCGATGCCGAGATCCTGGCGGTCAAGCACGCCAGTGACGGCTCGATAATCTTCATCGTCGATCATCTGCCGGTGAACGGCCGATCGACCGACGCCGACGCCGACGACGATGATTGGGATCGCCGGGAATAGGGCGGATCGGCGCCAACCGCATGGACAGGGCCCCGCGGGCTGGATAGGCTTCCACGCGGGGTCCTTTTTCATCAGGTGCAGCATTCCATGCGTGAGTTCACGGCGCCGCTCGGCATCATCTGCGCGCTTCCCGAAGAGCGCACGGCGCTGCTGGACAGTCTCGGCGACATCCGGCACGGGGAAATCGCCGGCCGCGAGGTCCTGAGCGGTTGGATCGACGATCGGCCGGTCGCCCTGGTCGAATGCGGCGTCGGCAAGGTCGCCGCGGCAATGCTTGCCACACTGCTGATCCGCGACTTCGATTGCCGGGCCCTGCTCGTATCCGGGGTCGCCGGGGGCATCGATCCGGCCCTGGCGATCGGCGACGTCGTGATCGGGCGCCGGCTGATCCAGCATGATTTCGGGCGGCTCCAGGCCGGCGCCTTCACGCCCTTCCGGCCGGGAACGGCTCCCCTCGGCGCTTCTCGCGAGGATTTTGTCTATGGAATGAGCGATGCGTTGGCGGCACGGGTCGAGGCTGCCGTCGCCGATCTCCGGCTGGCGGACCTCCCGCCGGACCTGATGCGCCGCAACGGCCCGGAACGGCACCGCCGGATCGTCATGGGGACGATCGTCAGCGGCGATCAGTTCATCAACGACGAGGGCATCCGCCTGCGCCTGCGTGCCGACTACCAGGCCGACGCGGTGGAGATGGAAGGTGCCGCCGTCGGCCAGGTTGCGGCGTTCTTCGGGATCCCGGCGGTTGTCGTCAGGAGTCTGAGCGACCTCGCCGGGGCCGAAAGCCATCTCGATTTCGACCGGTTTGTCTCGGTCGTCGCGCCGGATGCAGCCCGGGTCATGCGCCGGCTGGCCGCCGTCATCTGACGCCGATGCCGGGTCCCAGCCTCTTCGCCACCTCGATCGCTCTCGCCGCGGCCCTGGCAGTCGGCGGATTTGCCAATCTGCAGTTGCGGCGGCCGTTTCACCAGCGGGTCTGGCAGCACATTCCTTGGTTCGGCGTGCAGTTCGTCGCCGCGACGATCTTCCTGATCCTGGCTGCCCACCTGATCTCGATCCTGACCGGCCACGATTTCAGGGGTCGCTACGGTTCCTGACGGGCAAGGATGCCTTGCCAGCGGGCGATTTCGTCCGTGGCCTCGGCATCCGAGAACGGCCGGGGTGGAACGACGCCCCAGACCGGGCGGGGCCAGGCCGAATCGGCCGTGGTGCGGCCGATGACATGGACGTGCAACTGGGGCACGACATTGCCCAGGGCGGCGACATTGAGCTTGTCGACCCGACCCGCCGCCTGGACGGCGCGGCAGGTCCGGCCGATTTCCTCCAGCAGCAGCCGCTGGTCGGTCAGGGAAAGGTCAATGATCTCGCGCATGTTGCTGCGGCGCGGCACCAGCACCAGCCAGGGATAGTGCCCGTCCTTCATCCTGAGCACCCGGCACAGGGGCCAGTCCGCCAAAGCCAGGCAGTCGGCGGACAGTTGGGGATGCAGGGTGAAATCAGCGCTTGTCATGAGGTCTGGCTTGCTGGTCTGCGCGGGGCTGTCTATGGTCGGCAACGCATTTAAGACCAACCCCGGCGATCCTGCAAAGTATTCATGATCCAGTCGCTTGCCGCTGTCTTTTCCCTGCTGCTCGGCGCGGCCATCCTGATCCTGGGCAATTCCCTGCTCGGCATCGTGCTGCCGATCCGGATGGGCGTCGAGCATGTCTCGTCGGAACTCTCCGGCCTGGTGATGTCGGCCTTCTATCTGGGATTCATCATGGGAAGCCTGCTGGTCCAGCGGGTGATCCGGCGCGTCGGCCACATCCGCGCCTTTGCGGCCCTGGCCGCGATGACGACCTCGGTACTGATGATCCATGCCCTGCAGTTCGACATCTGGCTGTGGACGGCCCTGCGCATCGCCACCGGCTTCTGCATGGCCGGACTCTATGCGATCATAGAAAGCTGGCTCAATGTGAAGAGCGGCAACGAGAACCGCGGCCAGATCCTGTCGATGTACATGGTGACCAGCTATGCCGCAACCTTCGGCGGCCAGTTCCTGGTCAATACCGCCGACGTCTCCGGCATCCAGCTGTTCTGCGTGGCGGCCCTGCTGACGTCGCTGTCGCTGGTACCGGTGGTTCTGACCAAGGTTGCCGGGCCGGAAATATCCAGCATCCATTCGATGAAACTGGCGGACCTCTATCGAGCCTCGCCCCTGGGCGTGGTGGCGACCGGCGGTGCCGGCCTGCTCTCCGGTGCCTTCTACGGCCTCGGCGCGATCTATGCCAGCGACCTCGGGCTTTCGGTATTTCAGGTATCGCTGTTCATGAGCGTGCCGATCTTCGGCGGCCTCGTTCTACAGTTCCCGATCGGGCGCATGTCGGATCGCTACGATCGGCGCACCGTCCTGTTGTCGGTGATGGTCGGCGCGCTGACCGCCAGCCTGGTGCTCTCGATCCTCAGCCTCAACGCCGCACCGTTGACGGCCCTGCTGGTGGTTGCGGTCTTCCTGGGCGGCTTCCTTGCAACCATCTATCCGATCGCGGTCGCCCAGGCCTTCGACTATATCGACCGGGCGCAGATGGTGGCGGCGTCCGGCGGCCTGCTGCTGGTCTGGGCGATCGGCGCCACCATCGGTCCCTTCGGCGCCTCCGTCGTCATGGGGCAGATCGGGCCGTCTGGGCTGTTCGTGTATCTGGCAGGCGTCGCCTTTCTGCTGGCCGGGTTTACCCGCTACCGCATGGCGCGCCGCGTCGCCAAGCCGAACGACCAGCAGTCGACCTTCGTGCCGGTGCAGACGACGTCCGCCATCGGCGGCGCGCTCGATCCGCGCACCGAGCTGCTGCCGGAATTCTATTACGACGACGTCGATCCCGGCGACCGCTAGGGCGGCTAGCGCTGCGCGGTACGCCAGTTGGGCGCCGCATAGACCGGCGCATTGGATTTCGCCAGCGGCGTCTTGCCGAGGATCATGTCGGAGCATTTTTCCGCCATCATGATCGTCGGCGCGTTGAGGTTGCCGCTGACCACCGAGGGCATGATCGAGGCATCGACGACCCGGAGGCCGTCGAGACCGCGCACGCGCGCCTGCGGATCGACCACGGCCATTTCGTCCGTTCCCATCTTGCAGCTGCAGGACGGGTGGTAGGCGCTGTCGGCCCGGGCGCGGACGAAGGCGTCGATCTCGGCATCGCTCTGGGCATGGCTGCCGGGCTGGATCTCCGGCCCGCGATAGGGATCGAAGGCCTTCTGGGCGAAGATTTCCCGGGTCAGCTTCACGGCATCGCGGAACTCCTTCCGGTCGTTCTCGGTCTGCAGATAGAAGGGCTGGATCCGCGGGTGGACGCGCGGGTCGGCGGACTTCAGCTTGATCCAGCCGCGCGCCTCCTGGCGCATGTTGCCGATATGCACCTGGTAGGCGTGGCTGGTCCCGTTCTTGCGCCCGTGATCGTTGACCGTCGAGGGCAGGAAGTGGAACTGCAGGTTGGGATGCTCGATCCCGGCCTGCGAGCGGATGAAGCCGCCGGCCTCGAGATGCGAGGTCGAGCAGATGCCCTTGCGCGTCAGGAACCATTTCACCCCGGCGAATGCCATCGGCAACGGCTTGGTGTAGGTATAGAGCGTGATCGGCTGCTTGCATTGCTGCTGGATGTACATCTCCAGATGTTCCTGGAGGTTCTCGCCGACGCCGGGGAGATGATGCACCGGTTCGATCCCGGTTTCCCGCAGGTGCTCGCTAGGCCCGACGCCTGAAAGCATCAGGAGCTGCGGCGAATTGATGGCGCCGCCGGCAAGGATGACTTCGCGCTCGGCGCGATAGCGGCGCAGCTGGCCGTTCTGCGAGAACTCGACGCCGACGGCGCGCTTGCCTTCGAACAGGATCCGGGTGCTGAGGGCGCCGGTCTCGATCCTGACGTTCCGGCGCTTTTCGGCGGGCCGGAGATAGGCCATGGCGGCGGACCAGCGGCGACCGTGCTTCACGGTCATGTCCATCTTGCCGACGCCTTCCTGCTGGTAACCGTTCATGTCGCTGGTGAAGGGATAGCCCGCCTGCATCGCGGCGTCGATGAAGGCCTGATAGAGCGGATTAGGCTGGTCGCCGGTATGGACGAAGAGCGGGCCGGAATCGCCGTGATAGGCGTCGCCGCCGGATTCCCGGGTTTCCGCGCGCTTGAAGTAGGGCAGGATCTCCTGGTAGGACCAGCCGGGGCAGTTCTCCTTGAAGGCCCAGCGATCGTAGTCCAGCGCGTGGCCGCGGATATAGACCATGGCATTCAGGGACGACGAGCCGCCGAGTACGCGGCCGCGCGGCCAGTACATCACCCGGTCGTTCAAATAGGGCTGCGGCTCGGTATTGTAGTACCAGTTGTAGCGATCGTGGCAGAGGTTGTACATCAACGCCGCCGGCATGTGGATCTGCCAGTTCCACCAATGATCCTTCGGTCCCGCCTCCAGCGTGCAGACCTTGATCGTCGGGTCCTCGCTCAGGCGATGGGTGAGCACGCAGCCCGCCGAGCCGGCGCCGACGATCAGGTAGTCGAATGTCGCATCGAATTTCATGCCGGTCTTCCTTGGAGGATGCTAGTCGAGGGTGCAGCCGAGCTTCGCGTTGAGATAATCGAGGACCAGCCGCCGGGCACGGATCGGGTCGGGACCGCCCGCCGAAACCGCGGCGCGCAGCCAGAGCCCGTCGATCAGCGCCGCGGTGACGCTGGCGATATCGGCGGCGTCCGGCCGACCCATCTGCTTCAGCGCATGCAGCAGGTTGACGTGCAGGCGGCCGATGATGATGGTCTGGACCCGGGCGAGGCGGGCACTGGTCGGCACCTGTGCCCAGAAGGCGAGCCAGGCGGAGACCCCCGCGGCGGTGAAGATATGGGGACCCATGTTGCCGTCGACCACGGCCAGCAGGCGTTCCACCGGGGTCCGGGCCTGGCGGAGCCGCTGCACCACCGAGAACCGCAGGCTGTTGCCGAGCTGGCGCAGGGTCGCTTCCAGGAGGTCCGCCTTGTCCTCGAAATAATGATGGACGATGCCGGTCGAAACGCCGGCGCGGGCGGAAATGCGCGACAGGCTGGAATCCGCGAAGCCGATCTCATGGATCGAGGCGATGGTGGCGTCGATCAGCTGCCGGCGCCTGATCTCTTCCATTCCAACCTTGGGCATGCCCGGTCCCTGGCCTCGCGATACTTTGATCCGGCGAGGGATTGCCGCTGCGGGTCCGACAGCACAGAATGGCATCGGATCGGAAGCGCAACCTCGGTGCGGAGCCGCACATACTGTGGGTTTTATATTGGACGATCAATCAAATAAAAACATGGGAACTGGCGAAAAAGCGACGTATCATGGCGTGAAGAGGTAATTTCTTTGTCCATCGGCCTCGTAGTTTTCATTCTGCTCGCGAGCAAGGCCGAATGGCCGATCGATAAGAACCAAAAACAACGGGCACAGCTTGGGAAGGATTGCAACATGGGAGGACCTCCAATCATGACGACGCGTAAGCTACTTGCCGCCACCGCGATGACGCTGCTGTTCGCCACGACGGCGCAGACGGCCGTCCAGGCGGCCGAACCGGAAGCCTGTCAGAAGGTGCATTTCGCCGATGTGGGCTGGACCGACAACACCGCGCAGAACGGCTTGCTGAACACCGTGCTGAAGGGTCTCGGCTATGAGACGAAGATCGACGTCCTGGCCTTGCCGATCATCCTGGAAAGCTTGAAAAACAAGCAGTTGGATTTCTTCCTTGATAACTGGATGCCGTCCAACGCGGCCAATGTTCAGCCCTATCTGGACGAGAAGAGCCTGGAATCCCTGCAGCCCAATCTGGAAGGCGCCGGCTATGGCCCGGTGGTGCCGGATTACGTGGCCGCGGCCGGCGTGAAGGACATCAAGGACCTGGGCGCCAACGGCGACAAGTTCGACCACAAGTTCTACGGCATCGAGCCGGGCAACGACGGCAATAAGATCGTCCAGGCCAAGATCGATGATCCGGCGTCCGGCATGAAGGGCTTCGAGCTCGTCGAATCCTCGGAGCAGGGCATGCTTGCCCAGGCCCAGAAGGCCATGGACAAGAAGGAATGGGTGGCCTTCCTCGGTTGGGCGCCGCATCCGGTCATGGGCAAGATGGCCCTGGTCTACCTGACCGGCTTCGAGAAGGACGGCTTCGGCGACGCCAAGATCAATGCCCTGACTCGCAACGGCTACAGCACCGATTGCCCGAACATGGGCAAGCTGCTCGCCAACCTGAAGTTCGACCTGCCGATGGAATCCGCCGTCATGGAAGACATCGGCAATGGCAGCGACGGCGACACCGCCGCCACCAAATGGCTGAAGGCCAACCCGGACGTCCTCGGCAAGTGGCTGGACGGCGTGACCGCGGTTGACGGCAGCGACGGTCTGGCCGCCGTCAAGAAATCGCTCGGCCTCTAATCGCCTTCCTTGCATCCGTCGGTCCCGGCTTTTCCTCTTTAAAGCCGGGACCGACTAATGTCTTATAGAACCTAGACCCTCGATCAAGGGGGCTGGGTTTCCGTTGTCGGAAGCGTTGGCGGGGGACGTCGATGGATTTCTTTCAGACTTGGATTGTCGACCACAAGATTCCCGTGGGACTCTGGGCGAAGCTCGCGATCGAGTGGATCAAGATCTATCTCGGCGGCTTCTTCGATTTCATCTCGGGGCATGCCGGCGATTTCATGGACGCGACGGTCGACGGCCTGGTCGCCGTTCCACCGGTGATCTTCATCGCCGTGGTCGCCGCGATCGCCTATTGGCGGCATCGGAGTTGGCAGATTCCCGTCCTGGTCATCGTCGGGTTCCTGTTCATCCTCAATCTCAACCTCTGGAAGCCCATGGTCGAGACCCTGGTCCTGGTGCTCTACGCGACCCTGGTCAGCCTCGTCATCGGCATACCGCTCGGCATTCTCTGCGCCCGGCGGAAATGGCTCTATACCGCCGTGGCGCCGGTTCTAGACCTCATCCAGACGCTGCCCAGCTTCGTCTATCTGGTCCCGGCGCTCGCCCTGTTCGGCCTGGGAATGGTGCCGGCAGTGATCGCCACCTTCATATTTGCCGTCGCCGCGCCGGTGCGCTTCACCTACCTCGGCATCAGCCAGGTTTCGACCGCCCTCGTCGAGGCCGGCGAGTCCTTTGGCTGCACCAAGTGGCAGCTTCTTACCAAGGTCAAGCTGCCGGCGGCAATGCCCAGCATCATGGCCGGCGTCACCCAATGCATCATGCTGTCGCTGTCGATGGTGGTCATCGCCTCGCTGGTCGGTGCTCCCGGGCTGGGCGTGCCGACGATCCGGGCCCTGGCCCAGAACAACGTCTCGCTGGGTTTTGAGGCCGGCCTCGCCATCGTCCTGCTGGCGATCATCCTCGATCGAATGATGAAACAGCCCAGTGTCCGGCGCCGCCGGGCCCGGAAAGCGTGAGGGCGTCATGAGCAACGTTAATGCCGTCCGTTTCGAGAATGTCGACGTGGTCTTCGGCCCGCGCAAGGCGGAAGCCATCGCGATGCTGGACCAGGGCCTGGGCCGGGACGCGATCCTGGACAAGACCAGCTGCCTTGTCGCCGTGCACGATGCCTCGGTCTTCGTCAATGAAGGCGAGATCCTGGTGCTGATGGGCCTTTCGGGCTCGGGCAAGTCCTCGCTACTGCGGTGCGTCAACGGCCTCAACACCGTCACCCGCGGCAAGGTCATCGTCCATGACGGGCAGGGCGAGGTGGACGTCGCGAGCTGCAGCCCGGAGACCCTGCGCCAGGTGCGCCGCAACCGGATCTCCATGGTGTTCCAGCAGTTCGGCCTGATGCCCTGGCTGACCGTGCACGACAATATCGGCTTCGGCCTGGACATCCGCGGCGTCTCGCAGGCGGAGCGCGACCGGATCGTCGACGAGAAGATCGCGCTGGTCCGCCTCAACCAGTTCGCCGAGAAGTACCCGCATGAGCTCTCCGGCGGCATGCAGCAGCGGGTCGGGCTCGCCCGGGCCTTTGCGACCGAAGCGGACATCCTGCTGATGGACGAGCCGTTCTCGGCCCTCGACCCGTTGATCCGCGAGCACCTGCAGGACGAGCTGATCGAGCTGCAGCAGCGCCTGAAGAAGACCATCATCTTCGTCAGCCACGATCTCGACGAGGCGTTGAAGATCGGCTCGCGCATCGCCATCATGGAGGCTGGCAAGGTCGTCCAGTTCGGCGTGCCCGAGGATATCATCCTCAACCCGGTCAACGACTATGTCCGCCAGTTCGTCGCCTCGATGAACCCGCTGACGGTACTGAAGGGCGGGACGCTCATGCGCCTGGTCGGGGATCTGGCGCGCGAGCCGGGCTCGAGTTTCGTGCAGCTGGACCGCGCCGGCAAATGCCGTTGCCGCCTCGATCCGCATGGCCGACCGGTCGATCTCATGGTCAACGGCAAGCCGGGCCAGTTCGTGCCCTATGCGACTGACCTCAACCTGGCCGGCATGCCGGACAACACCATGGTGAGCGGCACCGAGCGCACGCCGATGAAGGCCGCCGTCCTGGTCCGGCAGCAGACCAAGCGCCCGCTGGTCCTGCTCGGCGACAACGGCGAACTCCTTGGCGTGGTGGGCGAGCACGAGCTTTATCGCGGCATGCTGCGGCAGACCGAGTATGCCAAGCTCGGCGGATCGCCGACCCCGGTTCGGGTCTGAGGCCGGTGGAGACCTGATCCGGTCGTGATCCGCGCGGTTCTCTTTGACAAGGACGGCACCCTGTTCGATTTCTACCGGACCTGGGCGCCGGTCACCGAGCAGGCGGCGCTGCTCGCCGCCGGGGGCGACCAGGCCCGCGCCGATGAAATCATGCTGAAATCCGGCAAGGATCCGGTCACCGGCCGGTATCTGCCCGGTTCCCTGATCGCCTCCGGCAGCAACCGGCAGATCGTCGCCTCATGGGTCGAGATGGTCGGCCACGGCGATCCGGAGGCGCTATACACCCAGGTCGAGGAGATGTTCCTGGGCCACCAGTCTACCGGCGGCGCTCATCCGGTGGTGGCGCTCGACGAGCTTTTCGCGCGGCTGAAAGGGCGGGGGCTGAAGCTCGGCGTTGCCACCATGGACAGCGAGGCCGCGGCGCACCGGGCGATGGAGCGCTTCGGCGTCCGGCAGACCCTGGATTTCATCTGCGGCTTCGACACCGGCCATGGCATGAAGCCCGGCGGCGGCATGGTCGACGCCTTCGTCCGCCTGGTCGGCATCCCGGCGGCCAATGTCGCCGTGGTCGGCGACAGTCCGCATGACATGGAGATGGCTCATGCCGGCGGCGCCGGCCGCGCCATCGGCGTGCTGACCGGGGTCAGCCCGCGGGAAGCCCTGCTGGAGGCCGGCGCCCACATGGTGCTGGACAGCATCGCCGACCTGGAAACCGCGCTCTAGCGGTTCTTCCTGATCCAGGCCCGCAGCGCCGCCATGCCTTCGGGGACATAGTCGCGGCCGAAGCCGATGCGGAACCGGTCGGCCGGCGTCGGCGTCAGGGAAGACGTGTAGATCCCCGCCGGCAGCAGCACGATCCCGATTTCCTCCACCAGCTTGCGGCAGAAGTTCTCCACGCCGTCGGCGCCCTTGTAGCGCGGATAGGCGATGCAGCCGCCGTCCGGCACCTGCCAGTCGAAGAGATCCGGGAATTCGCCGAAGAACGCCTGCATCACCCCCAGATTGGCGGCGATCAGCGCCAGGTTGCGCTCCAGGATCCGGGCCCGCGCCTTCAGGGCGATGACGGCCAGATGCTCGCTGGGCACCGCATTGCAGATCGACAGGTAATGCTTGATCCGCTCCATGCGCGAGAGCAGCACCCGGTCCCGGGTCGCGATCCAGCCCACCCGGAGGCCGGGCAGGCCATAAGCCTTCGACATGACCCCCAGCGACAGGCCCTTGGCGAAGACCTCGCCGGCCTGCGGCAGCTGCAGCTCGGGCCGGCGCTCCAGCCCCCGGTAAACCTCGTCGGAAAACAGGTAGATACCGCGCTCGGCGCAGAGCTGCACCAGCGCGTCGAAGGTCGCGCGGTCGATCAGTTTGCCCGTCGGGTTATGCGGAAAATTTATGGACAGCACCCGGGTATTGTGCCGGAGCGCCGCCTTGATCGCGTCGAGATCGAGGCGCCAGTTCTCGTTTTCCAGCAGGGCGACGCCGGTGACGGCACAGATCGACAGCGGAATCTCCTCGGCCGACTGGTAGTTCGGCGTCACCACCACCGCATGGTCGTCCCTGGTCAGGATCGCATGCATGGCGCAGAAGATCGCTTCCTCGGCACCGGCGAAGCACAGGATGTCGTCGGGCTGCAAGCCGGCATAGGTGGCGGCAATGGCGGCGCGCAGGGTCGGGGTGCCATAGGTCTCGATATAGCTCAGCGTCAGCGACTCGAAGGCCGCTCGGTCCTCCGAACTCGCCAGGGCCAGCAGCTCCTTGATGGTCAGGGTCTGCATGTCGGAGGCGGTCATGTGATAGCGAGCGGCGAACTCCCATTTCGAGAGATAAGTCTCCAGCTTGAAGTCGGGGAGCATGGTCATTTTTTTCTCGCTTTCGGATGTTCGCCGCGCGCGGTCTTGAGCAGCAGATAGAGGGTGGTCCGCGACAGGTCGAGCGCCGCCGCCACATGGTCGACGGCGCGCCGCGTCTGGAATACGCCCTGCCGATCAAGGAAGGAAATGAGGTCGACCCGGCCTCCCTGGTCAAGGGCCCGCATGACGGTGTTGCGCGCCTTCAGGTACTCCGCGATCAACAGGTTGACCTGCTCGCGGATATCCTGGCGGAACATCCAGTCCGGGCGCGACGTCCGCGCCGAGGCGAATGCCCCGAGGAGTTTGGCCGCGGCGTCGAATTGCGAGACATCGAGATTGATGCAGAGGAGCGCCCTGGCGATATGGTTGCCGTCGCGCAGAACGGCGCTGATCGATTTCAGCTTTTCGCCTCGCGGCGTCGCCTTCTCGTAAGGGCCCAACACGTCCTCGTCCTCGAGTTCCGGGTCGACGTCGAGATCGGAGGGTTCGCCGCCCGTGCGGTTGGAGAAGCTGTTCCAGATCTGCGCGATCCGCCCGGTGGCAAGGTCGTGCAGCACGACCTCGGCATGGGGATGCAGGAGCGCCGCAATGGCCGCGGCAATGGGCGCAACCGCGGCCAGCGATTCATGTCCCGCTGCCGGTGTCGCCGCCGGGAGTGTCCTGGGTCTTGTCGGGCTGGTCATGCGGACAGAATGTGCGAAACGTATGAAATATCAAGGTTGAAATTGCCCGTTGACTCTTTTTCGCCGAATATATATTCATTGAATAAATGTTCGATGGAAGATGTAGGGTCGAATGACCGCAAAGAAGTACCTGCAGCGCCGGCGGGCGGAAACCGCGGAGGAGACGCGCCGGCGGATCCTCGCCGCCACCTTCGAACTGCACCGCGAGCAGGGCATGGCCGCCACAACGATGAAGCAGATCGCGGCCCGCGCCGGCGTCGGGGTGGGGACGGTCTACCACCATTTCCCAAAGGTCGAGGATACGGTCACGGCCTGCGCGCAGATGGTGGCGGAAACCGTGCCGATGCCGAGTGAAGCGATGTTCGCCGGATTGGACCGCATGGAGGCCAGGCTGCAGCGTCTTGCCATGGAGCTCTTCGCATTCTACCAGCGCGTCGGCGCCCTGGAATATGTCCGGCAGGATCAGGACTTCGCGCCGATCCTGCATGCCTATGCCGAGCAGGAGGATTCCAACCGCCTTGCCCTGACCCGAGCGGCGCTGGCGCCGTTTCGCGTCGACCGGACCCTCGTCCCGGTCGCCGCGGCGATGCTGGATGTGGGCGTCTACAAGGCGCTGCAGCGGATCGGAATGGATATCGGACAGGCCGCGACGACGGTCGCGGAGCTCATCGAAGCGCGCCTGAAGCAGCCGCGCTGACGACACCTACCAGACGGGAGACAGAATCATGGAAACCAGGATCGACGAGATTGCGCCGGGCATCTACAGGCTCTCGACCTATGTGCCGGACATCGCGCCGCCGGCCGGCTTCACCTTCAACCAGTTCCTGGTGCAGGGCGACGAATCCCTGCTGTTCCACTGCGGCATGCGCGGCCTGTTTCCGGCGGTATCCGGCGCGGTCGCCAGGGTCATGCCGCTGGAGCGGCTGCGCTGGATAAGTTTCGGTCATGTCGAGGCCGACGAATGCGGATCGATGAATGCCTGGCTGGCGGGGGCACCCCGCGCGGAGATCGCCCATGGCATGACCGCCTGCATGGTGTCGCTGAACGACCTGGCGGACCGCAAGCCGCGGCCGCTCGGCGACGGCGAGGTGATCGACCTCGGCGGCAAGTGCCTGCGCTTCATCGACACGCCGCATGTGCCGCATGGCTGGGAGGCGGGGGTGATGTACGAGGAAACCACGGGCACGCTGCTGTGCGGCGATCTGTTCACCCATGTCGGCAAGGCCGCCCCGCTGACACGGTCGGAGATCCTGGGGCCTGCGATCGCGGCGGAGGAAATGTTCCAGGCGACCAGCCTCGGGTCGCGCACCGCGCCTACCCTGCGGCGGCTCGCCGACCTGGCGCCAAGGCGCCTGGCGCTGATGCATGGCGCGTCCTACGAAGGCGATGCCGCCGGCCAGCTGCGTGGCCTGGCCGACCATTTTGCCGGCACCCTGATGCGGGCCGCAGCCTAGTCGGATCGGCCTGGCGTCCCTCGCCGGGGCTACATGCGCTCCGGCGTGGCGATGCCGAGCATTTCCAGGGCGAGCTCGAGCTGCTTCAAGACCAGTTCCGCGATCGCCAGCCGCGATCGACGCAGGGCGGCATCGGTCTCGCTCAGCACGTGGAAATTGGCGTAGTAGCTGCTGAAGCTCTGCCCCAGATTGAAGGCGAAATCCGCGATCTTGTTCGGCGCGAGCTCGTCATAGGCGGCGATGATCGCATCCGGCAGATGCCCGAGCATCAGCAGCAGATCGCGTTCCCCGGGCTCCGGCGCCAGGATGGCGCCCGGTCCGTCGCCCTGTTCGGCGGCCTTGCGCAGCAGGGATTTCACCCGGACGGCGGCATAGAGGAGATAGGGCCCGGTCTTGCCTTCGAAACGTGAGAAACGGTCGATGTCGAAGATGTAGTTGGCGATCGGGTTGTTGCTGAGATCGGCGAACTTCAGTGCCGCCACCCCGACCTTGCGGGCGATGTCATTGCGCTCGGCGTCGTCGTAGCCGCTGCCCAGGCCGTGCTCGTTCAGTTTCTTCATCGCCTCGTCGGACATCATCTGGATGAGGTCGTCGAGGCGCATCACGCCGCCGGCCCGGGTCTTGAACGGCTTGCCGTCGGTGCCGTTCATCGTCCCGTAGCCGAGATGGGTCATCGTTGCCTTGCCGTTGAGCCCGGCCATGATCGCGGCCCGGAACACCTGGACGAAATGCAGCGACTGGCGGTGGTCCACGACATAGACGATGCGGTCCGGATTCTGGCAATTCACCCGGTCGACGATGGTGGCGAGATCGGTGGTCGCATACATCGCCGCGCCGTCCGACTTCACCAGGATCAGCGGCGGGATGTCCATCTTGTCGTCGTCCCTGGCAACGCGGACGATGAGGGCGCCGTCGCTTTCCTCGACGATGCCCTTGGATTTCATCTGGGCCACCATCGGTGGGATCAGCGGGTCGACGCAGGCCTCGCCCTTCCAGAGATCGAAATAGACCCCGAGATTGCCGTAGTCGCGCTTCATCGCGGCGACCGAGATGTCGAAGAAGTGCTGCCACAGCGCGCGATAGCCGGCGCGGCCGGCCTGGAGTTCGGCTGTCGCCAGCCGCGCCCTTTCCAGGCGTGCCGGGTCGGCCTTGCAGGCCGCGGAAGCCGTGGGATACATCTCCTCGAGCTCAGCGAGGGTAATCGGGCTGTCGTTGGGATAGGGGCCGGAGGTCGACGGGTCGAAATAGACCAGCTTCGGCTTGCGGATCTCCAGCTCAGAAATCAGCATGCCCATCTGCAGGCCCCAATCGCCCATATGGACGTCGCCCACGGTCTCGTCGCCGACGAACTTGAAGATGCGCCGGAGGGAATCACCGATGATGGCAGCACGCAGGTGGCCGACATGCATGGGCTTGGCGATGTTGGGTCCGCCGTAATCCAGCACCACCATCTGCCGCTTGGCCTTCGCCGGCATGCCGAGCCGGTCATCCGCGGCGATCCGGTTGGTGCGCGCCGCCAGGTAGGCGTCGGTGAGATTGAGGTTGATGAAGCCGGGGCCGGCCAGGCTCACCTCGCGGAACATCGGCAGGGCCTTTAGCTTCTCGGCCGCCCTCTCGGCGATGGCTCGCGGCGGCTGCTTTGCCGCCTTGGCCGCGGCCAGGGCGCCGTTGCACTGGAATTGTGCCAGATCCGGACGGCCGGAGACGGTCACCTTGCCATAAGCGGGGTCGAGGCCGAGTTCTTGGAAGACGGCACCGGCGATTTCGGAAAGTTCTGCGGTAAGCGAGGACATGACTTGGAAACCAACGTTCAGGGAAAAGGGAAGGGCAGACGCGTGCCCGGCAGGGCCGGCAACGCCATACCCATCCGGGCGGTCCGAACCGGCCTAGAAGGCGGCGTCGCCGCCGACGGCCGACCTGTCGCGTCGTCGGGCGCGCCGCGTCGCCGGGACCGGATCGGCGCCGGAAAGCTGCGCCTCTGCGCCCGGGGTCAGCTTCCCGAGGCAGGCGGTGATCTCCGCCAGGCTGGGCCTGGCGCCCGGCGTGTGGGTCTCCAGCGCATTGCGCATCGAGCGCAGGTGGTCGGGCGAGGTGCCGCAGCAGCCGCCGACGATCCGGGCCCCGGCGTCGCGGACGATGCGCGCGTAATCCGCCATCAGCTCCGGCGTGCCGTTGTACTTGATCTTGCCGGCGTCGAAATAGGGGATGCCGCAATTGCCTTTGGCGACGATGACGTCGCCCGGCCGTGCCGCATCCGCCAGCTGAACGATGGTCGCCACCAGATCCGAGGCCCCGACACCGCAATTGGCACCATAGGCGACCGGCTTCGGCTCCAGGCTGTGGACGAATTCGACGAATTCCGCCGGCGTGATGCCCATCATGGTCCGGCCGTTGGTGTCGAAACTCATGGTGGTGACCACGGGAAGCCCCGTCGCGGCGGCACCTTTCACGGCGGCCGCCACCTCCTCCTTGGAGGACATGGTCTCCACCCAGAGCACGTCGACGCCGCCATCCTTCAGGGCCCTCGCCTGTTCCGCGAAGGCGGCGATGCCGGCTTCCTCGGTCAGCGGACCCAGGGGTTCGAACAGTTCACCGGTCGGGCCGATCGAGCCGGCGACGATCACTTCGCGGCCATTGGGCCCCTGGGCGGCGCGGTCGGCGATCCGGCGGCCGCTCTCCGCCGCCAGCTTGTTGATCTCGTAGACCCGGTCCTGGAAGCCATGCAGCTTCAGCCGCTGACGGGTGCCGCCGAAGCTGTTGGTGAGGAACAGGTCCGCGCCTGAATCGACGAAAGACTGGTGCAGCGCCTCGATCCGTTCCGGGTGCTCGAGGTTCCACCCTTCCGGGGAATCGCCGGTCATCAGCCCAGCCGCGAACAGGTTGGTCCCCGTGGCGCCGTCCGCCATCAGGAAGGGCCGCTCCTGCAGAAGCCTTAGAAACCGATTTTGGGTCATCGTCGCTGCCTGAAACACTGGATCGAGCCAGAAACTAGGCGTTTCAAGCCCCTAGGGCAAGCCGGCAAACGGCCGGATCCGGCCGTTCTGCGCCCGCTTACCCGGCCAGGCTGCGGCGCAATTCGTTCAGGTTGTCGAACCAGGCGCGGATCTGGGTCTGGACATTGGTCGGCGAGACACCACCATAGAGGTCGATATCGATGCTGAAGACCGGCCCGGTCGTGGTCACGAACACCCGGCCGACATCATGGGCCGCGTTCCAGTCATTG
Source organism: uncultured Rhodospirillaceae bacterium (assembly GCA_964551505.1). Classification (GTDB taxonomy): domain Bacteria; phylum Pseudomonadota; class Alphaproteobacteria; order Dongiales; family Dongiaceae; genus Dongia. The sequence continues at coordinate 29,682 of CAZKDH010000039.1, forward strand.
GCGAAGGCGACCGGGTCCGCGCCGGCGACCTGGACCGTGAGGCGGGCGGAGAGGATGATCTTGCGGCAGCCCTTGGTCTCGCCGGCCTCGCAGGTCGCCAGGCGCAGGCTGTAGTTCGTGTCGCCGGCGGCGATGTCGTCCATCAGCCAGGTGACGTCCTCGAGATCTATGCTGCGCAGCAAAGTGGGGTCCGACGGGCGCATATAGGCCAGCAGCAGGTAGCCGGCGGCACCGGCGAACAGGCCTGCGGCGATACCGGCAGCGATGAACTTCATCATGGGCCTATGATTGGGCATCTCTTTTAACCTCACACATGAGGTTTACCTGGGGCGTAGATGCCGCCGCCGCCAGGAAAAAGCGTCGATCTACGCCTTCAGTATATGTGGAATATACTTAAGAAACATATAATTAGACAATGATTCGCTAGTGATTTCTAAGTGATGCTGGATCGGCCGAGGGCAAGGTCTCTGGGCCCAAAAATGGCTGGCCCGGCAATCAGCGTCCAGCAGCCGCCGGGCCAGCCTATCATGGCGCGTTGGGACAGCGCCCTACGGCCCTGCCTGGGGTGCTCTAGGCGGGACCTTGGAAAGAACGACCCAGCGCGGCCATCTATTCCCCCGGAACCGGGGCGGGCCCCGCCTAGGCGCCTTCCGCCGCAAGGACGCGTTGTACCGCCGGCCGATCGGCCATGCGCTTCAGGTGGTCGTTGACCTTGGGAAACTGCCGGGGATCCACCCCATCGCCTTCCAGCCAGCCTGCCAGGGTGAAGAGATAGGGGTCGCAGATCGTGTAGTTCGCGCCCATCACCCAGGGCCCGGCGAACATCTCGTTCTCGATCAGGGTGAAGCAGTCGCCGACCGATTGCGGCACCTTGCGGCGCATGGATGCCAAGGCGGCCGCGTCATCGGCCCAGCGGTAGCCGCGGGGGCCATGGGCATGGGCGACATGCACGGTGGCGCAGAGATAACTGTTGAAGGCCTGCACCTTGCCGAAGGCGAAGGGATCGTCCAGCGGGGCCAGGTTGGCCTTCGGGAAACTCTGGGCGACGAAGGCCAGGATCGCGGGATTCTCGGTCAGGATGCCCCGATCCGTCGCCAGGGCGGGCACGCGTCCCTTCGGGTTGATCGCCAGGTAGTCCGGCTGGCGCTGCGCATTGGCCTTGAAGTCCACCCTGACCGTTTCATAGACGGCCCCGGCGTCCTCGAGTGCAATATGCACTGCAAGGGCGCAAGTATCTGGGGCATAGAAGAGTTTCAGCATCGGGCCCTCCGCGGTATCGGCATGCCGGCGATCCTAGCGCGCCCGGCCCGCCCGGCAAGGGGGAAAGCCCGTCCCACCGGCAGTCCGGCCTGAGGTTGGAAAAATCTGCGGACCCATGTCACGATCGGTCCGGCATCCTCGTCTTAGGGGGGTAACATCCTCAAAGGAGATGACCATGACCCCACGCATCAAGAACCCGTTCAAGGCCGCGCCGGAAGGCATCAAGGCGATGATGGCGCTCGAGGCCAGCATCAAGGCCAGCGGCCTGGAACACAGCCTGCTCGAGCTGGTCAAGCTGCGGGCATCGCAGATCAACCGATGTGCATTCTGCATCCACATGCATGCCACCGACGCCCGGGCCCATGGCGAGACCGAGATGCGGCTCTACATGCTGAACGCCTGGCGGGAATCACCGCTCTATACCGAACGCGAGCGGGCGGCGCTGGCCTGGACCGAGGCCCTGACCCTCGTCTCCGAAACCGGCGCCCCGGATGAAGACTATGCCCTGGTCGAACGCGCCTTCAGCGAAAGCGAACGGGTCAACCTGACCCTGATGATCGGCGCCATCAACCTGTGGAACCGGCTGCAGGTCGGCCTGCGTGCGGTCCATCCCGTCGGCAATGCCCACCCCGCCGCCTGACGCGGCCACGGATGTCTTCGAGGCGCAGCGGCCGCGACTGACGCGGATCGCCTATCGCATGCTCGGCTCGACCGCGGAAGCGGAGGATGTCGTCCAGGATGCCTGGCTCCGCTGGCGGCGGGTCGATCCGCGCGACGTCCGCGAACCGGCGGCGTTCTTGACCCGGACGGTGACGCGGCTCTGCCTCGACGTCATGCGTTCCGCCCGGGTGCGCCGCGAGACCTATGTCGGCAGCTGGCTGCCGGAGCCGATCATGGAGACGGAAGTGGAAGGGCCCGGGCTCGACGAACTGACGCTGACGCTGATGCTGGCTCTCGAGCGCCTGTCGCCGCTGGAACGTGCCGCTTTTCTGCTGCATGACGTCTTCGACGTGCCGCTGGGCGAAGTCGCGGTTACCCTCGATCGCGACGCGACCGCCGTCCGCCAGCTCGCGGTGCGGGCGCGCCAGCACGTGCAGGCCGCCCGGCCGCGCTATCGCGTCGACCGCGAGGAGGGCGACCGCATTGCCCAGGCCTTCTTCCGGGCATCCAGCAGCGGGGATGTCGCGGCGCTGCAAACGCTGCTGGCGCAATCCGCGGTACTGCAGTCGGATGGCGGCGGCAGGGTGAATGCCTTCCGCAACCCGATCCTGGGAATGGAGCGGATCCTGCGCTTGTTCGGCGGCCTGCATCGGAAGCTGAATGCGACGCCGGCGACGTTCATCGCGCCCGCCTGGATCGACGGGCTGCCGGGCTATGTCAGTCGTGAACGCGATGGCGTGCTGCAAACGACCGCGCTGGAGATCGAGGACGGCCGCATCACGGCGATCTACATCACCCGCAACCCGGACAAGCTGAAACGCATCGCCGAGGGGCTGGAGGGAAGCGGGCCGAGACGGCTATTTCACTGACCAGCCCCGGCCGTCGCAGCCGATCCGTATTTCGCCATGCTTCAGGTCCGCGGCTTCAGGTTCTCCGGATCGTAGAGCGGCTTGTAGCCGACCGCGGCCACTTCTACCGAGTAGGTCTCGCAGAAATATTCGACCGCCAGCTTGCGGCCTTCCTGGCAATAGGCCCAGGGCAGGTAGGCAAGGGCGATGTTCTTGCCGATGGTCGGTCCATAGGCGACCGAAGTGGTGAAGGACCGGCGGCCGAGATCGTCGACCAGGGTTTCTCCGGTCGCCGGATCGATCACCGGCATCGAACCGACCGGGTACCTGGCCACGCCCTTGGAGTCGATGTTGTCGGTCATGATCAGCGTGCACAGCATGGCGGGCTGATGGGGGCGGGCACGGTATTCCAGATGCTTGGCCTTGCCGCGGAAGTCGGCGTCCTTGACTTTCGGCCGGGCCAGATCGGATTCGATCAGATTGTACTCGGTCAGGAGATCCGCGTTCTGCAGGCGCAGGCTCTTCTCCATGCGGCGGCTGTTGGCATAGGTCTCGACGCCGAAGGCCATTACGCCGGTCGACCGGAGCGCGTCCCAGACGGCGAGGCCGTCCTCATAGGCCATGTGCAGCTCCCAGCCCTGTTCGCCGACATAGGAGATGCGGAAGGCGGCGACGTTCTTGCCGCCGATCTTCACCGGCTTGATCGCGGCGAAGGGGAAGTTCTCCGGCGTCAGGCCGCCCGGATCCGCGACGACCTTTTGCAGCGTCGCCCGTGCATTGGGTCCCCAGATCCCAATCGTGACGTATTTCGAGGTCACGTCGGTGACGGTGACATCGAAGCCCTTGTCCTGGGCTGTGCGCCGCAGGTACTGGAAGTCGCGCGGCCCGGCGTCGGCACCGTCGATCACCCGGCAGCGGTCGGCCATGCGGATGACGGTGAGGTCGGCGCGCACCATGCCCTCGTCGTCGAGGAAGTGGGTGTAGATGCCCTTGCCGATCATGTTGTCGCCGCCGATCTTGGCGGCGCAGACCCATTCCAGCAGCGCGACATGATCCGGGCCTTCGACATCGATGATGGCGAAATGCGACAGGTTCACGATGCCGCAATCCTCGCTCATGGCGAGATGCTCGGCATTGGAGACCCGCCAGAAGTGGCGGTTGTCCCATTCGTTCTCACGCACCGGCACGCGGTTGCCGTATTTCTTGAGCAGGTGCTCGTTGGCGGCATAGCCGTGGGCGCGCTCCCAGCCGCCGAGTTCCATGAAGTAGCCGCCGAGTTCCTTTTCCCGCTCGTAGAAGGGGGAGCGCCGGATATTGCGGCTGGTACCATAGGGCTCGCGCGGATGAACCGCCGGATTGTAGACCTTCTGGGCCGCCTCGCCGCAGCGGTTGGCGATAAAGGCCTCTTCCATCTGGTGCGGATAGAAGCGCGCGTAGTCGATCTTCGCGTGGTCGATCGCGGTGCGCCCGTCGGTCATCCAATCGGCCACCAGCTTGGCCATGCCCGGTGCGTCCTTGACCCAGATGGCCACGGCATACCAGAGACCGCGCACCTTCCGGCTTTCGCCGATCGACGGGCCGCCGTCGGCCGTCACCTGCAGGAGGCCGTTGAACGAGCGCCGCTCGTCATAGCCGAGCTCGCCCAGGATCGGCGTGAGCTCGATGGCGCGCTCCAGCGGCGCCAGGATCTGCTCCATGTCGAGATCGCGTTGCGAGGGTGAGAGTCGCGCCTCGTGTTTTTCCAGGATGTCCCGCGGATGGCAGAGGCGCGGGTGGTTCTCCTCGTAGTATCCCCATTCGATCATGCCGCCTTCGGCCGTGGTCGGGTCGCCGGTGTCGCGCATATAGGCGGAATTGCCCTGGTCGCGCAGCAGCGGCCAGCCGATCTCCTTGCCGGTATTGGCAAACTCGGTGTAGGGCCCGAAGAAGGTGAGGGGGTGGTCGACCGGCATGACCGGCAGGTCCTCGCCCGCCATTTCCGCGATCAGCCGGCCCCAGAGCCCGGCACAGACCACCACGTGGTCGGCCAGGACGGTGCCGCGGTCAGTCACCACGCCCTTGATCCGGCCGTTCTCGATGACCAGAGATCTCGCCGGCGTATTTGCGAAGACCTTCAGCTTGCCGGAGGTTTCCGCCTTGTCGACCAGCTTGCCGGCGACGGTCTGCGAGCGCGGGATGACGAGGCCGGCATCGGGGTCCCACAGGCCGCCCTGGACCATGCTCTCCTCGATCAGCGGGAATTTCCGCTTGATCTCGGCGGGCTCGATCAGGCGGGCCCGGGTGCCGAAGGCCTTGCCCGAGGATACCTTGCGCTTGATTTCGTCCATGCGGGCGTCGTCGCCGACGCGGGCGACTTCCAGGCCGCCGATGCGTTCGTAATGGCCCATCTTGTCGTAGAAATCGATGGAATAGAGCGACGTCCAGCAGGACAGGAAGTCGTGGCTGGTCATGTAGCAGAAGTCCGAGGCATGTGCCGTCGAGCCGATGTCGGTCGGAATCCCGGACTTGTCGATGCCGACGATGTCGTCCCAGCCGCGCTCGATCAGGTGATGCGCCACCGCCGCACCGACGATTCCGCCCAGCCCGATGATGACGACCTTCGCCTTCTCCGGAAACTCTGCCATTGCCCGCCACTCCAATCTGGTAATTCCGGCCGACTATAGGGTGCCGCGCCCGCGCCATTGCCGCCTGTTTGCGACAATACCAAAATGCCGCGCGACACCAACCCCTTGGACCGGGTGTCCTGCCGGGAATTTCCCGCGGTTTTCCGCCGCAGCCGGGTATCGCCGCCCAGTCCACCGACGGTTGTCTACCTCGGTCGTCTCCCGCGGTCGTTTCTGTCGAGCGCGCCGGACAGCTGTATAACCCCCGGGAATCAGGCCGATTCGCCCGGCCGGGAGGGGGCGCGAAAAGGGCAGGGGTTGTCGCTGATCCGCTAGAGGAAATGGCCTCCCGGTGACGAAATGTCCGGCAGAAACGCGCCCAGGGAATCTCATCGGGATACCCGGCCTGTTGCGAATGTGAATGAGGCATCGAGATGGCTGTTGCTGATCAGGTCGAGGGTCAACCGGAAACCGGTCGTCGGACCCGCGGCGGCGCGGATGCGCGACGCGCGTTGCGCCAGAAGCCGAAGATCGTCCAGAACCCCTATATCGTCCGCAAGATCCCCCTGGTGACGGTGTTGGACGAGGAGGGGCTCGCGATCATCGAGCGCAATGCCGACACCATCCTGCAGGAGATCGGCATCGAGTTCCGCGACGAGCCCGAGGCGATCGAACTCTGGAAGAAGGCCGGCGCCGACGTGAAGGGAACGCGGATCCGCTTCCCGCGCGGCCTGCCGCGCTCGATCATCCAGAAGTCGGCGCCCAAGGAATACATCCAGCATGCCCGCAATCCCGAGCGCTCGGTCAGGATCGGCGGCGATGCCACGGTGTTCGCGCCGGTCTATGGCCCGCCCTTCATCCGCAACATCGACGAGGGTCGCCGCTACGCGACCATCGAGGATTTCCGCAATTTCGTTAAGCTCGCCTACATGTCGCCTTCGATCCACCATTCGGGCGGCACGGTCTGCGAGCCGGTCGACCTGCCGGTGAACAAGCGGCATCTCGACATGGTCTACAGCCACATGAAGCTGTCGGACAAGCCGTTCATGGGCTCGGTCACCGCGCCGGAGCGCGCCGCCGACACCGTCGCCATGGCGCGGATCCTGTTTGGCGAGAAGTTCCTGGAGACCAATACCGTCATCACCTCGCTGATCAACGCCAATTCGCCGATGGTCTGGGACGGCACCATGCTGGGGGCGATGAAGGTCTATGCCCGGGCCAACCAGGCCTGCATCACCACCCCCTTCATCCTGGCCGGCGCGATGAGCCCGGTCACTGCCGCCGGCACCCTGGCCCAGGTCCTCGCCGAGGTGCTGGCCGGCGCCGGCACCTGCCAGCTCTACAAGCCCGGCGCCCCGGTGATCTTCGGCGTCTTCGCCAGCTCGATCTCGATGCAGTCGGGCGCGCCCACCTTCGGCACCCCGGAACCGACCCTGGTCAGCCTCGCGGCCGGCCAGCTGGCGCGCCGCCTCGGCATTCCCTACCGCACCGGCGGCTCGCTCTGCGGCTCGAAGATCCCCGACGCCCAGGCGGCCTACGAAAGCGCCCAGACCCTGCTGCCGACCCTGCAGGCCGGCACCAATTTCGTGCTGCACGGCGCCGGCTGGCTGGAGGGCGGGCTCGCCTCGGGCTACGAGAAGTTCGTGCTCGACGCCGACCAGCTCGGCATGATGCAGACCCTGGCCAAGGGCATCGACCTCTCGGAGAACGGCCAGGCGCTGGACGCCATCCGCGAGGTCGGGCCGGGCAGCCATTTCCTCGGCTGCAGCCATACCCAGGCGAATTTCGAGACCGCCTTCTACCGCTCGAACCTCACCGACAACAACAGCTTCGAGCAGTGGGAGGCCGAGGGCCGCCAGGACGCGGCGATGCGGGCCAACAAGGTCTACAAGCGCATGCTCAGCGAATACGAGGGACCGGCCCTCGACCCGGCGGTCGACGAGGCCCTGCTGGACTACATCAACCGCAAGAAGGCGGAAACGCCCGACAGCAACGTCTGACCGGCCGGCAGCGGCTCACAGCGCCCGCGGCTGCGGACGGGTGACCATGGTGAAGTCGTCGATGCCGAGGCTGCCGGTGATGGTGACGCCGTCCTCCGACAGCGGAAAGCGCGCCATCTCGAAGACGTTGTCGAGATGGCCCTCCCACTGGATCAGCGACAGGGCGTATAGCGGTCTGCGGTTGCGGCACATGCGGGCGAAGATCTCGGTGACGTCGATCACGTCCTGGGCCGGCCAGACGTCGCCGAGCTCGTCCACCCAGCGGCCGCGCATCTCGCCATTGTAGAGCCGGGCCACCTCGGTGCCGACCAGGCGGTAGCGGATGCGGAACGGTTCCGGCTGGATCTCGGTCACCGACAGGTAGGGCAGGTGCGGCTTCAGCGCCACCGGGTCGATCTCGGCCCGCGAGGGGAAGGCGCGGTCGCCGCGCAGCCGGTTCCAGTAGTCGTGGATCGCGACGATCATCGGCGAATCGCCGGTCGGCGCCTCGAGATACTTCACCTCGCCGCCCCATTCCTTGATCAGGCGCTCGGCGAGGCCGGTCATGGCGTTTGGCCGTCGCCAGTCTCGGCGGGCGCCGTCGTCTGGTGGCGCTTGATCAGGCCCGCCTGGGCCAGCATGAAGAGGAAGGTCAGGCCGGTGATGCCGAAGACCTTGAAGTCGATCCACAGGTCGGTGCTCTGGGTCCGCCAGACCAGCTCGTTCACCCCGGCCATCACCGCGAAGAATCCGGCAAGGCGGCCGGTCAGCTTGCGCCAGCCGGCATCGTCGAGGCTGAGCCCGCCCTCCATCACGTCCTTCAGCAGCGGCCGGTCGAACAGCAGGCCGGTGCCCAGGGCCAGGGCAAATAGCCCCTGGATGATTGTGGGCTTCATCTTGATGAAGGTGTCGTCCTTGAACCACAGCGTCAGCCCGCCGAACACCGCGACGATCGCCAGGGTGACCATCGGCATCGGCGGCAGGCGACGCGTCAGCGCATAGGCGGCGCCGACTGCGGCGAAGGTGGCGATCATCAGCGCCACCGTGGCGCCCATCAGCCCCGTCAGCTTGTAGGCGACGAAGAACACCAGCAGCGGTCCGTAGTCCACGGTCGGCTTGAACCACTTCGGTGCGGATGTCGTCATGCGGCCCGGTCCGGAGGAAGTCTGGTCGAGGTATTGGTCGGATTTTTCCGATAGGCTAGTATGGCAATTCGAAGTCGGAACGGCAACCGAGGTAGGCATGGCGGACGAATACATGAAACGGCTCCTGGCGACCAACCAGGAATGGGCGGCCCGGGAGCGCGAGCGCGATCCCGCCTTCTTCTCCCGCCTGGCGGAGCAGCAGGCGCCGGACATGCTGTGGATCGGCTGTTCCGACGCCCGGGTCTCCGCCGACCGGCTGCTGAACGTCCAGCCCGGGCAGGTCTTCGTCCACCGCAACATCGCCAACCAAGTCTATCACATCGACCTCAACATCCTCTCGGTGCTGGAATTCGCCGTCGAGGTGCTGCAGGTGAAGCACATCATCGTCTGCGGCCACTACGGCTGCGGCGGTGTGCGGGCGGCGATCGAGCGCAACGAGATCGGCCTGATCGACAACTGGCTGCGGCAGCTGAAGGACATCTATGCCGCCAATGCGGAGGTCCTCGACAACGAGGCCAATCGCGAGAAGCGCATCAACATGCTCTGCGAGCTCAATGTCCGCCGCCAGGTGATGAACATCTGCCACACCACGATCGTGCAGAACTGCTGGAAGGCGGGGCGCTCGCTGGCGGTGCACGGCCTGATCTATTCGGTGCGCGACGGGCTGCTGCACGACCTGGATTTCTGGGTCGACGGCGCCCATGACCTCGACCCGATCTACCAGATGCTGAATTTCGACGAGACCCCCAGCTTCTGACCGGCCTCGAACCGTACGGCGTCCGGCTATTTCGGCACCTGGTCGCCGGTCAGCAGCTGCGAGGCATAGCGGTGCTTCTCGGCGGTTTCCCAGACGATCCGGTCGCCGTCCCTGTAGATGTCGTAGCAGGTGGCGCCGCCGGAATGCCAAGTCGAGCAGTATTGGGTGGCGCTGACATACCAGCGCCCGTCATCCGGCTTGCCACCCTTGGCCCGGTAGGTGGTCCAGCCGTCGGCGCCGAAGAAGCTCCAGTATTCGCGGCCCGCCCAGTCGCCATGCACGGTATTGCCGGTGAACAGGGCCTTGATCTCCGGCCCGGCCAGCTTCACCGGCTCGGCCGCGGCCGTGCCGGCGGCGCCGAGGAGCAGAACGAGGAGGGCGAATGCCGGTCTCATTCCGGCAGGCTGGCATGCTCCGGAACGACCTGCGAATCACGTTTTTGTTGATGGCGGGCGAGGCGCGCCTCGCGATGCGCGATATAGAGGCTGGCGGCGATGATCAGCACCGCCCCGGCCACCACCTGGCCGGTCGGCCATTGCTGCCAGAACAGGACCCCGAACAGCGTCCCAGATCAGCGCGGTATACTCGATCGGCGCCAGAAGCGAGGCCTCGCCGAGGCGGAAGGCGCGGATCATCGCCAGCTGCGCCATGGCGCTGGCACTGCCCTGCAGCATGAACAGGCCCCAGTCGCCGAGGCTCGGTTCGTGCCATTCGACGGCCGCCATCGGGATCGCCACGCCGATCGAGATCGCGGTCGAGTAGAACAGGATGTTGTGCGGGCTCTCCTTGCCCGACAGCGTCCGCAGGCTGATCAGCAGCATGGCATAGGTCAGGGCCGAGACCAGGACAAGGATCGCCCCGATATTGACCCCGCCGGCGCCGGGCCGCACCGCGATCATCACGCCGACGAAGCCGACGCCGACCGCCGACCAGCGCCGCCAGCCGACCTTCTCGCCGAGCAGCGGGCCCGACATGGCGGTGACGAAGAGCGGCGCCGCGAAGGCGACGGCAATGCAGTCCGCCAGCGGCAGGTAGCGCAGCGCCTCGAAGAAGGTGACGGTGGTGATGATCACCAGGACGCTGCGCATCAGGTGGATCTTGATGAACTTGGTGCGCAGGCGGAACGGGCTGCCGGTGGCGCGGGCGGTCAGGCACAGCGCCACGATCAGCGCCGGAAGGCGGGTGACGGCGACGATCTGCCAGGTGCCGTAGCCCGTGGTCAGCCATTTGGTCGTCGCATCGACGATGGCGAATCCGAACACCGCCAGGAGCATGAACAGCATGGCCTGGACGGGAGCGGCCGAGCGCGAAACGGACTTTTCCACAGGATCCCCTCGGGCCGCCGGAACCGGCGACCTGCACTTTAACCCGCGCCCGTTTCATATCCGAGGCATCCGCCAAAGGCGAGCGCCATTCCTGCAGCCCCCGGCTGCAACGGCTGCGGGCGTGGCGGTGGCTTCGCCGGTCGCGATCAGTAGGCCGACTGGAGCCCGACGCTGGCCTTCAGGATATGGGGATGCGGGTGGAACAGCGGTTCCTTCGGCTTCAGCAGGTAGTCGGCCGCCAGGGCGCCGTAGCCGCGGATGAAATAGTGGCCGTTCTCGGCCAGGAGCTGTTCCTTCAGTTCCCGGTAGCGGACCGGGCGGCGGTACCAGGCGAGGCCCGGTTCGGCGTGATGCATCGCATGCAGGTTGTTGTGCAGGAACACCAGGCTCCAGAACGGGCCGGCCTCGATGATGGCGGTGCGGGCCTTCGCCTCGGGCGCGGCACGGTGCTCGGCGAAGGAGCGGACGAGGGTGAGCGAGGTTCCGGGATAGGCGAAGCAGAGGACATAGAGCCAGAGCGGCATCCCGCAGATCCCGATCACCCAATAGAGCACCGCGGACATCGCGATCAGGTGCCAGGCCCAGGGCCGCAGCGCCGTCATGTCCAGGCGATAGAGCGCGCGGCCGAGCCCGATCCAGGTCATCGCCGCGAAATAGACCGGGCCGAGGACGACGCGGCCGGCCAGGGTGCCCATGGCGGTGCGCACGGCGCGATGCAGCGGCGACATCCGCGCCCAGATTTCCGGCGTCAGGTAGTTCGATTCCGGATCCTCGAAGGGATCGGTCAGGTCCTCGTCCAGGTGATGCTTGAGATGCGTCATTTCGTAGTTCTGGTAGGGCAGCCAGAGCCAGAGCGGCCAGCCGGCGATCAGCAGGTTGGCCTGCGCCCAGCGCGTCGGATAGCCGTGCACCGCCTCGTGCTGCAGCGAGCCCTGCACGGCGACGACGACCGCGCCGGCGGGGAAGAGGATCCACCAGGGCAGGGCGGCATGGTTCCAGGTGAGGAGGAAAAAGGCGATATAAACCGCAAACGCCAAAGTCAGAGTTGGCCAATCGATCGCGTAATCGTGTCGTCCCCAGTTGCCTTTGTTGGCCAGGTCGCCGCTCCCGGCAGACCGGCCCGGAACCCGGGCTGCAGTCTCAACTACCACCGTCGTTTCCCCGACGCGCCTATACATGTATATACAAGTTTATCAGGCACTTCTTATAACCGCAAGGATGGCATGGGAATTCCCGTCACCGAGGCCACTCTGCCGCAGCCCGCAGGCGCCGCGGCGCCGGTTTCGCGGCATTGGCCCGGGCGCAGCGGCCGGATAAGCTGCGCGCCCCGGATTTCCCGTGCCGGCATCCTATCCAGTCGAGGTTGAGCCATGGTTAAGGGTCGCTGTCTCTGCGGCGCCGTCAGTTTCGAGGTCGATGGGCTGCGGCCGGGGGCGAGCCTCTGCCATTGCGGCAGGTGCCGGCGGATGCATGGCGCACCGGGGGCCTATTCCAGCGCGCCGGCCGCGAACTTCCGCTTCGCCGGCAAAGAGAACGTGCAGTGGTACCGCTTCTCGCACGATGCCGAACAAGGTTTCTGCAGGCTCTGTGGATCCAAGATGTTCTGGCGCGAAGTCGGCGGCGCCGATCTCGACGTGACCGTGGGCTGCCTGGAAAAGCCGACCGGGATCCGCGTCGACCGGCACATCTGGACGGCGTTTAAGGGCGACTACTACGAGATCGCCGACGGCCTGCCGCGCTATGCGGAATCCTCCGTCGGCGCAAAGCCGTTGCCGCCACTCGCGCCAGAAGACTGCGCGCCTGACGGTCCCGCGCCTCAGCCGGCGACGCTTACCGGCGGCTGCCAGTGCGGCGCCGTCCGCTATCGCGTCGAGGGGCGGATGCGGGACGTGATCGCCTGCCATTGCGGGCAATGCCTGCGCTGGCACGGCCATTCCCCGGGCTACAGCGCCGCCCGCTGGACTCAGGTCGATCTCCAGGGCGCGCAATTCATCAAGTGGCTGGTTTCCTCGGAGAACGCCCGGCGCGGCTATTGCGGCACCTGTGGGTCGAGCCTGTTCTGGGAGCCGAAGGGCAAGGGCACGGTCTCGATCAATGCCGGCACGCTCGACGCGCCGACCGGCCTGCGCACGGTCCGGCAAATCTTCGTCGCCGACAAGGGCGACTATTACGAGATCGACCCCGCCGTCGAGCCGTTCCCCGACGGCCAGGCCGACAAGGCGATCCCGTTCTGAATGCCGGCATGATCGCTTCCCTGCCCAT
>CAZKDH010000040.1:0-229775 GCA_964551505.1 uncultured Rhodospirillaceae bacterium
GAGCAGCCAGGATGTCAGGCAGCTCTGTGCGAAGGAAGCGTTGCCCTTGCCGGACGGCAATTCCTCGCTCGAGAAGAAAAGCCCGGATCTGATTGATGATGCCGGTACGTTGGCCGACCAGCCTTTCGCGCACCCGGTGCAGCGCCTGCAGGTCGAGCTGCTCGACCGTCTTGGTCGCGACAAACTTCATCGTTGGACGCTGGACCGCCTCGGCGATCGCCTCCGCATCACGGAAGTCGTTCTTCTGTCCCTTGGAGTAGGGGCGGACATACTTGGCCGGCATCAGTCGGGCATTATGGCCAAGCGCCTTCAGCCGACGACTGAGATGGTGAGCCCCGACGCAAGCCTCCATGCCGATAAGGCAGGGTGGCATGTTGGCCAGCCGTACCTCGATCTGCGAGCGCGACCACTTCTGTCGCAGCACGACCTCACCCCGATCGCTCAGGCCAACAACATGGAAAGAGTTCTTGCCGATATCGATCCCGACCACGGCGACTTCAGCTTTCTCTGGCATGGCATGCTCCTCTGTCCGATTACCCTCGCTAGGGTACTCCGGGATTGGCAGGAGCACGGCCGGACCATCCCATTAGCGGACGAAGAGGTGCGTCGGTTTGCAGTCTGCATTTGCCCCTGAGTAGCCCCAATTGCATCATAAGCGCAGTGGTGAGGTCTTAATGGATGCTGAGGGCGTGATCCGTTCTACCCGCGCGTACTGGCGATGGACTTGAGCCCATTGCCGGGGAAGAACCAGCAGTGAGTTCTTCAAACCTCGGCTACTGGCGTGATTGATCCTGAAGGTCTAGTCTTGCCTGGAGTATCAACCGGCCAAGGAATGCCGGCAAGTTGCTGGTTTCGTGTGGTGCGCATCTTGGTGGCCAACATGACGAGCTACATCTTCGACAACGCGGCGGAGCGTGAAACGGCGCAACGGTTCTCAAGTCTCGAGTCGCTCTATGACCCACACACCAAATGCCACCTTGCGATGACTGGCATCGGGCCAGGTTGGCGGTGCTGGGAGATAGGTGGCGGGAGCGGATCGATAGGACTCTGGCTTTCCGACCGCATCGGACCCGAAGGTCATGTGCTGGTGACGGATATCGATCCGCGGTTCTTGGCTGAAAAAGATCGTAGCAATCTCACCGTCCGTCGCCATGATGTTGGCCTCGATCCACTACCGGACACTGTATTTGATCTCATCCACACACGCCTGGTACTCATCCACGTGCCACAGCGCGAGGCAATCATTCCACGTCTTGTGACGGCGCTGAAGCCGGGTGGTTGGCTCGTTGTCGAGGACTACGATACGACCTTCATTGACCGGGCATTCCCCTGCGCCAATTCGGACGACGCCGAGACGGTGCGCAAATGCTTCCATGCATTGCGTACCCTCATGGAATTGCGTGGCATGGACATGAGCTGGGGGCGCTCTCTCCATGATCGCCTCGTCGCCAGCGGGCTGGTCAACGTCGCGGCGGAAGCCCACTTCGAGTTCCGGCGGGGCGGTTCGCCCGGTGCACAGCTCGACAAAGCGAATTTACACCAGGTGCGTGATCAGTTGCTGGATGAACGTTTGCTCAGAGCCGAGGAATTGGACCGTCTGCTGCACCTGCTCGACGATCCGAACTTTGCCGTTGCCTCACCGGTCATGTTCAGCGCGTGGGGGCAGCAACAGCAGATCTAAGCCTGCGCGAGGCTCAATCCGACTGCCTGGCGAGGGGAATAGTGCCTGAATACCTCTTCAAAGCTTCGCTCCTAGCCGGGTCCAGCGTGTCAACGATCAACCCAAGGCGGCCATCCGGCTCTTTTTTGCGCTGGCATTGTGCATCAGTCGGCAATCATACTACCATCGCTGCTGGGCGGTTCAGAGGACACCCATGGGCGAGGAGCAGATTGAACGGCGGTTGGCGGCCATTCTGGCGGCCGATGTCGTCGGTTACAGCCGCCTGATGGACGTCAATGAGGAGCGCACCATGGGTGCCCTCAAGCAACATCGCCGTGAGTTCTTTGACCCGACCGTCGCCAAGCACGGTGGACGCATCTTCAAGAGCATGGGCGATGGCTTCTTGGTCGAGTTTGGCAGCGTCGTTAACGCGGTGCGCTGTGCGGTAGAGATCCAGCTCGGCATGCCCGGGCGCAATGAGGGAGTGCCGGAAGACCGGCATATCAAGTTCCGCATCGGCATTAACCAGGGAGATATTATCGTCGACGGCGACGATTTCTATGGCGACGGTGTCAACTTGGCAGCCCGGCTGGAGAGCCTGGCGGGTCCCGGTGGCATCGCCTGCTCTGCAGTTGTCCGCCAGCAGGTGGGCAGCAAGCTGGAGCTGGATTTTATCGACCAGGGCGAGAAGGCGGTCAGAAACATTGCGCAGCCGCTGCGTGTCTACTTTGTCAACCTTGGCCAACCATTGCATGCAGGCCCTGTCTCTAACGCCGGTAGCAAGGCGCTCCGCTCAGACAAGCCGTCTATCGCCGTACTGCCGTTTCAGAACATGAGCGACGATCGTGAGCAGGAGTTTTTCAGTGACGGCATCACCGAAGATATCATCACCGACCTCTCCAAGGTGTCGGGGCTCTTCGTCCTTAGCCGCAACACGGTCTTCACCTACAAGGGGAGATCGGTGAACCTCGAGCAGGTGGCGAGGGAACTAGGCGTGGCATACCTGGTTGAGGGCAGCGTCAGGAAGGCCGGGAATCGCGTGCGGATTACGGCCCAGCTCATCGAAGGGGCAAGTGACGGCCATGTTTGGGCTGAGCGCTATGATCGGGACCTCACCGACATCTTTGCCATCCAGGACGAGATCACGAAGACTATCGTGAGCGCACTCAAGGTGAAGTTGCTGCCAGACGAGAAGAGCGCGATTGAGCGGGCGCCGACGGAGAATGTCGATGCCTATGCTCATTACCTTCAGGGTCGTGATCTCTTCCACAGCGGGATGAAGTCAGCCCTTTTGAATGCCAAGCAGAGCTTCGCCAAGGCTATCGAGCTTGACCCTCTCTATGCCCGTGCTTTCGCCGGCTTGGCGAATTGTGATTCGTTTCTTAAGTTCCGACACGGCGTCGAAGTGCCAACGGACGAGATCCTGGCGACTGCCAACAAGGCCCTGGCGATCGATCCCAAACTCGCGGAAGCGCATGCGGCTCGCGGATTTGCGTGTATGGGCGGCGACCGCAGGGAAGAAGCAGCCGCTGCCTTTGAGCTTGCCCTCGAGCTTGATCCTAACTGCTATCAAGCCCAATATTCCTACGCCGCATACTGCTATACTGCGGGCGACTTTGAGTTGGCGGCGAATCATTTCATGCGTGCGCTTGAGCTTCAACGCGACGACTATCAATCTCCAGTTATGCTCACCAGCGTTCTTCGTTCCCTCGGCCGCAAGGACGAAGTGGAAAAGTATGCGCGGCTGGGGTTGAAGAGAGCCGAAGCAGCACTGCTGCTGCAACCTGAAAACTCCAAGCCGGCCCAGCAGGGCGCGATCGCACTTGCTGCTCTGGGAGAACGTAGCCAGGCATTGGAGTGGCTTGCGCGGGTAATGGCAATTGAACCGGATGACAACCTCGCCCGATACAATGCGGCCTGTACCTACGCGCTGCTGGGCGAAGCTGATTGCGCAATAGACCTTCTTGAGGTCTGGATCGGGCAGACCGGACTGAATTTCAAGCGATGGTTCCGAAACGATTCGGACCTCGACGCGATCCGGCATCACTCGCGGTATCCGCACCTGCTGGAACTTGGCGGATTGTGAATGTCTGGGGAATCTCGGCTCATGGTCTTGAGAAGAGTGGCTTGTTGGCGATGGAGGTGCTTGGTTCCATTTCGTGAATTTCGCGCACCGATGAACCGCTGCTACTGAAAGACGAGAATGTCCGCTCATGCCACGAAGCGGACATGGCGCTCCAGTGCGCCGATGGCAGCGCGTGAAAGCTCGGCGTTCCAGCTCCGATAAATCTGGCGCCAAAGAAAGACCGGATATTTCCAGGGTCGGGGTCTATGATATGTTCGCCCATGTGCAGTCGCATGTTTATCGCTTACAGAGAGGAAGTGCGATGGTGTACAAATTCACAATTGCAATTGCGTGTCTTCGGCTCTGTTTGCCAGGCTTGGCGGACGCCGGACCGCTGCACGAGGCCGCCAAGGCAGGTGATGTCGCGCAGATCGCATCGCTGCTGGATGCAGGCGCCGACATCAACGAGAAGTCCTCGGAAGGCACCCCGCTTTTTCTTGCTGTCAATGCCGAACATGCGGAGGCGGCCGAGCTGCTGATCGAGCGCGGGGCCGATGTCAATGCACGGTCGGCTTTGGGGACACCCCTGCACGCGGCCGCGACCAGGGGCATGACGCCGATTGTGGCCCTGCTCCTGGAACATGGCGCCGACCCCAATGTCACCTGGAATTCTCTGACACCGCTGCATAATGTGGCAAAATTTGGCCAGGTCGACGTCGCACGCGTCCTGCTGGACTCCGGTGCAGATATCAACGCATTGACCGACCTGGACGAGCCGCCCCTGCATCTGGCGCTTATCTATGGGCACACCGACGTTGCGGATCTGCTGCGCGAGCGGGGGACGAAGGCGCCCGCGCTCATAGATATCGGGCCGCTGTTGGCGTCAGCCGACGCGCAGCATGGCGGCAAGGTTGTGCAGCATTGCCACGGATGCCATTCAATCGATCGAGAAGCCAAGCTCAAATCCGGGCCGCCGCTTTGGGATATTGCAGGGCGGGCAAAGGCAAGCTACCCGGGGTTCAAGTACTCTGACGCGTTGAAGGCGGAGGTGGGCAGTTGGAGCTACGCGGATCTTAATGACTACATTGCGCATCCAGCCTGGACCATTCCGGGCGTTGCGATGAAGGCGCGGGGCATTCACAAGCCGCAGGATCGTGCGGACCTTATCGCGTTCCTGCGGACATTGAGCGACAGCCCCGCGCCGCTTCCATAGAGCGAAGCCGACTGCCTGATTGGTACAGAGCCTACGTCAACCATAGTGACCGCTGCTCGGATGTTCTTGCGTGCACAGTTTGAATTGCGCGTTGGATCTGGGCGGCAATGACATGTCCTTAGTCAACCGGCTCTGCATCGAGTGGCCCTCAGTCGCTTGAGTATGTTGTCCGCCAGCGGCTTGGCTGGTCGTGGGGACGGCAAGCCGATGATAGCGTCGTGGCTATCGACCGGATCGCTGACGATCTTCCGCAGCGGCGCCGACGGGATCTTCGTGCCCAGGCCCGGGATGAGTTGGAAAGTCGCAAACCGGTAATGCCGGCGGTTGAACCGCTAGACGAACTCGTCGAGATACCGGCGGTTGGAGCGGCGCCGATAGGCTTGATGCAGCAATGTCCGCCTTTGGCACTTAGCGGACGAGAATGACAGTACGGAGTCCCTCTAGCTTTTCGTAGCGACCATTGCTTTCGACCGAAACTCTGCGATCATACTGCCGGACCGGAAGGTAGCCATGAAACCGTCGACTAAGATCACCACAGAGTACATTTGTACTCTGCATGTGCTTCTTGACCCGCCGCAGGCCGCCAGCGGCAGTCTTCAAATCTTCAACATACGGCCAGGTGGATGGGTTAACGGCCTCATCCGGGGCGAAGTCATTGCCCCGGGTGCCGATTGGTTGCGCATCATGCCCGACGGGACCCGCCGACTGGACGTGCGCCTGTCCATCAGGACTCACGATGAGGCCATCATTTTCGTGACCTATCGAGGCCGTGCAACTGCTGCTACGCCTGAGGTCGCGCAGCGCCTCGCCGGCGGCGAGACGCTTGGCCCCGACCAGATCTATTTTCTGACGACACCGACCTTTGAGACGGATGCGCCGGCCTATGCGTGGCTCAATCAGATCGTCGCGGTGGGCAAGCTTGTGTCACTGAACCGAGGCAAAGACCGGCATGTGACCTACGACATCTTCAAGGTCAGCTAGTCAGAGGGCTTCTGAGAGGTTGGAAGCGCTGACCCTTGCAGGAGCATTGGTGAGTTCGAGTAGGGTCTGCCCATGGAGCATTCCGGACATGGAATCGCCGGACCCCTCGCCTGTTCGAGCCGTTGCGAAGTGTCGTAGTCGAGACTGAACCAGCGGACATTCGGCGTATCGGCTTCCACGACAATGAAAGCTGTTCTAGGTTGACAATGAAGCAGTACACTTGCTGACCGTATCCGATCGTCGGAGGGGCCATGAACCGCGGCGACGTATCGACGAATTCTACGCTGCGGCAGCAAATCGGGCCGTTGGGGATGATTCTGGCCGCCAGCGTGATGATCGCTGGGGTGCCGATATTTGCCAAGCTGGCCTACGCTTCCGGGGCCTCCGTCTTTTTTGTGGTTCTTGGACGCGCCGCCATCTCGACCGTGCTTCTCGGCTGCGCTCTGCTCACCTTGCGGCAGAGTTTCTGCTTGACCAACAGGGCTTTTCGTCTGTGTGTTATCGGCGGCATTGCCGGAGCCTTGACAAGCCTGGGCCTGCTCGGATCGGTCGCGAGCATCGATGTTTCATTGGCGATGCTGATCGTCTATCTGCATCCGATGATTATCGCGTTCATCGGCCGAATGAGAGGCACTTACCAATTCGGCCCGACGCGAATTGTCTTTTGCATCATGATCCTGTGCGGGCTCGGACTCGCGCTTTCCGTCAAGCTGACCGGTCTTGCTCCAGAAGGCATCGCTTTGGCGTGTCTCGGCGCATTTTCCCTTTCGATCATGCTCGTCGTGAATGGCGATGCGGTATCGGAGGCTCGGCCAATTGTTGTGAGCTTCTATACCACACTGACCTCGTTTATTGCCGTCGGAAGCGCCGGCGCGTTCATCGGTACAGTTGCCGTCCCGGAAACGCCGTCGGGATGGCTTGGCTTCTTCGGAGCCGGGTCATCCTATTGCGTCGGCTTAGCGCTCTTCGTCGCGGCCGTCAGAGTCATTGATGTGGCGCGGGCCAGCTTGATTGGCCTGGTAGAGCCCCTGATCGCTATATTCCTGGCCATGGCGCTCTTCGGTGAACAGTTGAGCTGGCTGCAGTGGCTTGGCGTCGGAATCGTCCTTCTTGGCTTGGCCCTACTTGAGCTGCCACCGGCCTTTGTCAGTAAGATGCTTGGCCGCGAGGCTAAGCAGCCAAGCCCGCCGCAGTAGTGCCGGTTGCCGGGTCGGGCGGCGTCCGCATGGGCCCGGAAAATGACCCACCATCCAGGCGGGAATTCCTGAACAGGCGTTCAAGATTTGAATGCCTGTTCAAAAAGCCACCGGCCCGGCCGGCGCCCTTCAGTCCATGCCCTGGCCGTCGTCGATGGCGTCCCGGCGGTGCTGGCGGTAGAGGCTGCGGACGGTGGCGTAGAAGTCGATCGATTGCTGCTCCAGCTTCGACAGGGTGTCGAGGTTCCGGGCCCGGGTGTCGAGGCCCTCGGCGGTCACGCGGGCGAGGTTGACGTAGCCGAGATCGAGGCCGTAGCCGACCCAGGTCAGGGGATCGAGCAGGTAGTCGACGATGCGGCCCACGGAATCGCGGGTGTTGCTCGGGCCGAGCAGCGGCAGCATCACATAGAGGCCCTCGCCGACGCCGAAGGTGCCGAGGGTCTGGCCGAAATCCTCGCTGTGGTAGCGCATGCCCAGGTCCGCGCCGACGTCGATGAGGCCGCCGACGCCGACTGTGCTGTTGACCAGGAACCGGCCGGCGGTGTCGCCGGCGCGGCCGATCTTCCCCTGGAACAGGTCGTTGGCGAGAATGGTCGGGGCATGCAGGTTGCGCACCACGTTGCGCACCGCGTCCTCGGCGAAGTCCGGCAGCGCGACGTGATAGTAGCCCGCGAAGGGCTTCAGCAGCATCTCGTCGAGGAAGAGGTTGAGCGCGAAGACGTAGCGGTTCATCGGCTCGAACGGATCGTTGGCCTCGGCATAGGCTTCCAGCGCGGCATCGTCGCCGGGCGCCGGCGGCAGCGCGCAACCGGCGACCAGCAGCAGCAGTGCCGCCGCACCGCCCATGCAGGTCAATCCGCCTCGATCTGCGCCACGCCGCCAGGCCACTTCGACCGCAACTCCGGTATTCGGGCGAACCGGCCTGACGGCGGATTCGCAACGTCTCCATCATTGCATCGGGAGTGCAGCGGGTATTGATGCAGATCAACGCCATCCCGGCGCAAAAGGCCGCATGATTTCCACATACTGAAGGCATCTGGCCTCGGGATGGGCGACATTGAAGCTGCTGCACGGGCATGGCCCCGGGGTGCCAATCCACCGGCTTTTCCTCGCTTTGGCGATCGTTGCCGCGACGGCGTGCCTGCCGGCGCGGGCGCCGGGCCAGGAACGCGGCGCCGGGGTCATCGGTCTCGCCGCCACCAGCCTGACGCCGGAAGCGGCGCCGGTCTTCGGCATGGGCGACAGCCGCGGCGCACTGGTGGTGGGGACGCTGCCCGACGCCCCCGCCGATCTCGCCGGGGTGAAGCTGGGCGATGTGGTGCGCAGCCTGGCCGGGACGCCGGTCGCCGATGCGGACGACCTGGTGGCGATCGTCCGCGCCCTGCCGGTCGGTGCCACCACGAAGATGGTGCTGCGCCGCGGCGGCCGCGACACCTCGGTCGTCCTCAAGGTCGGGAATGCCGCGGCGCTGGCTGCGGCGCAGCCGGCCGGCACCGACGAGGCGCGCCTGCAGGAAGCCGCAGCCGCCTTCCAGAAGCAGGATCCGGCCGCCTGGTCCCTGAACCTCGACCTGGCGCGACGCGGCTTCAGCAGCGCCCAGAATCTGGTGGGGATCATGAAGTCGATCGACGTCGCCGGCCCGCCCGACCCGGTCCAGGCGAGCTGGTGGTTCCGCCTGGCGGCACAGCAGGGCGATCCCAGCGGCCAGAACAATCTCGCCTGGCAGTACTGGTACGGCACCGGCCTGCCGGTCGACAAGGTCCGGGCCTATTACTGGATGGCGCGGGCGGCGATGGCCGGCAACCCCGAGTGCATCACCGCGCGCGACACCATCGCGGCCGCGTTGCAGCCGGCGGAAATGGCCTCCGCCCAGGCCTGGCTGAACTGGGTGCCGCCGCCGAAGCCGGGCCCGGGGTCCAGGCCGGCGGCGGCGCAGGCAAAGCCGGCTGCGGCCGGGCCGAAGCCCTATGACGTGCGCCGGGCGCAACAGGAACTGGCGCGGCTCGGCTACGATGTCGGGGCGCCCGATGCCGTCGCCGGCCGCCGCACCGTGGCGGCGGTCAAGGCGTTCCAGCGCGACGCCGGCTTGCCGGTCGACGGGGCCATCACCGCCGGCCTGCTGAAGGCGCTGGCGAAGCGCCCGACGCCGGCCGCGGCGCCCGCGGCCGCCCAGACCCCGCCCGCAACCGGGGCCGGGCCGGGCACCTCCGAGGGGCTCGGCGATCTCGGCTTCCCGGCCGGAAACCTGGACATCCCGGAATGATGCGCGTGGCTCCTTCGCGACTGCACTGGGTCTTGGGCATCTGGTTCTGCCTGGCGGCGACGATGGCGGCGGGCGCCGCCGCGCAGGCCCAGGCCCAGGCCCAGGCCCAGGCCCCGGCGGAAGCCTGGGGCATGCGGAACTATGCCGTGGAGAAGCCGATCTACGAGGCGCTCGTCGCCGAGCTCGAGGGCAAGATCGCCGAGAGCGATGCCCGCGTCGCACAGACCGCGGCCGAGCGCGACGCCTACTGGCAGGACTGGTCGCCCGACGCGCGCGGCGAGGCCAGGGCATGGTTCGAGCGCTCCACGCACTACCCGTCCGCGGCCAAGCGGCTGATCTGGGCGAAGGACGAGCGCGAGGCCGCCGCGGCCCGCTACCGCACGATCCTGGAAAACGGCGCCGACGTCGACTTCGCGACCGACACCGAGGCAGGAAAGGCGCGGCGCGAGCGGCTCTGGGGCGCGCATATCGCGCTGCTCCGCCGCGAGGTGGCCCAGCGCAACGAGCAGGCGATCTTCGATGGAATCGAGTTGCAGGCGGTGAAGTCGTATCTTGGCACGCTGATCAACCGCGACCTCGGGATGAGCGTGGAAGAATTCGCCGCCGATACCGCCGACGACGCCTGGTACGTCATCCGGAACCATGCGGACAAGTTCTGGGACGAACTGCTGAAATGCGCCGGCAAGATCCTGATCCGCGAAGGCGTCCGCCAAGCGCTGGGCCGTTGGGCGGCCGAATACAAGACGCCGCCGGAAGTGCCCGGCGTCGTCTCCACGCCCGAGGGCGTCGCGGCGGAATGCATGAGCGACATGCTGCGCAACAGCCTGGTCAACGCCCTCACGGCCGCCATGCGGAAGAACTTCGTCGACGACATGACCGGCCAGGGGATCGCCCCGGAAGTCGCCGAGTACTGGTGGTCGAGCTTCATCCTGGACGGCGAAGCGGCGACCGGCCCCAATGAGCCGCGGGTGAAACCACTGGTATCGGCGATCTACCACCGGATCGGCGCCGCCGTCGAAGACGTGCTGGCGGAATCCGACATGGAACAGTCCAAGGAGCTGGCAAAGCGCGCGCTGGAGATCGAGGCAAAGGCGCGTCTGGCCAATGAAGTCCGCGCCGCGGCGCTGGAAGCGGCCCGCACCGCCCAGCGCGAGGGAACCCATCTGGCGCAGCAGACCCTGCGCCTGGAATCCGTCCAGCGGGCGACGCAGAAGCTGGGTCCGGAGCTCTACGCCAAGGACTACAGCTTGCGCTTCCTGGAGGCCCTCGACGGCGTCGAGATGCTGCTGCAGCAGTACAACGTCTACAGTTCCGCGACCGAATCCCGGGAGACCTTCGACCGGGCGGGCAAGCCGCTGATCGACGAGTATTGGGAGGTCATGCGCTGCCTCGAGGCGACGAAACAGGCGACCGGCGCGCATATGGTCCTGCAGTTCTACCGCTGGCCAGAGGCGACCCGGCGGGAATTCTTCTCGACCTGCGGCGAGGCGAAGGAGGGTGCGAACCTCGCCCAGGCACGGCAGATGGCAAGCCAGATGATCGGTCTGGCGCAGCTGGCCTCGTCGAACCTGTCGGAGGTCGAGACGCATTGCGCCGAAGGCGATGCGCGCCTGCGGGCGGCCGATTCGGCGATCGCCAGGTACGAAAGCAAGCTCCTGTCAATTGCCCAACGCAGCAACCTGTTTGCCAGCATCGGCATGCTCTTCGATGGCATCGTCGAGGATGCGGACAGCACCATGGCGGAGGCGACGCGCCTTGCCGAGGAGACGGAGAAGGCGAAGAAGGAAACCGAGGCCGCCGCCGAGCAGGCGTGCCGCCTGGCGGAGGAGATCCGGGCGGCCGGCGATGCGACGCTGGTGCGCACCAAGCTGGATGCGACGGTCGCGGCGGAGGCCCAGGCACGGGAGCGCGCGTCGGCGGCGGCCACTGCGGCGGGCCAGACCGAGGCCGCCGCGAAGCAGGCCATATCCGCCGCGGAACAGGCGAGGGAACTTGTCCTCCAGCTCTCCATCATGAACACGGATGCCGCGGAGCTGGACGGGGCGGAGGCGGAAGTCGAGGCGGCGCTGCTGTCGGCGGCCGACGAGGCCCGGGCGAACGGAAAGGCAAGCCAGGCGCTCGCCCGTGTGGGCCGCGATGCCACGGTGCTCGCCAACCGGGCGCGGCAACTCCTCGGGGGTCCCACGCAGACCGCTGCGATACAGCAGCAGCTGCAATGGATCGAGGAGATGTATGCGGTGGTGAAAGCCACCGCAGCCCGGGACAGCGGCTGCGAGAAGCGGCTGAATACGGCGATTGCGGCGCTACGCGAGCGGTTCGACCCGCTGCGGCTGCAAGCCACGCGATTCAAGGCCGATGCGCAGAAGGTCAAGGCCGAGCTCGGCGACAGCAGCAGCTACGCCGACATCTGGGGCTATCCGGACCAGGCACGGGCCACGGCCGACGTGGCAGGGGCGATCGCCGAGGCGGCGGCCTCTTCGGCCGCGAATGCCAAGACCTGCCTGGACCTGGCCCGCGCGGCAACCGAGGGCCAAAGCGCGGAACTGGTGGCCGCAGGGCGGGCGGCACTGGGCCAATGCGACTATCTCCGTGCCAAGGACCTGATCGAGCGGCTTCCCGCCGGGCGCGATCGCCAGGACCTGGCCGACGCCTATCGCGCCTCGGTGACCCGCGAGCAGAAGACCAGGGCGCTGTGGGACGAAGCCGATGCGCTCTATGTGCAGGGCGACTTCGACGGGGCCGCTGCCAGGCTCGATGCCGCCCTGGCCAATACCGCCTGCGACACCTACAAGTCGCGAATCGTCGAGGCGATCGCGCGGATCCATGCCGAGCGCAATCAGGTGCTGGAGGAGGCGGCGCGTAGCGCGATCGCCGACTGCGACTTCGACGAAGCCACGGGCATCCTGACGGAGATGGAGGAGGCGAAGCATCCGAAGGCCGGCGAAATCGATACCGCGCTGACGGCTGCCATGGCGCGCGAGGCCCAGGTGGACAAGCTGCTCGCCCAGGCCGAGGAACTAGGCGACTATGCCGACAACGATCAGATCATCGCCGTGCTGCGCCAGGCGCAGGCGCTGACGAAATGCACCACGCTGCAGGGCGACATCGCGGCAGCGATCGCCAATATGCGGCAGGCGGCAACCACACCGGGTACGCCGGGGCCCGGGTCAAGTCAGGAGTCTGGGGCGGGTCAGGATTCGGGGTCGGGTCAGGAGGTTGGGCCTGGCCAGGGCCCCGGCGGTACGCCGTCCGGCACCCCGGGCGGTCCCGTGACGGGGAGATGGGAAGGCCCCTGGCGAGGCGCCCTCGGTCTCCGGGAGTTCACGGTCAACGGGCAGGCGGCGGATCCCAGGGCCGTTGCGGCAAGCCTCGACGGGGAATGGCAAAGCTATCTCGACCGGCGCCGCAACGCCGGCAGCGTGCTGGCACCGATGGAAGAAGATGTCGGGGGCAGGATGAAGGAAATGGCGAAGTCGGGCTTCATGCTGCTGACCGGCGACCTGCCGATCAGCTTCATCCTGATCGGCGAGGCCGGCGGATATCGCCTCGCGCTGCCGGCAATGCCCGCCGCGAGCGGCAGAGACCCAGTGCTCGTCCAATTCGTTCGCGGCCTGCCGGTGCTCCTGCCCGACGGCCAGGGCGGATGGCGCGCCGAGATGATCGACAAAGGCAGTTCGATCGTCCTCTCGATCACCGCTGCCGACGCCGCACTCACCCGTGTCAATCTGGGCCTTTCCATGGTGTTCCAGAAGCCGGACGACGTGGCCGATGCCGGCGCCTCCTTCAACATCCGGTCCCTGAGGATGACGCTGGTCGGGACGGCGGATCCGGGGCAGATACCCTATGACGGCCTGGTCGCCGAATACGGCCGGCTGATCAGCGAGCGCCGCATGGGCTTGCCGCTGCGCCGGCCCATGCGGGGCCGGCATTTGCGCCGCCTCCGGGCTGGGACCATGAGCCGCTGCCGATAGGCGAGGCCGAGGCGCTCAGGCCGTTCGGAGATCTGTGAGATGGGGTGCCTGAACCTGCGCTGCGGTTGAGGATCCGGCCTGCGCCGCGATGTCCGGCATCAGGCGGGCAAGAAGCGCCGCGAACCGCGCCGCCCAGAGGTCGATTCCGGCCGCGTCCGCCAGGGTGTCCTGGCGGATCTCGACCAGGACATGCGGCAGGCCGCGGTTTTCGCCGTGAACCGGGATCGTATAGTCGCTGTCGTCCTCGACGGCATAGGGCAGGTTGTCGCCCACCAGGATGCCCGGCACGTCGAAGGCATCGATCAGCAGCCCGGCGAGACGGCGGTCGCGGTGATAGGCGAAATCGACGTGCCAGGGCCGCGACTCGCCGGGATAGTCCGGCGTGAAGCTGTGGATGGCGAGGAGCGCCGTCGGGAGGTTGCGCTCGCGGCGGCGATCGAGCACGGCGGCGATCGCCCGATGATAAGGGTGGAAGAGGGTGGCCTGGCGCTGCAGCTGCTCGGCGGCGGACAGGGCGGCATTGCCCGCGATCCCGATCCCGGCGCTGACCCGGGGGATCGATCCCTCGCTGGCCAGCGGCCGATTGCAGTCGAGGACGAGGCGGGAATATCCGGTGAGGACCAGGGGCGCGGCGAAGGTGGCGGCGAGCCTGCGGGCAAGCTCCGCCGCGCCGATGTCCCAGCCGATATGGCTGGCGATCTCGGCCGGTGCCAGCCCCAAGGTCCCCAAAGCGCGCGGCAGGCGGGAGCTCGCGTGGTCGCAGACGAACAGGAAGAGGGCGTCGCTGTCGCCGTTGACGATCTCCACCGCATCGGGCTCGTCGCTGCCCAGCAGGGGCGGCAGGGGGTCGGAACGGTCGGCCATGGCAGCCTAGGGGCGCACGCTGTGGGCGGCGCCGAAGAGGCCCTGCGGACGATAGAGCAGGACCAGGACCACCAGGCTGAGGGCGATGGCGTCGCGGAAGGGCTGGATCGATTCCGGCAGGACCGCCTGCAGGCCGATCTCGATGGCGCCGAGGAAGAACCCGCCGATCACCGCGCCGGTGAGGTTGCCGATGTCCCCGAGAATGGCGGCGATGAAGGCCTTCAGCACCGGCAGGAAGCCCATCAGCGGGTCGACCGAGCCGCGCTGCGCGATCCACAGCAGCCCGGACACCCCGGCCAGCAGCCCGGAGATCGCGAAGGCCGCCAGGATGACCCGGTTGGCCCGCACGCCCATCAGCCGCGTGGTGGGGAAGTCCACCGCCGCGGCGCGGATGGCGATGCCGAGCAGGGTGCGCTTCAGGAACAGCGTCAGCAGCCCGACCATGGCGACTGTGGCGAAGATCGAGAGGCTCTGGATGACGCCGATGTGGAAGGGGCCGAGATTGAAGGCGCCGGTGAGGGCGGCCGGGATCGGCACCGGCCGCGGCCGGGTGGAGATCAGGTTCTGGAACAGCATCTGCAGGATGCCGCTGACCGCGAAGCTGGTAATGAGCAGCGTGGTGCCGCTGGCGCCGCGCAGGGGCCGGAAGGCGATGCGTTCCATCAGCGCCGCCGCGGCCATGGCGACGACGAGTGCCAGCGGGATGATGAGCACCGGCGGCACCTCGCCGATGATCGCGAAGAACACCGTATAGCCGGCGATCGTGAGGATCTCGCCATGGGCGAAATTGATCATGCCGAGCACGCTGAAGACCACCGCCAGCCCCAGGGCCAGCAGCGCATAGGTGCCGCCGAGGCTGAGCGCGTTGACGCATTGCTGGATCAGGATTTCCATCTCAGCCATGCCCCAGATAGGCCTTCTGCACGTCGGGCGAGACCTTCAGCTCGGCGGCGGTTCCCGCCAGTACCACCGCGCCCCCGCTCAGCACGTAGCCGCGGTCCGCGATGTCGAGCGCCTGGTGGACGTTCTGCTCGACCAGGAGGATGGTGAGGCCGAGCTTGCGCAGGCGCCCGATCAGATCGAAGATCAGTTCGACCACGATCGGCGCCAGGCCCAGCGACGGCTCGTCGAGCAGCAGCAGGCTGGGCTTGGACATCAGCGAGCGGGCGATGGTCAGCTGCTGCTGCTCGCCGCCGGAAAGCGTGCCCGCGAGCTGCCGGCGCCGGGTGGCGAGGATCGGGAACAGCTCCATCATCTGGTCCCAGAGCGCCGTGACGTCGCCGCTGCGGGTCTGCGTCGCGGCGCCGATGCGCAGGTTCTCCTCGACGGTCAGCGGCGCGAAGATCCGCCGGCCCTCGGGGGTCAGCGTCAGGCCGCGGCGGACGATCCGCTCGGTGCTTTCGCCGGTGATGTCGACGCCGTCGAAGCGCACGCGCCCCTGCTGGATCGGCAGCAGGCCGACGATGGCCTGCAGGCTCGTCGACTTGCCGGCGCCGTTGGCGCCGAGCACGGTGACGATCTCGCCGCTGTCGACGGTCAGGCCGACGTCGCGGACCGCCTTGATCGGCCCGTAGTTGACGGCGAGACCCTCGACTTCCAGCAGGGGCATGAGCCGCGCCGCGCCTAGAGCTTCGGCGCGGGGACGAGGGCGGGATCCGGCGCCGCCTGCAGCACCAGCTCGCGGCCGCCCTTCACCACCTTGACCAGCGCCACCTGGCGCAGCGGCACGCCGTCGGTGCCCTTGTAGGTGATGGTGCTGGTGGCGCCCTGCACGTTCTCCAGGCCGCGCACCGCCTGCCAGACCTTCTCGCGATCGACGGAATCGGCCTGCAGCACCGCCGCCTCCAGGACCTTGATCAGGTCGTAGCCGATGGCGATGTAGATGGTGTCGGGATCGGACCCGGTGGCGGCCTTGTACTTGGCGTTGAAGGCCTCGAGCGGACTGCCCGGGGCGGCGAAGCCGGCGGTCGAGAACACCACGCCCTCGGCGACGTCGCCCAGTGCGAAGGTGGTCGGCGAATCGATGCCGTCGGAACCGATGACCGGCGTGGTGATGCCGGCCGCGCGCAGCTGCTTGATGAAGGCCGGGAAGTCCGGCTCGTAGGCGCCGGTCATGATCACGTCGGCCGCCGGGGAGAGCGACTTGATCTTGGTGACCTGGGCGCTGAAGTCCTGCTGCCCCATGCTGTAGTTGTCCTCGCCGACCACCTTGCCGCCGAGCTTCTCGAAGACCGCCTTGAAGTAGAGCGGCAGCTGGGTATAGGCGGTGTCCGGCGAGAGCAGGATGTAGGCGTTCTTGTAGCCGCTATCGATGGCGTATTTCGCCGACACCGTGGTCTGCACGTTGTCGCCGGGGAAATTGGTGAACATGTGGTCGCCGACGGCCAGCGGCAGGTTGGGCGAGGAGGCGCAGGTGGAGAAGGCGGCGACGCCGGCCGCCTGGGCCATCTGGCCGGCGCCGATCGAGGGATCGGCATCGCACGGCGTCACCAGGACGGCGGCGCCGTCGTCGATCAGTTCCTGCGCCGCGATCGAGGTCTGCGCCGGATCGGAGCGGGAGTCCTTGAGGCGCAGGTCGATCTTGTACTTGCCGCCGATGCCGCCGGCGGCGTTGATCTCGTCGATCGCCAGCTGCATGCCCTTCTGGGCGGGGACGTCGGCATAGGCGAGGCCGCCGGTGAGGCTGATGGCGGCACCGACGACCAGGTCCTCGGCCGCGGCCGGCTGCGGGACGAGGCCGAGAAGACTAGCGAGGCTGACGGCGCCGGCGAGGGCGTAGATCGAAACAGGCTTCATGACAGGCTCCTCTCTGTGGCAACGGGTGGGGACAAAGCGGGCGCATGGGCGCGCCCGATATAGCTCTCGATCACCGCGGGGTCGTTCTGCACCTCGGCCGGCGAGCCGGCGGCGATCATCTGGCCCTTGTTGAGCACGACGATGCGGTCGCACAGGCTCATGACCAGATCGAGATGGTGCTCGACCAGCAGCAGGCCGAGGCCGTATTTGCCGCGGATCTGGCGCAGCAGGCCGATCAGCGCCTGGGTTTCCGCGGAATTCATGCCGGCCGCCGGCTCGTCGAGCATCAGGTAGCGCGGCCGCAGGGCGAGGGCGCGGGCGATCTCGACCCGCCGCTGCTCGCCATAGGCGAGAGCGCCGGCCCGGCGCTCGGCCAGGTGCGCGACCCCGAGCTCGGCCAGGTAGGCCAGCGCCTCGGCGCGAATGTCGCCACCGCGCCCGCCGGCCGAGACCGCGACCTCGACATTCTCCAGGACCGTCATCTCCTTGAACAGGCGGATGTTCTGGAACGAGCGGCCGAGGCCGAGCCGGGCGATGCGATGCGCCGGCTGCCCCTGGATGGCGACGCCGTCCAGGGTGACGGTGCCGCTGCTGGGCGGAACCGCGCCCGAGATGGCATTGAGCATCGTGGTCTTGCCCGATCCGTTCGGCCCGATGAGGCCGACGATCTCGCCCGGGCGCAATTCCAGGCTCACCTGGTCCAGCGCCTTGAGGCCGAGGAAGTTCTTCGAGACGGCGGTGACGACCAGCGCGCCGTCGGCCGCCGCCGGGGTGACGGCGGGGCCGGGCGCGGCCGGAGGCGGCGCGGCAAAGAAGCGCTTGAGCCAGTCGTCGACCTCGGCGAGGCCCAGCATGCCGCCGGGCCGCCGGTACATGACGAAGAGGATGCCGAGCCCGAGCGCCAGCTGGGTCAGGCCGAAGATCTGCGGCAGCCCGAGCGCCGGGAGGATCGGACCCTCTTCCAGGCGCCGGGCCAGCTCCATCACCACGGTGACGACGGCGGTCCCGGCGACGGCGCCGGTGACCGAGCCGATGCCGCCGATGATCAGCATGGCGAGGATGCTGAACGTGTCGACGAAGAAGAACTTCTTCGGGCTGAAGGCGCCGAGGAAATGCCCGATCATCGCCCCGGCCACCGCCATCATCATCGCCGAGATCACCCAGGCGACCAGCCGCCGGCGGGCGATATCGACGCCCATGGCCTGGGCCGCCAGCTCGTCCTCGCGCGCCGCCCTGATCTCCAGCCCCGCCGGCAGGTCGCGGAACACCCGCGCCGCCAGGATGGTGACGGCCACCCAGAACAGCAGCGAGGGCAGGGTGACCAGCCGGTCGACGCCGAAGAAGGTCTGGCTGCCGCGGGTGAAGTCCTTGGCGCCATTGAGGATGCTGTGCACGATGACCAGGAAGGCCAGGGTGGCGATCGATGCCGCCGAGCCGGTGAGGCGCGATATCGGCACGCCGACCAGGAAGGCGAAGAGGCCGACGACCACGATGCTCACCAGGCAGGCCTCGTTCAGCCCCATATGCGCCTGGGCGAGGACATCCGGCAGGTTGGGCAGGATCGACGCCTTCTTCTCCGGCGCGATGGTGAGGATGGACGAGAGATAGGCGCCGATCCCCATGAAGCCGAGATGGCCGAAGCTCATGATCCCGGAATTGCCGGAATAGAGTCCGTTCGCCACCACGGCGATGAGATTGATCAGGAAGATGGTGGCGATGCGCTGTTCGGCCGAGCCCAGCCAGGTGCCGGCGACGAGGGCGACCAAGGTCACCGGCGCAATCAGCACGAGCGCGCCCGCGAAGGCGGGGCGCGTGCGGCTTGGCAAAGCGAGGTCCACGATCCGTCTGATCGCCGGTCTCCCAGTCTGGATTGAGAAGCTTGGCCCTCGTCGGTCTTCCGCCGATCGCGTGTCCGATATAGTAAGTTTTTCGATCTTGCTGTCAATTGCCGTTTCTATAGTATTTACTACATCGACCTCGGGAGGCCGAAACTGAAGAAACCACCCACCCCTCCGGTGACGATCGAGCAGCGCGTCCGCGCCCTGCTGCCGCAGCTCACCCCGGGCGAGAAGCGGGCGGCGCGGGCGATCCTCGCCGCCTATCCGATCGCCGCCCTCGGCACCATCGCCGAGCTGACCGCGCGGGCCGACGCCTCGGCGCCCACCATCCTGCGCCTGACCGCCAAGCTGAAGTACAACGGCTATTCGCATTTCCAGCGCGCCGTGCGCGAGGAAGTGCAGGAGAAGATGCAGTCGCCGCTCTCGCTGATGGACAGCGCGCCGCGCGTCCCGACCGGCCGGAACGGGTTCTTCGCCGCCTTCGTCGATGACATCACCGCGGCGCTGCAGCGCACGCAGCGCCTGCTCGACAGCGACGTGCTGGAAAGCGCCATCGAGGCCCTGGCCGACACCAACAAGCGGATCTACGCCCTGGGCGGGCGCAGCAGCCAGGTGCTGGCGCGGAACCTGGTGTTCCACCTGCATCAGCTGCGGCCGGCGGTGCAGGAGATCTCGAGCGGCGCGCTGCCGGTCTACTACCAGGTCGCGGACATCAATCGCTCCGCCGTCCTGGTGGTGTTCGACTTCCGGCGCTACGAGCGCCAGACGATCGATTTCTGCCAGCAGGCGGCCCGGCACGGCGCGCGCATCATCCTGGTGACCGACCCCTGGCTGTCGCCGGTGGCCGAACTGGCAAAATGGGTGCTGCCGGTCGAGGTCGACGTGCCCTCGCCCTTCGACAGCTCGATGGCGGCGATGGCGGTGGTGGAAGCGATGGTCGCCGGCACGCTCGCCCGCCTCGGCAGCGCCGCCCGCGAGCGCATGGAGCGGCTGGAGGAAACCGCCGGCATCGACAAGGTGATCGGCGGCGCCGAGGATGCGATTCCGGCGGCGATCGCCGCCAAACGCCAGCTGCGGAGACGGCTGCGGTGAGCCACTCGTCCGACCTTGCCATCTTCCTCACCAATGACCTGACCGGGATCAGCCGCGGCCGGGCATTCCCGGCGGCGGACCTCGGGGAGCGGATGCGGGCCGGCGTCGGCTGGGTCCCGGCCAACCTCGCCCTCACGCCCTTCGGGGTCATCGGGGCCAATCCGTTCGGGCCGCTGGGCGACCTGCGGCTGCAGCCGGATCCCGATGCGGCCGGCTTCCGGATGACGGGAATCAACGGCGCGCCGGACCTGGCGGCCTTTCTCTGCGACATCGTCGAAACCGACGGCTCGCCCTGGGGCGGATGCGGGCGCGGCTTCGCCAAGCGGGCCCTGGCCGATCTGGCCACGGAGTTCGGCCTCGCCATCAAGGCCTCGTTCGAGCACGAATTCTTCCTGCTCGGCGACAATTCCATCGGCGATGCCGCCTTCACCCTGCAGGATTTCCGCAGCCAGCAGCCGTTCCTGGGCACGCTGGTCGCCGCGCTCGCGGATGCCGGCGTCGAGCCGGAGATGATCCTGCGGGAATACGGGCCGAAGCAGTTCGAGGTGACGATGAAGCCGGCGCTCGGGCTCCTGGCGGCGGATCGGGCGGTGATCCTGCGCGAGATCACCCGGGATGTCGCCCGCCAGTTCGGCCAGCAGGCCTGCTTTGCGCCGATCATCGATCCCGCCTCGGTCGGCAGCGGCGTGCATGTGCATTTCAGCCTGGAGACCCCGGATGGCACACCGGTCACGCATGATCCGGCCCGGCCCGGCGGCATCGCTGCCCGAGCCGGCAGCTTCATCGCCGGCATCCTGAAGCACATGCCGGCGCTCTGTGCCTTGACCGCGCCCAGTGCCATATCCTATCTGCGGCTGACGCCGCATCGCTGGAGCGCGGGCTTCAATTGCTTCGGCTATCGCAATCGGGAGGCGGGGGTGCGGATCTGCCCGGTGGACGATGCGCCCGGCCGCGACATCGGCCGGCAGGTTCACCTCGAATTCAGGGCCAGCGATGCCACCGCCAGCCCCTATATGGTGCTGGGCGCCCTGGTCCGGGCCGGGATCGAGGGATTGCGGGCCGGCCTGCCGGCGCCGCCGCTGCTGGCGGGCGATCCGGCGGATCTCACCACGGCGGAATGCGACGCGCTCGACATCCGCCGCCTGCCCGACTCGCTGCCCGCGGCACTCGCGGCGCTCGCGGCCGACGAAACCGTCTCGGGCTGGCTGCCGCTGCCGCTGCGCCAGGGCTACCTTGCCCTGAAGACCGCCGAACTCGAGCGGACTGCCGGCCTGGATCATGCAAACCAGTGTGCCCTCTATGCCAAATACTACTAGGTCCAACCTCGGCCTGATCGCGCGCGATGCCGCGGCGGTTGCGGGCATCGAGAAGCTGCGCTTCGGCCCCTTCGCCATCGGCGCCGGCGACGGCAACGGGCTGATTGCCGAGGACGGGCGGCGCCTGATCGATTTTTCCGCCTCCTGGGGCGCCGCCAGCCTGGGCCACGGCCATCCGGCGCTGGTCGAGGCGGTGACCCGGACGCTCCGGCACATGCCGGGCGCCAGCATCCTCTCCACCGTCCACGAGCCCGCCGTCGCGCTGGCGGAAAGGCTGCTCGCGCTCACGCCCGGCGATGCGGATCGCCGGGTCTGGTTCGGCCATTCGGGTTCCGATGCCAATGAAACCGTGATCCGCGCCGTCGAGGCCGCGACCGGCCGCAAGCGCGTCATCGCCTTCATCGGCGCCTATCACGGCGGTACCGCGCTTTCCATGTCGGTTTCCGGCCATACCGCGCAGGCCCATGCGGCGCCGCGACCCGGCCTCTTCCTGCTGCCCTATCCGAACCTCTATCGCCCGCATTTCCCCGGCGCGGTGGGCGACGTCGCGCTGGCACAGCTCGACTACCTGCTGGCGACGGTCTGCCCGCCGCATGACACCGCGGCAATCATCATCGAGGCGATCCAGGCGGATGGCGGGCTGCTGGTGCCGCCGTCCGGGTTCCTCGCGGCGATTGCCGAACGCGCCCGCCGCCACGGCATTCTGCTGGTCTGCGACGAGGTCAAAGTGGGTCTGGGCCGCACCGGCCTGATGCATGCCTTCGCCGCCGACGGGGTGGTGCCGGACCTGGTCAGCTTCGGCAAGGGGCTGGGCGGCGGATTGCCGCTGTCGGCGGTGGTGGGGCCGGCCGGCATCCTTGACCGGCAGACCGCCTTTGCCATGCAGACGCTCTGCGGCAATCCGGTGAGCTGTGCCGCCGGCCTCGCGGTCCTGGATACGATCGAGCGGGAAGGCCTCGTGGCGAACGCCGCCGACCGCGGCCGGCAACTGATGGACGGGTTGCGCAGTCTCGCCGAGCGTCACCCGCTGATCGGCGACGTCCGCGGCCGGGGCCTGGCGATCGGCGTGGAGCTGGTGACCGACCGGGCCGGCAAGATGCCGGCCAGCCGGGACTGCCAGAAACTGGTCTATCGCTGCTACGAGCTCGGCCTGCTGGTGTTCTATGTCGGCATGCAATCCAACGTGCTCGAGCTGACGCCGCCGCTGACGCTCACCGTGGCGGAAGCTGCGGCTGGATTGGCCATTCTCGATCAGGCCCTGGCCGATGTCGCCGCGGGCCGCGTGCCGGACGCGGCGATCGCCGCCTATGCCGGCTGGTAAGCAACTTTCTCCTGAATCGAAGGCAACCATGTCCGTTCTCACCTCCCTGCCGCCGACCTTCTCCCCGGAGAAGGTCACAGCCATCCTCGCGGACCTCTACGGCGTCCGCGGCAATCTTGCGCCGCTGGACAGCGAGCGCGACCAGAATTTCAAGCTGACCGAGCCCGGCGGGCAGAGCTGGGTGGTGAAGATCGCCAACGTCGCCGAGGAATTGCAGGCGTTGGACTTCCAGGCCGCGCTGCTGCGCCACGTGGCGGAAATCGATCCGGCCCTGCCGCTGCCGCATCTCCGGAGGACCCTGAGCGACGAGATCCTCGGCCGCTGCGTCGGCGACGACGGCCGGCCGTATTTCGTGCGGGTGGTGAACTGGCTGCCGGGCAAGCCCTTCGCCAAGGGAAACAAGTCGGCATCCCTCTTCGCAAGCTTCGGCGACACGCTCGGCCGCCTGACGCGGGCGCTCCAGGGCTTCGGCCATCCCGGTGCCAGCCGCGCGTTCGACTGGGACATCGCGCAAGCCTGGCGCTCCGAGGCGCGCCTGTCGTTCATCGACGACCCGGTGCAGCACGAGATCCTCTCCTACTTCTTCGGCCGGTATGACGAAATCGTGGCGCCGCGGCTGCGCCGGTGCCGGGCGCAGGTGATCCATGGCGATGCCAACGACTACAATGTCCTGGTCGATGCCGCGGCCGGCGATGCCGTCGTCGGGATCATCGATTTCGGCGATGCCATCCATTCGCCGCTGATCAACGAGCTCGCCGTCGCCGCCGCCTATGCCATCATGACCCGGGAGGCGCCGATCGACGATGCCGCGGTCATCGCCGCCGCCTTCCACAAGGTCAACCCGCTGCTCGCCGAAGAGATCGACCTGCTGTTCGACCTGATCGCGCTGCGCCTGGTCATCAGCGTGACCATGTCCGCCTCGCGCCGAAGCCGGGTGAAGGACAACGAATACCTGACCATCAGCGAGGCGCCGGCCTGGGACCTCCTGCGGCGCCTGCGGGCGATGGACCCGATCATCGCCACCGGGATCCTGCGGCGCAGCTGCGGTTTCGATGCCGCTCCCGGCTCCCGGCAGGCGATTGACTGGATTGCCGAAAACCGGCGCCTTCTGCACCCGGTCCTCGACCGCGCGCCGGCATCGCAGCGCAAGGGGCTGGTTCCCTTCGGCGACCGCTCCCATCCGATCGCCATCGCATCGGCGGCGGGACGGCCGCAGGAGGCCGAGACTTTGTGGCGCGACCTCGCCGCGCGGGACGATGTCGACCTCGGCATCGGGCCCTGGGGCGAGGACCGGCCGGTCTATACCGCCGCCGCCTTCGCCTCCACCCTGTTGGCCGGCCGGCGCCGCTCCCTGCATCTCGGCCTGGATCTCTTCCTCGATGCGGGGTCGCGGGTGCGCACCCCGCTTCCCGGCAAGGTGGTCGACATCTATGTCTCGGACCTCCCGCTCGACTACGGCCATGCCATCCTCCTCGAGCACAATCCGGCGCCGGGGATCGCCTTTTGCAGCCTCTGGGGCCATCTCAGCGCGGATACCGCGGCACGTCGCCGGATCGGCGAGGAGCTGGAGGCCGGCGACGTCGTCGGCGAGATCGGCAGCAACCGGGAGAACGGCGGCTGGCAGCCGCATGTGCATCTGCAGCTCATCGCCTACCGGCCGCTGCGGGCGGCGGACGTGATCGGCGCGGGCGAGCCGGAATACCGCGCGGTGTGGGCCGACCTGTTCCCCGATCCCGCGGCCTTCGCCGGCGTACCGCCGGAAACCTTCGCCCATGCCGGGCGGTCTTCCGACGATCTGCTGCAGGTGCGCCGGCAAAAGCTCATCCGCAACCTCTCGATCTCCTACCAGTCGCCGATGAAGATCGTGCGCGGCGAGGGTGCCTTCCTGATCGACGATCGCGGCCGGGCCTATCTGGACTGCTACAACAACGTCGCGCATCTGGGCCATGCGAATCCCGAGATCGTCGCGGTGCTCGCGCGCCAGGCGGCCATCCTCAACACCAACACGCGCTACCTGCACGACAACATCATCGACTACGCCGAGCAGCTGATGGCGACGCTGCCGGACAGCCTCACCGTCGCCGCCTTTGTCTGCAGCGGCAGTGAAGCCAATGACCTGGCCTTGCGCATGGCGCGCAACCATACCCAGGCCCAGGGGGTGGTGGCGCTCGACTGGGCCTATCACGGCCATGCCACCTCGCTGATCGAGATCAGCCCCTACAAGTACAAGCGCAAGGGCGGCAAGGGGCGTCCCGCGGCGACCGGCGAGGCGGCCCTGCCCGATGCCTATCGCGCCCCCGCCGACTGGCCGCAGGCCGAGATCGGCAGCCGCTATGCTGCCTCGGTCACGGCGGCGGTCGCACAGGTCGCCGCGGGCGGCCACAGGACGGCGGCCTTCATCGCCGAGTCCCTGCCGAGTTCGGCCGGGCAGATCGTGCTGCCGCCGGGCTATCTGCCGGCGGCCTATGCGGCGGCGCGGGCCGCGGGCGCGGTGGTGATCGCCGATGAGGTGCAGATCGGCTTCGGCCGCGTCGGCACGCACATGTGGGCCTTCGAGGGCGAAGGCGCGGTCCCCGACATCATCACCATGGGCAAGCCGATCGGCAACGGGCATCCGATGGCGGCGCTCGTCACCACCCGGGAAATCGCCGAGAGCTTCTACAACGGCATGGAATACTTCAATACCTTCGGTGGCAATCCGGTCTCCTGCGCGGTCGGCCTGAAGGTCCTGGAGATCCTGCGGCGGGACCGCCTGCAGGAGAACGCGCAGCGCATCGGCAGCGGCCTCCTGGCGCGCATGGCCGGGCTGATGG
This sequence comes from uncultured Rhodospirillaceae bacterium, assembly GCA_964551505.1. GTDB lineage: Bacteria > Pseudomonadota > Alphaproteobacteria > Dongiales > Dongiaceae > Dongia. The sequence continues at coordinate 25,390 of CAZKDH010000040.1, forward strand.
CGAAGCACGACCGGATCGGCGACGTGCGCGGCCGCGGGCTGATGCTGGGCATCGAGCTGGTGGAGGACCGCAGGAGCAAGGTCCCGGCCACCGCCTATGCCGGCCGCATCGTCGAGAGGTGCCGCGCGCTGGGCGTGCTGCTCGGCACCGACGGCCCGCATGACAATGTCATCAAGATGCGGCCGGCGATGATCTTCACCGAGGCCAATGCCGATTTCCTGATGCAGGTGCTCGAGGACGCCTTCGCCGGCGTCGCGTGATTTCGGCGCGCATTGGCATGGAATAACCTGGCGGCTCGGGCGTCCATACGCTGCAGGTTCCGTGTAGCCCCCAAGAGCCCCGCGGAACCGGCGGGCCCGAGGCTCATGCGCTCGCTCCACTCTCACGTGTGAGCCCCGGCGTTTTCCTGCCCACGGCGGTCGGCTCCCCAAGGGTCGGCCGCCGTTTCCCCCTCCCTCCCAATTGCGATCCGGCCAGATTGGCGGCGGTCTAGGGTCGGCCGCGCGGGAACAGGCCGTGGCGCCAGAGCCGGTCCAGGACCGCCTGCAGGATCCGGCTGCGGACGGCGAGACAGGCGCCGCCGCCGCCAAGGGCGGCGAAAGCCAGCAGCAGGAAGAGGAAGGTGAGCATCCGGTTTGCGCCTCGCCCGGCAGGTTGGAGCCGCGGGCGCAGGAGTCCCGCCGCCTAAGGAAGACACCGGAACCGGCGCCTTATTCCCGGGCAGGTGCGCCTGGGGGAATAGAACGCGCCGCGCCGCGTCCATGCCAGGCCGGGACGACGCCAAATCACCGGGGCCGAATCACCGGGGCGGAATCATCGGGGCCGGCGCCTCGAACAGGTGGGGCCTGCGGATCGAAAGGAACTGGACGATGAGACTGCTGCCCGGGCTGGCCGTGACGATTGCCGTTGCCCTGATCCTGATCGGCTGTGCAAGTGCCACGCTGCCGATCCGGGACGACAAGGACAAGAACAACGAGGTGGCGCGCGTGAGCAGCCCGGCGCCCAAGTCCAAGCCGTCGACCGGCTCGACGGGAGGCTGAGGCCGATTGCCGGGCGGTCCCGAGGCGCCGCGGACCGGGGAGATGGCGAACCTGCTGATCTTCGACCGCCCCGGGACGATGGCCGCCGTGGCGGCGATCCTGGGCGACGACTGGCACCTCGCTCTGGCCCCGGGAGAGACCCTGGCGGATCACCCGTCCGATGCCGCTGCCCCCGCGGTTGTTCCCGCGAGTGGTCCCCCGTCCGGACCCGGCGCAGTGGAGATTACTGCGCTCAGGCGCCAGTCAGCGCAGGCGCGCCAGGTCTATCTCGCCCTGGAGGCCGGCCGGGAGGGGGAGGCGAGGTGCTGGCACCTGGCCCGGCTCCTCGACATCCGAGGGAAATGCCGTGTCGTCCTCACTGAACTGACGGCGGAGGGCATCCAGTCCGCCCTGCGGCGGGCGCGCCGGATCGACATGCGCCTCGTCGATGCCCAGGCGGCTGCCCTGGCGCTTTCTCGCCTGCTGGGCGAGGTCATCGACGGGGAGCGCGGCGCCCGGTCCGGCCGGAAGCGCGGGACGGACCGCCTGCACAGCCCGGTCATCCGCCTCGTGGCCGACCGGGAGAGGCAGATCCGGCAGTTTCAGCCGCAGGAGCACTATCGCGTCGACATCACGTTTCATGACGCGGCCGGCGCAGCCTGGCAGGCGCAGTGGGACTTCCGGAACCTGCTGCCCGGCGGGCCCGCGGAAAGGATCTGGCGCGACCGCGACACTGCGGCGCGGGTGGCGCGGCTGCGCCGGTTCCAGGTGGCGACATGCAGCGACCGGGAGGTCGCCGAAGCGCCGCCGGCGCCTTTCATCACCGCCACCCTGCAGCAGGACGCAAGCCGGAGGCTTGGCCTGGCGCCCTGGGTCACCATGGAATTGGCGCGCGCCCTCTATGAGAAGGGCGCCATAACCTTTCATCATACCGACAGCTCCCGGATTTCCGATCCCGCCGCCGGCGCCATCGACAGATGGGTGGCGGCGCATCCTGCCGAGGCCCGCGCCGAGGGCCGCCCGGCATCCGTCGCACCGCCGGGTCCGCCGGAATCCGCCGAGGCCATTCGCCCCACCCGGATCGAAATGGCGACGGCGGGCGGGACCCCGGAAGAGGCGCGGCTCTATGCGCTGATCCGGCACCGGACCATCGCCAGCCGCCTCGCCGATGCCATCCATCTCCATCGCGAACTCGGCCTGACGGGGCTCGATGGCGTGCCCGGCCTGGTCGGGCTCCGCTTCCGGGCCGCATGCCGCAGCCTCAGCCGCGCCGGCTGGCGCAGCTATCCGGAGGCGAGCGGCGCCGGCCCGGCACCGGCCGCGGGCGAGGCCTGTCCGCTGCCGGACCTGTCGCCGACCTCGCTGCTGACCTCGGCCGGCGGTGCGGTTCACGCGCTCCGCACGGCGCCGCCCGACCGCTTCAGCGAGGCCGGGCTGATCGCGGAACTGGCGGCCCAGGGCATCGGCCGGGCCCCGACCTATGCTGCCATCCTGGAAAGCATCGTCTGCCGCGGCTACGTCGCGCGGGACGGCCAGGTCCTGCGCCCGACCGCGATCGGCAATCTGATCGTCAATGCCCTGACCCCGGCCTATCGGCTCGTCGATCTCGCCTTCCAGCGGGATCTCGAATCGGCCCTCGACGCGATTGCGTCCGGCGCATGCGGATCGGCGGACGTCGTCGCGGCCATGCGCCGGCGCCTCACGGACCGGGGCGACCCCGGCGATGGATCCGATGGCCTTTCCGACCGGTCGGCACCGCGCGACATCCCCGCGCCGCGGCAGGCGCCCGGCCTGCGCCAGTTCTTCCGCCGGCCGCTCCTGCAGGCATTCGCGGCGCGCTAGGCCGCTGCTGCGGAATTTCAACGGATCAGAATCGATCCGGAAACGTCTATACCGCCAGACGCCGCACGGGCGAAACGGATCGGGATGGGCGACGGTGGAAATGCCTGCAACCGGATTGAACAGGAAAGCACGCCCGCAATCCGGGCCGTCGCCGGCCAGGCCTTGGCCCGCGCCGCCGGCCGACCGGACTGTCTGGAGTCCCCATCAGATCGACCGGCTGGTCGCGCTGTGGAATGGCGGCGAATCCGCCGCGCGCATCGCCGCGAGGCTCGGCCTCAGCCGCAACGCCGTCATCGGCAAGGTCTACCGCCTGCAGCTGTGCCGGCGGAACGCCGCGGTCACCGCCGAGCGCCTCGCCGCCCAGGCGGAAACGCGGCGCCGCCGGGCGATCCGCGGCCTCAGCCAGCGGATCCAGGCCCTGCGGGCCGCCGATCCGGCCGGCTCTGGCATGGCGGGCGGTGGCACGGTGGGCGACGGCACGGTGGGAGGGATGCGATGAGGGCGGCTTTGTTCTGCTTCCTGGGTCTCTTCATCCTCGCCGGCGGCGGCGCCTTCTGGGTGGCCAGGTTCCGCCTCTGGCGCAGCATGCGGGCCTGGCACGATTTCAAGAACAGTACCTGGAAGCGCAATTCCTGATCACGGCCTGGCGCTCCCCCATGGTCCTGGCGATCTCACGCGACGTCATCTTCGATACCGGCCTGGCCGCCCGCCGGCCTCGCCGGTCGCCCCGTCATCTGGGTCGCTGCCGCGACACCCTGGGAGGAAGACGAGAAGATCGGGCTGGAACGGCAATGGACCGCCGGGATACCGGTTCGGGAAATTTCCTACTGCCTGGGGCGCGGGCAATCGCCGCCATGTCTGCGGTCCCCTTCGCGCGCTTCGGGACGCGGGTGTGAGTTCGGCCCGGTGAACGCTCGCCGCGATGACTGCGAGAGGAATATCTTTGTCGCTCCTTGCCTGGGAATAAAGCGCAGTCGCCGCAGGTCGGACACACCGCGCCATCATGGGGCGCGCTTGCGCATCAGCCACCATCGGACAAATCTCGCCCAAAGTTAGAAATCTGGTGCCGCGCCGCGACGCGGCCGGCGCAGAACGCATCTTGACCGGGGAATATCTATTCCCCCCTCCGTCGAAAAAAACTTCATCCCCACCTGCGGAATAGAGGCGCGATCGATGTGACTAACACTTGGTCGTGCCATCGGAGCGCGTGGTCCGGATCGGACAGCGCGTCGTTCCGGCACGGCATTTCGGGGAAGACCCGGCAGCGGCCGCACGTCAACAAGGGGAATGCATCATGGGCGTCGACACCAAGAACCTGATTCTCGAAGGCATTGCGGCCGGCCTGGGTGCGGTGTCGATCATCGGCGACAAGGGTGCCGAGACCCTCGGCGGCACCGATGCAAGCGACAAGATCATCGGCGGCGCCGGGGACGACATTCTCAAGGGCGCCGGCGGCAGCGACGTGCTCGACGGCGGCGCCGGGAACGACCGGCTGGAAGGCGGCAAGGGCAACGATTTCTACTTCATCGACAAGGGCGACACCGTCGCCGAGGCGGCGGGGGCCGGCATCGACGAGGTGTTCAGCGTCGTCGACTACAAGCTCGACGAGAACATCGAGAACGGCACCCTGCTGGGCAGCGCCAAAAAGCTCACCGGCAATGCCGCGCAGAACATCCTCACCGGCAGCGCCGGGTCCAACATCCTGGACGGCGGCGCCGGCAACGACACGATGATCGGCGGCAAGGGCGACGATGTCTATGTCGTCGACCAGAGCAACCTGGAGAATGGCCGGCTGGTCGCCGGCAGGGGCGACCAGATCGTCGAGTTCGCCAATGACGGCAGCAAGGACCAGGTCAATGCCTCGGTGGATTTCTCGCTGGAGGGCATCGTCGAGGTCGAGAACCTGACGCTGCTGGGCGGCGCCCTGGGGATCGGCAACGAGCGCGCCAACATCATTACCGGCAATGACGGCAACAACGAGTTGCGCGGCGGCGCCGGCAACGACAAGCTGATCGGCGGCGGCGGCGCCGACATCCTCGACGGCGGCAGCGGCGACGACCAGATGTTCGGCGGCGCGGGCAACGACACCTATATCGTCGATTCCATCAAGGACAAGATCACGGAATCGAAAGGCGCCAAGGGTGCGCCCGTCGATACCGACCTGGTGATCAGCTCGGTGAGCTTCAAACTGGGCACCGGCATCGAGAACCTGACCCTGAGCGGCGGCTTCAACATCGACGGCTTCGGCAATGCCGCCAACAATGTCATCCATGGCAATTCCGGCAACAACAAGCTGCTCGGCGATGCCGGCGACGACAAGCTGTTCGGCGAGGACGGCAACGACGTCCTGGACGGCGGCAAGGGCAACGACGAACTGACCGGGGGCAGGGGCAACGACACCTATATCCTCGATTCGATCAACGACAAGGTCATCGAGAAGGCGGGCGAGGGCACCGACACCATCGTCGCGTCGCTCGACGCGTTCAATGACCTGACCAAGTTCAAGGACGTGGAGAACCTGATCCTGGCCGGCAAGGTGCTGAACGGCACCGGCAACGAGCTCGACAACTTCGTCCTCGGCAATGCCGGCAAGAACAGCCTGGTCGGCAACGACGGCAACGACACGCTGGACGGCGGCAAGGGTGCCGATTCGATGACCGGCGGCAAGGGCAACGACATCTATGTCATCGACGACAAGCTGGATTCCGTCCACGAGAACGCCGGCGAGGGCATCGACACCATCGTCACCGTGTTCGACACGGTGCTGCAGGACAATTTCGAGAACCTGACCCTGGCCGGCAAGGCCACCCGCGGCACCGGCAACGCCGCCGACAACGTCATCACCGGCAATGCCCTGGCGAACGTGCTCGACGGCGGTGCCGGCAACGACACCCTGAACGGCGGCTCCGGCGCCGATACGCTGATCGGCGGGACCGGCAACGATACCTATGTCATCGACAACAAGGGCGACGTCATCGACGAGAAGGGCGGCAAGGAGGACGACGCCGACACGGTGGTCAGCTTCCTGGAGAGCTTCGAGCTCGGCGGCAATGCGGCAAACATCGAGAACCTCGTCCTGCAGGGCATCGCCGTCACCGGCACCGGCAACGACCGCAACAACCGCATCACCGGCAGCAACGAGGACAACAAGCTGTTCGGCCTCGGCGGCGACGACGTCCTCGATGGCGGCGCCGGCAAGGACCAGCTGTCCGGCGGCACCGGCAACGATACCTACGTCGTCGACGATGCCGGCGACCGGGTCATCGAGGCGGAGGACGGCGGCACCGATACGGTGCTCAGCAGCGTGAGCTTCGACCTCGGGCAGAATGCCGCGGTCGAGAACATCGTCCTGACCGGCGCGGCAAACATCGACGCCGTCGGCAGCGACCGCGGCAACAACCTGACCGGCAACGACGGCGACAACCGCCTCGATGGCGGCAAGGGGGCCGACACCCTGGCCGGCGGCAAGGGCAACGACACCTATGTCGTCGACGACGATGCGGATGTGGTGACCGAGGCTGCCGATGGCGGCCGGGATACCGTCGTCAGCAGTCGGAACTACGCTCTGGGCGCCAACCTGGAGAACCTGACGCTGTCCGACGACCTGGCGGACCCGCGCAACAGTCCGACCTCGGCCACCGGCAACGAGCTCGACAACACCATTGTCGGCAACAACCGCGACAATTTCCTGGATGGCGGCGCCGGCGACGACACCCTGTCGGGCGGTCTCGGGCGGGATGCAATGCAGGGCGGCGCCGGGAACGACACCTATATCGTCGACAATGTCGGCGACCGGATCGTGGAAGCGGCGGGCGCGGGCGTCGACACCGTCATCAGTTCGGTCGATGCGGTTCTCGCCGACAACGTCGAGAATCTCATCCTCGGCGCCGGCGCCCAGCGCGGCATCGGCAATGCGCTGGACAATGTCATCGTCGGCAATGTCGAGGACGGCAACATCCTGCTGGGCGAAGCCGGGAACGACACGCTGGACGGCGGCGCGGGCAAGGACATCCTGGCCGGCGGCACCGGCGACGATACCTATGTGGTCGACGACCAGGGCGACCAGGTCTTCGAGCTCAAGGGCGAGGGCCATGACACGGTCCGCAGCAGCGTCGACTTCTCGCTGGCGGAGAACAGGGCCGAGATCGAGGACCTGGTCCTCACCGGCGGCGCGACGATCGGTGTCGGCAACGATGCCGACAACAGGCTGGTCGGCAACGACGGCAACAATCTCCTCATCGGCGGCAAGGGCAACGACACCCTGGTCGGCGGCAAGGGCGACGACATCTATGTCGTCGACAGCAGGGACGATGTCGTCGTCGAGGATGCCGACGGCGGATTCGACGTTGTGCTGACCTCCGACCGGGACTTCAAGGCCGGCGACGGCATCGAGCGCGTCATCTATATCGGCGAGGGCGGCGGCGCCGGCAACGAGCTCAACATCATCCGCGTCGGCGTGGCCGACGCACAGGTGCAGGAGCCCGCCACCGGCCAGGACAGGTCGGTGATGTCCTTCGACGTGGTGCTGACCGCGCCGGCGCCGGAAGGCGGCATCCGCATTCCCTTCATTCTGTCCTTCGACGGCACCGCGGTCTCGGCCTCGGCGGACGACCTGGCGAACGGCCAGTCGCCGGCAGGGGTCATCGTCATCGCCGCCGGCGAGACGGTCGGTCATATCGAGGTCGCCATCAAAGGCGACGATCTCATCGAGGGCAACGAGACCTTCTCGATCAACCTCGGGCGGCCGGAGCTGATCGACCCGGTGCTTGCGGGGACCGGCACGGTCGTCATCGTCGCCGATCCGACGGCGACCGGCACGATCGTCGACGACGCCACCGATACGGTTCCCGATCCGGACGGCAATGGCGGCGGCGGCACGGTCCTGGTGGCGACGCTCCAGGACGGCGTCACGGTGCAGGAGCCGGCCAACCCCGGCGACACCGCGACGGTGACCCTGACGGTCACGCTGTCGGGACCGGCGCCCCATAGCGGCATCACCCTGGATTTCGACGTCGCGGCGGCCGGCAGCGGCCTGACCGCGGCGGACTTCCCGGGCGGCGTGTTCCCGCATGGCACGGTGCATTTCAACGAGGGCGACACCTCGGCAACGCTCAGCTTCCAGGTCGCTGGCGATGCGCTGGACGAACTGGACGAGACCCTGACGGTCAGCCTGAGCAATCCGCTGATCGATCCCGCGACCAACACCACCGTCGACCTCGCCGATACCAGCCTGGTCACCATCCTCGACGACGCCGGCGACGGGCAGGGCGGCGGCACGCCGACGACACTCATCGCCAGCCTGCAGGACGGCGTCACCGTGCAGGAACCGGCCAATCCGGGCGACACCGCGACGGTTTCGGTGGCGGTCACCCTTTCTGGCCCGGCGCCCGCGGGCGGGGTCGACATCGACTTCGACGTGGCACCGGGGAGCGGCGGCCTGACCGCGGCGGACTTCGCGGGCGGGGTCTTCCCGCATGGCACGGTGCACTTCAATGCCGGCGAGACGACGGCCACCATCAGCTTCCAGGTCGCCGGCGATGCCATCGACGAGGGTGACGAGACCCTGTCGATCGGCCTCAGCTACCCGGTGGTGGACCCGGCCACCAATACCGTGATCGACGTCAGCGACACGACGACGGTGACCGTCATCGACGATACCGGGGATACCGGTGCCGCCACCGTCCTGGTGGCGACGGTCGCGGACGGTGTAACCGTTCAGGAGCCCGCCAATCCGGGCGAGACGGCGACGGTGACCCTGGCGGTGACCCTGTCCGGTCCGGCACCTACGGGCGGGGTCGACATCGATTTTGCCGTCGCCTCGGCCAGCCTGGGTCTCGATGCCAGCGACTTCCCGGGCGGGGTGTTTCCGCAGGGCACGGTGCACTTCAACGCCGGCGACACGACGGCCACCATCAGCTTCCAGGTCGCTGGCGACGCCGTCGACGAGATCGACGAGACGATGACGGTCAGCCTGAGCAATCCGGTGATCGATCCCGCCGCGAACACCGTCATCAATGTCAGCGACACCTCCGTGGTGACCATCCTGGACGATGCCGGCGATGCCGGCACCACGCCGATCACGCTGACGGCGACCCTCCAGGACGGCGTCACCGTTCAGGAACCGGCCAATCCGGGCGACACCGCCACCGTCTCGGTGACGGTGACCCTCTCCGGTCCCGCGCCGGTGGGCGGCGTCGACATCGACTTCGGCGTGACGCCCGGCCTCGGCCTGACCGCGGACGATTTCCCGGGCGGGGTCTTCCCCTCCGGCACCGTGCATTTCAACGCCGGGGATACGGTAGCGACCATCAGCTTCCAGGTCGCCGGCGATGCCATCGACGAGGGCGACGAGACGCTTTCCATCGGCCTGAGCCATCCGGTGGTGGACCCGGCAACCAATACCGTGATCGATGTTGCGGATACCTCCGTGGTGACCATCATCGACGATGCCGGCGACGGGCAGGGCGGCGGCACGCCGACCACCCTGGTGGCGACGATCGAGGACGGCGTGACGGTGCAGGAGCCCGCCAATTCGGGCGAGACCGCCACGGTGACCCTGGCGGTGACCCTGTCCGGCCCGGCGCCGGCGGGCGGCGTCGACATCGACTTCGACGTGGCGGCGGCCGGCAGCGGCCTGACCGCGGCGGACTTCCCGGGCGGGGTCTTCCCGCACGGCACGGTGCATTTCAATGCCGGCGAGACGACGGCGACGATCAGCTTCCAGGTGGCCGGCGACGCGGTCGACGAGATCGACGAGACGATGACCGTCAGCCTCAGCCATCCGGTGGTGGACCCGGCGGCGAATACCGTGATCGACGTCAGCGACACCTCGGTGGTGACAATCATCGACGATGCCGGCGACGGGCAGGGTGGCGGCACGCCGACCACCCTGACGGCAACCCTGGAGGATGGGATCTCGGTGCAGGAGCCGGCCAATCCGGGCGACACCGCGACGGTGACCCTGACGGTGACCCTGTCGGGCGCGGCGCCCACGGGCGGCATCGACATCGATTTCGCGATCGCGGCGGCCAGCAGCGGCCTGGATGCCAACGATTTCCCGGGCGGGGCGTTCCCCAGCGGCACCGTGCATTTTGCGGCAGGGGCCACGACCGCGGCGCTCAGCTTCCTGATCGCCGGCGACGCCCTTCGCGAGGGCGACGAGCAGTTGACGGTGAGCCTCAGCAACCCGGTGGTTGCCCCGGGTGCCAACACGATCGTCGATGTCAGCGACAACGCCGTGGTGACGATCGTCGACGACGTTGCCGACGGCCAGGGCGGCGGCACCCCGACCACGCTCATCGCCAGTCTCCAGGACGGCGTCACGGTGCAGGAACCGGCCAATCCGGGCGAAACCGCCACCGTCTCGGTGACGGTCACACTCTCCGGCCCGGCACCCGCGGGCGGGGTCGACATCGATTTTGCCGTCGCCTCGGCCAGTCTCGGTCTCGATGCCAATGACTTCCCGGGCGGCGTGTTCCCCAGCGGCACCGTTCACTTCGCGGCGGGCGCCAGCACGGCAACCATCAGCTTCCAGGTGGCCGGCGACGCGGTCGACGAACTCGACGAAACGATGACGGTGAGCCTCAGCCATCCGGTGGTGGATCCGACGGCGAATACCGTGATTGACGTCAGCGACACGACGGCGGTCACCATCCTGGATGATGCCGGGGATACCGGGTCGACGACGACCACCCTCGTGGCGACGCTGCAAGACGGCGTCACGGTGCAGGAGCCGGTCAATGCAGGGGATACCGCGACCGTCTCGGTGACGGTGACCCTCTCCGGTCCGGCACCCACGGGCGGGGTCGACATCGACTTTGCCGTCGCCTCGGCCAGCCTGGGTCTCGATGCCAGCGACTTCCCGGGCGGCGTCTTCCCGACCGGCACCGTGCATTTCAACGCAGGTGAGACGACGGCCACCATCAGTTTCCAGGTGGCCGGCGACGCGGTCGACGAGATCGACGAGACGATGACGGTCAGCCTCAGCCATCCGGTCGTGGACCCGGCGGCCAATACCGTGATCGACGTCAGCGACAGCACCACCGTCACCATCCTCGACGATGCCGGGGATACCGGGTCGACGGCCACCACTCTGGTGGCGACGCTGCAGGACGGCGTCACCGTCCAGGAACCGGCAAATCCGGGCGAGACGGCCACGGTGACTCTGGTGGTGACCCTCTCCGGTCCCGCACCCACGGGTGGGGTCGACATCGACTTTGCCATCGCCCCGGCCAGCCTGGGTCTCGACGCCAATGACTTCCCGGGCGGCGTCTTCCCCAGCGGCACCGTTCACTTCGCGGCGGGTGCCAGCACGGCAACCATCAGCTTCCAGGTGGCCGGCGACGCGGTCGACGAACTCGACGAGACGATGACGGTAAGCCTCAGCCATCCGGTGGTGGACCCGGCGGCGAATACCTTGATCGACGTCAGCGACAGCACCACCGTCACCATCCTCGACGATGCCGGGGATACCGGCGCCGGAACTCCGACGACCCTGGTGGCGACTTTGCAGGATGGCGTGACCGTCCAGGAACCGGTCAATCCGGGCGAAACCGCGACGGTGACCCTGACGGTGACCTTGTCCGGCCCGGCCCCCACCGGCGGCATCGACATCGACTTCGACGTCGCAGGGTTCAGCAATGGCGTGGATGCCGCCGACTTTCCGGGCGGCGTCATTCCCCATGGCACCCTGCACTTCAATGCCGGGGAGACGACCGCGACCTTCAGCTTTGGCATCGCCGGCGACAATTTCCTGGAAGGTACCGAGGCGGTGCAGGTCAACCTGCGGAACCCCGTCCTGGACCCGGCCGCGAATACGGTGGTCGAGGTTGCGAATGCCGCGATCGTGACCATCCTCGACGATGCCGGCGATACCCGGGACGTCAATTCGCCGACGGTCATCGTGGTCAGCACGCCAGCATCCATCACGATCCAGGAGCCGACGAATCCGGGGGATTCGACCATCGTGAACGTGCCGCTGACCCTGTCGGGCCCGGCGCCGTTCGGCGGCGTCGACATCGACTTCGTGATCACGCCCCGCGGCTCCGTCCAGACCGTGACCGGCGACGATTTCCCGGGCGGCGTCCTGCCGCAGGGGACGATCCATATCAATGCCGGGGAGACGACGGCCATCATCAGCTTTGCCGTGGCCGGCGATGCCCTCGATGAGTTCCTGCAGGAGTTCGGATCGCTGAAGCTGGTCGATGTCAGGTTCGACCATGCGACCAACACGACCTTCGACTTCAGCACCGTGACGGAGGTCATTGTCCTCGACGATGTCGTCGACGGACAGGTCACCCTCGTCGCAAGCCTGCAGGACGGCGTCACGGTGCAGGAACCGGCAAATCCGGGCGATACCGCCCGTGTCACGCTGCAGGTGACCCTGTCGGGCCCGGCGCCGGCCGGCGGGGTCGATGTCGACTTTGACGTTGCGGCGGCCGGCGGCGGCCTGGTCGCCGCCGATTTCCCGGGCAGAGCCTTTCCGCATGGCACCGTGCATTTCAATGCCGGCCAGAGCACGGCCAGCATCACCTTTGACGTTGCCGGCGATGCCGTCGACGAGCTCGACGAGACCCTGACGGTGAGCCTCGGCAATCCGGTCGTGGATCCCGCCGCCAACACGGTCATCGACGTCAGCGACACCACCACCGTGATCCTCCTCGACGACGCCGGGGATGCCGGCGCCGGCGCGATCGCCCTGGTGGCGGCGGTCGCGGATGGGGTGAGCGTGGTCGAGCCCGCCAATCCCGGCGACCTGGCGACGGTCCGCATCGCGGTCACCCTGTCCGGTCCGGCGCCATTCGGCGGGGTCGACATCGACTTCGATATCGCGCCATCGGGTGCCGGCCTCGACGCCAACGATTTCCCGGGCCGGACGTTTCCGCACGGCACGCTTCACTTCGAGGAAGGGTCCAGCCGCGCGATCATCAGTTTCCAGGTCGCCGGCGACAGGTTCGACGAGAATACCGAGACCCTGACCATCGCCTTGAGCAATCCGGTGACCGATCCGGCGGCGAATGCCACGGTCGATGTCAGCGACACGACAACGGTCTCCCTGATCGACGATGCCGGCGATACCGGGGCGGTCACGACGGTCCTGGTGGCGGCACTCGAAGACGGCATCTCGATCCAGGAGCCGGCCAATCCCGGCGAGACGGCGACGGTGCGGCTGACCGTTACCCTGTCGGGACCGGCCCCGCTCGGCGGCGTCGATCTCGACTTCGACGTCTCCTCGGCGGGTCCGGGCCTGGACGCCAGCGACTTCCCGGGCGGGGTCCTGCCCCACGGCACCGTGCATTTCCAGGAAGGGGCCACGACGGCAACGATCAGCTTCGATGTCGCCGGCGATGCCGTCGACGAGATCGACGAGACCCTGACGGTGAGCCTCGGCAACCCGGTGGTCGCCGAGCCAACGACGAATACGGCAGTCGATGTCAGCGACACCACGATCGTGACCATCCTCGACGATGCCGGGGATGTGGCCGCGGCAAGTCTGATCCAGTCGCCGCCGCCACCACCGCCGCCGACGCCGCTGTTTGTGAACATCGACGATGCCACGGTGGAGGAGCCGGCTAATCCCGGCGGGGCCGCGACGGTTACCCTGACCATAAGCCTGTCCGATCCGGCCCCCGGCGGCGGCCTGAGCCTGGACTACGACGTCGTGGCGCAGGATATCGGCCTGACCGCCCGGGATTTCGTCGGCGGTGTCCTGCCGCACGGCACGATCGTCATCCCGGAATTCGAGTCCTTCGCTTTCCTTACCTTTGAGGTGGCGGGCGACCGGATCGACGAGTTCGACGAGCACTTCTCGATCCAGCTGAGCAATCCGCAATTCGAACAGGGGTTCGAGCGGATCCAGGTCTTCCTCGACGACTTTGCCGACGTCACCATCATCGACGATGCGGGAGATACCGGCGCCGTCACGACCCACCTGGTTGCGACACTCCAGGATGGCGTGACGATCCAGGAGCCGGCCAATCCTGGAGAATCGGCGACCGTCTCGGTGACGGTCACCCTGTCCGGTCCGGCGCCATTCGGCGGCGTGGACATGCATTTCCGGGTCGATCCTGCCGACGGCATCTTCCCGAACAACCGCGGCCTCTCGAGCAGCGACTTCGTCGGCGGGTTCCTGCCGCAGGGGCAGGTCCATTTCGACGCCGGCGCCACCACGGCCACCATCGACCTGCAGATCGCCGGCGATGCCATCGGCGAGATCGCCGAGCGGATGCGCATCAGCCTGAGCAATCCGGTGACGGATCCGACGACGGATACGGTCGTCGACGTCAGCGACAGCACGGTGGTGACGATCCAGGACGATCCGGCGGACATTACCACGCTGATCGTCGGCTCCTTCCTGAGCCCATTCGGAGCTGAAGTCGACGAACCCGGAAATGTCGGCGACGAAACCTCGATTGCGATCGATCTGACCCTGTTCACCGTCGAAGGCGAACACGGCACGGCTCCTGCCGGCGGCATCAGCGTCGACTACCGGTTTGCTCCGGGCGCGTTCGGCAGCCTGACCGCCGCGGACTTCGTCGGGGGCGAGTTCCCGCACGGAACCGTGCACTTCGTCGAAGGGTCGAGCACCGCCGTCATCCGGATCGCAGTCCGCGGCGACAACTTCGGCGGCGAGTTTGCCGACCGTGCGAGCATCCTCTTCAGCAACCCGGTCGTGGACCCGGCAACCCAGACCACGGTCGAGCTGGGAAGCGCCCGCGACCTGCTGATCCGCGACGATCCCGGCGATGCGGGCCGGGAAACCACGACCCTCGTCGCCACGATCGAGGACGGGGTGGCGGTGGTGGAGCCGGCCCATCCCGATGATACGTCGCGCGTGCAGCTGCATGTCGTCCTCTCAGGGCCGGCGCCAGCGGGCGGCATCACGTTGGATTTCGACGTGACGGCTGCGGGTGCCGGCCTGGATGCAGGCGATTTCCCGGGCGGCGTCCTGCCGCATGGGACCGTGCACTTCCAGGAAGGCTCGGACAGGGCGGTTCTCAGCTTCAGGATCGTCGGCGACTCCGTGAGCGAGCTTCCCGAGAGCCTGGCAGTCACCCTGAGCCATCCGGTCATCGACCCGGCGACGAACACCATCCTCGATGTCAGCGACACCTCGGTGGTGACGATCGCCGGCGATGCCGGGGATAGCGCCGAGATCGATCTGCTGGCACCGCCGACGCCTGCCGAGACTGCAACGCAGGGCGGAGGCGCTCCGACTGTCGGTATCGCGGCGACGACGCTGGTGGCTTCTCTCGAAGACGGGGTCACGGTGCAGGAGCCGGACAACCTCGGGGAGGCCGCCACGGTGACGATGCACGTCACCCTGTCGGGTCCTGCCCCCGTGGGCGGCGTCGACATCGATTTCCAGGTCGACGGCTTCGGCATCGGCCCCTTCCAGGGCAACCGCTTCTCGGTCGAGAATGTCGACTTCGTCAATGCCACTTTCCCGCGCGGGACGGTGCATTTCAATGCCGGGGAATCGGTGGCGACCATCAGCTTCCAGGTCGCCGGCGACCGCATCGGTGAGATCGACGAGCGCATGGTCGTCAGCCTCAGCAACCCGGTGGTAAGCCCGTCGGCAAATACGGTGATCGACGTCAGCGACACCACGACGGCGACAGTGTTCGACGATCCAAGCGACGTCACCGTGCTGCAGGTGCTCCCGGGCGACTTCGGCCTGGTCTTCCCGCGCGAAGCGGCGGATGTGGGAGACGAAACGCGGGTGACGATGACCGTCTCGCTTGTTTCCGGTGTGTTCACCCACTACCCGGCCCCGATCGGCGGGGTCAGCGTCGACTTCGACGTGCGGCCATCCGCCGGCAGCAGGGGCTCGGCCGCCGATTTTCCCGGCGGCGTATTCCCGCATGGGACCGTGCATTTCGCGGAAGGCTCCGACCAGGCCACCGTCAGCTTCCAGCTGGCCGGTGACCGGATCGCGGAGATCGGCGATCAGTTCGAGGTCCACTTCAGCAATCCGGTCGTCAATCCGGCCCAGAACACGGTGATCGATACCAGCTTGATCGGGACGGTCCTGGTCATCGACGATGCCGAAGATGCGGGTGCAACTGCCACCAGACTGGTCGCGACGCTGGAGGACCGCGTGACCATCGTCGAACCCGCGCATCCCGGAGACACCGCGCGTGTCCAACTCCACGTCAGCCTCTCGGGTTCGGCGCCTGCCGGCGGCATCACCATGGACTTCGACGTGGTGGCGTCAAGCGCTGGCCTGGATGCCAACGACTTCCCGGGCGGGGCCTTCCCGCACGGAACGGTGCATTTCCAGGAGGGTTCGGACACGGCGGTCCTCAGCTTCCGGATTTCCGGCGATCTGGCGCGGGAATTCCCCGAGAGCGTCGATGTCACGCTGAGCCATCCGGTCGTCGATCCGGCGACCGACACGACCGTGGACGTCAGCGATTTCGCCACGGTCACCATCATGGACCGCTCCACGGTGACCGCCGGCGCCTCACCTGCGCCGGCGTCGGTGAGCAGCGATCTCGTGGCCGCCGAAGAACACGCCGACCATCGCGACGGCAGTGCGGGCGGTGGCACGCATCCGGAAGTGCCGCATGCGGAGGAGGCGGGCCATGCTTCCGGCAGGAGCGCCGGGGTCGACAGCGCAGCCGATGGCCCCAGCTGCCCGGCCGGCGGCGGCCAGCAGCTTGCCATCGAGGATCTGCTGACCGACGACGCCGAGCCGGTCCCCTCGAACAATGCGGTCCAGTCGTTCGCCGATCCGCATCTCGCCGGAGGTGCGGAATCGGGTGCCGGCCAGGATGGTCAGCCGGCTGCCGAGCTGGCCTTCGTCAACCTCCCGGTTGCGGATGCCGGCCTCCGCCTGGAACCGACGGTGCATTGAGCGCTGCGATGCAGGACGCCGCCGAAGGCGGGGACGCCGGTGCCAATGGGGACGCCGCTGAAAACGGGGATGCCGGGGCAAACGCTCCGGCGTCCACCCTTGCGCCGCCCGGCCAGGAGCCGGCCGCGGTTCTGAAGGCGCTGTGCCTTGCGGTGATCGGGGGCTGCGGCATCTCGCAGATGGGTCGCGACCTGCAGCGATCGAAGGCGGCCATCTCGAGCCAGCTGATCGCCATGTTCGGCCGCGTCGCCTTCGCGCAGATCCTTCAGCGTAGCCGCAGGAAACCGGTGGCGAACGAAGCCGAGGCCGGCCGCAACTGGAGTCGGGCCGACATCTTCTGGCTCGCGACGCTCTACCAGTCCGGCCTGAAATCGGCGGATCTCGCTCTCGCCCTGGATCGCTCCGAACAGCAGGTCCGCTGGAAAATTAGAAAAATCGGATTGCGCCAATTCGGCCTTTCGCCTTCCGGCGCCAAAGGCGCATAGCCGGCAGGGGGCCGACCGGCGTGACGCCGCCGGCCCGGCGACTTCCGCCCGCATCATCGGTCGAAGGGGATGCCCCGCGGACTAGTTTGCGCGCCGGGCCGTCTATCTTTCATGAAGCTGCGGCATGGAAAAAGGACCGGGAGCAAACGGCAGCGCAGGGGCGTCGGCTTTCCGGCACTCGCCCTGCTGTTGAGCCTCGCGTCATGGTCGATGCGGGGCGACGCCCCGACCTCCGTCGCCCCGCAGTTTGGCGACGACGATCTCCGCAGCGCCGAGAGCAGGGATGTATCCCAGGGGACCCCGGTGACCATCGCCCGTGCCCGCCAGCTGCTGAACTGGCCGGCGGCGGGGATCGACTGCGGGCCCGGGCTCAGGATCGGCATGATCGATTCCGGCGTCGACACCAGGGACGCCGACCTGGCAGGGGCCAGGATCGTCACCCGCGACTTCGTCACCGGTGCGGCGCCGGCCGCCGGCGCGCGGCATGGCACCGATATCGCCCGGATTCTCGTCGGCGCCGATTTCGGCATGCTGCCGGATGCCCGGGTCTTCGCCGCCAACATCTTCCGTGAGGCCAAGGACGGCGAACGCGCCAAGGCGACGGATCTGCTGCGCGCCATGGATTGGCTGATGCAGCAGGATGTCAGCGTCATCAACCTCAGCCTGGTGACGTACAAGAAGTCGCCAGTGCTGGAGCTGGCAATCGCCAGGGCCATGGCGCGCGGCATCGTGATCGTCGCCGCGGCCGGGAACGGCGGCGGCCGCGCGTCGCCCGCCTATCCCGCGGCGATCGACGGCGTCGTCGCGGTGACCGCCGTCGACAGCGCCATGGAACTCTACCGGCAGGCCAATCAGGGAAGCTATGTCGACCTCGCCGCTCCCGGCGTGCAGCTGCTGTTCGATGCCACGCCGCGGTCCGGGACGTCCTTCGCCGTTCCCTTCGTGACCGCCGAGATTGCGGTGCGGATCGCCGGCCTGCCGCTGCGCGATCGGCATAGCGGCGCCACCGCGACAGACGCGGTCCTCGCCAATGCGCTGGACCTGGGGAAGCAAGGCTGGGACGCCAAGTTCGGCTGGGGTCTCGCCATGGCGGGTGGCGCATGCTCAGGCTCCTGACGGACGGCATGACCAATCCGGGAATACGGCGCCGGGCAGCGGTGTCTGCAGCCATGGATGTGCCCGCGGAACCGCGAACGAACCGGATGATCAGCCCCTATCTGTGCCTGCCCCTGCGGACCGAAGCACAGGCCCTTCAGGACATCCGGCGCGCACGCGGGACGCCGGGCGCATGCGACCGCTTTCGCGCGATGGCGCCGGGCCCGGCGGCCAGCGCCATGGCCGCCGAACCGCTGCATTGCGGCCTGGATCGCCCAGCGGGTCGCCCAGCGATTCGCCCCGCGGATGAATGGCAGCGTGATCCCGGCAGGCGGCAGGGACGGAAGGGGTAGATCGGTCATGGACGTGCCACAGCGCCAGGTCTTCACCCCGCATCCGCGCATCCTCGACGCCTGCATGCTGTCCCGCCGCCTGGGGCGGACCGGCGGCGATGGGGACGATATCGCGGCCTGGATCCGGCTGATGATCGACCTCAAGAGCGCCTCGGCGATCGCTCCTGGCCAGGCGGCGACCCCGCGTGAGTGAGGTCGCAAACCGATCGCACCGTTCAGACCCCGCGACGATGGGTCCGCAGGCCTCGCCCGGTTTCACGCAACCGGCGGCGGCGTGCGGTGGCGCGCCGGCGGTGCCAGGCGACATGTCGATGGCGGATGGCGACCTCCTTCGGCGCTACATCGCGCGGCACGGCGAGATCCCGTTGTCGACCCGGGATGTCGTCGAATGGTGGCTCGAAAGCAGGCGCTAGGCCCCCGTTCGGTCGCCCGCAGGTACTGGAACGGGAATATTCCGGAAGGCCGGCTGTCTATCCCGGTAATCGTGCTGCAGCGCCCATGCGAGGTGAATGATGCGACGCCGCCTTGATGTCCCGCAGACGGCCCTGTCGCTCGGCGCGGAGACCTATCCCCGCCGCTATGATGGAATCGGCACCCGCGCCGAGGATGTCGCGGCGGACGTCACGCTGGCGCTGCTCGAACAGGAAGGAAGCTGCATCGATCTCTGCGGCGAGGCCCTGATCTGGGATCCCGCCTGCGGCGACGGGTCGATCGGGCGCGTGCTCGAGGCCGCCGGATACACCGTGATCGGCTCGGATCCGGACGAGACGGATTTCGGCGTCTCAAAAGTCGACTTTCTGGCCTGCGACCTGCGGCTCGCCAATATCGTGGTCAGCTGTCCGCCGGTCGGGCAGGCATCCGAATACGCCCGGCATCTCCTGGTCGATCTGCAGGTCGGCTATGCGGCGCTGCTGGTGCCGACCGACTATCTGCACGGTCATGCCGGGCGCAGCCTGTTCCGCGACATGCCGCCGACCTTCGCCTTCTCGATCGCCTGGCCGATGCGCATCCGCGAAACGCCGCTGCGTCCCGGCGAGGCGATGTGGTGCGTCTGGCTCGGCGCATGGCGCGGACCCACGGAACTCCGGCTGCTGGACCGGCCGATGGCGCCACCGCTCGATCTGCGTTCGCCGGCCGCGCCAAACGGATCGGTGCGGTAGTCGGCCGCACCGCTGGAAACGGATATCAACGGACGCCGAGGAGGCGAAGAATGCTGCGAAATGAGGACGCGCCCGGCTCCCTGGCGCAGAACGGCGGAAAGAACACCATCGATACCCATATCGGCACCCGAATCCGCATCCGCCGAACCATGCTGGGCATGAGCCAGGAACGCCTCGGCAGCCAGCTGGGGCTGACCTTCCAGCAGGTACAGAAGTATGAACGCGGGATCACCCGGGTCGGGTCCGGGCGCCTGTTCCAGATCGCCAAGGTCCTGGAGGTTCCGCTGAGCTATTTCTTCGACGAGATCCCCGCCGGGTCCGAGCCGACCGAAGCGCCCCGCCGCGGCCAGGCGCGCGACACGGCGGCGGGGTCGAACGGCATCGACCCCACGGAGCGGAAGGAAACCTTCAAGCTGGTGCGGGCCTATTGCAGGATCCACGATCCCGCGGTCCGGCGGCAGATCTTCGAACTCACCAAGGCGATCGCCAACGGCCGGGATCTATCCTGAGCCGTCGTCCGCCCGCCGGTCGGCAAGCTGCAGGCTGGCAAGATCGACGCGGCAGGCGGGCCGGAAGCGGTCTTCCGCTTGACGCCGGTCACGTCCGCGCCGCGGATCATCAGGTCAAATAATGATCTGAATGCAGCAAAACCAAAACGAGTATTTTATCACCTGAAGGCGAAACCTACATCTTCGTGCAGAGGCGCGACCCTCTTCAGAGGCGCGCAACAAATAATCTATGAAATCGCCATGAAACGAGCAGAGGCGGTCACCCAAGTCCGTTGGTGGTGCTGGCGTCGGATACATCTAAAAAGAGTTTTAATCTGTTCCCTGATATCACAAAGGCGTGATCCGGCGGGCTTAGTGATGTGGGTCACACATAAAAATCCCCTTGCTGAGATAGGCTCCAATCTAAGAGCGGCCCCGGGCTGACGACCGCTTCATTCGGCCCTGCCATGCGCGGGGCCTGTGGGGAGTGGGAGTCGGGCACGCGGCCGATCTGCAATTGCCCGCCGCACGGGCGGCGACATCGAGATGCCAGGCGCCGGGACGCGCGCGCGAACACGGACAAGGACCGATCGACAATGCCCAACGAACTCAGTACCGACCTCAGCGACTACCCATCCGCATCCGTCCATCCGCCGGCGGCAGCGCCCACGCCGATGGAGAGCGGGGATTCCGGCCCGAACCGCATCGACGTCCATATCGGACTGCGCATCCGCATGCGGCGGCGCATGCTCGGCATGAGCCAGAACCGCCTGGGCGCCGAAGTCGGCGTCACCTTCCAGCAGATCCAGAAATACGAACGCGGATCGAGCCGGGTCGGTGCCAGCCGGCTGTTCGACCTTTCCGAGGTTCTCGAAGTGCCGGTTTCCTATTTCTTCGAAGGCCTCGAGCCGACGCGCCGCGGTGCCGTGCCACTGCCGCCGATCGCCCCGCAGCAGGGCGAGGACCGGCAGGGCGAGGACCGGCAGGCCGCCGGCGCGACCGCGGAGAACCGGGAAGCGCTGACCCTGGTCAGCGCCTATAGCCGGATCGGGGATCCCGGCCTTCGGCGCCGGGTGGTGAAGCTGGTGAAGTCCATCGCCCAGAGCGGCGGCGAGAAAGCTGTCGAGATCGGGTGAAGGCTGGCGCGTCCGGCGGTGGGGGCCCGGGATGCGCGATTCCGTCGCGAGACGCGAAACAGGAAAGGAATAATCGGCGCCTGGATGTGTCCACGGTATCACAGGGGGCTGCTCCATCCGGGGTCGCCCGAACGGTCGGTGGCAGAGAATGGCGTTGAGGTTCCGGGGGAGCAAGATCCAATCATGCGAACGAGTGAAGAGGACGCGCCGTCCGCGCCGCCAGACGATAGCCACTTGAACAAGCGCGGAGCCGGCGACGGCGTGCTCGGGGCCGACAAGGAAGCGGTGGACGACGCCCAGATCTCGCTTTGGCGCGATGAGATCGTCGCGGCAATTCCCTCGCTGCGCCGGTTCGCCGCGGTCCTGGTGTCGCGCCGGCCGCATGACCAGGAGGAGCTGGTCCAGGACACCATCCTGCATGGCCTGGGGAACCTCTCGACGAATCCGCCGGTGAAGAATACCCGCGCCTGGCTGATGTCGATCATGCACAACCTGAACGTCAACAACGTGCGGAAGGCGGCCTTCCGCAATCGCGTGCGTTCGCTGCTGGAATTCGCCGCGGACCGGGTGGTGACGCCGACCCAGCACAGCAATCTCGAGCTGCAGGAACTGCGCACTGCATTGGTCAAGTTGCCGTCGGATCAACGGGAGGTGATCATGCTGGTATGCGTCGAAGGCCTGAAATACCAGGAGGTGTCGAGCATCCTGGGCATCCCGATCGGCACGGTCATGTCGCGTCTGGCGCGCGCCAGGGAATCCCTGCGCAGAATGACAGATACCGTCAATGAATGATGTGATCAGCAGAGAACAGCTCGAGCGGCTGGAGCGGATCGGCGCCTTCCTCGACAACGAGGTGGCGGATCCGGAACGTCATGCCGAACTCGCGGCACAGATCGCCGCGTCGGACGCGGATCGGGCGCTGCTGGCGCGGCTACGGGCGCAACGGGAAGACCTGAAGCGCCTGGCCTTCGCCGATGCGATCCGCCGGCCCGCGGTGCGACGCCATGCCGGCCCGTGGCAGGTGTTGCGCCTCGGCCTTGCCGCCACCATCGTCCTGGCGGTCGGCGGTACTGCCGGCTGGTACGTGACCGGCCGATACCTCGCCTCCGATCGGGTGCAGGCCATCGCTTTCGCCGACGAATCCGCGGTCGCCTACCAGCTGTTTACCGCGACGGATGCCCTGCCGGCCGCCCTAACGGCTCAGGAACTGCCGACGCTGCAGCCGATCCTTGCCCAGTATTTCGGCTCGGACATCTCGATCCCCCTGCGCATCGGCACGGACTTCGCCCTGCAGCGCCTGCAGATCCTCTCCGACAAGGACGGCCCGGCCATCCAGGTCACCTATATCGGCGCGCGGGGCGCCCGCATCGCCCTGCGCATCGGCACGGCAAAGGCGGGCGCCGCGTCGAGCAAGTTCGAATGGAGTGTCAAAGATGGCGTGCGGATCTGCTATTGGCGCTCCCAGCATGCCAAGTTCGCCCTCAGCGGCGTCTTCAGCCGCGAGGAGATGCTGGGCCTGGCCAAGACGGTGACCAAGCTCAAGCCGAAGTCCAAGTCCGCCAGCTGAGCCGAACCGGCCGACCCTGCGGCCCGTTGCAACCGGGCGGCAGGGTCGCGCGCCTCAGGCGATGTGGAAATTCGCGGTGTCGGTCTCGCTCAGATGCACGTTCTGGAGCGTCACCAGGACCCGCGACGCATTGCTGCCGCTGGTGCCGTCATCGTCGATCCTGACGATGGTATCGCGGCCGTCGAATTCGAGGACGAGGACCCCGTCGGCAAAGGCATTCGCGCCGCCGGCATAGCCGATATCGGCCAGGACGTCCTTCACGTCCAGGACATCGCCGGCTGCGCCGCGGGTGAAATCCGCGATGACGTCGCCGGCATCGGCATCGCCCGCCGTACCGTAGTGGAACGTGTCGTGCCCGGTGCCGCCGGCCAGCGTGTCGTCGCCGCGCCCGCCGGCAATCAGGTCGTTGCCCGATCCGCCGGTGATGCTGTCGGCACCGTCGCCGCCCTCCAGGCGGTCGTCGCCGGCGGCCCCGTCCAGGATGTTGGCGGCGGCGTTGCCCTGGATGACATTGGCGAGCGCGTTGCCCGCGCCCTTGACCGCCGTTCCCGTCAACGTCAGGTTTTCGACGTTGCCGGCCGATGCCAGGTTGAAATCCACCGAGGCGAAGACCTGGTCGATGCCCTGGCCGGCGGATTCGGTTACCTTGTCCCCCTTGGTATCGACGACATAGGTGTCATCGCCGGCCCCGCCGGCCAGCCTGTCGGTTCCCGAGCCGCCGTCCAGGCGGTCATTGCCGAGCCCGCCGCTCAGGCTGTCATTGCCGCTCCCGCCCTGCAGAAAATCGTCCCCCGCATTGCCGGTGATCAGGTTGTCGAGATCGTTGCCGACGACCGCATGACCGATGCTGTCGGCGATGGTCACGTTCTCGATCTCCTGGCCGGCAAAGCCCTGGGCGGTGAGATCGATGTCGACTCTGGCCTGGATCGTATCGGTGCCGCCGCCGGCAAGCTCCGCCACCCGGTCGCCCGCATCGTCGATGCCGTAGGTGTCGTTGCCGGTGCCGCCGGTCAGGGCGTCCGCCCCGCTGCCGCCGTCCAGCCGGTCGTTGCCGGCCCCGCCGTCCAGCGTGTCGCTGCCGGCGCCGCCCTGCAGGAGGTTGCCGGCGGCGTCGCCGGTGAAGACCCAATCCGCGGCGCCGGTGAAGATGTAGTTCTCGATATTCGCCGTCGGCCCCGCCAGGAGGGCGATGTCGCCGGAGGAGAGGGTGTCGATGCCCTCGCCCTTGCCTTCGACGATCGTGTCGCCGGCATCGGCGACATAGACGTCGTCGCCCTTGCCGCCGATCAGCGTATCGGCGCCGGCGCCGCCGTCCAGGGTGTCGTTTCCTGCACCTCCCGCCAGTCGGTTGGCGCCCTCGTTGCCGGTCAGGATGTTGGCCAGCGCATTGCCGGTACCGGCGATGTCGCCGGCGCCGGCGTGGAGGATCAGGTTCTCGATATTGGGCGTGGACTCGAGGCTGAAGCCAACCGAGGCGTCGACGGTATCGATGCCGCCGCCGGCCTTCAAAGCCAGGCTCTCGACCGCCCTGTCGCCGAGGGAGTCGACGATGTAGCTGTCGTCACCCGCGCCGCCGATCATCGTGTCGTTGCCGAGTCCCCCGTCTAAGCGGTCGTTTCCGCCGCCGCCGTCCAGAATGTCGTTGCCCTTGCCGCCGGAGAGGAGATTCCTGCCGAGATTGCCGATGAGGACATTGTCGGCATCGGAGCCGGTGCCGTCGATATCGCCCGCACCCAGGAGGGTCAGGTTCTCCACTTCCGGACCCTTGGCGGGCATGGTCGCCAGGTCGTAGGAGACGGATGCCTTTACCGTATCGACGCCGCCGTCCTTCAGTTCCTGCACCACGTCATCGACGCTGTCGACCAGATAGGTGTCGTTGCCGCTGCCGCCGGTCATCTTGTCGGCACCGGCGCCGCCGTCGAGCAGGTCGTTCCCGGCACCTGCCGAGAGTGTGTCGTTTCCGTCGCCGCCGTCCAGCAGGTCGTTTCCGGCGCCGTCGGTCAGCGAGTCGTTGCCGCTGCCGCCCAGGAGGCGGTCGCTGCCATCGACGCCCGCAGTCGACTGGCTGCCAGACAGCTGGTCGTCGCCGTCGCCGCCCTCGATCACGTCGCTGCCGGCGCTTCCCTTGATGACATTGTTGCCGGCGTCACCGATGCCCTTGAGGCCCTTGGCGCTGAACAGGGCCAGATCCTCGATGCCGTCCCATTGCGTGTCCGACAGGTTGATCGAGATCGTCGCGCGGATCTCGTCATGGGCATCGGCCAGCTGCGCCTCGCCGAGTATCCGGTCGCCGGCGTCCTGGACCACGTAGCGGTCGTTGCCGGCGCCGCCGGTCATCGTATCGATCCCGGCTCCGCCGAACAGGATGTCGTCACCGGCCTCGCCCTTCAGCAGGTCGGCCTTGGCGTTACCCAGCAGGATGTCATTGCCGTCGCCGCCGCTGAGGTCGTTGATGCCGCCGCCGCCGGAGAGGGTATTTCCGGCGGCATCGCCGGAAAACGTCCAGTTGGTCTGGCCGGAGAAGGCATAGTTCTCGATATTCGCGGTCAGCACGATCAGCGCCTGGTCCGCCGAGAAGATCTCGTCCCCCGTTCCCTCATCCTTCCCGGCGTTCTCGACGATGCTGTCGCCGGCCTTGTCGAGGACGTAGACGTCGTTGCCGGTACCGCCGACCAGTGTGTCGTTGCCGGCGCCGCCCTCGAGAATGTCGTCGCCGGCGGCGCCGTTCAACTGGTCGTCGCCGCCGCCGCCGGCCAGGAGATTGTTGAAGGCATTGCCGGTCATCGTATTGTTCAGGGCATTGCCGATGCCGTTGATATTGCCGACGCCGTTCACGTTGCCGGTGCCGCCGAGGGTCAGGTTCTCGATGTTCGCCAGCGAGGCGATGCTGAAGGAGATGGTGCTGACCACCGTATCGGTTCCGCCGCCGTCCGCCGGGGCGATCCTCTCGATCACCCGGTCGCCGGTGCTGTTGACCAGGTAGGTGTCGTCGCCGGTCCCACCCGTCATGATGTCGTTGCCGCTGCCGCCATCGAGCGTATCGTTGCCCGCGGCGCCGGACAGCTGGTCGGCGCCACCGCCGCCGGTCAGGCTGTTGTCAGCGCCGTTGCCGATGACGATGTGCTTGCCGCTGTCGGTGATCCGGGCGTTCTCGATGTCCTTGAACGCCGCGCTGGTGAGGTCGATGTCGAACTTGGAGTTGACCGTGTCGACGCCTTCGCCGGCACGTTCGACGATCACGTCGCCGGCGGAGTCCACCACATAGGTATCGTTGCCGAGGCCGCCGCTCAGCCTGTCCGCACCGGCGCCCCCGTCGAGGGTGTCGTTACCGTCGCCGCCCGTCAGGATGTCGGCGCCGCCGCCGCCGCCCAGGAAATTGTCGGCGGCATCGCCGGTGAAGGTGAAATCCTTCGACCCGGTATAGACGTAACCCTCGACATTGGCGATCGCCGCCAGGAGCCTGTCGTCCGCCGACACGATCCTGTCGATGCCCTCGCCGGCATTCTCCACCACCCGGTCGCCCGCGTCGTCGAGGAAGTAGACGTCATCCCCGGCGCCGCCGAACAACTTGTCGGCACCGGCACCGCCGTCCAGCGAGTCGTTGCCCTTGCCGCTGGACAGCTGGTCGGCACCGCCCGCGCCAGTCAGGACATTGTCGAGGATGTTGCCGAGCAGGATATGGTCGCCATTGTCGGTGAGCGTCACATTCTCGATATCCTGCTTGCCGAAAGTGGCATCCGACAGGTTGATGTTGATCGACGACTTCAGCGTATCGACACCCTGGCCGGAGAGTTCGGTGACGGTGTCGCCGGTGGAATCGATGACGTAGATGTCGTTGCCGCGGCCGGCGGCCATCCTGTCGGCGCCGAGGCCCCCGTCCAACGTATCGTTGCCATCGCCGTCGGTCAGCGTATCGGCGCCGCCACCGCCGACCAGGATGTTGTTGAGGATGTTGCCGCCGACCTTGTGGCCGGCGCCGTCGGTGATCGTGACGTTCTCGATCTCCTGGCTGCCGAATGCCGGGCCCGAAAGGTCGATATCGACGCTCGATCTGATGCTGTCGATGCCCTCGCCGCGAAGTTCGAGGACCCGGTCGTCCTTCGAATCGATGACATAGGTGTCGTTGCCCTTGCCGCCGGCGAGGGTGTCGTTGCCGAGGCCGCCGTCCAGGGTATCGTTGCCGTCGCCGCCCGAGAGCCGGTCGTCGCCGCTGCCGCCGGTGAGCACGTTGTCGAGCGCGTTGCCGGATACCCTGTGCCCGGCGCCGTCGACGACCCGGACGTTCTCGATCTCCTGGCGCTTGAGCCCGGTGCTCAGGAGATCGATGTCGACAAAGGTGTCGACGGTGTCGACGCCCTGGCCGGCAAGCTCCACGGGAAGGTCGCCGGGCCCGTCGACGACGAAGGAGTCGTTGCCGGCGCCGCCCAGCATCCTGTCGCTGCCCGTGCCGCCGTCGAGGCGATCGTCGCCGGCATCTCCGGCGAGGACATCGTTGCCGCCCAGCCCCTGCAGGATATCGTCGGCCGCACCGCCTTCGAGACTGTTTCCTTTGTCGTCGCCAGTGAGGGTGGATGCCTGAATCGACACGATGATGTGGCCTTTCGCTTGTCGGGGTGTGATCCGTAGACAAGGTGTCGGGCCGAGTATTCCTGGTGGGTGAGGGGGCGGAGGCCGATCCCCGGGACGAGCCCTGTCTTTCCCGGGCTCCGCCTCACTCGCCGGGCTCGCGAGTGGGTCAGAAAGAAAGGTCTATCCGGGTGGCGAGATCGATGCGCCAGCCCGATGCACTGCCTTATGCATGAAATATTTCCGCCGCTGGTTCGACTCACCTTCAGCCGGTGCGGCAGGCGCCGCCCGGACTCCGGATCTGACTGGCAAGGGGGATGTTTCATGGAGCGGTCGATGGCGATGGGCCTGGGGCGGCAGGACTGGGCCGGCATGCTCGACCGGGAGCGGATCGTCGCCACCACAGGATTCAACCGCTGGCTGGTGCCGCCGGCGGCGTTGGCGATCCATCTCTGCATCGGCATGGCTTATGGATTCAGCGTGTTCTGGCTGCCTTTGTCGCGGGCGCTCGGCGTGACCCAGCCCCTGGCCTGCCCCGATCTCACTTTGGCCGCGGCACTGGTCACCACGACCTGCGACTGGCGGGTGGCCGACCTCGGCTGGATGTACACCCTGTTCTTCGTCCTGCTGGGATCCTCGGCGGCACTCTGGGGCGGCTGGCTGGAGCGCGCCGGCCCGCGCAAGGCCGGTGTCGTCTCGGCCTTCTGCTGGTGCGGCGGAATCGCCGTCGCCGCGGTCGGCGTGATGCTGCATCAGCTCTGGCTGATGTGGATCGGCGCCGGGGTCATCGGGGGAATCGGCCTCGGCCTCGGCTACATCTCGCCGGTTTCCACGCTGATCAAATGGTTTCCCGACCGCCGGGGCATGGCGACCGGCATGGCGATCATGGGCTTCGGCGGCGGGGCGATGATCGGCGCACCGCTGGCCGATCGGCTGATGAACCACTTCAAGTCGGCGGAATCGGTCGGCGTCTGGCAGGCCTTCCTGGTCCTGGCCGCGATCTACCTCGTCTTCATGCTGGTGGGAGCCTTCAGCTATCGCGTGCCGCCGGCGGGCTGGCGCCCCGAGGGCTGGATGCCGCCGGAGGCGGGCGGCACCATGATCACCGCGCGCCACGTGCATCTGCGCGACGCCCACAAGACCCGGCAGTTCTGGCTGATCTGGGCGGTGCTGTGCCTCAATGTCTCGGCCGGGATCGGCGTTCTCGGCATGGCCTCGCCGATGCTGCAGGAGATCTTCGGCGGCAAGCTCATCGGCCTGCCAGAGCTCAGCTTCACCCAGCTCGACGAGTCGCAGAAGGCGGCGATCGCCGCCATCGCTGCGGGCTTCGCGGGCCTGCTGTCGCTTTTCAATATCGGCGGGCGGTTCTTCTGGGCATCGCTGTCCGACCAGATCGGGCGGCAGAACACCTATTACGCCTTCTTCTGCCTCGGCATCGTGCTCTACGCGCTGGCGCCGACGGCGGCACATATGGGCAGCCAGGTGCTGTTCGTCGCCATCTTCTGCATCATCCTGTCGATGTATGGCGGCGGCTTCGCGACCATCCCGGCCTATCTGGCGGATATCTTCGGGACCCAGTTCGTCGGCGCCATTCATGGCCGCCTGCTGACCGCCTGGTCGACGGCCGGCATCATCGGCCCGGTGGTGGTGAACTACGTCCGCGAGTTCCAGATTGGCGCCGGGATCCCCCGGGACCAGGTCTACGACTTTACCATGTACATCCTGGTCGGCATGCTGGTCCTCGGCCTGATCGCGAATTCCCAGGTCAGGCCCCTGGCCGGGAAATGGTTCATGTCAGAGGCCGAGGTCGCCGCCCTGCAGGCCGACCGGGCGGCGGCGCAGGCGGGCGGGTCCTTCGGCATCGGCCGCGGCGGCCTGACCGGCCGGGCCCTGCTGGCCTGGGGCTTCGTCGGCATTCCGATCCTCTGGGGTGTCTGGGTCACCGTGCAGAAGGCGGCGATTCTCTTCGGCTAGCGACTGGCACGGGCGCGGCCGGCCTCAGTCGGCACTTGCGGCCACGGGGTCGATGCGGCACTGGGCCGGCGCCTGCACCAGTCCAAAGCCGAACAGCTTGTCGCGCCCTCGGGGCCCGAGATCCAGCGCCGCTGCAGCAAGGCGGGCAGGGTCGTTGCCCGAGGCGGCCAGGATTGCCGTCACGAAGGGCGCCGCGAAGGACGTGCCGCTGACATAGCTTCCGTTTCCGCCGGCGGACCCGGCATCGGTCGGCAGCCAGATGTCGACGCCGGGTGCGGCGAGCTGCACGAAATCGCCGTGATTGGCCGCGGCAAAAAGCTGCCGCCTGAAATCGACGGCGGTAACCCCGATCACGCCGGGATAGGCGGCCGGGAATCGCGGGCGATCGATGTCGCCGTCGTTGCCGACGGCGGCAACCAGCCGGACACCGCCGCTGCCCGCCTGTCTCACGGCCAGTTCCATCAGCCGGTCGGGTGGACCGCTCAAGCTGACATTCACCGTCTTGACGCCGTTCTGCACCAGCCAATCCAGTCCGACGGCGAACGAGGCCGCCGTGGCCACCGGATCGCCATCCTGATCCGTCACGAAGATGTTCGCGGCATAGAGTGCCGCCGCCGGCAGAAGTCCGAAGCCCTTTTGGCCGACCAGCAACGCGGCGACGCCCGTACCATGGGTCGCCGCGGCAGGCTGTTCATCGGCGTCGATCGCGATGTCGGTCTGGGTGATGTCCGCGTCGGCAAGGATCGGGGCCTGCCGGTCGATCGCGGTATCGAGCAGGCCGAGGCGTGCCTTGACCGTCCCGCAATCCGCTGGCCGGACGCCCCAGCCGATCTCATGGGTCGCGTAGTCGGGTGCCGGAATCGTCAGGCTGGTCTGGGGGCGATAGGCGTGGTTGTAGTCGACGATTGCCTCGGGAAAGCGCGCGACGAGGTCCTGCCGGGCGGCGGTGATCGAGATGTGGTCGGGAATGCCCAGCCTGGTGATCGAAAGGCCGAGGCCGGGCAGGGCCTGGGTGCTGATCACCGACATGCCATGCGCTACCGCATAGCCGGCGAGACCGCCCCCTGCATTGGTCACGATGAGTTCATGGCGCAGCACCCGTTCATGGCCGTCGATGTCCGCGACATCGACCGGCCGACCGGTCGCCTGCGGCCCGGCCGAGGGCGTTCCGCCGTCGGATCCCGCCGGTGTCCCGTTGCCGTTCCCGCCGCCGGCTCCATTGCCGTTGCCGTTGCCGCCGGCATTGTTCTCGTGGTCGCCGGACGATCCCTTGCCGTTGCCGCCCTTGTTGCCGTTCCCGCCGCCGTTCCCGTTCCCGCCGCCATTGCCGTTGCCGTTGCCGGCGGCCTGCGCCGCGGGCGAACCCGGCCAACTGCTGCCGGCGGCGAGGCCGAAAGCGGCGAGCGCGACGATCACCAGCGCAGAGCGGAGCCCGCGACGCAAACGCCGATATCCCGGCCCGGGCCGTGCGCCTGGCATGCGGCGCCTGCCTATTTTGCAGCCGGCATCTGGAGGATCTCCCAGCCGCCATCCGGGTTGGTGCAGGCGATGCCCTTCAATGCCTGCTGATCGCCGGCGGACCGCAGGCTGTGGGTGAAGGCCGCGCAACTCGTGCCGCCATCCAGCAGGAACCAGTTCTTCACCGTCACCGAGCCCGCGACGGAACCGTTTTGATAGGTCTGGGTCTGCTCCGCCGCATGGGCGCGCAGGGCGCCGGTGAGCGCCGCCAGGAACTCCACCGACTCGGCCGGATCGACCTTCGTCGCCGGCGCGCTGGCCAGGCGAAGCCCGCCACTATCCACCCGTTCCATGACGGCAAGGGCGCCGGCGCCAAAGACGGCGCCGAGCAGCAAGGCCGCGGCATAGCGCCAGACGCCGGATCGCGAGGCGGCCGGCGCGCCCTGCGGCCGCTGCAGGATCGCCCGGGTGAGGTGCAGGGGGATAGGGGTGTCGCCGATGGCGGCCAGCGTTGCGCGCGCCGCCGCCGCACCGTCGCGCAAGTCGCGGGCGATCGACTGCAGTTCGGGATCGCGGTCGATTTCGGCACCGACCCGCAGCTTCTCTTCGCCGCTGAGTTCGCCATCGCAATACCGCATGACATCCATGATCGTCACCTGTGCCATCCTCAGTCTTCCGTCCTTTCAGACGCTTAAGCGGATAACGAACGAGCGGTCAAACTATTCCGGGTCCCGGTTTTCCCGGATCGCCTTGGCCACGGCGAGGCGACCCCGGGCCAGCCGGCTCATCACCGTGCCGATCGGAATATCGAGGAACTGCGCGGCCTCCTGATAGCTGTATTCCTCCACCGCGACCAGCAGCAGCACCTCGCGCTGCTCCGCCGGCAAGGTGGAAATCGCCTTCCAGGCCAGCCGCAGGTCGCTGCGCGCCTCGATGCCGGCGATGACCGACGGCCCGGCCCTGGCGCCGATGGCCTCCGGGTTGGATTCCACCAGCCGGTGTGCGGCCGATTTCCGCCGATCGAGCCAGATCGTATGGATGATCCGGAACAGCCAGCTGTCGAGACGCGTCCCCGGTTGCCATTGCTCGTACTTCTCCAGCGCCCGCAGGCACGCGGCCTGGGTGAGGTCGTCGCCTTCGTCGGCGGATCCGCTCAGGCCGATCGCGAACCGGCGGAGGCGCGGCAGCAGGCCGACGATCTGCAGTCCGATGTCGTGGCGCCCGGTCAATTCTGCGGCCCCGGCCTTAAAGAGTCGTTGCCTGCGGGCATCAGCATTCCGCGCATTTGTCCAGCAATTTAGCGATCTGGGACATTTCTGAATTCTCCAGGCCTACGGGGAATATCACCGGCGATCATTCGTTAGGTCAATGAGGCAGACAGCGAACTGGCCTTGATTTCATTGCAGAAAACGATATCGCGATTAGAGCACAAGGAGAAAGCAGATGAGCAAGGAATTTTCCGTCGGCCGGTTTGGCCGGGTCACATTGACCGCCCTCACGCTGTCGGTCGCCAGCCTGGCGCTGATGGCCGGACCCCTGGTTGACGTCGCCTTCGCCAACAATGCCGGCGGCAACGGCGGTGGACATGGTGGCGGCAACGGTCATGGTGGCGGCAACGGCCATGGCGGCGGCAATGGCGGCAATCATGGGAACGGCGGCGGCGGCAACAGTGAGGCCCACGGCAGCGGGCAAAGCAAGGCGCATGCGGAGACGACCGATGCGGATGACGCCGACGAGACCGGCGAGGAAGCCGATGACGATTCGCTGGCGCCGAACCATCTCGGCAAGCTGAACGGCTTCATGAATGCCTCGCCGCAGGCGCTCGCCAATGCCTCGCCGAACTCCTCGATCGGGCGGATCAGCAAGACCTTTGCCGATGCCTTGCGCGACTTCTCCGCAGCCAACAGCGAGACGCCGGGCGATCCGGGTGCCCCGCCGGCCGGCGATCCGGCGACGGCGCCGACCGCAGACGATCTCGGCAAGATCCTGGCGGATGCAACCAACAAGCCGGTGACCGCCGAGCAGGTCGAGGCGATCGCCGATCGCCTGGCCGACCTCAACGGCGACCCCAGCCTCGGCGACATCTCCGACACCGATGCCCAGGCGATTGCCGATGCGGCCAACGCTGCCAGTGCCGGTGAGACCACCGACGCCGATCCGGACGCGGCGGCCGACGCCACGGCGGACTGATCGGCGATCGCGCGGAACGGCGGGCGAGGGCCGCTTGGGGAAAGGGCGGCCCTCGCCATCGTTCCGGCGTTCGGATCTGATCTCCAGCCGCTAGTCTCGCGCCATCACAGGGCCGGGACCTTCAGTAGATCGAGAATGACGTTGGTCGCCGCCCGGATCAGCATGACCCGGTCGTCGGCAATGACGTAGCGGTACTGTGGCGCCAGCGGCGGCAGCTGCACGATGAGGTCGGGCGGCAGGTCGCGATATTCCAGCCCCGGCGGCAGCTGCCCGTTGCGCACCAGCTGCTTGGCGATGCCCGGGGGCAGGGTGCCCTTCTTGGCGATGCCCGGGGGCAGCGTCTTGTGCTTGTGCTTCTTGCCCTGGCCGTCCTCGGGATGGGCGACCACCCAGGCCTGGGCATTGCGCGCATAGTAGTCGTGCAGGATGCGCCGCTCGATCTCGCCGATGACAATCTCCCCGATGCTCGGCTGCGACGCCTGGGCGGCACCGGTCGCGCCGGGTTCGGAATCGGCCCGGCTGGGCGCGCTGCCGATGGCCAAGACGAAGGCAAGCGGGATGCCCAGGGCGAGAACGAAGCCTGGGGTGGGCGGCAATGGATGTTTCATGGGGTCCGATCGCTCATTCCATCGACCGGGGTGCGTCAGGAACATGTTCCCAGTCGACCTGAAGACGCAAAACAAGAACGAGCCAGCGAGGGATTTGTTCCGGGCTTGGCCCTATCCTGGCGCGCGAAACCGACTATGTTTCCGGCTTCCGCTCCGGCCTGGCTTCGACACCTGCGGCCGGCGCTCCACCCCCCGCCAAGGCGCGAGACCAGGACCATGCTGAATTTCGACGAACCGCGTTTCCTCCGCATCCAGGGCGGTGCCCTGGGCCTGCTCCCCCGGCTGCAGGCAGCCGTCCGCGACGCCCTGGGCCGGGGCGCCGAGAACCTGTTCTTCCTCGGCGCCGGCGGGGCCGGAATCCTGATGTATCCGGCGGCGCATCTGCTGCAGCGGCACTCGACCTTTCCGGTCTTCGCCGAGATCTCGGCCGAGCTGGTGGCGGCCGGGCATCGCCGCCTGGGGCCGAACTCCATCGTCGTCATCCCGTCCCTGTCCGGCACGACCGCGGAAAGCATCGCCGCGCTGGAATATTGCCAGAAGGCGGGGGCCACCATCCTGGTGCTCACCGGCCACGCCCGGACGCCGCTGGCCGAGGCCGCCGATCACGCCTTCGTGAATTTCGCCGAGGACGACACGTCCTGCGAATCCTTCTACCTGCAGTCGCTGGGCATCGCCCTTGCGGTCCTGCAGCACCGCGGCGAGATCGACGACGCTGAAGCGGTGCTGGCCGAGCTCGCGCGGCTGCCGGCGCTGCTGGTCGGCGTGAAGCGCGCCCACGAGGCCGAGGCCGAGCGCCTGGCCGAGCGCTTCCGTGCCGAGCCCTATCACATCATCACCGGTGCCGGCTCGACCTGGGCCGAGGCCTATTACTACGGCATGTGCATCCTCGAGGAGATGCAGTGGATCCGCACCCGTCCGGTCCATGCCTCGGATTTCTTCCACGGCACGCTGGAACTGGTCGAGCAGGGGGTCAGCGTCGTGCTCTTCAAGGGCGAGGATGCGAGCCGGCCCCTGGTCGAGCGGGTGGAGAGGTTCGTCCCTGGCTATACCGACAAGGTCACCGTCCTCGATACCGCGAAATTCGCTCTCCCGGGCATCTCGCCGCGGGTCCGCGCGCTGATCTCGCCGGTGCTGCTGGCGACATTCCTCGAACGCCTCAGCGCCCATCTCGAGGTGAAGCGCAATCATCCCCTGACCACGCGCCGCTACTACAAGCGGGTGGCCTACTAGGCCCGGCGGCACCGGTCCCGGTACCGCCATGGGCTTCGACCTCGCCACTGTCGGCGACAACTGCATCGATCGCTACCTGCCGCCGGTCGGCCTTTCCTGCGTCGGCGGCAACGCGGTCAATGTCGCGGTGCATCTGGCAAGGGCCGGACACCGCACCGCCTATTTCGGTGCCGTCGGCGACGACGCCGCCGGGCAGCGGGTGGCTCATGGCCTCGGCGCCAACCGCCTGGATCTCGCCGGCCTGCGCATCCTTCCCGGTGCCACTACCGCCCATACCGACATCGCCACCCACGCCGACGGCGAGCGCGAGATGGTCTTCGAGGATTTCGGCGCCTGCCGCGGCTACCACCCCGGTGCGGAGGATCTCGCCGTCCTGCGCCGCAAGCGCCATGTGCATATCGGTTGGCTGGACGATGGCGGCGCCCTGAAGGCGCAGCTCGCACTGGCCGGGATCGGCCTCTCCCAGGATCTCGGCGTCAACGCCGATCCGCGTCACCTCGTTGCCGATGCCCTCTCCATCGCCTTCGCCTCGGCAGGGCCCTCGACGGAGGCCGCGTCGGCGCTGCTGCAATCGGCGCTTGCCGCCGGCGCCGGCATCGCCGTCGTCACCTGCGGCCGGCTCGGCAGCCGGGCCAGCGACGGGCGCCAGACCGTCGCCGTCGAGGCCTTGCCGGTCGCGGTGACCGACACCACCGGTGCCGGCGACAGCTTCATCGCCGGCTTCATCGATGCGCATCTGCACGGCCGGGACCTCGCGGCCTGCCTCGCCGCCGGGCGCGATCTGGCGGCGCTCACCTGCGGCCATTTCGGCGGTTTTCCGCAGATTGCCGGAGACTTGCCCTGATTTCCTTAACCATACGGCAATGTCCGAACGCCGATACTCTGCAGGATGGGGAACCGGTGACATGAAGCAGATCGAGGTCCGGCTGGCGGTGGTGCTCTATGGCGGCGTGTCCCTGGCCGTCTATATCCACGGCGTCACCCGCGAGATCCTCAACCTGGTCCGCGCCTCGAAAATGTTCCATGCCGAGCCCGGCTCCGGCGCGGCGGCCGAGCGGCCGCGCGACGATTCCACGGCGATCTACTACGACCTGCTGAAGGAACTCTCCAGCGAGGTCGAGGTCCGGGTCGTCGTCGACCTCATTTCCGGCGCCTCGGCCGGCGGCATCAACGGCGTCATGCTCGCCCGCGCCCTGGCCCATGACCTGCCGCTGGAACCGCATCGCGACCTCTGGCTGCTGAACGCCGACGTGACCAATCTCGCGGCCCAGACCAGCATGCTCAGCCGCGCCGGCAAGGCGGCCGTGGCGCCGCTGCTCGACTGGGCCCTGCTCGGCCGCTTCGGTCAGCAGATCAGCGATCCCGAGACCCGCACCAAGCTGCGCCAGTTCGTCCAGGCGCAGTGGTTCACCCCGCCGTTCTCCGGCGAGCGCTTCTCCGGCTGGATGCTCGATGCCTGCGATGCCATGGACCGTTCCGCCCGCAAGGATGCCAGCCTGCTGCCGCCGGGGCATCGCCTGGATCTCTTCGTGACCCTGACCGACTACCGCGGCCACCAGCATCAGATCCAGCTGCACGATCCGCCCAGCGTCGACGAGACGGAGCACCGCCGCATCGTCGCCTTCTCCTGCCGGCGCGGCCTGTCTGGCGAGCTGGCCAGCGAGTTCGAGGTCGGCGACGTGCCGTCGCTGGTCTTCGCCGCCCGCGCCACCGCCTCCTTTCCCGGCGCCTTTCCGCCGGCGACGATCGGCGAGATGGACCGCGTCCTCGCCGGCCGCGGCCGCGACTGGCCGTCGCGCCGGAGCTTCATCGCCGAGAAGCTGATGATCGGCGATCCGCGCGACGTCGCCAGCATCGGCAGCTATTTCATCGACGGCAGTGTGGTGATGAACAAGCCGTTCTCGCCAGTGATCCAGGCGCTCGGCAACCGGCCGGCCAGCCGCGAGGTGGTGCGCCGGATCATCTACGTCGATCCCAATCCCAATCGCGAGGTTACCCAGCGCATCGACCAGGGCACGCCGGGCTTCTTCCGCACCATCCTCGCCTCGCTGGCGCTGATCCCGCGCAACGAGCCGATCGCCGACGACCTGATGGCGATCCAGGCCTGGAACGAGCGTGCCCGGCGCATGTCCGAGATCCTCGCCGCGGCGGATCCGCAGGTCGAGGAACTGGTCAACCAGATCGTCGATCCCTCCCGCGAAGATCCGCCGACCATCGCCGAGGTCGCGCAATACCGCGTCGCCGCCAACGAGCGCGCCCATGCCGGCGCCGGCTACGCCTATCTCAGCTACCAGACCCTGAAGCGCCGCCGGCTGATCGACCGTCTCGGCGTGCTGATCGCCGCCCTGGCGCATGCGCCCCGCCCCGAGGCTGACGCCGCGGCGATCTGCGGCGCCCTCGATCGCTGGATCGGCAACGGCAACGGCACCACCAGCCACATCGTGCCGCTGCTGCGCGGCTTCGACATCGACTTCCGCCTGCGCCGCATCCGCTTCGTCATCCGCCGCCTCAACGAGCTCTACCGCACCAAGGAGGAGACCGGCATCCAGCTGGAATCCCGCTCGATCGACGAGCTGAAGAGCGCCATGTACGAGATCATCGAGCGGGTGTCGCGGCTCTGGGATCCGAACAGCTACGGCGCCGAGATCGCCGCGCTCGCCGCCGGCGTCGCCGCCAAGGCGGCGGCGGGCGAGGCCCTGGCGCCCGAGGCGCTGGCCCCGCTGGAGGCGGCGATGGGCCTGATCGACATCGACCGCGATCTCGACGAGATCATCTCGCTGATGGGCCTCGCCTTCCTGCCTGCCCTGGCGCGGCGGGCCCTGGCGACTTCCTATGTCGGTTTCGCCTTCTACGACCTGATCACCTTCCCGATCCTGCAATGGACGGACATGAACGAGATCAACGAGGTCCTGGTCGACCGCATCAGCCCGGCCGACGCCCACGGCTTCGGCACCACCCGCCCGGTGCTGAAGGGCGTGTCGCTGATGAATTTCGGCGCCTTCTTCAATCGCGCCTGGCGCGAGCACGATTATCTCTGGGGGCGACTGAATGCCGCAGACCGCTGCGTCGACGTTCTGCTCTCGGCGATCGGTTCCCGCCGGCCGGCCGGTTTCGACCCCGATAGGATTCGCGCCCGCCTGTTCGCCGCCATCCTGGACGCCGAAGCCCCGCATCTCCTGGCCGATGCCGGGCTGATCCCGGGTTTGCGCCGGGAACTCGACCGGCAGGGGACGCCGCGGGCCTGATCGAATTCCCACGCCGTCCCGGTGCCGTTCACGAAACTGGGATGTGCGCCGGCCCGGCGCTCAGGTTACGTTAAGGTTGGTTGGTCTATCTTGCGCCACCAGATTTCGACGTATCCGGAATTTCGCGCCGCCCATCCTAACAATCCGAGGGAGATCGAGAATGAAGCGTCTTGCTGCCGCAACCGCCTGCCTGACCCTGGCGGTGCTGGGTTCCTTTGCCGTGAGCGTCTATGCGGATACCGTCAGCGACCGTGAGGACACCATGAAGCACGTCGGCAAGGCCTATAAGGCCATTGCCGGCATGGCGAAGGCGGGAACCTTCGACCAGGCGGAGATCAACAAGAACGCCACGCTGATCGCCACCAAGATCGAGGAATTCAAGGGCCTGTTCCCGGCCGGCACGGAGACCGGCGACAAGCAGGCGAGCCCCGACATCTGGAGCAACCGCGCCGGCTTCGACGAGGCCGCCGCCGCCGCCGGCGACGCCGCGACCAAGCTCGCCGCGACCGACGAGGCCGGCTTCCAGGCCGCCTTCAAGGATCTCGGCGCCGGCTGCAAGACCTGCCACACGAAGTTCCGCCTGGCGGATTGAGTGCGGATCCGGCCGTCCTGCTGAGGCAGGACGGCCGGTGCCTTGTCCACATCACGGACAGCAAAAAGGGCCGGCCCCTCCCGCGGAAGGACCGGCCCTTTTCGTCTTCGGATTTTACTGGACGCCCAGCAGCGTCTTGGCATCCTTCAGGGCGTCGAGGCATTCGTCCTCGTCCATCTCCTCGGTCGCCTCTTTGGTGGCGTTATCCAGCAGCTTCTGGGCCTTTTCCTTGACTGCGGCGTCGGCGACCTTTTCGACGGTCGGCGTCAACGCCTGGACCTGGGCCGCGCAATCTTCCGCCGCGAAAGCGGCACCTTCGCCGGCCAGCAGGAAAATACCGGCAACGGCCGTCAGGCAAAGCGATTTCAACATCGTCATGATCCATCCTCTAAGTGAATTTTGCGACGCGCCCTGAGTAGCCAATCAGTCTGACAGGCTGCTGACGATGCCGGGGCTGCGACATAGTTATCCAGTCGGCAGCGATGCCGAAACTGGGGACGGATCGATGCGCGAAGCTACTTCGGCCGCTTCACGATCCATTCATGCGCGGGATCGTTCTTGAACACCCATTTCCGGGTCGGGCCGGCCATGACGTTGAGGTAGTAGAGATCGTAGCCGTGCGGCGCGCCGACCGGATGATAGCCGCGCGGCACCATGACGCAGTCGCCGTCCTCCACCGACATCGTCTCGTCGATCGACCGGTCGTCGGTATAGACCCGCTGGAAGGCGAAGCCCTGCGGCGGATTGAGCCGGTGATAATAGGTCTCTTCGAGAAAGGATTCCTCGGGCAGGGCGTCGCGGTCGTGCTTGTGCGGCGGATAGGAAGACCAGTTGCCGCCGGGCGTCACCACCTCGACCACCAACAGGCTCTCGGCCGCCGCCGTATCGGGGAGGATGTTGTAGACCAGCCGGCGGTTGGTGCCGCTGCCGCGCTCCTCGAAGCCGACCTCCTCCGGCGGGATGATCCGCGCCGGGAATTTCCGTCCGCCGGGGGCGGTGCAGATCCCGACCTCGAGATCGCTCAGCGCCGTCAACCGGCAGCTCGCATCCGCCGGCAGGTAGACCGACCAGCCGGGGCCCTCGAAGACGCTGCCGCGCCCGCCGATGTCGCGCGGCGCGCCGCCGTCGATCGACACCCGCGCCTTGCCGGAGAGCAGCACCAGGCAGCTCTCCTTGCCCGCGATCCGCCAGTCGAGCTGTTCCCCCGCGCGATGTCGCCGGACCTCGAAGCCGACGTATTTCAGTCCGGCGCGTTCCGGCGCCACGGCGAGGACCCGCTGTGCCTTGTCCGGCTGCTGGCGTTTGACGAGAAGCTGCGACATCTTGGACCCGCTCACTGCTGCTGCGCGATGGCTTTCTGGTAGTTCTTCCGGGCGGACCGCACCTTGGGGCGGTCGGAGACTTCGGGCACCGGCACGTCCCACCAATGCCCGCCGGCCTCGGTGGTCTTGTAGGGATCGGTCTCGACGACGATGACCGAGGTCCGGTCGGCCTTGCGTGCCTGGGCGATGGCGGCCTCCAGCTCGGCGGTGGTGGCGACGCGCCGGCCGATGGCGCCGAGGGCCTCCGCATGTTTGGCGAAATCGATCGCCGGCAAGGTCTCGTGCACCGCATGTTCCAGCAGGTTGTTGAAGCTCTCGCCGCCGGTGGCGCGCTGCAGCCGGTTGATGCAGCCGAAGCCGCGATTGTCGAGCACCACGATGATCAGCTTCTGCCCCATCATCACCGAGGTCGCGATCTCGGAATTCATCATCAGGTAGGAGCCGTCGCCGACCATGACGATGACCTCGGATGCCGGGCGCGCCAGCTTGACGCCGAGGCCGCCGGCGATCTCGTAGCCCATGCAGGAATAGCCGTATTCCAGGTGGTATCCGCCCGGCGCTCCCGCCTGCCACAGCTTGTGGAGCTCGCCCGGCAATCCGCCGGAGGCGCCGACCACGATGTCGCTGCCGCGGCCGGCGCGCTGCACGGCGCCGATCACCTGGCCGTCAGAGGGAAGGCCGCGATTGGCCGGCGCCGTCGCCGCCGCCAGCGACGCCGTCCAGGCCTTGCCGAGGGTGCCGGCCGCCTTGCGCCAGGCAGCCGGCGCCGTCCAGGGGCCGAGTGCGGCAT
The DNA here is from genome assembly GCA_964551505.1 of uncultured Rhodospirillaceae bacterium. Classification (GTDB taxonomy): domain Bacteria; phylum Pseudomonadota; class Alphaproteobacteria; order Dongiales; family Dongiaceae; genus Dongia. Next base: position 66,368 of record CAZKDH010000040.1, read on the forward strand.
CGAGCGCCTTCAGCCCGGCTTGCGCATCCGCCACCAGGCCGACCGCATCGTGCTTCAGCGCATCGAAGGGCTGGACATTGAGCCCGATCATCCGGCGCGCCGGGTTCTTGAACAGGGCACGGGAACCGGTGGTGAAGTCCTGCAGCCGGGTGCCGATCGCCAGCACCAGGTCGGCCTCCTCGGCCAGGGCATTGGCGGCGCTGCTGCCGGTGACGCCGATCGCCCCCATGTTCATCGGGTGATCGGCGGCGAGCGCCGACTTCCCGGCCTGGGTCTCGCCGACCGGGATGCCGCGCGCCTTGGCGAAATCGGCGAGCAGCGCCTCGGCCTCGGCATAGAGCACGCCGCCGCCGCTGACGATGAAGGGCTTCTTCGCCTGCTTCAGCAGCTGCACCGCCTGGGCAAGTTCGTGCCGGTCCGGCTCCGGCCGGCGCGGCGTCCACAGCCTGGCGGCGAAGAAGCTCTCCGGGAAGTCGAAGGCCTCGGCCTGGACATCCTGGCACAGCGACAGCGTGACCGGGCCGCATTCGGCGGGATCGGTCAGCACCGCCAGCGCGCGCGGCAGGGCGGTCAGGATCTGCTCGGGCCGGGTGATGCGGTCGAAGAAGCGCGAGACCGGCCGGAAGCAGTCGTTCGCCGAGACCGTGCCGTCGCCGAAGCTCTCGATCTGCTGCAGCACCGGATCCGGCCGGCGGTTGGCGAAGACGTCGCCCGGCAGCAGAAGGACCGGCAGGCGGTCGACATGGGCGAGCGCCGCCGCCGTCACCATGTTGGTCGCCCCCGGGCCGATCGAGGTGGTGCAGGCCATCATCCGCCGCCGGCGCTTGGCCTTGGCATAGGCAATGGCGGCCAGCGCCATGCCCTGCTCGTTATGCGCCCGGTAGGTCGGCAGGACGGTGCGGGCCTGGTAGAGCGCCTCGCCCAGGCCGGCGACATTGCCATGGCCGAAGATCGCCCAGACGCCGGCGAACAGCGCCACCTCCCTGCCGTCCTCCATCACCCGCTGCTGCGCCAGATGGCGGACCAGGGCCTGGGCCATGGTAAGGCGAATTGTCTTCATGTTCGGCGCTCCGGTAGATCCATGCGTTGTCTCTGAAAACAGGCGGCGTCAGGCATTCCGCGATGTTGCGCGCAACGCCTCCTGCCAGGCAACCGTCAACTGGCGGAACCGCGCCGCCATGTCGGCGACCGCCGCCGCGTCGTCGATGGCGCCCTTCAGCCAGGCCTCGGCGGCCTCGGCGAAGATCGTGCGTCCCACGGCGAAGCCCTTCACCATCGGTTCGCCGGCGGCCAGGGCGAAGCCGGTGGCCAGCACGTCGGCGCTGGCCTCGAGGCCGAGCAGCACGATGCCGCGGCAGAGCGGGTCGCGCTGCCGGATCGCATCGCCGATCCGCGTCCAGGCGGCGGCGCTCGCCTGGGGCTCCAGCTTCCACCAGTCCGGGCGGATGCCGAGGTCGTAGAGCCGGGCCAGCACCCGGGCGACCGTATCCTCGCTGACCGGGCCGTGCTTGCCGGCGATGATCTCGATCAGCAGGTCGCGCCCGGTGCTGCGCACCGCATCGTGCAGGGTCAGCAGCCGCTCCTCCTGCTCCGCGCGCAGGGGCCCGGGATCGTCCGGATGGTAGAAGCACAGGCATTTCACCGTCTGCGTCACCGGCCATTCGGCGAGATGGGCGCCGAGATCCGCGGTCTCGAAGCGCAGCGGCCGCGACCCGGGCTTCTCCACCGGCCGGCCGATCCAGAGATCGTGATCGGCGGCGCGGAACAGGGCCTCGCGGCCATGGCTGCCGTCGAGCAGCACGCCGAAGCCGCCTTGCCCCGCCGCCACTTCCGCCGCCGCCTTGACCGCCAGGATCTTGAAGCGGCCGATCGCCTCGGCCGGCGCCTTGACCCGGGCGGCGATCTCCTCCAGCTGGGCGCGGTGGTCGATGGCGAGCGCCATCAGCAGCGGCCAGTCGCCGCGCCGCGTCGTCGCCCAGTGGATATGGTTGAGGTCGGCATCCTCGCGCAGGGCATGATGCGGGCTGCCGTGCTGCAGGAAGTACTGCAGCTCCGTCCAGGTCGGGATCTCCGGCGCGCACAGCAGCCGCGACACCGCGAAGGCGCCGCAGGCATTGGCCCAGGTGGCGCAGGTGGCGAGCGGCTCGTCCTTCAGCCAGCCGCGCAGGAACCCCGCCATGAAGGCGTCGCCGGCGCCGAGCACGTTGTAGACCTCGACCGGAAAGCCGCCGCCGATGACGCCGTCCTCCAGGCGGTCGGGGATGGCGCCGGGAAAGACGATGCAGCCCATCGGGCCCCGCTTCAGCACGATGGTCGCCGGGGTGAGCGCGCGGATCCGCCGGAGGGCGCCGCCGAGGTCGCCGACGCCGCCGGCGATCCTGATCTCCTCCTCGGTGCCGACGACGAGGTCGCAGAGGCCGAGGATCGGCTGCAGGTGGGCGGAGACCCGGTCCGAGGCGATGTAGCGCGACTGGCCGGCATCGTGGCCGGCGAGGCCCCAGAGATTCGGCCGGTAATCCACGTCGAACACCACCCTGGCCCCGGCCTGTTTCGCCAGATCCATGGCCCGGCGCTGGGCCTTGGCGGTGGTTTCCGTGGAGAAATGCGTGCCGGTGACGACCACGGCCCGGGCCCGGCGGATGAAATCCGGGTCGATATCGGCCTCGGACAGGGCCATGTCGGCGCAGTTCTCGCGGTAGAAGATCAGCGGAAAGCTGTCGCTGTCCCGCACCCCCAGGATCACCAGCGCCGTAAGCCGCCGCGGATCGACGGCGATGCCCTCGGTGGCGACGCCTTCCCGCGCCATCTGCTCGCGGATGAAGCGCCCCATCGGCTCGTTGCCGACCCGGGTGATCACCGCCGATTTCAGCCCGAGGCGCGCCGCGCCGATGGCGATGTTGGACGGGCAGCCGCCGACCGATTTGGCGAAGCTCGCCATGTCCTCCAGCCGGCCGCCGATCTGCTGGCCGTAGAGGTCAACCGACGACCGCCCGATCGTGATCACATCGAGGGAATGAGCCATCGGGCTACGGAAACATTAATTCTATTGTCAGTCAATAATAGAATATGCGTTCTGAATATGCCCTAGGGCCGGGTGCGCAGGTTGCGCGTCGCCGGCTTGGGGATCTGGATCATCACCGGCGTCCGGCGCTTGGCGGCCTTCACCGGCTGGGCGCCGTAGAGCTGCTTGGTGGCCTCGATGATGACGGCGCCGGCGACCCCGGGCAGCCAGCGGCCGGCGAACCGCTCCCAGCCGGGCGCCCCCTTGAGCCAGGTGCGCGAGCGGAACGGCAGGAAATGCAGTGCCCTGGCGGTGCGCAGCGGCGTGAAGGAGATGCTGCGCAGCAGCTTCGACAGCTGGCCGGGCGAATAGGGCTGGCCGAAGCCGAAGGGGGTGCGCTCGGTGAGCGACCACAGGCTGCGCCGGTTGGGCGCCACCACCAGCAGCCGGCCGCCGCCGGACAGCACCCGCCAGGCCTCGCGCAGCATGTCGCCGGGATGCTCGCTGGATTCCAGCGCATGCACCATCAGGATGCGGTCGATGGAGAAGTCCTGGAACGGCAGGTCGGTCTCGTCGGAGAGCGCGACCAGGTTGCGCTCCCGGGGCGGCCAGGCGATGACGCCCTGCGCCGCCGGCATCATCGCGATCACCCGCTCGGCCTCGCCGCGGAAGCCCTGCAGGTAGGGCGTGGCGAAACCCAGGCCGAGCAGCGACTGGCCCTTCAAGTCCGGCCACATCTCGCGGATGCGGGCGCCGAGCAGCTGGCGGGTCACCTCGCCGATCTCGGTCTGATAGAAGTCGTGCAGATCGACGACGTCCTGCCACATGCTGCCTGGTCCCGGCTGTGCCTCAAGCTCCGGTTGATTATGGCATATCCCCTGTTATCGTCAGCCCCGGATTTCGCCGCCGACAGGCCCGGAACGGAAAGCAGCCAGATGGCCGATGCCCTGCAGATCGAACTCGTGCCCATGCTGAGCGACAACTACGCCTATCTGATCCACGACGCGGCCAGCGGCGCGACCGCCATCCTCGATCCCTCCGAGGCGCAGCCCGCCCTCGCGGCGGCGCAGCGGCGCGGCTGGAAGATCAGCCATATTCTCGATACCCATCACCACAACGACCATTGCGGCGGCAATCTCGGCCTCAAGCAGGCGACCGGCGCCAAGGTGGTGGGCCCGGCCTACGACCGCGACCGCATCCCCGGCATCGACATCGCCGTCGACGAGGCCTCGGGCTTCGACTTCGCCGGCCGGCGCGCCGAGGTGCTCTTCATTCCGGGCCATACCCGCGGCCACATCGCCTTCCATTTCCCGGCGGCGCAGGCGGTGTTCTGCGGCGATACCCTGTTCTCGATCGGCTGCGGCCGGATGTTCGAGGGGACGCCGGCGGTGATGTGGCCGTCGCTGCTGAAGCTGCGCGCCTTGCCGGACGATACCCGCATCTATTGCGGCCACGAATATACCGAGGCGAACTGCCGCTTCGCCCTCAGCGTCGATCCCGGCAACCCGGCGCTGCAGGCGCGGGCCGCCGCGGTGAAGCAGGCGCGGGCCGCGGGCCTGCCGACGATCCCGTCGACGCTGGCGGCGGAGAAGGCGGCCAATCCCTTCCTCCGCGCCGACGATCCGGCGCTCGCCGCCCGCTTCGGCGGGCCGGAGGTGCCGCCGGCCGAGATCTTCGGCGCGATCCGCGCCGCCAAGGACCGTTTCTGAAGGAGAGATCATGTTCAAGCTGCGTTCCTCGACCACCAGTCCCTTCGTCCGCAAGGTCCGCGTCGTCGCCGCGGAAACCGGCCAGGCCGGCGACATCGAGCTGGTGAAGACCAACCCGTCGGATCTCGCGAGCGGCATCGGCCGGGACAATCCGCTGAACAAGGTGCCGGCCCTGGTGCTGCCGGACGGCACGACGCTCTACGATTCCCACGTGATCTGCGAGTTTCTCGACGAGCGCCACCAGGGGGCGAAGCTGTTCCCGAAGCCGGGCCCGGCGCGCTGGACGGCGCTGCGCCGCGAGGCCCTGGCCGACGGCATGGTCGATGCGGCGGTGCTGCGCATGCAGGAGGCGCGGCGGCCGGAGCCGCAGCGCTCGGCGGAATGGGACCAGCGCCAGAAGCTGAAGATGCAGCAGGGGCTGGACGCCCTGGAGCGCGAGGCCGCGGGCTTCGCCGACATCGTCGACATCGGCACGCTCAGCATCGCCATTATGCTCGACTACTTCAGCTTCCGCTTCAAGGCCGAGGACTGGTCGGCCACCTGTCCCCATCTCGCGCGCTGGCACGCGAAGTTCGGCCTGCGCCCGTCCTTGCAGGCGACGCTGCCGTTCGACTAGGGGCTTCGGCCTTCCACTAGGGGTGCCGGCCCTCGCGCGCCCGCCGGGCCTCGTAGGCCTGCAGGTGGCAATAGGCGAGGCGGAGCAGGGTGGCGTCGATGCCGAATTCGTGGGCGCGGCGGTACATGTCGCCGATCAGGTGTTCCGCCTCGATGGCGCCGCCCTTCTCGAGATCGCGCAGCATCGAGGCCATCAGCGTCGATTTCGGGTCGAGCAGCACCTTGCGCGCCGCCGCCAGGAATTCCGGCGATGGCGGATAGCCGGATTCCTCGGCGACGCCGATCGCCTCCTGGAGGAACTCCTCGACCAGTTCCTCGCCTTCCATGGTCTGCAGGATGTCGCCGACGCCGGCGCGCATCAGCGTGGTCATGCCGGCCAGCGTCGCCAGCATCACCCATTTGTCCCAGATGCTCTGGTCGATCGGATCGATGCGCCGGCCGGAGAAGTTCGCCGTCGCCAGCAGCGCCGCGAAGGCGGTGAGCAGGTCCTCGAGGGCGGCGGCATTCGGCTGGTCGGCGAAGGCGCCGAAGGTCATCCGGGCCAGCAGGTCGAAATGCAGGATCTCGCCGGCAGGATTGAGCGTGGCGCCGATATGGCAGGTGCCGCCGATGACCCGGTCCTCGCCGAAGGTCTCGCGCAGGCGCTCGACATGCGCCATGCCGTTCAGCAGCGGCAGCAGCAGCGCGCCGTTCTTCACATGCGGCGCCACCGCCTCGATCGCCGGGTCGAGGTCATAGGCCTTGCAGGCAAGCAGCGCGATGTCGAAGGGCCCGGCCGGGTCCGCGGCGCCGATCGTCTTCACCGCCAGCCGGGTGTCGCCGGCCGGGCTGCGGATCACCAGCGGGTTGTCGCGCAGCTGGGCGGCGCGCTTCGGCCGCACCAGGAAGGTGACGTCGCCGCCGGCCTCGACCAGCCTGCCGCCGAAATAGCCGCCGACGGCGCCGGCACCCAGAACCAGTAGTTTCATCGTCGCGCCACTCCCGAGGTCAAGGCCGTGCCGGCAGGATATAGCCCCCGGCGCCGTTCGCCAACCGCGCCGCTTCGCCCGCGCTAGAGCCGGTCGCGCAGCGCATACCACAGCATCGCCGCCACCAGCAGCGGATGCCGGAACAGGGTGCCGCCGGGGAAGGTCTGGTGGCGGATCTGGGCGAAGATGTCGAAGCGCTCGGCGGTCCCGGCCAGGGCCTCGGCGATCAGCTTGCCGGCGATGCCGGTGACCGCGACGCCCTGGCCGGAATAGCCGTGCGCGAAGAAGATGTTGCCCATCCGGCCCATATGCGGCAGGCGCGACATGGTGATCGCCAGCATGCCGCCCCAGCCGTAGTCGATGCGCTTGCCCGCCAGCTGCGGGAAGGCATGCAGCATGTAGGGCTTCACGAAGGCGGCGATGTCGGCGGGGGCGCGGGTGTTGTAGCGCTCGCCGCCGCCGTAGAGCAGCCGGCGGTCGGCGGAGAGGCGGTAGTAGCTGACCACGAACTTGGTGTCGGCGACGCAGACGTCGCGCGGGATGAGCGCCTTGGCCTCGGCGGCGGAGAGCGGCTCGGTGCCGATGATGAAATTGGCGATCGGCATGATCTTGCCGGCGATGCGCGGCTCGAGATTGCCGAGATAGGCGTTGCAGCCCAGCACCACATAGGTGGCGCTCACCGTGCCTTCCGCCGTCCGCACCAGGTTGACCGCGCCTTCCTCGATCGCCGTCACCTTGGCATGCTCGTGGAGCCGCGCCCCGGCCGCCATGGCCGCCGCCGCCAGGCCGAGGGCGTAGTTCAGCGGGTGGAGGTGCCCGCCGCCGGAATCCAGCACCCCGCCATGATAGATCTCGGATGCGAGCTCCTGGCGCAGCGCCGCCCGGTCGAGGAACCGCGCGCCGCGATATTCCATGTCGCGCTCCAGGCAGTCGACCTCCTCGCGCATCCAGGCGAGATCGCCGGGCTTGCTCGCCGCATGCAGGGTGCCGGGCTTCAGGTCGCAGGCGATCGCATGCCGGGCGACGCGCTCGGCGATCAGCCGGCGCGCCTCCTCGCCGAGTTCGAACATCACCCGGGCCCGCGCCTTGCCGAACTTCGCCACCAGCTCCTGCGGGCTCTTGCGCAGGCCCATGTTGATCTGCCCGCCGTTGCGCCCCGAGGCGCCCCAGCCGATCCGCGCCGCCTCCAGCAGCACCACCTTGTAGCCGCGCTCGGCGAGATGCAGCGCCGCCGACAGCCCGGTGAAGCCGCCGCCGACGACGCAGACATCGGCGCTGACCTCGCCCTCGAGGCGCGGCAGGGCCGGCATCGGATTGGCGGTCGCGGCGTAATAGGAGCCTGTCGGATGGTCGAGCGTCATCTTGTCCCGTCGTGTCGCGCATTGGGCCGCTGCCGCCATCGCGCTGCGGCCGGGCCCGGATCCGGCCCACCTTTTCGCCGCTTCAATCCCCGGCGTCAAGCCGGCGCAGGATGCGGTGCAGGCGGCATTCCTTGATGCCCATGTCGTCGAGATGGGCGACGGTGTTGCGCAGGTAGTCGAGGTTGCGGCCCATGAGGCCGCTCGCCCGCCCGATGACGGCGACGATCGCGGCGTCGTCGAGATGGCCGGTGTAGTCGGGATGCCGCCGGTCGGCGACATAGGCGAGGGCCGTCGCCCGGCCGCCGCCGGGCAAGCGCAGCTTCAGCCACTTCGGCTCGTAGCAGCTGTTCACCATCTCGCGGTCATGCAGGTAGTCGGCGACCGCCTGCGCCTTCTCGGCGCCGATGCGGAACATGCGGCCGTGGCACATGCCGCCGCGATCCAGCCCCAGAACCAGGCCGGGTGTCTCGACGGTGCCGCGGTAATGCGTCGAGGTGATGCAGAAGGCGCGGTGATAGCCGTAGAGCACCGCCGGGACGACGTCGAGGAAGTCGAAATCCGGCCGCCACATCAGCGAACCATAGGCGAAGACGCGGAACTCGGCGCCGGCTGCAGGATGGATCCGTCGGCTTTCGGCGAGGTCGCGCTCCGCCGCCGCGGCCGTCCTGGGCGGCACCGCGTTCACGCCGGGCGCTCCAACTGAATCGCGCGGGCGGGACGGGTGCGGGCGGGAATGGTGCGGTCAGGCATCGCGGGCGCCGGTCAGGAAGCCTAGCAGCGCCTCGTTGAAGTCGTGCGGCTTCTCGACATTAGCGAGATGCAGGCCGCCGCGGATCACCGCGAGGCGGGCGCCCTGGATCCGGCTGCGGATGGTCTCCGCCACCGCCACCGTGGCGCCGGGATCGTGCTCGCCGGCGATCACCAGGGTCGGCAGGCGCAGCTTGCCGAGGTCGCCGGCACGGATGTTCATGCCCTTGATCGCATGGCCGCAGCCGACATAGCCGGCGACCGGCGTCGCGCGGATGAGGCCGCGGATCCAGTCGGCGGTCTGCGGCGCCTGGCGGATAAAATCCGCCGACAGCCAGCGGGCGAGGGTGCCGTCGACCTGGCTCTCGACCCCGTTCGCCTCGACCGTCTTGATCCGCTCGTCCCAGGTCTTGCGGCCGGCGGCATCGGTCGCGCCGGTCATCGTCGAGCTCAGCACCAGCCGGTCGAGCAGGCGCGGGTGCCGCATCGCCAGGACCTGGCCGATCATGCCGCCGATCGACAGGCCGACGAAATGCACCCGGCCATAGCCGAGATGGGCGACCACCCCGGCGACGTCGTCGGCCAGCTGCTCGAGGGTATAGGCGCCGGCATTCGCCTCGCTCGCGCCATGGCCGCGCATGTCATATGCGAGGACGCGGAAATGCGCCGCCAGCAGCGGCAGCTGCAGGCCCCACATGTTGCGGCTGGTCGCCAGGGAATGGCTCAGCACCACCAGGGGCCGGTCGGCGGCGCCCTCGAGGCGGAAGCGGATGTCGATACCGTTGATGCGGGCGGTGTTGTCGGACATGGAATTCCGGCTGGCCCTCGTCCGGGCCCTTGGTCGTTCGGCTGGAGGACTATTCGGGTTTGCCCGGGCCCGCCTTGGCGAGGGCGTCGAGCTGGCGCTGCAGCGCCTGCATCTGGGTCTTCAGGTCGCTGAGATCGGCGGAGCTCGCCGCCTCGCCGGCCTTGCCGCCACCGGCGGCTGCCGCGGCGCCGGCCGCAGCCCCGCCCGGCGCGCCGCCGCCGAGCCCGGCCGGGACGTTCGCCATCTTGAACGGGTTCCACAGCTGCATCGCCTGCTCGAAGAAGGTCATGTTCTGCTTCGACATTTCCTCGAAGCGCTGCAGCGGCAGGATGCCGCCGAAGCTCTCCTGCATCACCGTGCGCATCTGCTCCTGGTTCTTGGCGAAGCTTTCCATGCTCTGCTCCAGGTAGCGCGGCACCAGGAACTGCAGGTTGTCGCCGTAGAGGCTGATCAGCTGGCGCAGGAAGTTGATCGGCAGCAGGTTCTGCCCCTTGGCCTCCTCCTCGACGATGATCTGGGTCAGCACCGAGCGGGTGATGTCCTCGCCGGTCTTGGCGTCCTCGACGGTGAAATCGACGCCGTTGCGCACCATCTGCGCCAGGTAGTCCAGGGTCACGTAGGAGCTGGTCGAGGTGTTGTAGAGGCGGCGGTTGGCGTATTTCTTGATCCGCACCGGCGCCGGCTTTTCCCCGGCTTTCGCCTCGGCCGCGCGCTGTTCGGGGGCGGTCTTGTCCGGCCCCTTGGTGGTATCGGTGTCCGCAGACATTCTTCTTAACCCTTTGCAGGTGAACCCGGCTTATGGCGATGCAGCATAGCAGGATTCACCCCCCGATTGGCAACGCGATAGCTGCATCGCAAAATCCGGATTTCGACCGGAAAAACCGGCGGATTTCCGCCCGGGCAAAACCCTTTGCCGGGCGGCGGAAACGGCGGCTATAGTCCTTGAATGGCGGGAAAAAATGACGACGCCGCAGGCAAAGCCCCGGGTGGGGCCCCGGGGCATGATCCTGGCTCGGAGGATGGCGCCCGGATGGCCGATCTGGCGCGCCGGCTGCTGGACCTGTGGCAGGATCAGATGACCGCCGTGGCGACGGACCCGGACCTCGCGAACCAGGCCGCCCGGCTGATGGCGGCCCTGCCATTGCCGGGCATGTGGCTGGCGGCGATGGGCCAAAATCCGATGACCAATCCGATGAATCCCGCCGGCGTCGCGGCGGAATGGGGGAAGGCAGCCTATGGCTTCGGCAGCACAGCACGACCCGCGCCGGACTCCGCCGGAGCGCCCGCCCCGCCGCCTGGGGCCGCGCCCGCTGCCGCAGCACCTGGGCCTAGCGATGTCGACCTGGCTGAACTCCGCCGCCATCTTGCCGAGCTTGAGGATCGCCTGGCAAAGCTCGGCGGCGCAGGATCCGGGGCAAGCGGCAGCCCAACCGGCGGCAAACCCGCTGCGCGAAAGCGTCGCCCGGCGGCTCGCCGAACTCGGGCCGCAGCTCGACCGGGCGAACCCGGAGGCACTGGCGGCGGCACTCCAGGCTGAGGGCCATGCCCGCCTCGATGCCTTCCTGACCGGCGTCGAGACCTACCGCCACCACGCCTTCCACCGCGATCTCCCGGAGATGCCGGTGCTCTGGCGCGCGGGCACCACGCGCCTGCTGGACTACCGCCCCGCCGATCGCGGCGCGCGGCCGGAGATGCGGCCGCGCCTCCTGGTCGTGCCCTCGCTGGTGAACCGCTACTACATCCTCGATCTCGCCGCGGAGGGCAGCTTCCTGCGGCACATGGCCGACCGCGGCTTCGATCCCCTGGTGGTGGATTGGGGCGCCCCAGGCCCGGTCGAGCGCGGCTTCGATCTCAGCGCCTATATCGCCGGCCGCCTCGAGGCGGTGCTGGATGCGGTGGCGCGCGAGCCGGGCGGGCCGATCTTCGTCATCGGCTATTGCATGGGCGGCAATCTCGCCCTGGCGCTTGCTTTGCGCCGTGCCGCCGACATCGCCGGCCTGGTCTGCCTGGCGACGCCCTGGGACTTCCATGCCGACGGCGCCGGACAGAGCCGGGTGATCGGCCAGATCGGCCGGCAGCTGGAGCCGGTACTGCAGATCCTCGGCGAGCTTCCGGTCGACATCCTGCAGTGCTTCTTCAGCGGCCTCGATCCCTTCCAGGTGCTGCGCAAATTCCAGTCCTTCGCCGGTCTCGATCCGTCGAGCGATGCCGCCCGCCGCTTCGTGATGCTCGAGGACTGGCTGAACGACGGCATCGCGCTCGCTGCCGCCGTCACCCGGGAATGCATGACCGAATGGTACGGCGAGAATACCCCGGCGCGGGGCGAATGGCGGGTCGCCGGCAGCGTCGTCGATCCGGCACGCGTCGCCTTGCCCAGCCTCTGCATCGTCCCGGCCGCCGACCGCATCGTGCCCCCGGCCAGCGCCCTGGCCCTGGCCAATGCCCTGCGCGGCGGCGACCGGCTCACTCCCAATGCCGGGCATATCGGCATGATGGCGGGGCGGGGCGCTTCGCCGCAGGTCTGGCAGCCGCTGACCGCCTGGCTGCAGGCGCGTTCCGCCTAGAGCGCGGATTTCGCGGAGTTTTCCCGTGCCGCCGCCGGCTGCGGCGCAGGAAGCTATTGACCGGCCGTGGTGATTCCGCACAGAAGTACCTCGGCGCGGAATGGGGATTGAGCCGAAACAATGGAATCCATCGAATCGCAGCGCGCGCTGCTGATCGTTCTGGGCGCTGTGACCCTGATCGCGCTGGTCGTCGTTCTCGGCTTCGGGCCCGGCAGCGTCTGGGTCCTGCACCTGCTTGGCGCGGGCGTCGCCGCCGCCTGCGCCTTCGCCGCCTGCGCCCGGCTCAGCCTCGACATGCCGAATGCCGCCATCCGCCGCGCCTGGCAGGCGGCGGCCGTCCTCCTGTTCCTGGTCGCCCTCGGCCGCATCGCCGCGCCCTTCGGCGCCGGCATCGCCGGCTATCGCCTCGTCGCCGACGCGGCGGGATGGCTCCTGCTGGCGGCCGCGGCGGCCTTGCTCTGGCGGATGATGAAGGATGCCGCGATGGCGCCGGCCGCCGCCCCCGTGCTGTGGACCGGCCTTGCCCTCCACGTGCTGGCGATGGTGGCCGCCGTCGCCGCGCTGGGGGACGGCAGCGGCGCCATCGGCGATACGGCGCGCCGCGCCTTCCCGGCCGCCTTCCTGGCGCTGCTCGCGCTGCAGTTCTATCTGCTCGGCATCGCGCTGGCCTTCGCCGCCGCGCGCCACCGGCAGTTCATCCGCCAGCATCGCGTCGCCGATATCGGCGACTATGCGCGCTACCTCTTCGTGCACTTCCATCTCTTCCGCCGGCTGCGCCATCCCACCCTTCGCCTCGGCTTCATCCCGGGCGGCAAGCCGGGGCTCGATCTCGCCCGCTTCCTCGCCTGGTTCCCGAAGCTGGCGCCGCAGGTGCGCGCCCGCTGCGGCATCGGCATCTGGCAGCAGTTCCGCACCCTCTTCGTCGCTTCCTTCCGCCACGGCCTGGACACCCAGACCTACTACATGTTCGAGCTCTATCGCCCCGAGGCCTGGCCGCGCGCCTCGGGATACCTGACGCGCTACGAGGTGAAGAACGGTCTCTACAAGGTGCTGTCCCTGCAGCTGCCGAAGAAGGGCGCGCATCGCATCGGGCTGGGCGACAAGCTCGGCATGACCGAGCTGTTCGAGACGGAGGGCATTCCCACCGTTCCCATCCTCGCCGTCGCCGCGGAGGGCAGGCTGAGCTTGCGCTGCCGGGACCGGGCGGCGCTGGAGCGGGACCTCTTCATCAAGCCGCAGCATTCGAAGGGCTCGCGGGGCACCGAGGCCATCCGCTATGTCGACGGCAGGTTCCTCACCGAGGACGGCCAGTCGCTGGACCATGACGGTCTCGCCGCCTTCGTCGCCGCCCGCGCCAAGGCCAAGCCCTTCCTGCTGCAGCCGCGCATCGTCAATCATCCCGGCCTCGCGGATCTCGCCGACCAGGCCCTGATGCGCATCCGCGCCATCACCATCCTCGATCCGGCCGGGAAGCCCGTCCTCACCCATGCGGTGCTGAGCAACCTGTGCAAGCTGGAAACCGCCTGGCCGACCGACATCGAGCTCGGCGCCGCCATCGATCTCGAGACCGGCGCCCTCGGCATGATGACCGGCGACAAGGCGGCGATGTGGCTCGACTGGTCCGAGGATCATCCGATCACGCATAACCGCGTACTCGACCGGATCGTGCCCTGCTGGGGTGAGGTCCGGGACATGGTGCTGGCCGCCCATGCCGTCTGCAGCGACCGGCTGCTGGTCGGCTGGGACATCGCCATCGCCCCCGAGGGCGCGGTGATGCTGGAGGGCAATACCCTGCCCGACGTCGATTTCCTGCAGCGCGCGCATCGCTGCCCGATCGGCGACAGCCCGCTCGGTCCGCTGCTTTTCGGCCGCCTTCTCGATCTCGAGCACCGCGCCGCCGCCGGCACCCTGCAGGGCGTCAAATACTTCGCCACCCGCCGTGCCCCCGCGCCGCCGCCGACCCCCGACGCCCCGGCACTCCCGCTGCCCCCCGCGACGCCCCACCGCCGCCGCCCCTGAGGTTCCCCAGTCGTCATCCCCGGGCCAAGCTCGGCCATGACGGAGGGAGCGGATCGCCTGACGGCAAGGGTATGTTCCTTTTTTGTTCTTTACATTACCGCATAAAGCGTGTAAGATGGGATTTATTGTCTAATACGTAGTTCCCGGGGCGCGATTGCCCCGGCGAAAACCGCCGGCCGGATGGAATCGCTCGGTTGGCCGTCGGTGCTAGCCGCCCCTCCCGATGGATCGCGGAAGGGCGACGCGGCACCGTCCGATGCCCGAGCGATTCCACCCGGCCGGCAATGCCAACGGAGGACAAAGGCAGTGCAGCAGTCGAGACCGCAGCCTTGCGCGACGTGGCTGCCGGCCCGATCGGGCCGCGCAGGTTTTCCGTCCTTCGCCGGGCAGCCTGCGAGAAGGCGCGCGGATTTCCAGGCTTTGCGCCTTTCCGCCCCTTGCGCCGAACCGTAACGCGGTTGCGGCGGAATGGCGCTTGCCCCAGGATGCGCCAGTGCCTAGGTTCAAGGCTCATATTGCACTGCGTCATAAGAAATCGAAGCCCAGAGGAGGCCACCCCATGACCGATGTCGTCATCACATCCGCCGTCCGCACGCCGATCGGCGCCTTCAGCGGCGCGCTGTCGAGCCTGCCGGCGCATCTCCTGGGCAAGGTCGCCATCGTCGAGGCGCTGAAGCGCTCCAAGGTCGATCCCAAGGAGGTCACCGAGGTGATCCTCGGCCAGGTCCTGGCGGCGGGGGCGGGGCAGAATCCGGCCCGCCAGGCGGCGATCGCCGCCGGCATCCCGGTCGAGCAGACCGCCTACAACATCAACCAGCTCTGCGGCTCGGGCCTGCGCGCGGTGGCGCTCGGCTTCCAGGCGATCCGCAACGGCGATTCCGAGATCGTCGTCGCCGGTGGCCAAGAGAGCATGAGCCAGGCGCCGCATTGCCTGCATCTGCGCAACGGCACCAAGATGGGCACCGCCGAGATGGTCGACACCATGATCAAGGACGGGCTGTGGGACGCCTTCAACGGCTACCACATGGGCAACACCGCCGAGAACGTGGCGCAGAAGTGGCAGATCACCCGCGAGCAGCAGGACAAGTTCGCGACCGCCTCGCAGAACAAGGCCGAGGCGGCGCAGAAAGCCGGCAGGTTCAAGGACGAGATCGTCCCGGTGGTGGTGCCCGGCCGCAAGGGCGACGTCACCGTCGATGCCGACGAATATCCCAAGCACGGCACCACCCTCGAGACGCTGCAGAAGCTGCGCCCGGCCTTCGTCCGCGAGAACGGCACGGTGACCGCCGGCAATGCCTCGGGGATCAACGACGGCGCCGCGGCGCTGGTGCTGATGTCGGCCGACAACGCCGCCAAGCGCGGCCTGAAGAGCCTGGGGCGGATCGTCAGCTGGGCCACCGCCGGCGTCGATCCGGCGATCATGGGCTCGGGCCCGATCCCGGCCTCGCGGGCGGCGCTGAAGAAGGCCGGCTGGAAGGCCGAGGACCTCGATCTCATCGAGGCCAACGAAGCCTTCGCCGCCCAGGCCTGCGCCGTCAACAAGGAACTGGGCTGGGACGTCGCCAAGGTCAACGTCAACGGCGGCGCCATCGCCCTCGGGCATCCGATCGGCGCCTCCGGCGCCCGGGTGCTGACCACCCTGCTGCACGAGATGCAGAAGCGCGACGCCCGCAAGGGCCTGGCGACCCTGTGCATCGGCGGCGGCATGGGCATCGCGCTCTGCGTCGAACGTTAGAATTCAAAAAAAGCAACCTGGGAGGCTGACATGGCGAGAGTGGCGGTGGTGACCGGCGGAACCCGCGGCATCGGCGAGGCGATTTCGGTCGGGCTGAAGAACGCCGGCTACAAGGTGGCGGCGATCTATGCCGGCAACGACGAGGCGGCGAAGAGCTTCAACCAGAAGACCGGCATCGCCGTCTACAAGGCGGATGTCGGCAACTTCAAGCAGTGCCAGGAGGCGATCGCCAAGATCACCAAGGACCTGGGGCCGGTCGATATCGTCGTCAACAATGCCGGCATCACCCGCGACGGCACCCTGCACAAGATGACGCCGGAGCAGTGGGAACACGTCATCCACACCAATCTCAGCTCCTGCTTCAACATGTGCCGCTGCGTCATCGATTCCATGCGCGAGCGCAGTTTCGGGCGCATCGTCAACATCGGCTCGATCAACGGCCAGGCCGGGCAGTATGGCCAGGTCAACTACGCCCCTGCCAAGTCAGGCATCCACGGCTTCACCAAGGCCCTGGCCCAGGAAGGCGCCGCCAAGGGAATCACGGTGAACGCGATCGCCCCGGGCTACATCGATACCGACATGGTGCGCGCGGTGCCGCAGCCGGTGCTGGAGAAGATCATCGCCAAGATCCCGGTCGGCCGCCTCGGCAAGGCCGAGGAGATCGCCCGCGGCGTGCTGTTCCTGGTCTCCGACGAGGGCGGCTTCATCACCGGCTCGACGCTGTCGATCAACGGCGGCCAGCACATGTATTGACGCCGGCCGCGGCCGGATCCGGGAGACCTGACCATGCCCCTGATGCCCTTCGTGGAAGAGAGCGACGCCTCGCCGGCGGTGAAGGCGGTTTATGACGACATCAAGGCGACCCGCCAGGTCGACTGGATCAACAACTTCTGGAAGGTCCTGGCCAACGACCCGAAGACGCTGAAGCGGACCTGGGAGAGCGTCAAGGAGGTGATGGCGCCGGGCGCGCTCGACGTCGTCACCAAGGAGATGATCTATCTCGCGGTCAGCGTCACCAACGGCTGCGACTACTGCACCGTCAGCCACATGGCGGCGGCGCGCAAGGCCGGGATGAACGACGAGATGCTGGCCGAGCTGATCGCCGTGGTCGGCATGGTCAACGAGACCAACCGCCTGGTCGCGGCCTATCGCGTCGAGCCGGATCCCCGGCTGATCGTCGCGGCGACCGGCGGCAAGAAGTAGCCACCCTTCAGTTTTTGTTAACCAATACGGCCCACCATTTGCCGGAACGCTGACGTTTTCCGGATCGAGAATGGCCAAGGGCAAGGAAAAGGAAGAGGAAGCCGCGCCGGAGACCGAGGCCGAAGAGCCCTTGGTGGCGAGCGAGCTCGACGAGCGCACCCATGCCGAGGTGCTGATGCTCTACCACGAATCGGCGGAATCGATCCGCTTCGGCAAGTCGCAGCAATGGACCACCCTGGGCAGCACCCTGGCGGTCTTCGTCATCCTCGGCCTGATCGGCATCCATGCGCCGAAGGCCGACTTCCTGTTCAAGCTGCTGATCGCCCTCAGCATCGCCACCAGCGTCGGCTCGATCTATTCGCTGGTGATCTACCAGTTCTGGCAGAACACCGAGCGCGAGAAGATCACTTCGATCGCCGAGCGGCTCTCGAACTTCACCCGCCGGGTGCGCGGCTATACCTCGCCGCGAGAGGCCAATGTGCACCGCTATGTCCTGCTGACCTTCATGGCGCTCACCATCGTGCTCGCCAACTGGGTGCTGATTCTCACCGTCTCCCGCGCGCCCTGAGGGGTGCCCTGAATCGCACCCTGAATCCAGCGGGCGACGCTTGACCGCGGCCCGCCCGCCCGCCTAGAAGAGCGCAGCGCAACCGTCACTGCAGACTGACTCCCGATGAGCGATGCCGAAACCGCTGCCCGCCGCCCGGCGCGCGTGATGCAGGCGACCCTGATCGGCGCCGTCGCCATCGGCCTCTGGGCGACGCTGGCCCTGTTCACGGCCGCCACCGGCGCGGTGCCGCCGTTCCAGCTGATGGCGATGACCTTCGCCGTCGCCTTCGCCTGCGCCCTGGTGCGCTGGGCGGCGCTGGCCCGCCGGCATGGAAGCCGCGCCTTCGCCTTCCTGCGCCAGCCCTGGCCGGTCTGGGCCCTGGGGATCGGCGGGCTGTTCGGCTACCACTTCTTCTACTTCGTCGCCCTCGATCATGCGCCGCCGGTCGATGCCAGCCTGATCGCCTATCTCTGGCCGCTGCTGATCGTGCTGTTCTCGGCGCTGCTGCCCGGCGAGCGGCTGCACTGGCAGCACGTGGCCGGCGGGCTGATGGGCCTTGCTGGCGCCGCCGCCCTGATCCTCGACCGGCACGGCGGCGCGGCGAGCCAGGTCCAGGGCGACCTCGTCGGCTACGCCGCGGCGCTGGCCTGCGCCTTCACCTGGTCGGCCTATTCGATCCTGAGCCGCCGCTTCGGCAATGCGCCCACCGACCTGGTCGGCGCCTTCTGCGGCATCACCGCGCTGCTCGGCTGCGTCGCGCACCGCTTGTTCGAGACCACGATCTGGCCGGCCGATGCCGGCGAATGGGGCGCCGTCCTCGCCCTGGGGCTGGGGCCGGTGGGGCTCGCCTTCTTCGTCTGGGACCACGGCGTGAAGCGCGGCGACATCAAGGCGCTGGGGGCGCTCTCCTATGCGGCACCGCTGATCTCGACCCTGCTGCTGATCCTGTTCCGCCGGGCCGAGGCGAGTGCCACCGTCGGCATCGCCTGCCTGCTCATCGTCGGCGGCGCGGTCCTCGCGGCGCGCGATCTCTACCTGAAGCGCCGCTAGCGCCGCTACTTGCCGCTGCCCGAGGCGTCCTGGGTGTCGCGGGTCAGGTAGTAGGCGAGCAGGATCGGCCCGAAGGTGATGACCATCACCATCACCGCCGCGACATTGGTGACCGGCCGGTTATGCGGCCGCGCCAGCTCGCGCAGGATGAAGATCGGCAGGGTCGCCTGGTTGCCGGCGGTGAAGGTGGTGACGATGATCTCGTCGAAGGAGAGCGCGAAGGCCAGCATGCCGCCCGCCATCAGCGCCGTCGCCAGGTTGGGCAGGATGACGTGGCGGAAGGTCTGGAAGCTGTTGGCGCCGAGATCCATCGAGGCCTCGATCAGCGCCGGCGACGAGCGCCGGAGGCGGGCGATCACGTTGTTGTAGACCACGACGATGCAGAAGGTGGCGTGGCCGAGGATCAGCGTCCAGTAGCTGAACGGGATGCCGCCGATGTCGAAGGCCGAGCGCAGGCTCATGCCGGTGACGATGCCGGGCAGCGCGATCGGCAGCAGGATCAGCAGCGTCACCGATTCCTTGCCGAAGAAGCGGAAACGGTACATCGCCGCCGCCGCCAGCGTGCCCAGGGTGAGGGCGATCGCCATGGAGACGCAGGCGACCCGCACCGACAGCCAGAGCGCGTCCCAGAAATCGGCGCGATGCCAGGTGACGCCGAACCATTCCAGCGTCAGGCCCGGGGGCGGGAAGGCATAGCTCTTGTCGTCGATGGTGAAGCAGTAGAGGACGATGAACAGGATCGGCACGTTGAGGAACAGCACGCCGCACCAGGCCGCCAGCTTCAGGCCGATGCCGGCCTCGGTCCCCATGCGGACGGGGCCGCCGCCCGCGGCCGTGACCTTGAGAGTGGCTCCGGTTTCAGAGGGCATCGAAGGCCCCGAAGCGCTTGGCGATGCTGAGATAGATCGCCATGATGACGATGGGCACGACGCCGAAGGCCGCGGCCAGCGGCAGGTTCCCGGCGGTGCCCTGGTACTGGTAGACCAGCTGGCCGATGAAGGGCCGCGACGATCCCACCAGGTTCGGGATGATGTAGTCGCCGAGGGTCAGCGAAAAGGTGAAGATCGAGCCGGCGGCGACGCCCGGGATCGCCAGCGGGAAGATCACCTTGCGGAAGGTCTCTCCCGGCTTGGCGCCGAGGTCGCTCGAGGCCTCGATCAGCGAGCGCGGCACGCGCTCCAGCGCCGCCTGGATGGGCAGGATCATGTAGGGCAGCCAGATGTAGACGAAGACCACGGTGGTGCCGATCAGCGAGGTCCCCAGCGACGGCCCGCCGATGCCCTCGAAGGACAGCAGCCAGTCGAGCGCGCCCTGGATGCCGAGGGCGCTGAACACCCAGCTGATCACGCCCTCCTTGGCCAGGATCAGCTTCCAGGCATAGACCCGCACCAGGTAGTTCGACCACAGCGGCAGCATTACGGCGATGTAGAACACCGCCTTCGCCCGGGCCCCGGCATAGCGCGCCATGTAATAGGCGAGCGGGAAGGCGATCGCCGCGCAGATCACCGAGACGATCGCCGCCATGGAGACGGTGCGCCGGATCACCGACAGGCTGGTCGCGGTGAAGAGGTCGGCATAGGTCCGCCAGGTCGGCTCGTAGACGACCTTGCCGGTGAAGTCGTCGACGTAGAACAGGCTCTGCACCAGCAGGGTGAACAGCGAGCCCAGATAGATGATCCCCAGCCACAGCGTCGGCGGCAGCAGGAACAGCAGCAGCAGCACCTTCGGCCGGACATAGAGATAGGTCGAGATCCGGCTCGCCAGCGAGGATGTGCCCGCGCCTTTCATGATCTCACCCGCCGAAGCGCATGACGTGGCGGGGATCCCACCACAGCTTCACCGCATCGCCCTGCCTGGGATCGAAATGCGCCTCGCGGTTCTGCAGCAGCACGGTGATTTCGCCGCCGCCGTCGACGGCGACGGCATAGCGGGTATTGGCGCCGAGATAGAGTACGCTCTCGATGCGTCCGGCGGCCGACATCGCGGTGTCGGGCACCTTGGCGGTGGCGGCGTCGAGATGGATCTTCTCCGGCCGGATCGAGCAGGCCTCGGGCTTGCCGGTGACGCGCGCCGCGAGATCGTTCTGCAGCAGGTTGGAGATGCCGACGAAACCGGCGACGAAGGCGGTCTTCGGATGCTCGTAGAGCTCGGCCGGCGTCGCCATCTGGTCGATCCTGCCCTGGTTGAACACCGCCACGCGGTCGCTCATCGAGAGCGCCTCGCCCTGGTCGTGGGTGACGTAGATGAAGGTGATGCCGACCTGGCGCTGGATCTCCTTCAGCTCGACCTGCATCTGCTCGCGCAGCTTGAGGTCGAGGGCGCCCAGGGGCTCGTCGAGCAGCAGCACGCTGGGATTGTTGACCAGCGCCCGGGCCAGGGCGACGCGCTGGCGCTGGCCGCCCGAGAGCTGCGACGGCTTGCGGCCGCCAAAGCCGCCGAGGGCGACCATCTCCAGCATCTCCTCGGCGCGCTTGTGGCGGACGGGCAGCGCCACCTTGCGGATCATCAGCCCGTAGGCGACGTTCTCCAGCACCGTCATGTGCGGGAACAGCGCATAGTCCTGGAACACGGTGTTGACGTCGCGGTCGTAGGGCGGCACGCCGAGCATCGACTGGCCGTGGATGGCGACGACGCCCTCGGTCGGCTGCTCGAAGCCGGCGATCAGGCGCAGGCAGGTGGTCTTGCCGGAGCCAGACGGCCCGAGCATGGCGAAGAACTCGCCGTCGAGGATGTCGAAGCTGACGCTATCGACGGCCTTGACGGCGCCGTAGTGCCGCGAGACGTTCTGGAACGAAACCGCGACCGTACGTTCGGAAATCGACATGATGGACGCGCAGCTCCCCCAAACGACATCCCGCTAAACGATACGGGCGGATCATCGCTGACCCGCCCGCCATCGCATCGAGGTTAGGCTACTGGCCGCTCTGGACGGCGTTGAAGTTCTCGACCCAGGTCTTGTAGTCGACGCAGGTCTTGCCGCCGCCGCAATCCTTGATCGGCGTCTTCCAGAAGGCGATCTTGTCGAACAGCTCCGAGCCGTTGCTCTTGCAGCCCTCGTCGCCGAGAATCGCCTGGCCCTTGCAGGCCGCCGGCACGGTCGGCACGCTGCCGAACCAGGAGGCGACCGCCGCCTGGGTCTCCGGCTTCAGCGAATGCTCAAGCCACATGTAGGCGCAGTTGGGATGCGGCGCCTGGGCATGCATCATGGTGGTGTCCGACCAGCCGGTGGAGCCCTCCTCGGGCACCGTCGAGCCGACCTTCACCTTGCTGTTGGCATCGGCCTGGATGGTGTTCACCTGGTAGGGCCACGAGGTCGCGGCGGCGATGCCTTCGTTCTTGAAGTCGTCGATCTGGGCGGCGGCGTCGGTCCAGTACTTGGCGACCAAAGCGCGCTGGCCCTTCAGCAGGTCGACCGCGGCGGCGAACTGTTTGTCGTCGAGGTAATAGGGATCGGTGATGCCGAGCTCCGGATTGTGCTTCATCAGGTAGAGCGCCGCATCGGCGATGTAGATCGGGCCGCCATAGGCCTCGACCCGGCCCTTGTTCGACTTGCCGTCGGGCAGGTTCTGCTCCTTGAAGACGACGTCCCAGGAGGTCGGCGCGTCCTTGAAGACCTCGGCATTGTACATCAGCACGTTCGGGCCCCACTGGTAGGAGGCGCCGTAGTGCTTGCCGTCGACCGTATGCCAGGGCGCGTTCTGCAGCCGCGGATCGATCGTGCTGTAGCTGGGGATCAGGGCGGTGTTGATCTCCTGCACCGTGCCGCCCTTGATCAGGCGCATGGTGGCGTCGCCCGAGGCGGTGACCAGGTCGAAGCCGCCGCCGTTCATCAGGGTGACCATCTCGTCCGAGGTCGCGGCGACCTTCACCGAGACCTTGCAGCCGGTCTCCTTCTCGAAGCCGGTGACCCAGTCGTAGTTCTTGTCGCTCTCGCCGCGCTCGATATAGCCCGGCCAGGCGATGATGGCGACTTCGCCCTCGCCCTTGCCGATCTCCTTCAGCATATCGGCCGTCGCCACCCCGGCGCCGACCACGCTGAGGGCAACCGACAGGGCAAGCTTCTGTGAAATGGACATGATTCCTCCCAGACTGTGATTTCCCGATATCGCACCGGCCGCCGATGGGGCGTCTCCCGTCCCGGGCGTTAACCGCCCTTGCGCGACGGCCGACGTCGCACCGTCGGAAACCGTAGCCCGGCGGATTCCAAATGTAAAACCCCAAAAGCGTGAGTTTCCGCCGTCGATCCGACGGTTCAGCCGACGTTTTCGCTTTGGAATAAACGCAAAGACTGGTCGAGGACGGCCCGGTCGAGATCCCGGGTGATGAAGACGATGCGCGAGCGGCGGTCGGCATCCGGCCATTTCGGCAGCACCACCGGCGGGTGGAACAGGTGCTGAATGCCGTGGATGGCGATCGGCCCGGCCTCGCCGGCGACGTTGAGGATGCCCTTGATGCGCAGCAGGTCGGCGCCCCGGGTGGCGGTCAGCATCTCGATCCAGTCGACGAAACGCTCCCAGTCGAGCGGCGCTTCCCAGGTCAGGCAGAAGGCGCGGATATGGTCGTCGTGCCGGTTCACGTCCGGCGCCGGATGCGGGTGATCGGCGGCGTGCCCATGGTCGTGCCCATGGTCGTGCCCGTGCGGGTCCGGGGCCGCATAGGCTTCCGCCTTCAGCCAGTTCTGCACGTCGAGGGTCTTGCGTTCCGGATTGTAGAGGCCGGCATTGAACAGCTGCTCGGCCCCGATCCGGCCGTGGCTGACCTCGAACACCGGTGCCGCCGGGTTGAGGCGCTGCAGCCTGGCGCGCAAGGCGGCGATCCCGGCGGGTGCGGCGAGATCGGTCTTGGTCAGTAGCAGCCGGTCGGCCATCGCCGCCTGCTTCACCGATTCCATCTGCCGGTCGAGCTGGCTCATGGCATTGACCGCATCCACCGTGGCGATGACGCCGTCGAGGCGGTAGAAGGCGGAGAGCAGCGGATCGCCGATCAGGGTATGCAGGATCGGCGCCGGATCGGCGAGCCCGGTGGTCTCGATGACGACGCGGCGGAAGCGGGCGATCTCGCCCTTGTCGCGGCGCTTGTAGAGCCGTCGCAGGGTATCCACCAGGTCGCCGCGCACGGTGCAGCAGAGGCAGCCGCTGGCGAGCAGGATGGTGTCCTCCTGCGCCGCTTCCACCAGCAGGTGATCAAGGCCGACCTCGCCGAACTCGTTGATGACGACGGCGGTATCGGCCATCCAGTCCTGGGCCAGCAGGTGCTTCAGCAGGGTGGTCTTGCCGGAGCCGAGGAAGCCGGTGATCACCGAGACCGGCAGGCGCTCGATCGGTGCGGGATCGGTCATCGCCGCCCCCCGTCGCTGCGCCCGGGCCCGCTCCGCGCCAGGCCGTGCAGGGTGAAGAGGGCGAGGCTCAGCAGCACGATGGCGCCGGCCTGGTGGGTGACGGCGAGCGGCACCGGCACCGCGAGGACCAGCGTCGCGATGCCGAGGCCGATCTGGGCGATGAGCGCCGCGGCGAGGGCATAGGCGCGCAGAGCGAGACTGCGCGGCAGGTCGCGCCTGCCGACTCGCCAGGCGAGGGCCGCCACCAGGACGGCGACCAAAAGGGCGCAGAGCCGATGCAGGAACTGCGCGGTCTCGGGATTCTCGGTGACGTTCGACCACCAGGGCTCGGCGGCGAACAGGCCGGGGGCGATCAGGCGGTCGCCCATGAAGGGGAAATTGTTGTCGATGAGGCCGCCATGGAGGCCGGCCACCAGCCCGCCGAGGCCGATCTCCAGGGCAATCGCCGCCAGCAGCACCAGGCCGTGGCGGACGAGATCGCCGGCGGCGGCGGCGGCATGCCGGGCCGGCTGCAGCAGATCCAGCGCCGACCAGAGCATGCAGGCATAGATCAGCAGGGCGAGGCCGAGATGCAGCACCAGGCGATACTGGCTGACATCGACCCGGTCTTCGAAGCCGCTCGCCACCATGAACCAGCCGACGAAGCCCTGCAGGCCGCCGAGGGCGAACAGCGCCGCCAGGCGGGGCACGAAGCGGCGCCGGATCCGGCCGCGGACCAGGAACCAGAGGAAGGGCAGCAGGAAGGCGACGCCGATCAGCCGGCCCCAGAGGCGGTGCAGGTATTCCCACCAGAAGATCCCCTGGAAGGCGGCGAGGTCCATGCCGGCATTGACATGCTTGTATTCGGCGATCTGCCGGTAGAGGGCGAAGACCCGGTTCCATTCCGCCTCGGTGGTCGGCGGGATGACGCCGAGGATCGGCCGCCATTCCATGATCGAGAGGCCGCTGCCGGTGAGGCGGGTGATGCCGCCCAGCAGCACCATGCCGAAGATCATGGCGCAGCAGGCGAGCAGCCAGAGCCCGACCTGCCGGTCCTGCGGCGTGGGGCGTGCGGCGGCGTCCTGGGCCGGCGGCGAGGCGGTGGTGGCGAGGCTCATCGTGTTCTCGGGTTCAGCGGCGAAACCGGCCGGAAGATACGCGCTTTCCCGGCGGATTCCAGCCCCCTGCGCAGCGACCGGTACCGGCCGGCTCAGGGCTGGCGCCGGTACTTCTCCGGCAGCAGGTTCTCCACCGGCACCCGGCGCAAGCCGGCCCCGTCCGGCAGGATGACGGCGGCGTCGGCAGCGAAGTCGGTCAGCATCTCGCGGCAGATGCCGCAGGGCGAGACCACCTGCGGCTCGCTGTGCTGCTCGCGCGGGCGCGGGTGGCGGACCGAGACGATGGCCTCCAGCGCCGCCTCGCCGGCGCCCAGGGCCTGGCCCATCGCCACCGCCTCGGCGCAGACCGAGGCCCGCCCGACATAGGTGTCGAGATGCAGTCCGGTATAGATCCGGCCCGAGGCGCCGCGCACCGCGGCGGCGATGTGATGCCGGTTCTCCTTGTAACGCGCTTTGATCAGTTCGATGGCGGCGGCAACCAGGGCCTGGTCTCGATCGGTCAGCTCGGCAGAGGTCATGCGCTGCCTTCGGCCGTGGCGGCGAGATGGGCGCGGCTCTTGATCGAGACCTGGTGGTTGTTCTCGACGCCGATCACGCCGGCGCTGCGCAGCTTCGAGAACTGCCGCGACACCGTCTCGATGGTGAGGCCTAGGTAGTCGGCGATCTCGGTGCGATTCATCGGCAGGTCGATCTTCGCCTCGTCGGCGCCGCGCGCTTTGGCCTTGTCGACCAGCAGCAGCAGGAAGGTGGCGAGGCGCTCCTGGGCGGTCTTGCGGCCGAGCAGCAGCATCCATTCCTGCGCCAGATCGAGATCGTCATTGGCGAGCTTCAGCAGCTGGCGCTCGAGGTTCGGCGTCTCGTGGATCATCCGCTGCACGCCCGAATAGGGGAGTATGCAGATCTCGACCGGCGTCAGCGCCTCGGCGAAATAGCGGTTGGCGTCGTGGGTCACCGAGCCGATGAAATCGCCGGGAAACAGGAAGCCCACGACCTGCTGGCGGCCGTCGGGCAGCAGCTTGAAGGTCTTGATCGTGCCGCGCACGATGGTGCCGACGATCGAGGTCGGCTCCTCGGCGGCGAAGACGGTCTCGCCGGTATCGTAGCTCTTGTAGACCGCGATCGCCTTCAGGCGCTCGAGTTCCGGGCCGGACAGGGCGGTGCAGACGGCGATTTCCCGCACGTCGCAATGGGCGCAGTCGCGCACACTCTGGTGCGGGTGCGCGGCACAATTTGCGGCGGAAATCGGCTTCATGGATTCCCCCATCCCTGATCGAACCCTCGTCTCTCTTTATTAAGGTGCGCCTTTGATCCGGATCAAGTCAAGCCGACGCCCTGCGACCTTGTGACAGGGCGTGCAGACTGCAAATCGCTGCGGAAATTCCACGGTTTTCCGTTTTTCACCACTTGTGGAAGATGAAGAAGGCCGCGCCGCAGATCAGGCCGAAACCGACCAAGTGGTTCCAGCGGATCGCCTCGCCGAGATAAGTGACGGAAAACACGCAGAAAACCAAAAGCGTCACGATCTCCTGGATGGTCTTCAACTGGGCGGCGGAGTAGACCGCATGGCCATAGCGGTTGGCCGGGACGGCGAAACAGTATTCGACGAAGGCGATGGCCCAACTGATGCCGATGACGATCCACAGCGGCGGCGCCTTGAACTTCAGGTGGCCATACCAGGCGAAGGTCATGAAGACGTTGGATATCAACAGGAATACGACCGGAAGGACGGCCGGCGGCAGGAAGCTTGAAAGCATGTCGAACCTCGCTGGGAGCGTCGCCGGCCTTCTCTAGCACGGGCTAATTCAGGGCAACAATCGCGGCATTCAGAAGTCCGGCAAAACCGGTCCAGGCGAGGTAGGGGAGGAGCAGTAGCGCGGCGACGCGGTCGACGCGGCGGAAGGCGAGGAGAGTGGCGCATATTGCAAAGAACAGGAGGACGAGCACGGCGAGTGCCGCGCCGGGCGCCTGCAGGCCGAAGAAGGCGACCGACCAGAGGAGATTGAGCCCCAGCTGGCCGAAATAGGCGGCGAAGGCCGACGGCGCCCCGGCGAAGCGCACGCGGCGCCAGACCCGCCAGGCGGCAACGGCCATCAGGGCGTAGAGCGTCGACCAGACCGGCGCGAAGATCCAGTCCGGCGGATTGAAGCTCGGCTTCGCCAGCGTCGGGTACCAGGTGCCGACGCTCGCTGCGGTCACCCAGCCGCCGGCCGCCGAGACCGCGGCATTGAGCGCCAGGAAGCCGAACAGGGCCAGCCACTGGCCTTTGCCGGCGGGGTTCGGCTGCGTTTCCATCCGGGACATGCGATCACAACGCCCTTCTACGATGATCGTTCCGCCTTCTACGCAAGGCGGCGGCGGTCGGATCGGTGGGCGCTGCGGGCGACAACGGAAAAGCGTCCCGCGGGCCGGGCCCGCGGGACGTGGTGCAGAATGGGCCTCAGGCGGCCTTCACCGAGATCTTCTTGCTCTTGGCCTGGGCCTCGGTCGGCTTCGGGATGCTGATCTTCAGCACGCCCTTCTGGAAATCGGCCGAGACCTTCTCGGGATCGGCGCCGAAGGGCAGCTGGATCTGCCGGGTGAAGCTGCCATAGGAGCGCTCCATCACGTGATAGCCCTTGTCCTTGCCGCCTTCCTCCTTCTCGACCTTCTTCTCGCCGCTGATCGTCAGCAGGCTGTCGTTGAGCTCGACCTCGACATCCTTCTCGTCGACGCCCGGCAGCTCGGCGGTCACCTCGATGGCGTCGCCGGTTTCTTTGACGTCGATCTTCGGCACCGTGCCGCCGATGCCCCAAACCTCCGGCAGGGCCGGCGTCGTGCGGAACATGTCCTCGACCATCCGGTCGAAGTCGCGGCGCATGGAAAAGAACGGGTCGAGCTGGCGCCCGGCAACCGGCTGGCGGGCAAAGGGCATCAGGGATTTCAGGCTCATTTTCATCCTCCATTGAGCAATGAACGATCTCGCCCGGCAGGCGGCGCAAGATCCGGGTCGCGTTGTCCGCGCCCATGCTTTCGATGTGGGTTTTGCGGCGGCGGCGCTCAAGGGAGGTGGCGGGGCGAAGGCTGCGGCGGAAGGCCGCGCCGGGCTGAGATCCGCCGGGCTCAGTCTTCCGGACGATCCGCGGCGATGCCGAACAGGCGCTGCACGGCGGGCCGCGCGAACAGCCGGCCGACCGCGATCCAGACCAGGGCGGCGCCGAGCATGCCGGCATAGCCGTCGACGGCGTAGTGCCAGGCGAGATGCACCGAGCCCAGCAGGATGCAGAGAAAGAAGGCGGTCATCACCCAGCCCAGCCAGCGGCGATAGGAGAAGGCGATCAGCGCGAACATGAACGAGGTCGCCACATGCAGGCTGGGCATCGCCGAGAGCCCGGCACCGGGCACGATCTTCTGGTGCTCGTAGGCGCGCCAGAGGATCTCCTGGGTCTGCACCGCCTGCACCAGGACCACGTCGGCGGCGGCGTGCAGGTACTGCATCAGCGGCAGGAAAGGATCCGGCCCGCCGGTGACGCGGGCGAAATAGACCGGCCCGGCCGAGGCGAAGAGGGTCGCCGCGAGATTGCCGAGGAGCGGCCAGAGCAGCAGCAGGCTGACCAGGGCGCGCATCCGCCGGACCTGGTCGCCGATGCCGACGGCGACCGCGACGACGACGGCGTGCAGCACCACCAGCCAGAGCTGGTAGGCGGCGCTCATCAGCGTCGTCACATAGGGATGCCCGAGCAGCGGCTGCAGCAGGCGCCAGGGATCGACGCCGAAATGCAGCCGGCGGTCGAGTGCAGCGAAGGCCGGGTCCCAGTCGTAGGGATGCATGAAAGGAATGAGCGGCTTCAGCACGCCGGCGCTGGCGACGATCACCGGCAGCAGGGCGAGGACCGGGACCAGGTTGGCGACGCGCTCGGGCGCCGCCCAGCCCAGCGCCATGTCCTGCCACAGGAAGCGGACGAGCCGGCGCGGCCGCAAGCGCAGCATGACGTAGAGCACGCGCGCCGAGAAGGCGATGGCGAAGACCTCGATCAGCATCCAGCCGAGGAATTCGAGGATGTCGAGGGAGAGGATGTCGGATCCGGCGGGATGGCCGAGGCCGGCGGCAACGGCGGTGGCGACCAGGGCATAGAGGAGGGCGAAGACCGCCAGCGGCAGGTGCCGGCGGAAGGAGCCTGCCGCCGCGCTCTTCCAGGCGGCGCGGCTGTGCACTGCGGCGGCGGGCAGGGCCTCCGCCGGATAGGCGGCCGCGGTTCCGCTCACGGCGGTCATGGTTGGAGCCCGGGGATCGGCGGCATCGGTCGGATCGCCTCCGTCAGAGGATGCGGTTCAGCGCAGCGCATGAGACCATAAGGTCCCCTGACTTGCCGCAGGATTCCAGGGAAATGGTTTACTTTTCGTCAATCCGGGCGGCGGCAGGCGGGGTGGGGACGGGTGGGGCGGGGGTAAGCGCGGCAGGAGTGCCGGGATCGTGTAACGGACTGCAACAATCCCGCGTCCCGCGACGGGCCGTTGCATGATTCCCCCAAGCGCGACATCGCGCTGTTACCGGCGCGCGGTCAAATCTCCGCCATCGAGACCGGCCGGGCACCGGTCCCGACCGGGACCCCGGCGCAGCCCGTGCGTGCGACGAGACCCGCCCCCGATGCCCCTAGGAGACCGATCATGCAGACCCGACTGATTGCCCTCGCCACCGTGGCGAGCTTCGCCCTGGCCGGCGCCGCCTTTGCCGGCTCGACAGCGACCACCGGTACCGCCACCAAGCCGGACCAGAAATGCACCGCCCTCATCACCCAGTTCGACCAGGCGGTGAAGACCCATGCCAACCACGCCAAGCTCGCCGAGGCGAAGACCCTGGGCGCCAGCGGCCAGCAGATGTGCCAGAACAAGAAGGAAGACGGCGGCATCAAGGACCTGGAGAAGGCGCTGAAGATGCTGGGCGTGAAGCCGACCGCCTGATCCCGCCTGCCTTCCTCCTCGAAGGAAACTGGCCCCGTCCTTGCGGCGGGGCCATCTTCTTTTCGCAGCAGGCCTATTCCGCCGCGGCGGCGCCGGTCTTCCAGGCCGCGGCGCGGGCGGCCAGCCGGATGAAGCGACGCAAGCGCGGCGCGGGTCCCGCCGCCTCCCGGTCGGGCGCCGGGGCCGGATCGGCATCGTCGTTACGCAGGCGCGGGCTGAGGCCGATGGCGGTGAGATAGGCACTTGAATGCAGGTCGATGATCGCGCGCATGGGATCCTCCCGTTTTGATCCCGGCATCACATGCCCGCCGCGTGACAACCGGCGGCGGCGCGGCGGCGGTTTGCCGTGAAAACGCTGTGACAGGCCGTGAAAAACCAATTAACCTTCGGTCACGGCGGCACGGCAGGGTCGGGGGATGATCAGGCTCAGGCTCTTCGGCCAGATCGAGGTCAGGGACGCGCGTGGGGTCGTCGATCTCACCAGCGCGAAGCTCGCAGGCCTGCTGGCCGTGCTGGCCGCGGCGGGCGACAGGCCGGTCGCCCGCGAGACGCTCACCGATCTGCTCTGGGGCACCCATTCCGACGCGCAGGCGCGGCAGAACTTCCGCCAGGCGCTGTCGCGGCTGCGCAAGCTGCTGGGCGCCGATGCCGTGGTCGCCGACGACTATGCGGTGCGGCTTGACCCGCGCGAGGTCGCGACCGACATCGCCCGCTTCGCGGCGCTCAGCGACGCGGCGACGCCCGCCGACCTGCAGGAGGCGGCGGCGCTTGCGCGCGACGACTTCCTCGACGGCTTCGCCATCCGCGCGCCCGGCTTCACGGACTGGCTGGCGGGCGAGCGCCGGCGCCTCGGCGGCCAGGTGCGGGCGGTACAGGTCAGGCTGACTGGAATGGCGCTGGAGGCAGGCGATGCGGCTGCCGCCCTCGGCCATGCCGAGGCGGTGCT
The DNA here is from genome assembly GCA_964551505.1 of uncultured Rhodospirillaceae bacterium. Classification (GTDB taxonomy): domain Bacteria; phylum Pseudomonadota; class Alphaproteobacteria; order Dongiales; family Dongiaceae; genus Dongia. Next base: position 97,017 of record CAZKDH010000040.1, read on the forward strand.
GCGCCGCGATCCGCTCGACGAGGAAGGACATCGGCTGAAGCTCCGCGCCCTCGCCGCGCTCGGCCGCACGGCGGAAGCGCTCAAGCTGCACCAGGTCTTCATCGCCCTGCTCAAGTCCGAGCTCGGTACCGGCCCCGAGGCGGCGACGGCGGCGCTGGTCGACGGCCTCAAGCAGCCGGCCGCCGCGGCGCCCGTCCCCGCCGCAGCCGGTCCCGATGCATCCGCTTTGGCCGATGCGGCGCGACCGTCGATCGCGGTGATGCCCTTCGCCAATCTCGGCGCCGACCCGGAGCAGGCCTATTTCGCCGACGGCATGGTCGACGAACTGATCACCGCTTTGTCGCGGGTCAGCTGGCTCACCGTCATCTCGCGGAGCTCGACCTTCGCCTACAAGGACCGGCCGATCGACGCCCGCCAGGCCGGACGGGAATTCGGCGTGCGCTACGTGCTGGAAGGTTCCGTGCGCAAGGCCGGCGACCAGGTGCGCATCGCCGGTCAGCTGATCGACGCCGCCACCGGGATCACCATCTGGGGCGCGCATTTCGACGGCAGCCTCAAGGACATCTTCGAGCTGCAGGACCGGGTGACGGCCAAGGTCATGGGCGCCCTGCAGCCGCGGCTCGAGCAGGCCGAGCTCGAGCGCTCGCACCGCAAGCCCACCGCGAGCCTCGATGCCTATGACTATTACCTGAGGGGCCTGGCCGAGGTGCATCGCTGGACGCAGGCGGGCAATCGCGATGCGCTGCGGCACTTCTACCGCGCGATCGAGCTCGACCGCCGCTTCGCCGCGGCCTATGGCATGGCGGCGCGCTGCCTGTCGCAGCGCAAGACCAGCGGCTGGGTCGAGGACGAGGCGCGCGAACGGGCCGAGGCCGAGGGACTGGCGAGCCTCGCCGTCGAATTCGGGCCGAACGATGCGGTGGCGCTGGCCGCCGCGGGCCTCGCTTTGGCCTTCGTCGTCGGCAAGGTGCGCGACGGCGGCGATCTGGTCGAGCGGTCGCTGGCGATCAATCCCAACCACGCCGTCACCTGGATGTACAGCGGCTGGATCAAGGCCTGGAGCGGCGAGGCCGACGAGGCGGTGGCCCGCGTCGGCCGCGCCATCGACCTCAGCCCGCACGATCCCTATATCGCCAGCATGCGACGGGCCGTCGCCTTCGCGCATTTCATCGGCGGCCGCTATGAAGAGGCGATTGCCAGCGCCGCGTCGGCGGCAAGCTCGCCGCAGAACGCCGCCATCGGCGCCGCCGCGGCCGCCGCCAGCGCCGCGCTCCTCGGCCGGCACGATGTCGCGCGCCAGGCAATGGCGGAACTGATGGCGGCCGAGCCCAAGCTGCGCGCGGCCACGCTCCGCCGGCGCTTCGTGATCGTCAAGGATGCGGATTTCAACCGCTTCGCCGAAGGCCTGCGCCTGGCGGGGCTGCCGGCGTGAGGTTGCGTGGGCGGGTTCAGCCGGCCTTGGCCTGGCGGGAGACCAGCATGCCGGTCTTGATGCGATTGCGGCCTTCGGCCTTCGCCTGATAGAGCATCCGGTCGGCCATCTCGATCAGCTCGGCGCTTTCCATGCCGCGCTCCGGGCGCGCGGCGACGAGACCGAAGCTGAGGGTGACGTAGGTGCCGGCGCGCGAATGCTGGTGCGGCAGGCCGAGGCGCCGGATGCTGGTGAGCAGGCGCTCGGCCACCAGGGTCGCCTCATTGGCGCCGGTATCGGGCAGGATGACCGCGAATTCCTCGCCGCCGAAACGGGCCACCATGTCAGCCGGGCGCATCACCGCCTCGGCCAGCGCCGTCGCCACCTTGCGCAGGCATTCGTCGCCGGCCATGTGGCCGTAGGCGTCGTTGAACTGCTTGAAGTCGTCGATATCGGCCATCAGCAGCGAGATCGGCGCGTGCTGGCGGATGGCGCCGCGCCATTCCTTGTCGAGATAGTCGGCGAAGGCCCGGCGGTTGGAGATGCCGGTCAGGCCGTCGACAGCGGAGAGGCGCTGCAGGTGGTCGCGCTGGCGCTTCAGCTCGAGGTGGTTGCGCACCCGCGCCAGCAGGATCGGCCGGCTCAGCGGCTTGGTGATGTAGTCGATGGCGCCGAGTTCCAGGCCGCGGGCCTCCTCGCGCTCCTCGTCCATGCCGGTGACGAAGATCACCGGGATATTCCGCGTCGCCGGATCCTGTTTCAGCCGGCCGCAAAGCTCGTAGCCGTTCATCCCGGGCATGCGGATGTCGATCAGGACCAGGTCCGGCTCCTCGGCGACCGCCAGCTCCAGGGCGGACTCGCCGTCGGTCGCGGTCAGGACGCGGTGCTCGGCTTCGAGAATGCTGACGACAACCTGGAGATTGGCCGTGACGTCGTCGACGACGAGGATGGTGGCTTTATCCGGCTGTGTTGCCATCGGACCCGGGCGACTCGCGAAAAGATCTGGGTGAAACGCGGCGAAAACCTATCGTATTCGCAGGCGCGGCACAATTAGCGTGACGGGCCACAAGGGGCGCTTGGCCTTGTGGCGCCCGGCCTTGTGGGCGCCCAGACTGGCGGCGACGGGGCGGGCGGCGGCGTTGCGGGAGATTGAGCGGCGGCGCGGGGGCCAGGGTGGAAGTATCGGCTGGCCGGCGGGGCGAACTCGCAAGTAATACTCGGCCGCGTCCTCTGGGAATTACCGGAAGATCGCGGCGGCTAGTTGCCGAGGGCGGCGCCCACCGCCGACGTCCAGTTCGTGTAGTTGGCCATCAGGCCGCCGCCGGTGGCGCCGAGGGCGCCGATGATGACGACGGAAATCAGCGCGGCGATGAGGCCGTATTCGATGGCGGTCGCGCCGCGGTCGTCGCGAAGAAAGCTGGAGCGGTATTTCATCTGCGAAGCTCCTCAGGTTGCAGCGTCAGTCTGCATTCCAACAATGATACGGACAAGCAAGTTAGATAACAAGCCTGAAACGCTTGTGCCATGCGGCTTTGTGACATCGGTCGCAGCACCACGACGGCGCCCGGCCGGCGCGCGGACGGGCATTTTGTCCGCCGCAGGCTGTGACGGCGATCACAAAAATCCGCCGCGCTGCCTAGAGTGCAGGAATCAAGTTAGCGAAATGTTAATCAAATGCCGGCAAATTCCCGTGCATCTTGAGACCACAGGACGGGATGCCGGACGCAGCCGAAGCGGCGCCGGCGCGGAGATCGGCGCTTCTGCTCGGCAGGGATCGCGGTTTCACTACAACTGGAGACGGCTTTAGCGAAAATTAGAGCTATCTTTTATTATTAGTATTTGAAAAGTAATTGTTTTGAGCTTACATTAGAGTGTACTGTCATTTCACTTTTTTACTTGATTCGTTTGCCGAACTAACTATCCTAAGAATTGGAACCGCGCCCGATCTACGAATGTCGATCACGGTGGCGGGGCAGAGCGGGGGCGCGGAGTGCGGCCCCGGGGAAACGAGGAGATTGTCATGACAAAGCTTCGCACGTTCTTCAAATCCGACAAGGGTGCGACCGCCATTGAATACGGCCTGATCGCCGCGCTGGTTTCGGTCGTCATCATCGTTGCGTTGACCACCGTCGGCGGCAACCTGTCCGCCGTCTTCCAGTCGATTGCGACCGCGCTCGCGAACTAAGCGGGACGCGCTGTTCCCATCTCTGGGGACGCGCATGATTGAAGATCGGACCGGTCCTTGGATGGGCCGGTCCTTCTTTTTTGTCCCGACCGCAGCGAACTGACGGCGGCCGGCCGCGCCCGATGTCGGGTCCGGACCTGATCCGGACCTCCACATCCTGTCGATTGGGAAGATGGTCCCGGGATCGGGCCTTAGGGCCGGGTCCCGAGGGAGCGGCTCAGCCTTCCTGGGCGGCGCCAGCCAGCTGGTATTCGAACAGCTTGGCCTGGTTCCGGCCGCCCTTCTTGGCGGCATAGAGCGCATCGCCGGCCAGCTTGAACAGGCCGGCCCGGTCGTTGTCGCGGTGCGGCATGCAGCTGGCGAAACCCATGCTGATGGTGACGATCGGCGCCGCGTCGGAATGGGCGTGGGGCAGGGCCAGGCCGCGGATCGCGGCCAGCAGCCGGTCGGCGACCACGACCGCGCCTTTGCTGTCGGTATCGGGCAGCAGGCCGACGAACTCCTCGCCGCTGTAGCGCGCCAAGATGTCGGCCGGGCGCAGCATCGACTTCGACATCGCCTGGGCCAGGGCCTTCAGGCAGTCGTCGCCGGCGAGATAGCCGTAGGCGTCGTTGTAGTTGCGCAGGAAGTCGACGTCGGAGAGGAACAGCGAGATCGGCGACTGCATGCGCGCCGCCCGGCGCCATTCCTTGTCGAAATCCTCCTCGAAGCTGCGCCGGTTGGCGATGCCGGTCAGGCCATCGACCGCCGAGAGCCGGCGCAGGAAGTCGCGCTGCTTCTTCAGTTCCAGCTGGTTGCGGACCCGCGCCAGGACGATCGGCGGGCTCACCGGCTTGGCGAGATAGTCGACCGCGCCCATCGCCAGGCCCTTGGCCTCCTGGCGCTCCTGGTCCATGGCGGTGACGAAGATCACCGGGATTTCCTTGGTGAAGGGATTGGACTTCAGGCGGTCGCAGATCTCGTAGCCGTCCATGCCGGGCATCATGATGTCGAGGATGATGAGGTCGGGTTCTTCCGAGGCCGCCAGGTTCAGCGCGTCCGGCCCGTTGGTGGCCGTCACCACGTTGTAGACCTCGCGCAGCACCACGTTGAGGATCGCGAGATTGGTGGGCGAATCGTCTACCACCAGGATCAGTTCCTTTTCGCGCGTCATACCCCGCCTTGACCCCCCCATTCCGGCGCGACCCACGATTCCGGCCGCGCATGCCGCTCGATTTGTATCATCTTCTGCCGACGCGCGAAACCTGTGAAAGAGGCGCAATTCCGGGTCCCGACCGTCTGCCGGCAGCGCCCGGTCCCTGCGCCCGCGGGCCGATGCGGGGCCGAGTCGACGCGCTCTTGCGCCGCGCGGGGCAGGCGACGATCGGGCAAATGCGCGCCGTATTGGACCGATCTTTGCCGTGAGTCGGCAGGGCAGATATGGTATGAGAATCGCGGCTGCATCCAGCTTCCGGACAGTGAGCGCGTGGGGACCTTCCGCCTTCCGATGAGTGATCTGCGGTGATGCAAGACGCGCCAGCCCCCGCCACCGTCGCCCTGCCGCGCGCCCATCGCTGGCGGCGCCAGTGGCTGCCGATGCGCCGGGCCCTGCGCGAGCACAGCCTGCTGATCGCCATCGTCGCGCTGCAGACCGTCGCCGGTTTCTTCCTGCCGGGCCTCTACGGGCTGGACTATCCGATGCAGCTGCCCTTCGGCGGCGTCATCGCCCTGATCGCCAAGATGGTGCTCTGGGTCGGCCCGCTGGCGCTCGCCATCCTCAGCTTCCTGCTGATGCGCCGGCGCTCGCGGCGGCGCCTGATTCCGCGGCTGCAGCGCGTCCTGCGCCTGAAGTTCTTCCGCGCCACGCGGATCTGGGGCGGGCTGACGATCCTGCTGCTGCTGATCCCGTTCCTGATCAGCACCTCGTTCTTCAAGGGCATGATCCCCCTGTTCCATCCCTTCGACTGGGATCCGACGCTGGCGCAATGGGACCGGCTGCTGCATTTCGGCCGCGAGCCCTGGCAATGGCTGCAGCCGGTACTCGGCTTCCCGATCGTCACCGGCCTGCTCAGCATGGTCTACGATTTCTGGTTCCTGGTGCTGTACGGCGTGATGATCTGGCAGGCCTTCGACCGCCGCGACCCGGTGCTGCGCATGCAGTATTTCATCGCCACCATCCTGATCTGGATCCTGCTGGGCAACGTCGCGGCGACGCTGCTGTCCTCGGCCGGGCCGGCGTTCTACGGCCGGGTCACCGGCCTCGCCGATCCCTATGCGCCGCTGATGGACTATCTGCGCGCGGCCAATCTGCGCTTCCCGAACTGGTCGCTGCACGTGCAGGACGTGGTCTGGGGGCTGATCCAGGAGCAGGGCACCGGCGGCAAGGTCCGCAACCTGATCTCGGCGATGCCGAGCCTGCATCTCGGCAGCACCTTCAGCTTCTTCCTGCTCGCCCGCGCCACCAACCGCCGCCTGGCCCGGGCCTTCGGCGTCTTCATGCTGCTGATGGTGCTGGGGTCGATCCACCTCGCCTGGCACTATGCCCTCGACGTCTATGCCGGGATCCTCGGCGCCGGGCTGATCTGGCTGGCCGCGGGCTGGCTGGTGCGCAACCCTGTGGTGGCCGGCCTCCTGTGGGGGCGCCAGGTGGTAAAGGGCTGATGGCGAAGGGTAATCCGGAGTTTCTGCGGGTTGGGACACAAGCCGGGGCGGCCGGGCCGCTAGACCGCAAGGGGGCCGCGCAATGATTCCCGAAGTGACCTGCCACCCGCTCGCCGCTGCGGCGGAACTGCTGTACTTCGCCCTGCTCTTGGTCGGCGCCGGCTGGGACATCGCCTGCCGCCGGCTGCCGAACTGGCTGACCCTGGCGGTCGCCCTCGCCTTCATTCCCTGGTCCCTGGCCAGCGGCATGGGGGTCAACGACTACGTGCTCTCCGGCCTCGCCGCGGCGATCTGCTTTGGCATCGGCTTCGGGCTGTTCCAGCTGGGGCAGATGGGGGCGGGCGACGTGAAGCTCATCGTCGGCATTGCCCTCTGGACCGGGCTGCGGGCCGATCTGGTGCGGTTCCTGATGTATATGGGCATCGCCGGCGGGTTTCTGGCGCTGCTGTTCCTGATCGTCCGCCTGGTCGGCAAGCGCCATCTCGGCGAACTCCCCTATGGCGTCGCCATCGTCGTCGGCGCGCTGATCGTCCGGCTGCATGCGACCGCCTGCTTCGTCTGGCTCTAAGTCGCATTTTTCGAGTCGGCAGGGTCCGGCGGGCCCCCGGATTTCGCCCCCGGCGACGGCAAAACCGAAAAAATCTGTCGCCCGGCAATGTTTTTTTGGGACCAAATCCCCGTGCCGGCGAGAAAAAATTAACCATGTTTTACGGTTAAAAAGTTTTCGGAATTAATGATTCTTTACTAGGGGGTTAGTTAATTTCAGGGGGAGATTTTACCCGACTCGGAGGGAGCCGATGGCGCCCCCCGGCCCCGCCGTCCTGGGCGACAAATTAAGATTCAAGATTACATTGTTTTCGCAACCCCCTAGCTTCTTTACCAAAAATTCGCAATAATTTGGTTAGCGTAGTGCGCCCGGGTGGTTAATCCAGCACTTCGCCAGGGCCGTGGAGCGGAGGGGGCCGACATGCGTCCAGTTGTAGTAGTTCTTTTTATCCTCGCCTTAGTGGCGGCTGCAGTGGCGGCCTATCTGGCCAAGCAATTTATTGCTTCCCAGCAGCAGATCCCCATGGCGTCCCAGGAATCGCCGGCGATCCCGACAGGTACCGAAGAGGTGCTGGTCGCCAACCGCGACATTAACCCCGGCGAGGTCCTCACCAGCGGCGACTTCAAGTGGGAACGCTGGCCGCAATCGCTGGTCGACGCCCGCTTCCTGCTGCATACGGCGACGGTGACCGGCGCCGACGGCCAGCCGCAGGATCCGATGGATGCGCTCTCCGGCATGATCGCCAAGCGCTCGATCATGCAGGGCGAGCCGGTCAGCCAGCAGATGCTGATCAAGCAGGGCGATTCGAGCGTCGCCGCGGCCAACATCGCCCCGGGCATGCGCGCTTTGGCGATCTCGGTCTCCGCCTCGACCGGCGTCGCCGGCCTGATCCTGCCCAACGACCGGGTCGACGTGGTGATGACCGGCAACCTGCGCAGCGTCACCTCGCTGGAAGGCCGTACCGACGTCATCGGGCAGTTCGCCTCGGAAACGGTGGTGAAGGACGCCCGGGTGGTCGCCGTCGACCAGAAGCTCACCCACGACCCCAAAGAGGGCGTCGGCGAGGATGCCCGCACCATCACCCTGGAAGTGACGCCGCAGGAGGCCGAGCGCCTGCTGACCGCGTCGCAGATCGGGCCGCTCACCCTGTCGCTGCGCAGCATGGTGAAGGACCCGAAATACACCAAGGACCAGACCTATACGATGGACGTCCAGGCCAGCAAGGCGATGGCGGCGATCGTCGGCGCGCAGTTCGTCCAGCAGGACCAATACGACATGCCGAGCGAACCGGCGCCGGCACCGGCTCCGGCCGTTCGGAGCGACTACAACGTCAAGGTCAACCGCGGCGGCACGGTAGCCGTCCAGAGCTTCGGCAACTGACATGATGCATAGAATCATACCCACGATCCTGGTCGCCATGGCCGTCTCGGCCTCGGCCTTCGCACAGAGTTCGTCCGTCACCAGCCCGCCCGCACCGACTTCCGGCACGGTGATCACGCCGAGCCCAAGCGGGGCAGCCGGCGGCATGCCCGCCGCGGTGCCGCTGATCGGCACCGCCGACGAGGTGGTGCGGCTGCCGCTGAACAAGACGCTGCAGCTGCAGCTGCCCAGCGCGGTGCGCGACGTCATCGTCGGCAACCAGGAGATCGCCGACGTCATCGTCCGCTCGCCGACCCAGCTCTTCCTGCTCGGCCGCGCGGTCGGCGACACCAACGTGTTCCTGCTCGACGCCAGCGGCAAGATCATCCAGCGCTTCGAGATCAACGTCCATCCGGACACCGATTCGATTAAGTCGCTGCTGACACAACTGCTGCCGAACGAGAACATCAGCGTCGACGGCGCGGGGGATTCGATCGTGCTCTCCGGCTCGGTCAGCTCCGACGGGGCGGTGCAGCAGGCGCAGAGCATCGCCCGGCGCTTCGTCACCAAGGACGAGATGATCGTCAACATGCTGCGGGTCACCAGCGAGCAGCAGGTCCTGCTGCAGGTCCGCGTGGCGGAAATGGCGAAGACCGCGATCAAGGAAGTCGGCGTCGACACCGCCTTCGACAGCGTCAGCATCCTCGGTGGCACGGTGACCGCGTCGAGCACGGCCCTCGGCCTGACCGCGGTCGCCCCGGCCTTCAACGCCCTGTTCGACCTGAAGAACGTCGACATCACCCTGAGCCTGCTGGAACAGCGCGGCATGGCCAAGAAGCTGGCCGAGCCCAACCTGGTGACCGTCTCCGGCGAATCCGCCAACCTGCTGGTCGGCGGCGAGTTCCCGGTCCCGGTGCCGCAGGATGCCGACACCCTGACCATCGAGTTCAAGCAGTTCGGCGTCAGCCTGGCCTTCCTGCCGGTGGTGCTGGATTCCGGCCGCATCAGCCTGAAGATCGCCACCGAGGTGAGCAGCCTCTCGCCGGAGGGCGCGATCAGCATCCCGCTCGCCGGCTCGACGGTCTCGGTGCCGGCGCTGACGGTGCGGCGCGCCAATTCGGTGGTCGAGCTGCCGAGCGGCGGCAGCATCATGATCGCCGGCCTGCTGCAGAGCGACATCATCGACGGGCTGAACGGCACCCCCGGCATCATGGACGTGCCGGTGCTCGGCGCGCTGTTCCGCTCCAGCTCGTTCCAGCACCGGGAAACCGATCTCGTGGTCCTGGTCAACGCCACCCTGGTGAAGCCGACCTCGCCGCAGCTGCTGTCGCTGCCGACCGACGGCTTCGCGCCCGCCAGCGATCTCGACCGGTATTTCCTGGGACACCTGCAGAACATCTACGTGAAGCAGCCGGTGCCCACGGGCAACAATGCGCCCTCGCTCGAGGGACCCATCGGCTATATCATTCAATAGGAGGCCGCGATGAAACGGGCCACACGCAAGATTGCCGCGATCGCTGGTTCTACCGTCCTGTTGCTGGTCGGCTGCAACAGCCCGGACATGACCGCCTACGATCCGCACCTGAAATACCCGTTGACCGTCGAACGCAAGATGGCGGTGCTGATCGCCGAGCCGGGTCCGGACGGGACGATCATGCCGTTCGACCAGGGACGGATCGCCGAGATGGCGGCGGATTTCCGCGACCGCGCCGCCGGGCCGGTCGAGATCGTGGTCGGCGCCAAGGGCGGCACCGATCCGGTGGCCCTGGCCTTCGCCCGCAACCTGCGCGACAGCCTGGCTGCCCAGGGCGTGCCGGGCGGGGTGGTGCAGATCGCCTATGCCACCGGCGGCGCCGCCGCCAGCAGCAACCGCGCCACGGTAAGCTTCCCGATCTATGTCGCGAACGTGCCGGATTGCGGCATGTCCAACAACCAGCCGGACGTCAACCCCTACAACGCGAATTCCGACAATTTCGGCTGCGCCGTCCAGCGCAACATCGGCCTGATGGCGGTCAACCCCTTGGATTTGCAGCAGATGCAGCCTTCGACCGGCAGATGGGGCGCGCGTAGTAGCGATATAGTAACTAAATACGGTCAGGGTAAGCCGATCCCGGGCGCTCCGGATCTGCCGTTGACGACGACGCAGAGTTCGTTCGGCACAGGTTCAAGTTCGAATTAGCAGGGGTCGGTTCGTGATTCATCGCTTCAATATCGAGGCCTTTCCGCTCACCAAGGAAACCGAAGCGGCGGTCGAGGGTCTGCGTAACGAGCGTGAGTTCGCCAAGGTCAAGCTGAGCGTCATGTTCGGCGGCCTGCCGCGCGCCATCAAGCACTACCACGACAATCCCAGCCCGCGGGTGATGATCGTCGAGGATCCCAGCACGATCGAGCAGCTGCTGAAGAACCTCGAGGGCCTGGCCGAGGTCGTCGAACCGGGCCGCAAGGTGATCGTCATCGGCTCGATCAACGACGTCCAGGTCTACCGCCGCCTGGTGAGCCAGGGGGTCACCGAATACATGGTGGCGCCGGTCACGACGCAGCAACTGGTCGAGACCATCGCCGAGGCGGTGGCCGATCCGACGGCGCAGTCCCGCGGCCGGCTGATCGCCTGCATGGGCGCGCGCGGCGGCGTCGGCAACACCACCGTCGCCACCAATCTCGCCTGGTCGCTTGGCGAACTGACCAAGGAAGAGACTATCCTCCTCGACATGGACCTGAACTTCGGCAGCGCCGCGCTGGCGATGAACCTCGACCCGAAGCAGTCGCTCGGCGAGGCCCTGGCGGACTACGACCGCCTGGACAGCGTGCTGCTCGAGCGCTTCATGGTCGAGCACGACGAATACCTGAGCGTGCTGTCCACCCAGGGCACGCTGAAGGACAATTTCCGCGCCTCGGTCGAGGCGGTGGAGAAGCTGATCGATCTGGCGCGGCAGATGGCCTCCTACGTCGTCGTCGACCTGCCGCGGCAGTGGAACGACTGGGCCGCCGGCGTGCTGGTGCTCGCGGACGAGGTGGTGCTGACGGCGACGCCGGACCTCACCAACCTGCGCGACTGCAAGATGCTGGTCGACTGGCTGCGCGGGCGCCGCGGCGAGCAGGCCAATCTCCGGCTGATCATCAACAAGCTCGACGCCGCGAAGAAGACCCAGCTGTCGCTGAAGGACATGCAGGAATCGATGAAGCTGGCGCCGATCGGCACCATCCTGTTCGAGCCGGCGCTGTTCGGCCAGCTGTCGAACAACGGCCAGGTCTTCGGCGAAGGCGCCAAGTCGCACAAATGCACCGCAACCTTCCGGCAGCTGGCATTGGCGACCGGCGGCAAGCAGTCCACGGCGGCCAGGGCCAAGAAGCCGCTGCTGTCGTGGTTGAAGAAACGGCCGGCAGGAAAACAGGCAAGTTGAGCTGAGGCGGAAAGGTCGACGCCCAGATGTTCGGTAAGCGCAATACGCCAGTCACCACACCGCCTGCGGGTGCGCCCAACACGCCGGCCGTGGTGCCGACGCAGAAGCCGGCCGCCAGCACCCCGGCGCCGACCAGTTCTTCCTCGTCCGGTTCCTCCGGCCGCGGCGGCGAGCTCGACACCCGCCTGGCCGACATCAAGCTGAACGTCTTCAACGACCTGATGGCGACCGTCGATCTCGGCGAGTTCGCCAAGCTCGACCACAAGTCGGTGCGCGACGCGATCAGCGAGATCGTCGGCGAAATCATCAACATGCGGAACCTGACGCTGTCGGCTGCCGAGCAGCAGACGGTGATCACCGAGATCTGCAACGACGTTCTCGGCCTCGGGCCGCTGGAGCCGCTGCTGGCGCGCGATGACATCGCCGACATCATGGTCAACGGCTGCGACAAGGTCTATATCGAGGCCAACGGCAAGATCGAGCTCACCGACATCAAGTTCCGCGACAATCTGCAGCTGATGAACATCTGCCAGCGCATCGTCTCGGCGGTCGGACGCCGGGTCGACGAAGCCAGCCCGATCTGCGACGCGCGCCTGGCCGACGGCTCGCGCGTCAACGTCATCGCGCCGCCGCTGGCGATCGACGGCCCCGCCCTCACCATCCGCAAATTCAAGCGCGACCGCCTGACCCTCGACAAGCTGATGAAATTCGGGTCGATCTCGCCGGCCGGCGCCCGCCTGCTCGAGATCATCGGCTTCTGCCGGATCAACACCATCGTTTCCGGCGGCACCGGCTCGGGCAAGACCACGCTGCTGAACTGCCTCACCCACTACATCGAGCGCGGCGAGCGCGTCATCACCTGCGAGGACGCGGCCGAGCTGCAGCTGCAGCAGCCGCACGTCGTCCGCCTGGAGACCCGGCCGCCCAACCTGGAAGGCGTCGGCCAGGTGACCATGCGCGACCTGGTGCGGAACTGCCTGCGTATGCGGCCTGAACGCATCATCGTCGGCGAGGTCCGCGGCTCCGAGGCCTTCGACCTGCTGCAGGCGATGAACACCGGCCACGACGGCTCGATGGGCACCATCCACGCCAACAACCCGCGCGAATGCATCTCGCGCATGGAGAACATGATCGCGATGGGCGGCTACAGTCTGCCCTCGAAGACGGTGCGCGAGCAGATCGCCGGCGCAGTGCAGGTCATCGTCCAGGCCTCGCGCCTGCGCGACGGCTCGCGCAAGATCACCCACGTGACCGAGGTCGTCGGCATGGAGGGCGACGTGGTGACGCTGCAGGACCTGTTCGTCTACGAGATCAGCGGCGAGGACGCCCAGGGCCGCATCGTCGGGCGCCACCGCTTCACCGGCCTGCGGCCGACCTTCTGGGACCGTGCCCGCTACTTCGGCAAGGAGCGCGAGCTCGCCGAGATCATGGAGGCCGGCAGTGCCTGATCTCGCTGCCAATCCGCGCCTGCTCATCCTGCTCATCGCCGGTACCGTCGCGCTGATCATCCTGCTGCTCGGGCTCGCCTTGTTCACCGCGGTCAGCGGCCCGCGGGCCAAGCTGAAGCGCCGGATGAACGCGGTGATCGGCGAAGATTCGCTGGCATCGACCGGCGACGGCGGTGCCGCGCGCAGCGGCGCCCGGCGCAAGAAGCAGATCCAGCAGAAGCTGAAGGCGGTCGAGGACGACCGCTCGCGTACCAAGGCCAACAAGCTGCGCTCCAAGCTGATCCATGCCGGCCTGAAGATCGGGCCGAAGGAATACTACCTGCTGTCGATCCTGTGCGGCGCGGTCTGCACCGGCGGCTATTACCTGTCCGGCCAGCCGGCGCCCGGGATGATCGCCGCAGCCCTGGTCGGCTTCCTCGGCCTGCCGCGCTTCGTGCTCAACTACATGGTGAAGAAGCGCACCGACCGCTTCACCGCGCTGTTCCCCGACGCCATCGACATCATCGTGCGCGGCGTGCGCTCCGGCCTGCCGGTCGGCGAGTGCCTCAACATCATCGGCCGCGAGACCCCGGAACCGATCGGCGGCGAAATGCGCTTGGTCACAGAAGGCATCAAGCTCGGCATGACGATGAACGACGCGATGCAGCGGATGAGCGACCGGGTGCCGAGCCAGGAACTGCGCTTCTTCACCATCGTCCTGGCGACGCAGCAGCAGACCGGCGGCAACCTCGCGGAGACGCTGGCCAAGCTCTCGGAGATCCTGCGCGCCCGCAAGAAGATGCGCGAGAAGGTCAAGGCGATGTCCTCGGAAGCCAAGGCCTCGGCCGGCATCATCGGTTCGCTGCCGGTGGTGGTCACGACGCTGCTCGCCTTCATCGCGCCGGACTACATCGGCCTGCTGTTCACCAACAGCACCGGAAACTTCATCCTCGGCATCGGCGTCAGCATCATGGCGATCGGCGTCTTCGTCATGCGCAAGATGATCAACTTCGACATGTAGCTGCCGCGTCGCGGCGCTCGATCTCACTCGCAAGGAATGGCCATGTTCAGCAATCTTGAGTTTGGTTTCGACCTGCAGACCATCATCATGATCGCCGCCTTCATTGCCGCCTTCGCCTCGATTCTCGCGGTCACGCTGCCGTTCATGCAGAGCGATTCATTCGCCGCTCGCTACAAGGCGGTGGCGGCGCGGCGGCAGGAACTGTCGCAGGTCCAACAGCAGAATTTCCAGCAGCGCAAGCGCCTGCAGCCGACCCGGCGGGAAGGCCTGATGCGCGCGGTGATCGGCAAGCTGAACCTGCAGGACATGCTCGAGGCCAAGGCGCTGAAGCAGAAGCTGATGCAGGCCGGCCTGCGCCGGCAGTCGGCGGCGGTGCACTACATCTTCTGGCGCGTCACGCTGCCTGTGCTGTTCCTCGGCATCGCGGTGTTCTACGTCTACGGCCTGAAGAAGGATCTCAGCGTCCCGATCAAGACCGGCATCCTGATCGGTTCGGCGGTGGTCGGCTGGCTGATGCCGCAGATCTGGGTCACCAACAAGATCCAGAAGCGCCAGCACCAGCTGCAGCGGGCCTTTCCGGACGCGCTCGACCTGATGGTCATCTGCGTTGAGGCCGGCATGTCGATCGAGGCGGCGTTCAACAAGGTCTCCGACGAGATGATGGAAGGCGCGCCGACCATGGCGGAGGAGATGGGGTTGACCGCCGCCGAGCTGTCGCTGATGGGCGATCGACGGCGCGCCTACGAGAACATGCAGGAGCGCAGCGGCCTGCCCGGGTTCAAGGCGCTGTCGACGACCCTGCTGCAGTCGGAAAAATACGGTACGCCGATCGCCGTCGGCCTGCGCACCATCGCCCAGGAGAATCGCGACATGCGCCTGATGGCGGCGGAGCAGAAGGCGGCCGCGCTGCCGGCCAAACTCACCGTGCCGATGATCGTCTTCTTCCTGCCGGTGCTGTTCCTGGTGATCGCCGGTCCGGCCGGCATCCAGGTCGCCGCGATCATGAAGTGAGCGGCGCGGGCGAAAGCCCGTTCCGCGTCGATCCGGCCGGTGCAGACTCAGTAGGTCTTGGCAGCGCCGGACAGCATCTTGTAATAGGTGGAATTGTTGTCGGCCATCGCCGCCGGCAGATCCTTGCGCGCCATGCGCTCGGCACCTTCGGCATCACCCTTGAATGCCATCAGCAGGGCCATGTTCTGGCGCACCTGCGCCGTCGCCGAAGGCTGGTCGATCGCCTGCTGCAGCGTGGCGATGGCGCCATCGAGATCGCCGTTCGAGGCCTGCGACAGCGCGAGATTGTTGAGGATCGCCGGGTTCTGCGGCGAGGCGGCGAGCGCCAGGGTGTAGGCCTCGCGCGACTTGTCGTAGTCGCCCTGGAAATCGTAGGCGACGCCGAGGGTCGAGAGCACATCCCAGTTCAGCGGGTCCGCCTTCTTGGCTTCCTCGAGAGTCTGCACCGCGAGGTTGCTCTGGTCAGCGGCGAGCTGCGCCTTGCCGAGTTCGAGCAGCAGGGGGACGGTGCGCCCGGATTTCTCCATCAGCTGGGTCACCATCGCGATCTCCTGCTGGGCCTGGCCGGCGAAGCGCAGGTTGCGGCCGAGCTTGAGCGCGAGATCGAGGTCGCCGGGATGCTTGGCGACGAGCTTGCCGTAGCTCTGCACCGCTTCGGGGTAGTTGTAGTTGGCCTCCGCCGCCTGGGCGGTCTGCAGCAGCGCCGCCTCCATGTCCTTTTCGAGGCCGGCGGCCTGCTTCTGCTTGGCATTGGTGGCGCAGGCTGCCAGAGCAAGGAGGAGGGCGGAAGAGGCCAGTAACCGGAGCTTGCGGGCGGCGAATCGGGGCATATTCTGACGTCCCATAGTAAAACACCCCAAATTTATACATTTATTAAGCATTTTCTGCAAGTTTAAGTAGGGTGAACATTGCCGAAATGGCCGGATTCGCGTAGAATCGACTGGTAATTGCTTCGGGCCGGGACCGCCGTTTCGGCGGGCCGGCAGATGCCGGGGAGGGGATCATGCGTCGCTTGTTGAATATTCTGCCGGTCGTGCTTTCGCTGCTGTCGCTGGGCATGGCGCAGGCCGAGGAGAAGGTGGTCGAGAGGCACCTGAACGTCGACTGGCGCGAGGCGCAAATCATCACCATCGACGGGATGGCGGCCAGCGTCGTGATCGGCGATCCGACCGTCGCCGACGTCTCGCTCGAGGACCCGCATACGCTGATCCTGTTCGGCAAGGGCACCGGGGAAACCAACCTTCTGGTGTTCGGTCCGGACCACAAGCTGATCCTCAATTCTTCAGTAACCGTAACGCCGGAGAACGCCCGGCACGTCTCGGTCTACGGCTCGCCCGACAGCGCCGCGGCGGAGACCTTGTTCGCCTGCGGGTCGCGCTGCGTGCGGGTGCTGTCGCCGACCGACATCGAGTTCCAGTCGAAGATCAAGACCGAAACCAACACCAAATCGCAGACCGACCAGAACTCGAGCGAGCAGTCGTCGGTCGATGCCGCGAGCGGCGGCGGCGGCTCGCCGACGACGGTACCGCCGGCGCCCTGAGCCACCGAATTTAACCTTAACGGATCGACCAAATGCGACGGGCCGGCGAAAGCCGGCCCGAAGCGTTTTGTGTGCGGATTTTGTCGCGAATTTTATTAAATTGAAGCTTTATTTACTGTAATAATGTCGAGTATTTCAGTAATTGAATTCCGCCGGCCAGGCGCGGTATACTCCGCAATGGTGGGGTGCTGATAGAAGGTGGCGCCAATGGTTCTGCGGCAATCAACAACGGCTTCACGCCCGCGGCGCGGTGCGTGGCGGTCCATGCGGGACTTCGCCGACAATTCCCGCGGCGCGGTCGCGATCTATTTCGGTCTGGCGATGCTGGTCTTCGTCGGCACCACCGGCCTCGCCGTCGACTCGGCGCGCGGCTATCTGCTGAAGGCCCGCCTGTCGCAGGCGCTCGACGCCGCGGCGCTGGCCGGCGGCAAGGTGCTGCTCGACGACACCGTGCGCGACCCCGACATCCAGATGTTCTTCGACGCGAACTTCCCGCCGGGAACCATGGATGCGACCGTCGACGGGCCGCATATCACCGTCACCGACAACAACACCGTGGTGAACGTCACCGCGACCGCCCAGGTGCCGACCGCGCTGATGCGGGTCTTCGGCATGGACACCATGACGGTGGGCGCCGCGGCCTCGGTGAACCGCATCGTCACCGGCCTCGACGTCGTGCTGTCGATCGACATGTCGGGCTCGATGTGCTCCCCCTGCACCAAGATCCAGGCGGCGCAGACGGCGGCGAAGAAGATGGTCGACATCCTGTTCGAGCCGTTCAACAACGTGACCACGCCGCAGCACATCACCGTTGCCGGCACCACCTACAGCCTGCTCAACATCGGCATGGTGCCGTGGAACTCGAAGGTCAACGTCCGGCTGAACAGCGCCGTATCCGGTGCGGTGTTCAGCACGGCGGCGACCACCAGCAGTGCGACGGCCTTCACCCATCCGATCAAGAACATCGCGCAGGCGCAGATCTATACCTCGAACATTTCGCCGGTGAAGCTGCTGGATCCGCCGCAGGCGAACTGGAAGGGCTGCGTCTATGCCCGCTACATCGACGACAACAACCAGGCCAATGACGGTGACATGACCCTCGGCTACGCCACCGTCGGCGGCAAGCAGTGGGTGGGCTACGAGCCGATCCCGCCGCTGGAAGGCGAGCCGCAAAGCGGCAACTGGCCGAACACGCCAACCCGCTACAACATGGGCGGCACGACGACGGCCTGGACCAACTACGGCGGCACGGCGAAGAACTGCTGGGCCTCGTGGCTGAACGACAGCAGGGCCGATCCCGACCGGCCGGGCAACCGCACCACGCCGAACGCGATGGACGTGCCGGCGACGATCGGACCGGCCACCGCCTGGACCGCGGGCAACCGCAACTGGGTGCGCTCCAACCCGACCCAGACCGGCGAATGCACCGACTGCCTGAGCCACGGCATCCTGCCGCTGAATGACGACAAGACGAAGATCGTCGCGGCGCTGAACAGCCTCTACGGCGCCGGCAACAACCCGACCGGCAACACCAACGCGCCGCAGGGCCTGTTCTGGGGCTGGGAAGTGCTGATGCCGGGCGAACCCTTCTCGGAAGCCAAGGTCAGCACGCCGTTCCCGCGCACCCAGGCCATCGTGTTCATGACCGACGGCCAGAGCGTCGGCGGCAACGGCGACGGGTTCAAGGGCGTCTTCGGCTCGGGCAACGGTGCCGCCACCACCACGCTGCACGGCGACCTGACCAACGGCACCAAGAACAACATGAACAACCGGCTGCTGCAGCTGGCCAACCTGATCAAGGGCAATATCCCCGGCCAGGGCGTGCAGATCTACGTCATCCAGTATCAGGAGGCCGATCCGAACCTCTCGATCCTGCTGAAGGCGGTGGCAACGCAGCCGACCTCGCCCTACTACTTCTTCGCGCCGGACGAGGCGTCGCTGGACGGCATCTTCTCGAAGATCGCCGCCAACCTCTCGAAGCTCCGGGTCTCGAAGTAGATCCAGCCCCACGGTTTGACCCGGCCGGGCCGCCACCGACAACCTCGGTGGCGGCCCGAGCCGTTTCTGCCCGGAGCCCCGGCGATGCCAGGAATTCGCATCCGCGCCCGGTTCCAGACGCGCGGCCTTTGGCAAGAGCAGCGTTGCACACTTATCCGGGGGCTTGCAGACTGCCCCGGTCAATAGTGGCTCCCGCCTCAAAGTGCGCAACGGACGGCTCCGGTGCGGACATTTCAGGGTTGCGGGCTGGCATGGGCGGGGGAATGACGGATGCACGATTCACTGCCGGCGGGGCGGCTGCGCCTTCCGCTTTACGTGCTGGCGACTATTGGGATTACCGTCCTGATTGCGGTGATCGTTGCCGGCCTGTCCTGGATGGCCTACCGCGAGGCGCAGACCATCCTCCTGGATGCCTCCGCCGAGACGACGCGGCGCTTCACCGAGGCAACCGTCCAGCGCCTGCAAACCCTACTTGGCCCCGAACGGAGCCAGATGGCAGTCATGGCCTACAGCAATTTCGCGGAGGCCGCCGGCATCGAGCAGCGGCTGGACGAGCTGCCCATGGTCGTGGAAGCCCTCGACCGGAACCCGAACACCGACGCGCTTTTCGTTGCCTATCCAGACGGCGAGTTCATCCTGTTTCGAAAGCTCCCGGATGGGCCGGTCAGACGGCTGTTCAATGCCCCCGCTGCGGCAGCGGTCCTGGTGCAGTCGCAGACGCTGCGCCCGGACCGATCGATGGCAGGCGAGTATCGGTTCTTCGATGCTGACCTGCGGCTGATCGAGGCGCGACCCGTCGCCGAGTATCGATACGATCCGCGGAGCCGGCCCTGGTACCAGCTCGCCGCGGCGCAGACGGGGATCGTGATCACCGAGCCCTATGTCTTCTTCACCACCCAAGCTGTCGGCGCGACCGTCGCCCGGAAATCGCCCGATGGACGGATGATCGTCGGGCTCGACGTGACGTTGGAGAAGGTGAGCGGCTTCCTCAAGGTATTCCGCACCACGCCGTCCAGCGAAATCGCGCTCCTGGGGCCGGCGGGGCGGGTGATCGCCTATGTCGACGAGCGTCGGATGACGCGGGTTGGCGAAGACGGGGCGCTACACCTCGTCACGCTGGCGGAGCTCGATGTCCCCGTCCTGCGCCAGGCGGAATCCCTGGTCGACATTGCGGAAGGGCGCCGTCAGGTGACCGTCGAAGGGCGCAAATGGCAGGTGACCGTCAAGTCGATCCCGGTGACCGGCCTGGGCGACCTCAAGCTGCTCGTCGCGATTCCGGAGGAAGAGCTCTTTGCCGGCGCACGCGGCATCGTCCGGCAACACCTGGGCTTCGCTTTCGTGCTGCTGCTGGCGCTCCTGCCGGTGGGCCTGCTGGGCGCCCGCCTGCTGGCACAGCCGCTTGCCCGGCTGGCGCGCGAGACAAAGGCGATCGCCACCTTCGACTTCTCGGGCGATACCAAGGTTCGGACCGTCGTTGCCGAGGTCACCGATCTCGACAATGCGCTCCGCCTGATGAAGCGGACCATTCGCCAGTTCCTCGATATCGGGCGGGCGCTTGCCGCCGAAACCGACTTCCATTCCCTGCTCGATCGGGTGCTGCGTGAAGGCATCGGCCTCGTCGCCGGCGATGGCGGCGCCATCTTCCTGCTCGAGGAGGACGAAGCGACCCTGCGCCCGGAGATCCTGCGCTCGCGACATGGGAAACGCCAGGTGGATGAGGGGTCGATGAGCCCTCTTGCGTTGGACGGAAGCGGTATCGAAGGCGAAATCGGCCTGGCACTGCGAGCGGGGCGGATCGCGGTGATCGAACGGCCGCTTGAATCCCAGGATATCGAAAAACTGGGTCTGGAATCTCTCGCCTTGCGGGAACCGGCGGTAAGGATCGCCCTCGTCATCGTGCCATTGTTCGACCGGCGCCATAAGGCGCTCGGCGCCCTCATTCTCAATAAGACCATCCGCGCCGCGGAGTCCAGTTGGGTCGTGAGCGACCAGCTCATTGAATTGATCCGCGCCGTCAGTGGTAGCGCCGGCATCGCCATGGAGAATCAGCTGCTGCTGCAGGCGCAGAAGGACCTGATGAATGCGCTCATCAAGCTGATCGCTGGAGCCATCGATGCCAAGTCCAGCTACACCGGCGGACATTGCGCGCGGGTCCCTGTGCTGACCCGGATGCTGGCCGAGGCGGCCTGTGCGAAGGCGGACGGGCCGTTCAAGGATTTCAACCTGTCTGCCGAGGAATGGGAGGCGGTTGAGATCGGCTCGTGGCTCCACGATTGCGGCAAGGTCACGACACCCGAGCATGTCGTCGACAAGGCGACCAAGCTCGAAACAATCTATGATCGCATCCATGAGATCCGCATGCGCTTCGAGGTGCTGAAACGCGATGCCGAAATCGCCTATTGGCAAGGCTTGGTCGAGGGCGGGGACGCATCATCGCTGGGCGCCAGGATGCAGGATGAGCATCGACGGCTGGACGAAGACTTTGCCTTCATCGCGGCTTGCAATGAGGGCGGTGAATTCATGGACCCGGCACATATTGCGCGGCTCCGGGAGGTGGCGTCGCGGCGCTGGCGTCGCACCTTGAGCGACCGTATCGGCATTTCCACGGAGGAGAAGGGCCGCAAGAGCCGGATGCCTGAGCCGGACCTGCCGGTCGACGAACCGCTGCTAGCGGATCGGGACGACCACATCACCCGCCGTGCGGCTACCGATCACCGCGACACCGACGGCCGCTGGGAATTCAAGGTCGAGGTGCCCGCCTACAAGATGAATCGCGGTGAGATCTACAATCTGAGCATCGGCCGAGGAACGCTGACCGATGAGGAACGATACATCATCAACGATCATATCGTGCAGTCTATCGTCATGCTGTCCAGCCTGCCCCTGCCCAAGCATCTCCGGAGCGTGCCCGAAATCGCCGGCGGCCATCACGAGAAGATGAATGGAACCGGCTACCCGCGGCGCCTGACGCGGAGCGACATGCCGCCGGTCGCGCGGATGATGGCGATAGCCGACGTGTTCGAGGCCCTGACGGCATCAGATCGCCCGTACAAGAAGGCGAAGACATTGTCGGAGGCGATCAGGATCATGGGATTCATGAAGAAGGACCATCACCTCGACCCGGAGCTCTTCGACCTGTTCCTGGCAAGCGGCATCTGGAAACGCTATGCCGAGCAGTTCCTCAACCCTGCGCAGGTCGACGATCCTGATATCGATGCGGCGCTGCGCCTGCAGCCGTCCTGATCGGATCCGTTAGCGCGCAGGCCATGCGCTTTCGCGACGCCGAGGTCGGGAGAAGAAAATGTAAAACGGGGCCGAAGTGACGGGCAGGGGCCGCTGATCGCGCTCAGCTCGGCGGGGTCAGCAGGTTGTTGTTGCGGACCCGGTTGAAGGCCTCGGTATGGAAGACCGTGCCGGTATAGAGGATGTTGGCGAAGATCGGGCTGTAGAAGTAGAACACTTCCGCCACGATCACGTTGTCTTCCGGGCGGACCACGAGGCCCACCGGCAAGTTCGCGGCCTGCGCGCCCTGGACGCCGAAATGGCTGACGGCGGAGAAGGTGCCGGAGCTGAAGCGCTGCCAGGTGATGGTCGGCTGCGCCGCATTCGCCGGATTGATCAGCGAACTCACGATCACCCGGCCGTTGTCCTGGAGGTCGTAGGGGGCCATCAGGTTCTGTGCGGCCGAGTAGAGGTCGTTCAGCTGCGCCTGGGTCAGCGGATCGTCCGCCTGGGCCACGAGGTCGGCCATGGAGGCGGAGGCGCGGGCCATCTTCTGGTTGATGATGACCAGGCGGGTGACCTCGAAGCAGCCCATCAGGAAGAGCATGAATACCGGGAAGATCAGCGCCATCTCGACCGCGGCGACGGCGCTATTATCCCTGGCGAAGCGTTTGAACATGCGCATGACTAACCGCCTATTGGCAAATGGTGTCGTCGTCTTCGCCGAACAGATCCGGCTCGTTCTTCACCACAATGCTGGCACTCAGCGGGATGATGTACTTGCCGGTGCCGCTGTCCTTGTGGCCGAGCAGCCGGCCCATCAGCGGGGTCAGGACCTTCCAGTCGAACTTCACGGTATACTCGACGACCTGGCCGGCGCCGCCGGCGCCGTTGGCGCCCTGCAGGTTCGTGGTATAGGCGTTGTCGCAGTCGAGGTCCGTGAAGGGCTCGCCCACCTGGTAGGTGCCGTTGCCGTTGGTGTCGGTGAACGGTTCCGGCTTGCCCTTGCTGCTGAAGCTGTCGAAGGTCTTCACCGAAACCGTCGAATCGTCGATCTGGACGAAGTTCAGCGTGTGCTCGGCGAGGATTTCCTTGATCTTGTCGATGCGCTGGCCGACGGTCGGCTGCTGCAGCGTGATGCCGTAGCGCGACGCTTCCTTCAGGCCGCCTTCCAGCGTCGCCAAGGTCGCCATGATCAGGCCGCCTTCCAGCACGCCGCAGGTCAGCAACAACACGATCGGCGCCACCATCGCGAATTCGATGATGGTGACGCCGTCATCCTGGCGGCGCAGCCTGCCAAGACCCGCAATGATCGATTTGCCGAGCTTCATCGCATTCTTCCCGGAGACCCGCTCCAAAACTCCACTTTCCCGCAGATACAGTAGGATTCGGCCCCGAAAGTGTCCAGCTATCACATTGAAACATTTAAGTTAATTGCCGGTAAATTTGTCGGTATCTGGCGGCCCCGGCAGGCGGCGAAACCGGGCAAAAGCGGAAGAATCTCAAGGCCTAAGGGGGTAGAGGGGAATGCCGTTCCGGAGCCCGGGCCGGGTCGCACGGGGCGGTCCGGTCGGAAAAATCGGGACCCCATCACCCTATGGTATGAGGTGGATTCGGGCTGTCGCCGGGCCCGGCTGCCGGGTCGGAGCCCCTAGGCCCGCGCCTTCTCTTCCCATTTGCCGGCGGGGGTCTGCTGAAAATAGACCAGCGGATGCCCGGCCTCGCGATAGGCCTGCCAGCGCTGCCGGGCGGCGGCCACGGCATCATCGTCCTGCCCGTCGAAGAGCTCGCAGGCGAGGCGAAACCCGCCGATCGCCGGATGCGTCGCGCCATCGGACAGGACCAGCACCTCGGCGCCGTTCGGATTCTCGGTCCCGGCCGTCAGGTAGATCGGCTGCGCCGCGCCGTCGCCGTCCTTCGCCGTGCCGTGCGGCAGGAACGAGTCCGGACGATAGGTCCAGAGATGCGCCGCCAGCGCCTCGACCCGTTCCGCCGAGCCGGCCACGACCACGACCCGCTCGCCGCGGGCATGGCAGCGCTCCAGGATGACCGGCAGGGTCTCCTCCAGCCGGGTCCGCTGCAGATGATAGAACCGGATCTCGGTCATCGACCGGCCGCGCCGCCGGGCTACTTGTCTTCGTAGTTCGCGGCCACTAGCTGATCGAGCAGGCGTACGCCGTAGGCGGTGGCGCCCTTCGGCACCGTTGGCAGGTCCTTGTCCGACCAGGCCATGCCGGCGATGTCGAGATGCGCCCAGGGCGTGCCGCGATGTACGAAGCGCTGCAGGAACTGCGCGGCGGTGATGCTGCCGGCATTGCGCCCGCCGATGTTCTTCATGTCGGCGGCCGGCGAATCGATCATCTTGTCGTAGGCGGCGGCCAACGGCATGCGCCAGAGCAGCTCGCCTGTCGCCTTGCCGGCGGCAGCCAGGTGGTCGGCCAGGGTGTCGTCGTTGCAGAACATTCCGCCGTGCTGGGTGCCGAGCGCGACCATGATCGCGCCGGTGAGCGTCGCCAGATCGACGATCGCGCGCGGCTTGAAATTCTCCTGGGTGTACCAGAGCGCATCGGCCAGGACCAGGCGGCCCTCGGCGTCGGTGTTCAGCACCTCGATGGTCTGGCCGGACATCGAGGTGACGATGTCGCCCGGCCGCTGCGCCGTTCCCGAGGGCATGTTCTCGACCAGGCCGACGACGCCGACGGCGTTGACCTTCGCCTTGCGCGCGGCCAGGGCGCGCATCGCGCCGATCACCGCCGCCGAGCCGGCCATGTCCCATTTCATGTCTTCCATGCCGGCCGCCGGCTTGATCGAGATGCCGCCGGTATCGAAGGTGACGCCCTTGCCGACGAAGGCAACCGGCTTCGCCTTCGGATCGGCGCCGCCGCGCCAGTGCATCACCACCAGCTTGGATTCGTGCTCGCTGCCCTGGCCGACGCCGAGCAGCGCGCCCATGCCGAGCTTCTTCATCTCGGCCTCGCCGAGGACCTTGACCTCGACGCCGAACTCGGTGAGCGATTTCGCCTGCTCGGCCAGGGTCACCGGATTGATGATGTTGGCGGGCTCGGAGACGAGGTCGCGGGCGAACATCGCCGCATCGGCGATCTTCTCCAGCGGATCGAACAGCTTCTTGGCGGCCGCCGGATCGGTGACACCGACCGTCAGGCGCTTCAGCGAAAGCTTCTGCTCGGGCTTCTCCTTGGTCTTGTACTTGTCGAAGCGGTAGCTGCGCAGCCGCGCGCCGTAGGCGATGTTCGCCGCCACTTCCGCCTCGCCGAGCGGTGCGCCGGGAATCGCCTCGACCAGCAGGGTCGCTTCCTTCTCGCCGGCCGCGTTCAGCAGGGCGGTGAGGCGGCCGCCGACCGCCTGGCAGGTCAGCGCATCCAGCTTCGCCGGCGCGCCCAGACCCTGCAGGACGAGGCGGTGGGAGTCGATCCCGGCGGGCGCCAGCAACGTCAGGTGTTCATCACTTTGACCTTTGAACCGGCTGGCCGAGATGCCGCGCGTGACGCCGCCCTTGGTCTGCTTGTCCGCCTGCGCGGCATGCAGACCGAGCTTGCGATTCTCCTGGACGAGCACCACGAGCGTCCCCGATTCCGGGAACTCAGGCTTCGAAAATGTGATCTTCATGCTTCCCTCGGTTGCTGCGGCCCGATTCGGGCTGAACGGACTTAATATGGATCAAAGGATTAGCACAGCGCGCGCGCACGCGCCAACCCTGCCGGCGCCCGGGCAGCGGCCCGCAAGCCCATGAAATCAGTAGACGAATGACCTCAACATGCTAGTTTAGGCGCCGAATTCGGGGGTTGACGCGCGCCGCCTCGAGCGCGCGCCTGACGTCGCCGGAACAGGGATTGCGGAATACCAGGGGTAGCGAATTAATGAGGCTCGGCTTTTTGAGCAGGATCGTCTCCGGGCTCGCCCTCGGTCTATCCTTGGGTAGCGCCGGCACGGCGGCGATGGCGAGTGACAGCCCGGTGAACCTGGTGGCCGATGAAGTCGGCTACGACCGGGACCTCGGCATCTACGTGGCGCGCGGCCATGTCGAGATGCGGCAGGACGACCGTGTCGTCGTGGCGGACACGGTGACCTATAACGAACGTTCCAAGACGATCAGCGCCGCCGGCAACGTGGCGATGCTGCTGCCCAGCGGTGACACCCTGTTCGGCAACTATATCGACGTGACCGACGACTTCAAGGACGGCGCGATCCAGGGATTCCGCGCCCTGATGTCGGACAAGTCGCGCCTCGCCGCGAACTCGGCGCAGCGCATCGGCGGCACCAAGATGCAGCTGAACGATGCCGTCTACACGCCCTGTCTGCCCTGCAAGACCGACCCCAGCCGGCACCCGGTGTGGCAGATCAGGGCGCATGACGTGGTCCGCGACGAAGTCGCCGGCACCATCACCTATCACGACGCCTGGATGGAGATGTTCGGCGTGCCGGTGTTCTACACGCCGTATTTCCGCCACGCGGACATCGGCGTCAAGCGCCAGTCCGGGCTGCTGTCGCCCAGCGTGTCCGTCTCCTCCGGCAAGTCCGGCGTGCAGTACCGCCACCCCTATTTCATCACCATCGGGCCAGACAAGGACGTCACCGTGACGCCGATCACGCGGGTCGGCGGCGGCCCGTCCAACGCCGGCGCGGTCGGCCTGATCGAATACCGCCAGCGGCTGCTGAACGGCACCTACGACCTCGCCTTCTCCGGCACCGACGAGGACCGCGAGGCGGATTCGGACAAGAACCACATCATGCACGACAAGTTCCGCGGCCACGTCGCCGGCGCGGGCCTGTTCGAGCTCAACCGCGACTGGCGTGCCGGCTTCGATTTCAGGAACACCACCGACAAGACCTACCTCCGGCAGTACCACCTCGGTACCGCCGACTGGCTGCAGGACCAGGTCTGGACCGAAGGCTTCTTCGGGAGATCGTATTTCGACGCTCGGGGCTACGGCTTCCAGACCACGGACCGGGATTTCAACGATCAGGACGCCCCGATCATCGCGCCGCTGGTCAGCTACAATTTCGTCGGCGAGCCGAGCTCGATCGGCTCGTATTGGGGGTTCGACGCCAACACCATGAACCTCATGCGGCGCGACGGACGCGACTCGTTCCGCCTGTCGGCGCTGCCCAGCTGGACTTTGCCCTATACCAGCCCGTTCGGGGACATCTACGAGCTCAAGCTGTCGGTGGAGGGCGATCTCTACGTGGTCAACGACGTCGACAAGCACAGCGACAGCTTCGACACGGACAAGGGCACCGACGAATTCTCGGGCGTGACCGGGCGGGCCTTTCCCCAGGCCAGCATGAAGTGGCGCTATCCCTTCGTGCGCCCCGGCGAATCCATCACCCAGGTGTTCCAGCCGATCACCCAGCTGGTGCTCTCGCCGGACTGCTGCAATACCGGCAAGATCCCCAACGAGGACAGCCGGACCTTCGAATGGGACGATACCAAGGTGTTTGATGCCGGGCGCTTCGCCGGCCTGGATAGGGTAGATTCCGGGTCGCGGGTGAATTACGGGTTTGAATGGACCGGCTACGGCGCCCATGGCGGCTACGGTCAAGTGTTCCTCGGCCAGAGCTACCAGTTCCTGCGCGGCGACGACGAGCGCGACGGTTCCGGCATCGACAAGGACCTGACGGATATCGTCGGCCGGGTGACGATTGCGCCGGGCCAGTACTTCGACGCGACCTACCGCTTCCGCTTCGACGCGGACAATGCGGTCATGGAGCGCCAAGAAGTCGCATTGAAAGCCGGGGTGCCTTTGTTCAACGTATCCGTGAACTATGCCCAGTTGAACGGCAACGAGGAGTTCAACGATCGCGAACAAGTGAGCACCAGGCTGAGCACCGCCTTCGCCGACTACTGGTCAGCGTCGGTCGGCACGAGCTATGATATCGAGAATACGGATATCAACAGCGTTTCGGCCGGCCTGGGATACAATGACGAATGCTTTGGAATGAATTTGCTGGCCTCCTACGCGCCCGACGGGGACAACCTGGTCACTTCGGGGAAATATGCCGCCTTCGTGAACTTCACGTTCAAGAATCTGGGCAGTATCGGATCGGGTTTCTAGGGTCGATGGCATGACAGGGCCTTTGGAAACGCGGCGTTCAAGCACCTATTGCCTACGGTCGGCGGCAATGCTGATCCTGCTGCTGCTGGCGGCGTTGCTGCCCGGCCGGCCGGCCGGGGCGCAGGACCAGTTGAAGATCGCCGCGGTGGTCAACGACGACGTGATCACCGAGCTCGATGTCTTCATGCGGCTGCGCCTGTCGATGCTGTCGGCGCGCCTCCAGGACACGCCGGAAACCCGACAGCGCCTGCTGCCGACGGTGATGCGCACCCTGATCGACGAGCACCTGAAGACCCAGGAGACCAAGCGCATGGGGATCAACGTGCCGCCGTCTGAGGTCGACCGGCGCATCGACGACTTGGCGAAGCGCAACAACGTGTCGCGGGCCGATTTCGACAGCATGCTGGCCGGCAACGGAATCCTGGTGGATACCCTGGCCGACCAGATCTCCGCCGAACTGGGCTGGGCCCGCCTGGTGCAGCGCGACCTGCGCTCGACCATCAAGATCACCGACCAGGAGATCAACGACGCCCTGGCGCGCGCCAAGGCCTCCTCGGGCCAGACCGAATACCGCCTGTCGCAGATCTTCCTGGGCGTCGATGCGCCGAACGACGAGTCCGCCATCCGGCAATCGGCCGAGCGGCTGCTGGAGCAGCTGCAGCAGGGTGCCGATTTCGCGTCCCTGGCGGGGGAATTCTCCCAGGACCAGGGCGCGGTGAAGGGCGGCGATTTCGGCTGGGTCCGGCTCGACGAGCTCGATCCGGAAGTCGCCAAGGTGCTGCCGACCCTGGCCGAAGGACAGGTCGGCGGCCCGATCCGCGGCACCGGCGGCTACTATCTCGTCATGGTGCGCAAGACCCGGGTCGCCGATGCCTCGACCACCGAGGCCGGCACCGTTGAGCTCGAGCAGATCTTCTGGACCATGCCGGCCAATGCCGCCGAATCCGAGGTGAACAAGGCCTTCAGCCAGGCCCAGGCCCTGCAGGGCAGCATCCAGAGCTGCGCCGACATGGCGGGCCAGTCGAGCGGCGTGGCCCCCGGCGTCTATCGCGGGCTGGGCAACGTGCTGATCAGCGACCTGCCGCCCGAAGTCCAGCCCTACGCCATCAACCAGCCGATCGGCCAGCCGACACCGCCGGTGCGCAGCGCCAAGGGTGTCGGGATGTACATCATCTGCAGCCGCTCGGGCGGCGACGAGGCCTCGCTGTCGCGGGTGGCGGTGGCCGACCGCCTGGGCCGTGAGCGGCTGGAGACGCTGGCCCGCGGCTACCTCAGCGACCTGCGCCGCGCCGCCTACATCGACATGCGCCTATGACGTCGGCCGGGCCGGGGTCCGAACCCGCGGAAGCGGGGCGGCGCCCGGCGGACGGCCTGCCGCCGCTACGCGAGGTGATCGCCCGCCACGGCCTCGACGCCCGCAAGGCGCTGGGACAGAATTTCCTGCTCGACCTCAACCTGACCGGGCGGATCGCCCGTGCCGCCGGACGCATCGACCAGGGAACCGTCATCGAGATCGGTCCGGGGCCCGGCGGATTGACCCGGGCGCTGCTGCAGCACGGCGCGGCGCGGGTGATCGCGATCGAGCGCGATCCGCGCTGCATTCCGGCTCTGGCGGAGATCGCCGCCGCCTATCCGGACCGGCTCGAGGTCATAGCCGGCGACGCCCTTGCCCTCGATGCCGGCAAGCTCGGCGATCCGCCGCGGCGCATCGTTGCCAATCTGCCCTACAACATCGCCACGCCGCTGCTGATCAAGTGGCTGGAGGCGGGCAGCGGGTTCGCATCGCTGACGCTGATGTTCCAGAAGGAAGTGGCGGACCGGCTGATCGCCAGTCCGCGATCGAAGGACTACGGCCGCCTGTCGGTGTTCGCCCAGTGGCGGGCCGAGGTGAAGCGGCTGTTCGACATCCCGCCGCGCGCCTTCACGCCGCCGCCGAAGGTGACCTCGACCGTAGTGCAGCTGGTCCCGCGCGAGGCCCCGCTCCATCCTGCGAACGGCGCCGACCTGGAGCAAGTCGCCGCCGCCGCCTTCGGCCAGCGTCGCAAGATGCTGCGGCAGTCGCTGAAGAAGCTGCCGGTCGATGTCGCGGCCCTGATCCGCCAGGCCGAGGTGCCGGAAACCGCGCGGGCGGAGGAATTGAGCGTCGCCCAGTTCTGCGCCCTCGCGCGCAGCTTCGCCGCTTTGCGCGGGCGCCCACCGCAGGACTGAGAGGTGCCGGCCCGCCCGATTCGGCGCTAGCGCACCAGCGGCTTGTACTTGATCCGGTGCGGCTGGTCGGCCTCGGTGCCAAGGCGGCGGTGCCGGTCGGCCTCGTAGTCCTGGTAGTTGCCCTCGAACCATTCCACGTGGCTGTCGCCCTCGAAGGCCAGGATATGGGTGGCGATGCGGTCGAGGAACCAGCGATCGTGGCTGATGATGACCGCGCAGCCGGCGAAGCTGTCGAGGCCTTCTTCCAGAGCCCGCAGGGTGTCGACGTCGAGATCGTTGGTCGGCTCGTCGAGCAGCAGGACATTGGCGCCCGCCTTCAGCATCTTGGCGAGATGGACCCGGTTGCGCTCGCCGCC
Source organism: uncultured Rhodospirillaceae bacterium (assembly GCA_964551505.1). Classification (GTDB taxonomy): domain Bacteria; phylum Pseudomonadota; class Alphaproteobacteria; order Dongiales; family Dongiaceae; genus Dongia. The sequence continues at coordinate 127,417 of CAZKDH010000040.1, forward strand.
GGAGAGCTGGCCGACCTTCTTCTGCTGATCGGCACCCTTGAAGTTGAAGTTGCCGACATAGGCGCGGCTCGCCATCTTCGACTTGCCGAGCTCGATCTCCTCGTGCCCGCCGGAGATCTCCTGCCACACCGTCTTGTCGGCATCCAGGCTGTCGCGCGACTGGTCGACATAGCCGAGCTTCACCGTATCGCCGACCTTGAAAGTACCCTTGTCGGGCTGCTCCTGCCCGGTGATCATGCGGAACAAGGTGGTCTTGCCGGCGCCGTTCGGGCCGATGACGCCGACGATGCCGCCGGGCGGCAGGCGGAAGGAGAGGTCTTCGATCAGCAGCCGGTCGCCGAAGCCCTTGAACAGGTTCTGCGCCTCGATCACCAGGTCGCCGAGCCGGGGCCCGGCCGGTATGGTGATGGTGGCGACATCGGTGACCTTTTCGTTGCTCTGGGCGAGCAGGGTCTCATAGGCGGCGATACGGGCCTTGGACTTGGCCTGGCGCGCCTTCGCGCCCTGGCGGATCCATTCCAGCTCGCGGTCGAGGGTGCGCTGGCGGGCGCTTTCGGTCTTCGATTCTTGCTCCAGCCGCTTCTTCTTCTGCTCCAGCCAGCCGGAATAGTTGCCCTCGTAGGGGATGCCCTGGCCGCGGTCCAGCTCCAGGATCCAGCCCGCGACGTTGTCGAGGAAATAGCGGTCATGGGTGACGGCGACGACGGTGCCCTTGTATTCGTGCAGGAAGCGCTCCAGCCAGGCGACGGATTCGGCGTCGAGATGGTTGGTCGGCTCGTCCAGCAGCAGCATGTCGGGGTTCGACAGCAGCAGCCGGCACAGGGCCACCCGGCGCTTCTCGCCGCCGGACAGCTTGGTGACTTCCGCGTCGCCCGGCGGGCAGCGCAGGGCGTCCATCGCGATCTCGACCTTGCGCTGCAGGTCCCAGGCATCGGCGGCGTCGATCTTCTCCTGCAGTTCCGACTGGCGCGCCAGCAGCGTGTCGAAATCCGCATCCGGATCGGCCATGGCGTTGGACACGGCCTCGAATTCGTCGAGCAGCGCCTTGGTCGGGCCGACGCCTTCCATGACGTTGCCGAGAACGTCCTTGGTCGCATCGAGCTGGGGTTCCTGCTGCAGGAAGCCGACCGAGACGCCCTCGGCGGCCCAGGCCTCGCCGTTGAACTCGGGGTCGAGGCCGGCCATGATCTTCAGCAGGGTCGATTTGCCCGAGCCGTTATGGCCGAGCACGCCGATCTTGGCGCCGGGCAGGAAGGACAGCCAGACGTTCTCCAGGACCTTGCGGCCGCCCGGATAGACCTTGGTCAGGCCCTTCATCACGTAAATGTACTGATACGCCGCCATTAACCGTCTCCTGCCTGCACGCGCCCCGGAAGGGGCGGCGTCTTGTAGCCCAGGCGGGGGCAAAGAAAAAGGGTCTCCGCCGCGATATGGGGGCGGCAAAAGGGCGGTTTTCAGCCCTTTGTCATTTCGCCCGGTGCCGGGATACACTCCGCATGAAGCGGGAGACAGGAATTCGGGGGACGGAATGACCGGCGCGCGGGAGACGTCTCGACTGTCGATCGTGATCGCGGACGACCATCCGATGGTCCGCGACGCCCTGAGCCTGGCATTGCGCCAGGCCTTTCCGGCGGCGGAGGTGGCCCTGGCCGAGACTTTCGGTGAGGCCAAGGCGATGATCGATTCCCGCATCGAGACCGACCTCATCGTCCTCGATCTCGACATGCCGGGGATGCAGGGCCTGACCGGCCTCGCAACCCTGCGCGCGACGGCGCCGGCGGTGCCGGTAGTCATTCTTTCGGCTACCCGCAACCCCGCCGCCATGCGCCAGGCAGTCGAGATGGGTGCCGCCGGCTTCATCTCGAAATCGGCGGCGATGAACGCCATCGTCGCCAGCATCCAGACCGTCCTCGCCGGCGGCATCTGCCTGCCGGACGTCGCCAGCGATGCGGCGCTGACGGTCCAGGACCGCGACCTCGCGGCCCGCGCCGCCTCGCTGACCCCGCAGCAGCACCGGGTCCTCGCGCTGATGGCGGAGGGCAAGCCGAACAAGCTGATCGCCGCCGACATGCAGATCAGCGAGCCGACGGTGAAGGCTCATGTCACGGAGATCCTGCGCAAGCTCGAGGTCCATTCGCGGACCCAGGCGGTGCTGCTGGCGCAGCGCCTGGCCCTGGAAACGCCGGCCGCGATCGTCGCGTCGTCCGCGACCCGCTAGGCGGTCAGGTCTTGGCTGCGGCGGCCGATCAGGGCCCGCAGCTGGGCCGGCTTGACCGGCTTCAGCAGCACGTCGAGGCCGAGGCGGCGGGCCCGGGCCAGCTGCTCGGCGTCGCGGTTCGCGGTCACCAGCGCCGCCAGGAACCGGGTACCCCAGGCCTGCCGCAGCTCGGCGATCGCGTCGAGACCGTCCGACTGGTCGTCCCCGAGATGTAGGTCGATCAGCAGCAGGTCCGGCTCACGGCCCAGGCGCTCGACGGTGGTCAGGGCGGCGGCGACGCTGCGCTCGGTCACCGCCGTGCAGCCCCAGGCCTGCAGCAGCGATTTCATCGCCTCGCCGACATTGGCGTCGTCGTCGATGCAGACCACCAGCGGCGCGTGGCGCAGCTGGCGCGGCTCGACCGGCAGCGCGGCGGCGGCAATGTGCTGGGACTCCGAATCCGACGCCAGCGGCACCTCGATCGCGAAGGTCGAGCCCTTGCCGACCGCCGAGCGCAGGTCGATGCGATGGCCCAGCATCCGCCCGATCCGCTCGACGATGGCGAGGCCGAGGCCGAGGCCGCGGCCGCTGGCGAGTTCCGCCCCGTGCAGCCGGGTGAATTCCTGGAACACCAGGACCTGCTGGTTTTCCGGGATGCCGCCGCCGCAATCATGCACCTCGAGGCTCAGCATCTCGCCATGACGCCGGCAGCCGAACAGCACCTTGCGGGGTCCGCCGGGGCGCTGGCCGTAGCGGATGGCATTGGAGAGGAAATTCTGCAGGACCCGGCGCAGCAATGCCGGATCGGTCTTGATCACGGCGCGGCTCGGCACCAAGCGAAGGTCGAGGCCGCTCTGCGCCGCGATCGGGGCAAAGGCGTCGCAGAGCGACTGCAGGATCGGGCCGACCGGCACCGCCCGCGGCGCCGGCTTGATGGCGCCGGCATCGAGCTTGGCGATGTCGAGCAGGGCGTCGAGCAGGGCCTCGACGGCGCCGAGGCCGAGATCGACCTTGGCGACGAGATCCTCGCCCGGATGCCGCTCCTTCAGCGTGCCGACGAACAGCCGCGTCGCGTGCAGCGGCTGCAGCAGGTCGTGGCTGGCCGCGGCGATGAAGCGCGTCTTGCCGAGATTGGCTTCCTCGGCCCGGGCCCGCGCGGTCTCCAGTTCCGCGGTGCGCTGCTCGACCCGGCGCTCCAGCGACTCGTTGGCGACCCGCAGGGCGGCCTCCGCCTGGCGCCGCTCGGTGATATCGACATAGAGTAGAAAGAAGCCAAGCACGGCGCCCTGATCGTCGAAATGCGGCAGATAGGTGCCGCGGGCCACCTCGATGTTGGCGTCATTGGTGGGGAAATCGATCTCGAAGGTCTGCGGCCGCCCGGCCAGCACGCCCTGGACATAGGGCTTCAGCTTGGCATAGCGGGCGGCACCGAGGACCTCGGAGACCCGCCGGCCGTCGGTCTGCTGCGGCGCCACCATCAGGGCCGCCTGATAGGCGCGGTTGGTGAAGCGGTAGCGCTCGTCGCGGTCGACATAGGCGATCAGCACCGGCACGTTGTCGGTGATGATGCGGATCCACTGCTCGCCCTCGCGCAGCGCCTCGGCCGAGCGGACCCGCGCGGTCACGTCGTTCGCCGTCACCACGAAGCCGCCGCCGGTCAGCGGATCGATGCGCAGGTCGGTCACCGTGCCTTCCGGCAGCCGGATCTCCCGGGTCAGTGCGCCTGCGGCCGGCAGGAACATCGCCAGCGCCGGGGTGCGCGCGGCCAGGGCCTCCCAGGTGATGCCGGTCGCCAGGAAATCCAGCGGCGCCCCGGTGAGGGCGGCGAAGCGGTCGTTCCAGACGTCCAGCGCATGCTTGGCGTCGAACACCGCGATGCCGAGGCCGACATGGTCCAGGGTCTTCCGCAGCAGACTGGCATTGTAGAGGATGGCCTTGGTCGCGTCGTCCAGCACCAGCCGCGCCGCCCCCGGCATCCAGAAGCCGCGATGGCGGGCGGAGGCGACGACGATGCGGGCCGAGGCGGCGCCGATTGTGCCGGAGAGCAGCCGTTCGGTGAATTCCAGCGCCGCGGCACCGCCCAGGCGCAGGCCGTCGAAGGCCGCATAGGCCCGGGATTCGCCCAGGAAGCGCGCGGCAATCTCCCGGAGCTGCACCAGCTCCGGCTGGATCGGATCCTCGGTGATCAGGCTGCGGTCCTGGGCCAAACCGTCGACGAAGGCGGCCGCCTGCTGCTGGTCGCGCGCCGTTGGCTTGGCCAGCCACGACCCCAGCAGCAGCAGGCCGAGATTGACCGCGAGACCGACCACGAAGCCGCGCATCAGCGGATCGAGCGCCGCCAGCGGTCCCACCGCCGGCAGGATCCAGCGCGGTTCGCCGGGCTGCAGCGTCGGCCAGAGCACCGCGACGAACCAGACCGCGAATCCGCCGACCAGCCCGGCGACCACGCCGAACCGGTGGGCCCGGCGCCAGTAGAGGCCGAGCAGCAGGCCGGGGGCGAAATTGGCAACGGCGCAGAACGACACGATGCCGATGGTGGCCAGCGGCAGCACCCCGGCGATGATCCGGTAGTAGGCATAGGCGGCGATCAGCGTGCCGATCACCGCGAGGCGGCGCACCAGCAGGGCCAGCCGCCCGAGATGCCCGGAATCGCCGAACCGCGTCTGCAGCAGCCAGGGCATCACCAGCTCGTTGCCGACCATGCCGGAGAGCGCCATGCAGGCCACCGCCACCATGCTGGTGGCGGCCGAGAGCCCGCCGATGAAGACCAGCACCGAGAGCCAATGCGCGTCCGCCGAAAGCGGCAGGGTGAGGACGAAGAGATCGGGGTCGCTGGTGCCGCCGAGGCGGACCAGCCCGGCGAGGGCGATCGGGATGACGAAGACGTTGATCAACAGCATGTAGAGCGGGAACAGCCAGCGGGCGGTATGCAGGCCGCGCGGGTGATCGTGCTCGACCACGGCGACGTGGAACTGCCGCGGCAGGCAGAGAAAGGCGAGGCCGGCCAGGGCGGTGAGGGCGATCCAATTGGCCGAGGGCCGGAGATCCAGCAGCCGTTCCGACTTGGCAACCGCCGCCGCCTGCGTTGCCACGTCGGCAAAACCGTCGAACATGCCCCAGACCACGAAGCCGCCGACCGCCAGCAAGGCGCAGAGCTTGACCAGGGATTCGAAGGCGATCGCCAGCATCATGCCGCGATGCTGCTCGCTGGCCTGGACGTGGCGGACCCCGAACAGGATGGTGAAGGCGGCCATCATCAGGGTGACCATCAGGGCGGTGTCGCTCCAGAACGGACGGCTGCCGGAGAAGCCCGTCCCGTCGACATTGCTGGCGATCGCGGCGAAGCTGGTCGACACCGCCTGCAGCTGCAGCGCCAGGTACGGGATGACGCCGACGAAGGCGATCAGGGTCACCAGCACGGCGACGGCGCGGCTCTTGCCGTAGCGGGCGCCGAGGAAGTCGGCGATCGAGGTGACGTTCTCGCGCTTGGCGACCCTGACGATCTTCGCCAGCGCCGGCCAGCCGAGCACGATCATCAGGGCCGGGCCGACATAGATCAGGGCGAAATCCAGGCCGATGGTGGCGGCGCGGCCGACCGCGCCATAGAAGGTCCAGGAGGTGCAGTAGATCGCCAGCGACAGGCCGTAGGTGATCGGTCCGAAGTGGCCGCGCGACCATCTGCGCTGGCCCCGCTCGCCGAGGAAGGCGACGACGAAAAGCACGCCCAGATACGCCAGGGACAGTGCCAGGATGAGACCATGGGACAGCATCGGAGCGAATATCACCACGGCGGCAAAGCCGCTGTCCACTGGACTTCAGTCGGTACCGACTAAGGTCGGGGCCTGGCGGTCATGATCCGGTCGGCCGGGACCCGGCGCAAGAAAAAGGCCCCCGGATTGCGCCGGGGGCCCGATCGAGTTTCTAGGGGAACTTCCTTACCAGACTTCGACCCGATGGTTCTTGTTCTCGTGGACGAAGAACATGCCGACCAGGAAGGTCATGGCGGCGACCACGATCGGATACCAGAGGCCATAGTAGATGTCGCCCTGAGCCGCCACCATCGCGAAGGAGACGGTGGGCAGGAAGCCGCCGAACCAGCCGTTGCCGATATGATAGGGCAGCGACATCGAGGTGTAGCGGATCTTGGTCGGGAACATCTCGACCAGCAGCGCGGCGATCGGCCCGTAGACCATGGTCACCAGCACCACGAGGTAGAGCAGCAGCAGGAACACCATGAACTTGTTCATCTGCTCCGGGTCGGCCTTGGCCGGATAGCCGGCGGCCTTGGTCGCCTCGCTCATCGCCGCGGTGAAGGCTTCGGTTTTCGCCTTCATGTCTTCCGCCGCCAGCCCGACGCCCTCGAAGCTCGGGATCACCTTGTCGCCGATATGGACCTCGGCGACGGTGCCTGCGGGCGCCGCCTGGTTCGCATAGTTCACCGAGGCCTTGGCCAGGAAGCTCTTGGCGATGTCGCAGGAGCTCAGGAACTTCGCCGTGCCCACCGGATTGAACTGGAAGGAACAGGTGGCCGGGTCGGAGACCACCGTCACCGGCGCGCTGGTCTGCGCCGCTTCCAGGGCGGGATTGGCGTAATGCGTGATGCTCTTGAAGACCGGGAAGTAGGTCACCACCGCAAGCGCGCAGCCCGCCATGATGATGCGCTTCCGGCCGATCTTGTCGCTCAGCCAGCCGAACAGGATGAAGCAGGGCGTGCCGACCAGCAGCGACAGGGCGATCAGGATGTTCGCCGTCGGCGCATCGACCTTCAGCGTCTGGGTCAGGAAGAACAGGGCGTAGAACTGCCCGGTGTACCAGACCACAGCCTGCCCGGCGGTCAGGCCGAACAATGCCAGGAGGACGATCTTCAGGTTCGGCCAGCGGCCGAAGGATTCGGTCAAGGGCGACTTCGATCCCTTGTTCTCGGCCTTCATCTTGCGGAAGATCGGCGATTCGTTGAGCTTCAGGCGGATCCAGACCGAGACCGCCAGCAGCAGGATCGAGATGATGAAGGGGATGCGCCAGCCCCAATCGGCGAAGGCCTCTTCGCCCATCGTGGTGCGGGTCGCCAGGATCACCAGCAGCGACAGGAACAGGCCCAGGGTCGCCGTGGTCTGGATCCAGCTGGTATGCAGGCCGCGCTTGCCGGCCGGTGCATGCTCCGCCACGTAGGTGGCGGCACCGCCGTATTCGCCGCCGAGCGCCAGGCCCTGCAACAGGCGCAGGGCGACCAGGACGATCGGCGCCAGGATGCCGATCGAGGCATAGCTCGGCAGCAGGCCGACGACGAAGGTCGACAGACCCATGATGGTGATGGTGATGAGGAAGGTGTGCTTCCGGCCGACGAGGTCGCCGAGGCGCCCGAAGACCAGTGCGCCGAACGGCCGCACCGCGAAGCCGGCGGCGAAGGCCATCAGGGCGAAGATGAAGGCCGCGGTCGGGTTGACGGCGGAGAAGAACTGCTTGGAGATGATCGCCGCCAGCGATCCGTAGAGATAGAAGTCATACCACTCGAAGACCGTCCCCAGCGACGAGGCGAAGACCACCAGCCGTTGTTCCGACTTGGTTGCTGCGCCGCCCAATGCCCCTGCATGCACCGTCATAATACCCTCCCAATTGGATGGCCGGCCGAACTCCCCGGGCCGGCGGTGTCCGGCCGCTTTTCCCGACGTTTCCACGCCGGCGGCGACCGTTACTTGCTACCGATTCGCAGGGTAGTCATCGACCTGTCGGCTGTGACCCCCGACATTAGTCGGTATTGCCGACCGGCCCCGCCGGTTGGCGCAGTACCGGGGGCCGGAGGGTCGATCCCGGGGCCGGCCATGCCGCGCTGCGGTAGGGGGCGCCGAGCCCCCGGATTGAACCTGTGACGCCCGTCACGCGACGAATGAACGGCTTTCTGCGGCACGCGGGGACGAGCTGTGTTAGTTTGCCCGTCGCAAGGGCTAATGGTTTGGGGCGGGCATCTTGAGCGGCGATCAATCGACTTCGGAATCGGCGACCGACGATCTGCATTTTGCGGCAGAGCTGTCGCAATCCTTTGCCGCGACGGTCAATGTCGACGCCACGGTCCGCCAGGCCCTCGGCAACGTCATGGAGCTGCTCAATGTCGAGGCGGGAGCCTTGTTTCTGCTGGACGAATCCGGCGAGAACCTGATCTGCCGCGCCTCCGTCGGGCCGAAGAACATCGAAGGCCTGAGCGTCCCGCACGGCAGCGGCGTGGTCGGCCGGTCGGTCGCCCACGACCGCATCGAGATCGTCGAAAACGCCTATGAAGACAAGAGCTTCTTCAAGCAGGCCGACGCCACCAGCGGCTTCGTCACCCGTTCGATCCTCTGCGCACCCATGCGTGTGGGCGCCAAGCGCATCGGCGCCGTCGAAGTCCTTAACAAAAAGAACGGCCGGCCCTTCGACGCCAAGGACGAGAACATGCTGCAGGTCATGGGCAATGCCGCGGCCCTGGCCATTTCCAACGCCCGGCTGGCCGATCAGCTGGTCGAGCAGGAGCGGATCAAGCGCGAGCTGGAGCTGGCCTCGGAGATCCAGCGCAGCCTGCTGCCGCGGGCCGACGACGACCTGCCGATCTGCGGTATCAACCGGCCGATCCGCGAGGTTTCCGGGGATTTCTACGACTTCTTCGAGCTGCCCGACCGGACCATCGCCTTCTGCCTGGGCGACGTCTCCGGCAAGGGGATGAACGCGGCGCTGCTGATGGCCAAGACCGCCAGCCTGTTCCGCTGCCTCGGCAAGACCATTCGCGATCCGGCGCGCCTGCTGACCATCCTGAACCGCGAGGTGTCCGAGACCGCCAGCCGCGGCATGTTCGTCACCATGCTGGCCGGGCTCTATGACCCTGCCACCGGCATCCTGCGCTTCTCCAATGCCGGCCATCTGCCGCCGATCGTCAAGCACCCGGACCACAGTTACGAGACCTACGAGGCGGCATCGCCACCGCTGGGCATCCTCTCCGACGTCACCTATCAGGAGCAGTCGCTCGACCTCAACGGCGCGATGTTCCTGGTATTTTCCGATGGCCTGACCGAATTCCGCTTCGGCGAGACCGAGGAACTCGGCGTCGACGGCCTGAACCAGCTGCTCGAACTGGCGACCACGGGAACCTTGGCGGAGAAACTGGCGCGGGTGCTCGCGGAGCTCGACCAAGGCGGCTGGGAGGCCCGCGACGACCTGACCCTGCTGGCGATCGACGATTCCCTGGCCAGCCGCTCCTGGGGCGCCGACCGGATCCCCGGGCCGGATGCGCCGCCGGAGACCGATTTCCTGTTCGGCATAACCTTCCCGGCACGGCCGGACCGGCTTCGCATGTTGCGTCCCGCTTTGGCGGCGGCCGGCCGGGCCTGCAGTTTCTCGGAAGAGGAAATCGAGGATATGCAGCTGGCGGCCTGCGAGGCGGCGGAGAACATCATGGTGCACGCCTATCGCGGCAAGCCGGAGGGCGAGATCACCCTGGCCGCGCATCGCCTGCCGGATGGAATTATGCTTCGAATCAGGGATTTCGCCCCCAAGGTGGATCAGGGTAAGATAGAACCGCGCCCGTTGGACGACGTTCGACCGGGCGGCTTGGGGACGCATTTCATTCGGGCGGTCATGGACGATGCCAGCTTCATTCCCTTGCCGGATGGCGAGGGAAACCTGCTGGAATTGGTAAAGCGCCGGAAGGATTGAGCCATAATGGTTAACGCCATAGGTGGCAGGGGTTGGGGTCGAGGGATCTGATATGTCGGTTGGCAACATTACGGAGCAGCAAGGGCGCATCGTCGTCGAACTGGCAGGCGAGATCGATCTCGAGAATGCCGGGGCGGTACGGCGGGCGATCCTCGACAACCTCAAGAAGGGGCGGGACGTGCTGATCGACCTGTCCCAGGTCACCTATATCGACTCTTCCGGCATCGCCAGCCTGGTCGAGGGCCTGCAGGTGGCGCGCAAGCAGAAGAACGACCTGATCCTGGTCGCGGTCAGCCAGCGCGTGCGCCGGGTACTCGAACTGGCCCGCCTCGACAAGGTCTTCGCCATCCATACGGATCTGAGCAGTGCCTTCACCGCTCCGCAGAAGAGCTGAGCGCCGCCCGTCATGATCCCAGCCGTCATGACCCCAGCCGGCACGATTTCCAAGCTCCGGGCGCTCCAGCCATGAACGCGGCCGCGCGCACGCTGGATTCCATCGGCCGCGGCACCGTCAAGGGCCTGGACGAGATCGGCTATTCGGCCGCCCTGTTCTTCGAGGCCATCTTCTGGCTGCTCTACGGCTGGCGCCGCCGCCAGCCGGTCCGCATCCGCGCGATCTTCTTCGAGATGATGGCGATCGGCGTGCTGGCCTTGCCGATCGCCACCCTGCTGGCGGCGACGATCGGGCTGATGCTGGCCATCCAGGCGCTGTATTCACTCGGGCTGTTCGGGGCGGAGGCCTATGCCTATATCGGCATCGCGCTCTCCGTCGTCCGCGAATTCTCGCCGATGATCATGGCGATTCTGGTCGCCGGGCGGTCGGGATCGGCGATTGCGGCCCGCCTCGCCACCATGACCATCAACCAGGAAGTCGACGCCCTGCAGGTCATGGGCATCAATCCGGTGCGCTATCTGGTGTCGCCGGTCCTGGTCGCCCTCAGCATCATGCTGCCCTGCCTCGCCATGTGGGCCAACCTGGTGGCGCAGTTCGCCGCCGGCCTCTATGTCTCCGCGACCCTGGGCAGTTCCTTCGGCGCCTATGTCAACGATACCCTGACCATCCTGAAGGCCGGCGACATCTACCACGGCATCGGCAAGGCGGCGCTGTTCGGCGTGATCATCGCCATGGTCGGCGTGGTGAACGGCTCCAGCGTCTCCGGCGGCGCCGAGGGCGTCGGCCGGGTGACCACCCGGTCGGTGGTGCTGTCGGTCTCGCTGATCGTCGTCGCCGACATGATCTTCGCCTACCTGACCACGCGCTGACATCATGACCCACGCCACCCATCTCGAGGCCACCGACCGCTGGAAGCCGACCCAGGAAGAGCTGGCGAAGCGGCCGAAGACGGTCGAGGTCGATCACCTGGACTTCTTCTACGACAAGCGCCAGGTGCTGCATGACATCTCGCTCGACGTGCGCGCCGGCGAGATCATGGTGATCATGGGCGGCAGCGGCTCGGGCAAGACCACCCTGCTGCGCCACCTGGTGGGGCTGATGCCGCCGGTCCCCGGCAAGGTCAAGCTGCTCGGCAAGGATCTCGGCGGATTGAATGCGACCCAGTCGCTGGATCTCCGGCGCCGGATCGGCGTCGCCTTCCAGTTCGGCGCGCTGTTCAGCTCGATGTCGGTCGCCGAGAACGTCAAGCTGCCGCTGCGCGAGCTGACCGATCTCGAAGAGCGGACCATGGACATCATGGCGAACATGAAGCTGGAGGTCGTCAACCTCTCCGGCTTCGGCAACCTGATGCCGGCGGCGCTGTCGGGCGGCATGGTGAAGCGCGCCTCGATCGCCCGCGCCATCGTCATGGATCCCAAGCTGCTGTTCCTCGACGAGCCCTCCTCGGGGCTCGATCCGGTGGTTTCCTCGGCACTGGACGATCTCATCCTGAAGCTGCGCGAGGCGATGGACATCTCGGTCGTCGTCGTCACCCACGACATCGACAGCGCCTTCAAGATCGGCGACCGCATCACCATCCTCGACCAGGGCCATATCCTGGCCAGCGAGCCGGTCGAGGCGATCCGGAATTCGACGAACACCCGCGTGCAGAACCTGCTCAACCGACGCTCCGTCGAGGCGGAAGTCGACCCCACCGAATACCTGCGCCGCTTGGCTGGCGACTAACCGCCCGGAGATCGATCGACCATGCGCAATCATTTCATCAACTACACCGCGGTCGGCGCCTTCGTCTGCGCGATGGTCGTGGCCCTCGTGGTGGCGATCACCCTGGTCACCGGCCGCACCGGACCGACCGACCCCTACGTGGTCATGCTGGACAACGTGATGGACATCAAATACGGCACGGTGGTGCGCTACGAGGGATTCCAGGTCGGCCAGGTCGACAGGATCGAGCCCGACTTCAAGGACGGCAAGTACCGCTTCAAGGTCAATGTCGGCGTCGTGTCCGGGTGGAAGTTCCCCGTCGATTCGGTCGCCAGCATCGCCGCCTCCAGCTTCCTGGCGGCGAAGACCCTCGACATCCATGGCGGCGTCTCCAAGGACGTGATCGCCGTCGGCGGCGAGATCAAGGGCTCCGGGCCCTCCGACATGTTCGCGCTGATGGCGAGCCTGGCCGGCCAGGTCAGCAGCCTGCTGCAGAACGGCGTGACCCCGCTGATCACCGAGCTGCAGGGCTCGGTGAAGCGGCTGACCCAGACCACCGATACCCAGATCAACGCGGTCGGCACCGGGGTCCAGGGCCTGATCCGCAATGCCAACGGCAAGCTCGACGTAATCACCGAGCAGGTGAAGAGCCTGACCGAGGACATGGCCGACAACCTCGCCCAGGTCCGCAAGCTCCTGGCCGACGGCAATATCGACGCGGTGAAGCGCATCCTCGGCAATCTGGATCGCGCCAGCAAGAACGCCGATCAGACCATTGCCGAACTGAATGCCCTGGCCAAGGAGGTCAACGGCGTCGCCCAGGACGTGCACCTGATGATCACCGACAACCGCAAGAACGTCGACAAGTCGGTGGCCGATCTGGAATATATCCTGCGCTCGGTGTCGCAGAATATCGATGCCATCACCAACAATCTCGAGGGCAGCACGCGCAACATGAACGAGTTCAGCCGGTTGATCCGCCAGAACCCGGGCCTGCTGCTCTCGGGCGGGAATCCCGAGGCCGACAAGGGCCTGAGCCCCAGCTCCGAGGGCACGCCCAGCAAGTCGACGACGCCATAGGAAGGGCCGGACATGAAACGCATCGCTCTCATCCTGCCGATCCTGGCCCTGCTCGGCGCCTGCGCGGCGCCGCCGGTGCCCAAGGAGCAGTACTACCGCCTGGTGGCCGATGCGGCGCCGGGAAAAATCGAGCGGCCGATCGACGGCGCGGTCGAGGTCGCCCCGTTCTCCGGCGAAGGCGTGCTTGGCGAGCGCCCGCTGCTGTTCACCACCAATGGCGGGCAGAAGCTGGAGCAGCGCAGCTATGCCTATTGGACCGATCCGCCGACGACGATGGTGCGCGACGAGCTGGTGGCCTATCTGCGCAGCGCGGGGGTGGCCGACAAGGTTGTCTCCAGCGAATTGCGGGTCGATGCCAAATACCTGGTGCAGGGCAAGATCCACCGGCTGGAGCAGACCATCGACGGCAAGAACGGCGGCGCGGTCGAGATCGAGCTGTCGCTGATCGAGAAGGCGAGCGACAACCTGATCCTCTCCAGCGTCTACAAGGCGGAGGCGTCGGCAGGCGGCGATTCGATCGATGCCGCGGTTGTCGCCTTGAATCAGGCGCTGAACCAGGTCTTCGCGGATTTCGTCGCCGATCTGGCCGCGCGGCCCTAGCCGTCGGCCGCCGGCGCGGGATTCATGAGCCGCCTTCCGTTCACGCCGCTGGTCGAATCGCTCCCCGCCAGCGTGCCCTTCGTCGGTCCCGAAGCCCAGGAACGCGCCCGCGGCCGGCCCTTTCGCGCCCGGATCGGCGCCAATGAGAGCGTGTTCGGACCCTCGCCGCGCGCCGTCGCGGCGATGCGCGACGCCGCGGCGGAGGCCTGGAAATACTGCGATCCGGAAAACCACGACCTCAAGCAGGCGCTGGCGGCGCATCACGGCGTGGCGCCGGAGAACGTCGTCGTCGGCGAGGGCATCGACGGGCTGTTCGGCTATGCGGTGCGCCTCTTCGTCGAGCCGGGGGTGACGGTCGCCACCTCGCTCGGCGCCTATCCCACCTTCAACTTCCACGTGACCGGCTTCGGCGGTCGGCTGGCGACCGTGCCCTATCGGCAGGACCGCGAGGACCCCGAGGCGCTCCTCGGCCTGGCCCGCAGCACGACAGCCCGGCTGGTCTTCTTCGCCAATCCCGACAATCCGATGGGCTCCTGCTGGGATGGGGCGGCGGTCCAGCGGCTGATCGACCGCCTGCCGGCCGGCACCGTCCTCTGCCTCGACGAGGCCTATGGCGAATTCGCCCCGCCGGGAACCCTGCCGCCGATCGACGTCGCCAACCCCCAGGTGCTGCGTTTCCGCACCTTCTCCAAGGCCTATGGCCTGGCCGGCGCCCGGATCGGCTATGCGATCGGCGCCGCCGAGTTGATCCGCAGCTTCGACAAGGTCCGCAACCATTTCGGCGTCAACCGGATCGCCCAGGCTGGCGCGCTGGCGGCGCTGATGGACGGGGCGCATCTGGCCTTGGTCCTCGGCGAGGTCGCCGCGGCGCGCGGGCGTATCGGCGAGATCGCCCGGGCCAACGGCCTCCTGCCGCTGCCCTCGGCGACCAACTTCGTCGCCATCGATTGCGGCGGCGACGGGGCCTTCGCCCGGCGGGTCCTGGCGGAACTGATCGCCCGCGACATCTTCGTCCGCATGCCCGGGGTGGCGCCGCTCGACCGCTGCATCCGGATCAGCGCCGGCACCCGGCAGGATCTCGATGCCTTCGCCGACGCTCTGCCCCCGGCGCTCGACGCTGCCCGCTAGGCGGCGCGGCGCGCCCGCAGCTCCACGACCTCGGCGGTCGGCGGAATCGCCGGCAGCACCGGCAGTAGCTCGGCCCCGGCCAGCGTCAGGCGCAGCCGGCCCGGGCGCTCGACGACGATCTGCGCCAGTGCGCCGGATTCCAGGGCGGCGATGGTGGCGCCGGCGATCTCCAGGCGGGTTTCCTCGCCCGGCAGGCCGGCGAGCAGCAGGGTGCCGTCGGCCAGCCGCTTGATGTCGAGGTCGAGGCAGGCGCTGTGTTTCACCTCGAGCTCGCCGCGGCGCCAGTCCTCGCGGGCCGGGCCGATCCATTCCGCAAGCGCGGTGACCTCGGCCGGCCAGGTCCCGGCAACGCGGCCTTCCCGCGGCAGCAGGCTGGTGACTTCGGCGCTGTTGCGCCGGATGGCGGACGTGAAGGGGGAGTCGTGCGCGTTGGCGTGCATCGTTTCCCGTCTCTCCTCGAGTTCTCAGGCGCGGACGGGAAGCGGGTTGGGCGCCGCGCCGCGCACCATCCCGCAATCGCTATATGAGGCAAGCCGGCCTCCCTCGCAACTGTTTTTGCGGGCCACCGGCATTGAAGTGGCGCCGCCGCCATCACAAATGTGAGATCGCTCACAGCAGCGGCGAAAAAAATCGGGAGGCAGAACCATGGACCAGCGCATCATCGATCTCTACGACCGCTTCACCCACGGCACCGGCACGCGCCGGGAGTTCCTCGACCGGCTGGCGGTGCTCGCCGGCGGCGTGGCGGCGGCTGGCGCCGTGCTGCCGCTGCTGGAGAGCAACTACGCCTTGGCCGATCTGGTGCCGCCGGACGACGCGCGACTCGTCGCCGAGACCGTCGGCCTTGCCGCCGGCACCGCAACCGTCAGCGGCTATCTCGTCCGGCCCGCCGGTGGCGGCACCCATCCGGCCGTGGTGGTGATCCACGAGAACCGCGGCCTCAACCCGCATATCAAGGACGTCGCGCGGCGGGTGGCCCTGGAGGGTTTCGTGGCCTTCGCGCCGGACCTTCTCAGCCCGGTCGGCGGGACGCCGCCGGATCCGGACCAGGCGCGGGAGATGATCGGCAAGCTGCAGGCGCCGGAGGTGGTCGGCTGGCTGCGGGGCGTGGTCGCCGCCCTGCGCGCCCGACCAGAGGTCGGCGGCAAGGTCGGCGGCAAGGTCGGCGCCCTGGGCTTCTGCTGGGGCGGCGGCATGGCGAACGCGCTGGCCGTGGCCGAGCCCGGGCTCGATGCCGCCGTCGTCTATTACGGCCGCCAGCCCGAGGCGGCGCAGGTGTCGGCGATCAGGGCGCCGCTGCTGCTGCACTACGCCGGCCTCGACGAGCGGATCGACGCCGGCATCCCGGATTTCGAGGCCGCCCTCAAGAGCAGCGGCAAGACCTACGAGCTCTACCTCTATCCCGGCGTCAACCACGCCTTCAACAACGATACCGGCGGCGCCCGCTACGACAAGGCGGCGGCGGAGCTGGCCTGGGGCCGCAGCGTCGCCTTCCTGAAGCGGTATCTCGGCTAGGGCCGGCGGCCGGCCGTCAGCCGCTGCAGCAGCATGCCGCCGGCCATGGCGGCGACGAAGAGCGGCGCCTTGCCGCCGTCCAGCAGCAGGGCGGCGAGGCCCGGCCCGGGGCAGAAGCCGGCGAGGCCCCAGCCGATCCCGAACACCAGGCTGCCGAGGAGGAGCGGCGCGTCGACCGCCGTCTTCTCCGGCCAGTGGAAGGCCTCGGCGCAGAACGGCCGCGCCCGGCGCCGCGCCAGGGCGAAGAGCGGCGCCGCCACCAGCAGCGCGCCCAGCATCACCAGGGCCAGGCTGGGATCCCAGCCGCCCTCCGGCAGGGCGGCAAGATCGAGGAAGCCCTGCACCTTCGCCGGATTGGCCATGCCGGAGACGACGAGGCCGATGCCGAACAGCAGCCCGGCCGCGGCCGCGGCGATCAGGTTCCGCATGCTCTCAGCTCCCCGCCAGATGGCGCAGCACGAAGACGGTCGCCATGCCGGCCGCCATGAAGGCGAGGGTTGCCGCCAGCGAGCGTCGGGAAAGCCGGGCGAGGCCGCAGACGCCGTGCCCGCTGGTGCAGCCGCCGCCCAGCCGCGTGCCGAAGCCGACCAAGAGGCCGGCGAGGGCGATGCGGGGCCAGCTGGCGGCAATCTCCACACCCATGCCGAGTCCCGCATCGGCCGCCAGCCAGGCGCCGAGGATCAGGCCGGCGACGAACAGCAGCCGCCAAGACCGGCCGCGGTCGGATCCGCCGAGCGCGCCGCCGAGCGCCCCGCCGAAGATGCCGCTGATCCCGGCGATCCGTCCGTTGGCCAGCAGCAGCAACCCGGCGGCGGCACCGATCAGGGCGCCGCCGGTCAGCGAGGCTAGTGGAGTGAAATGTTCCATGGGCTCCGTCCGGTCGGCGGGTGAAGCGGGATCGCGGCGACCAGCTTTGGCATTGCGCGGCCCGGGTCAATGTCGGCATTGTCGCAGCCCTGGCCGGGCCCATCGGCCGGTGCCGAAAGGGAGGCGGAGGATGAAGGTCAAATCCGGTCTGCGGCGCGCGCCCCTGGCGCTTGCCCTGCTCGTCGCCAGTGCCTGGCTGCTGGCCGCCTGTTCGGCGGATACCGCGCGGGTCGATTTCGCTGCCTTGGCGCGGTCCGGCAGTCCGAACGACGCCCTGGCCTGTCCGGCCGCGCTCTGCCCCGCGAAGGTCGATCTCGTCACCGCGCCGGTGGCGATGCCGGCGGCGGCACTGGCGGCGCAGGTCGAAGCGGTCCTGCCGGCCGAACCGCGGACCGAGCTGGTGTCGCGCACGGCGGCGGCGGACGGCACGGTGGAATACGTCCTGGTGCAGCGCTCGGCGGTCTTCCGCTTTCCCGACACGGTCAATGTCTTGGTCCGGCCGGTCGACGACAGCCGCGCGGTCATTGCCATGTATAGCCGCTCGAACTACGGCTTCGGCGATTTCGGCGTCAACCTGGCACGCCTGAAGACCTGGCTTGCCGATCTCGGCGTGACGGCGGCGGCGGGCGGGTGAAACGTGGTGAATTTTCGGTTTACGCGCCGCCCGGCAGTGCCTGCCGCGCGCGGCATTCCGCTTCTGCACAGAGTTTTCCACAGAACTATTTTTGACCCGCCAGTAATGAATTGAGACCCTGCGCGAAATCGGGTTACGTAACCCGTCCTGGAGCCGCGCCGGTGTTTTTCGCATGAACGACTCGCCCGAGCCGCGCTACGCCTTCATCGAATTCGTCGACGCCGCAAGCGCGCGGCATCGCAACACCCGCGAGATCTTCGCGTACTGGCGCAGCCTGTGGCGCGGCGACCGACCGCCGGCGCGCCAGGAGATCGACCCGGTCGAGATGCGCGCCTACCTGCCCTTTATCACCATGGGCGATCTGGAGACCGAGCCGCTCCGGGTGCGCTACCGGGTCTACGGCACCGCCCATGTCGAGTTCAACAAGCGCGACCTGACCGGCCACTATCTCGACGACTTCGACTACGGCGGCTTCGACCATATCGACTGGCTCGCCTGTTTCCGGCATCTGCACCGGACCAAGCGGCCGATCATCGGCGACAACAGCCTGAAGAGCTGGCGCGGCCTCTCCCGGCCCTACGAATACTGCATCCTGCCGCTGTTCCGCGACGGCGATCCGGCCGGCGGCTTCCTGGGCTTCGAGGCGCTCGACCTGCTGGATCGCCGGCAGATCCCCGATTTCGGCGTCCTCAACGCGCGCGGCGAGGCCGCTTCGTCGGCGGCGCAATAGCTCAGGCGTCGCGCGCCGACCTCTCGGCCACCCGTTCCAGCAGGTCCTTGGCGAAGGCGTCGCAGGCCCTTTCGTGTTCGCGCAGCCGGGGCAGGCCGACGATGTCGTGGAACGCGGCGAAGCTCAGCATCTCGCTTTGCATCGCGGTGGTCTCGCCGCTCGCCTTCAGCAGTCCGTAGAACCGCTTCAGCGCATGGGCGACGACATAGGTCGCCGCCACCGGGAAGGCGACGACCGCATAGCCGATCTGCTCCAGGGCCTCGGCCGAGAGCACCGGGGTCTTGCCGCCCTCGACATTGTTCGCCATGCAGGGGGCGGGGATCTCGGAGCAGATCCGGCTCATTTCGTCGATGCTGAGCGGCGCCTCGACGAAGATCAGGTCGGCACCCGCCTCGCGATAGATCTGCGCGCGCTCGATGGCGGAATCCAACCCCTCGATGGCGCGGGCGTCGGTGCGCGCCATGATCACCAGGTCGGCATCCCGCCGGGCGTCCAGGGCGGCCTTGATCTTCGCCGTCATCTCGGTGGTCGAAATGACCCGCTTGCCGTCCATGTGGCCGTAGCGCTTTGGCGCCACCTGGTCCTCGATGAACAGGGCGGCGACCCCCGCCCGCTCGAAGGCGCGGACGGTCCGGGCGACGTTGACCGCATTGCCGTAGCCGGTATCGGCATCGGCCAGGATCGGCAGGTCGACGGCGTCGCCGAGGCGCGCATACATGTCGGCCATCTCGGTCATGGAAAGCTGGGCGATGTCGGGTGCCCCGAGCAGGCTCGCGGTCGCGGCATAGCCGCCGCAGGTGATCGCCTGGAAGCCCGCCATCTCCGCCAGCCGGGCGGATAGCGCGTCGTGCGCCCCCGGCAGGGTCAGGATCTCGGAGGCCTCGAGCAACTGGCGGAATCGGCTGGTTCGACGCATTCTTCGCTCTCCGCCCTTGCCGG
The DNA here is from genome assembly GCA_964551505.1 of uncultured Rhodospirillaceae bacterium. Taxonomy (GTDB): domain Bacteria; phylum Pseudomonadota; class Alphaproteobacteria; order Dongiales; family Dongiaceae; genus Dongia. Next base: position 146,885 of record CAZKDH010000040.1, read on the forward strand.
CGGGAACCGGCACAGTTCCCAGGGGTTAAGGTTTGGGTCGGCCGGAATCTAACCCCCTGCCTGCCGAGTCTGGGAAGGGCGAGTTGCGAGATATTCGTAGAATCCGGTTGAATTCCGGGCCGCGAAATCCGAGACTGGCGCCGGAATACAAAGCTTTGGCACCCCACTGGGAAGAGGAACCCCACATGTACAAGAAGAGCGTTACTGCCTTGACCGCTGCTGCGCTGCTGGCCGGAGCGGCCATCGGCTGGGTCGGCGCGGCCCAGGCGCAGGACGACGCCGCCGCCACCTGGACCAAGTACCAGGAGGCGGTCCGGCTCGCCGAGCTGTGCCGTGACATGAGCCACGACAGCGCTGCCTGGGGCAAGATGGGCCCGTATATCGACAGCAAGGTCAATCACGAGATCGGCGGCGGCGAGCGCCTGACCCTGGTCGAGACCGCCAAGACCGATGCCCGAAAGCTGTCCAAGCATGGCGGCTGCGACAGCGACGACGGCAAGGGCCTGCTGGCCCTCTATGACTCGGAGCTGGCGCCCCTGCTGCAGTAGTCGGTTGCGCATTCGGCGCGATGGCGCCGGCCCCAGCAATGGGGCCGGCGTTTCCATTTGCGCCGGACCGCTGGACCCCGGGATCCCGCCAGGATGACATCGATGCCGCCCTTAAGCCGGATCGGCTCCGCCCTGTTCTGCCTGGGGCTGGGTTTCGGTATGGGCCACCTCCTCGGCCTGGACCGGGCGGCGCCCGCTTCGGCCCAGGACATGACCCTGGTCTATGCCCGCTATCACATGGCCATCCGCGCCGCCGTCCTGTGCCGCGGGGTGGCGCCGGATGCCGCGACCTGGCGGCGCTGGGCCGGCTATATCGATGCCATGACCGAGCACGAGCTCGGCGCCGGCGAACGGCTGGAGGCGATCGAGGGCGCCAAGACCGACGTGCGGATCCTGGTCCGCACCCGCGGCTGCGACGACGAGGACGTCGTCTACCTGTTGAATATTTTCGACGCGGAACTCGCCCGGCAGTAGCCGGTCCGGCGACAGCAGGCTCAGCGCCCCTCGCGCTTCCAGGCCAGCATGATCGCCCCCAGCCCGAGGAAGAAGGCGGCCCAGGGCGGCAGCAGCGGGGCCTGGTTGACCCCGGTCACCACGTAATCTTCGTTCCGCGTCAGGCCGAACCAGTGGAAGCCGGAGCGATCGCTGGTCGCCGAGACTCGGCGCAGGGTCGGCATGCCGTCGCGGATGAAGACCTGGCTGCCGCCGCCGGTCGCTTCCAGCAGCGGCTTCAGCGGCAGGACGCTCGCCCGCGGGTCGCGGAACTCCAGGGAATTGAGCGCCCCGGCGGCGGCAAAGGCCTGGCGCCGGCCGTCGGTCACGCGATAGAGGCCCTGATCGCTCGCCTGCACCGTCGCCACCGACTTGCCGTGGCCGGCATCGGTCAGCCTGGCGGTATCGTGGGTGCCGTCCGGGCGGACGACCTCGACACCGGCCGGCTGGGTCGAGAGGCTGCGCCGCTCGATCTCCAGCCGGCCGTCGATCATCGTCGCTCGCAGGTCCTCTTCCTCGAGCTCGGGTTCCTGCATCAGCCAGTGGGCGGTGCGGCGGATCAGCTCCGCCTGCGGACCGCCGCCCTCGAAACCCCGGGACCACAGCCAGATCTGGTCGGAGAAGAGCTGCGCCACGCGGCCCTTGCCGACCCGCTCCAGCACCAGCAGCGGCAGCCCGTCGGCGCCGCTCATCACGGTATTGCCGCGGGTCGCCGTGGCCGCGATCTGCCGGAACCAGCGGCCCCATTTCTTCTCGTCGCCATCTCGGGCGGCGAGATCGGCCGTCACCGGATGCCGCCGACCGATGTCGGTCAGGCCCGGCCGGAAGCCCTTGGAGACCACTTCCCCGGTCGGATTGGCCGAGAAGATGGTATCCAGCGGCGTCCGGTAGAGGCTGAACTGCCCGGCCGAGGTCGGGCCGGCCGCCTCCAGCACCGCGCCGCCGTTCTGCACGTAGTCGGCGATGTGGAAGAAATACTCCTCCGGCAGGATTCCCAGGTGCTGGAACCGGTCGAAGATGATCAGGTCGAATTCCTTCAGCTTCACGTCGAACAGGTCGTCGATCGGGAAGGCGATCAGCGCCAGCTCGTTGATCGGTGTCGCGTCCTGCTTGTTGGGCGGCCGCAGGATGGTGAAATGGATGAGGTCGACCGAAGGATCCGACTTCAGCAGGTTTCGCCAGTTCCGCTCGCCGGGATAGGGCTCGCCGGAAATCAGCAGGACCCGCAGCCGATCGCGCACGCCGTTCACCGGCAGCACCGCGGTGTTGTTGGCCACGGTCAGTTCCTGCTGGCCCTTCTCGACCTCGATCTCGAACACGCTCTGCCCGCCATGCTCGATCGGCAAAGGCAGGGTCTGCTCGATGCCGAGCGGCACCGAGATCGGCGGCATCGCCTCGCCGTCGCGCCGGATCGTCACCAGGGCGGAGCCGCCGGTGCCGAGCCTGCCCAGGTCGTCGACCCGGAACTTGAGATCGACCGACTTGCCGACCATGCCGAAGCCGGGGGCCTCGGTCAGCAGGATGCGGCGGTCGCCGGCCTCCGGATCGCCGGTCAGCAGCAGGTGCAGCGGGGCGTCGAAGCCGAGCGCCTTGGGATCGGCGGGCACGTCGTGGATCTGGCCGTCGGTGATGGCGATGACGCCGGCCAGGCGCTGCAGCGGCACGTCGGCGAGGCCACGCTGCAGGCTGTCGATGAGCTCGGTGCCCTTTTCGGCGCTGTCGGTCCCGGCGCCGCCCTCGATGACCTTGACCTCGAGATCGGGAAAGGCGGCGAGTTCGCGCTTCACCGCGGCCAGGGCCGCCTCGGTGTCCTGCGTCCGGTGCTCCAGCTTCTGACTCGGCGAGCGGTCGACCAGGACGACGGCAATGTCCTTCTGGTAGCTGCGCTGTTCCTCGATCAGCGCGGGATCGAGCAGGGCCACGGTCAGGAGCCCGCCGGCGACCAGGCGCCAGGCGGTGCCGCGCGCCCGGCGCAGGAAGGCCAGGCAGAGCAGCAGCAGATAGGCGCCGGCCAGCGCGGCAATGGCCGGCCAGGGCAGCAGCGGATGCAGGGCGACGGAAAAGGCTCCCCAGGTCATTGCCCCAGCCTCTCCAGGATGGCCGGGACATGCACCTGGTCGGACTTGTAGTTACCGGTCAGGGCATACATCACCAGGTTGATGCCGAAGCGATAGGCCATCTCGCGCTGCCTTTCGCCGCCGGGGGTCACCGGGAACATCGGCTGGCCGACATCGTCGACCGCCCAGGCGCCGGCATAGTCGTTGCTGCCGACGATGACGGTGGCGACGCCGTCATTCACCCGGCTGTTCGCCGTCTCGACCCAGAGGCTGCCGCCGATCCACCGGCCGGGAAAGTCCTTCAGCAGGTAGAAGGCGCGGGTCAGCACGTGGTCGGGCGCGATCGGCGCCAGCGGCGGGACGTCGAGCCCGGCGGTCAGTTCCTGCAGCCGCAGCACGCCGGGCCCCGAGCCGCCGGAAAGTCCGGAGACGTTCTGGTCGGCGGTATCGAAGAAGATCAGCCCGCCGCCGGCGATGTACTTGTTGAGCTTGTCGATCGCCCGCGCCGAGGGGATGCGCTGGGTCGCCGTCATCGGCCAATAGAGCAGGGGATAGAAGGTCAGGTCGTCGGCCTCGAGGTCGACGCCGACCGGATCGCCGACATCGGTCGAGGTCCGTTCCAGCAGGATCGAGGTCAGGCCGTTCAGCCCCGCCCTGCTGGTGGCATCGACATCCGGCACCCCGGTGCGCACGAAGGCGAGGTGGGTGGTCTGCATCGCGGCGATGATGTCGTCGTCGGTCATCGGCTGCGCCGATGCCGGCTGCGCCGTCGCCAGCTGGCCGAGCAGGGCCAGCAGCAGGAGGCCGGCGGCAGCCCGTCCGGCGCGGATCTGCGAGGCGGTCAGCAGGCCGCGCAGGCGCAGGGCGATGACGAGGTCGAGCAGCAGCAGCAGGAAGGCGCCGGCGATCATCCAGGGCTTGAAATCGACGGTATGCACCCGCGCCAGGGGCTGCGCCGCGAGGCCCAGCGGCCGCAGGATCTTCACCGCTGCGCCGAGATTGAGCCCGCGCCGCGCCTTGTCGGGGCCGTAGAAGCCCGGCGGGTGCAGCGGTCCGATCTGGGCCCCGGCCAGCTCCTTGGGCAGGATCGGCAGGGCGCCGGCCGTCACCGGCCCCAACCGGCCGAAGCCATCCAGGATGGCGACCGGCTTCAGCGGCTGGTCGCCGGCCTCCTCGCCGGCCGGCACGCCAGCGGCGAGCTGGACGAGGCGGTCCAGCATGTCGACGAACAGCCCGGAGAGCGCCAGGTCCGACCATTCGGCATTGGCGGTGACGTGGAACAGCACGCTGTAGCCCTCGCCGCGCTTGGCGCCGGTGACCAGGGGCGTGCCGTCGGCCAGCCGCGCCCAGGTCTTCTGCCCGAGATCCAGTTCCGGCTCGGCCAGCACCTGGCGCTCGACATGCACGTCGTGGGGGATCTCGAGCCCGGCGAAGGGCGAGATCGCGGGGAAGGCGGTGAGGGTCGTCGGCTGGGCCCAGCTCAGCGCGCCGCCGAGCACGCGGTCGCCCTGGCGCAGCCGCACCGGCAGCAGATTGTCGTCGGTCGCCGCCGCCAGCCGCTCGCCGGCGAAGCGGATCAGCATGCCGCCGCGCTCCACCCATTTCGCCAGCTTGGTCCGGCCCTCCGCCGAGATCGCCGTCTGGTCGGGCAGGATGATGAGGGCGATCGGCTGGGCGATCAGGGTGTCGAGATCGCCGATCCGGACCTCGTTGCCGGGCGCCAGGGCGCGCTCGACGTAATAGAGCTCGCCGAGCAGCGGCTGGCGCCCCGCCGTCGGGTTGTCGGTGATGACGCCGATCGGCTTGCGCCCGGAACTGTCGTCGAGCAGGGCGACGCCGCTGGCCGATTGCGCGCCTTCGATCACCACCTGGCTCGCCCGGCCGCGGAGCTCGATCGGCAGGTCCAGCTTCTGGCTGGCGACCAGGGCATCGGCGGGAAAGGCGATGTCGGCGACCGCGATCGTGCGATCCTCGCCGTCGAGCACCCGGATCGCCGCTTTCTGCGCCGCGCCGCTTGTCGCCCGCATCGCCTTCACCACCAGGCCCTGGGCCTGCAGCTCGGGCGGCAGCATGACCAGCGGCAGGGCGCCGGGACCGTCGTCGACGATGTCGAGCTTGCCCTGGGCATTGAGCGCCGCGGCCAGGGCCTGATCGGCCTCGGGCTTCGCCCCGGCCAGCCCGTCGCTCAGCCAGACGATGTTGAGGTCACCGTCGAGCTTCGCCTGGGCCAGGGCCTGCGCCGCAAGCGCACGATCGACCGGCCAGGGCGAGGGCTTCAGCGCCGCCAGGGTCGCCGCCGCCTGGTCGGCGGACAGCAGGGAGATCGGGCGGATCTCGCCGCCGCTCTGCGGCGCGGTGGCCAGCAGGGCGACGTTGCGCCCCTCGCGGCCCGCCTGCGCCACCGAATCCTGCGCCAGGGCCATGCGTTCCGGCCAATGCGCCGCCGCCGCCCAGCCGTCGTCGATCACCAGCAGCAGCGGTCCGCCGAGCTGGAACTGCCGGGCGGCATTCCACAGGGGATGCGCGAGTCCGAGGATGAGGAGGGCGGCGATCACCAGGCGCAGCAGGATCAGCCACCACGGCGTGCGGTCGGGCGTCTCCTCCTTGGGCTGCAGGCCGAACAGCAGGCGGATCGCCGGGAAGGGGATCTGCTTCGGGCTGGGCGGCGTCAGGCGCAGCAGCCACCACAGCACCGGCAGGGCCGCGAGGCCGAGCAGCAGCCAGGGTGCGGCGAAGCTCAGGGCGCCCCAGGTCAGCATCGGAGGGTCCGCCGGTTCATCGCGCCCGCACCCTTTGGTCGGCCGCCAGCCACTGATAGAGGGTCAGCAGCGCCGGCGCCGCCGGGGCGTCGGTGACATGGCTCGAGAAGCTCCAGCCGGCATGGCGGGCGAGGTGCTTCAGCCCCTCCTGGTGCTCGGCGAGGCGGCCGTGATAGGCCTCGCGGATGCTCTCGGCGCGGCTCATCAGCAGGTCGCCCTCCCTCTCCAGGCCGAGGAACTTCACCCGGCCGAGGAAGGGCATGGCGACCTCCGCCGGGTCGAGCACCTGCAGCAGATGGCCGCGGATGTCCTGGCCGGCGAAGCGCTCGATGATGTCGTGCATCTCGTCCAGCGGCGAGAAGAAGTCGCCGATCAGCACCACATGGGCATGCGCCGGCAGCTTCGCTTTGGGCGGCAGGCTTGCGACCTCGCTCTTGCGCGCCTCGGCCTGGGCGGCGAGGTGGGCGAGGCGGTCGGCGAGGCGCTCCGGCACATTGCGGCCGGAGACCGGCGGCTCAGGATCGCCCAGCAGCGCCACCCGCTCGCCGGCCCGGGCGAGGACGTTGGCGAGCGCCAGCAGCAGCACCTGGGCGCGTTCGGCCTTGCTCGGCAGGTTCTTGCGGCTGGCATAGTCCATCGACGGCGAGAGATCGCACCACAGGAACACCGACTGCGCCGCCGACCATTCCATCTGCCGCAGATAGAGCCGGTCGGACTTCGCCGACTGGCGCCAGTCCAGGCGGCGCATCTCGTCGCCGGGCGTATAGAGCCGGTACTGCCAGAAGACGTCGCCCGGCCCGATGCGGCGCCGGCCGTGCACGCCCTGCTCGATCGAGGCGGCGATGCGCTCGGCGGCGATCAGCAGCGGCGGCAGGCGCGCGGCGATGCCGGCGGCTTCGGCCTTGGCCCGTTCCGGTGCGAGCGGCAGCGACATCAGCGGTTCACCCGGTGCGGCGACAGGTTGCGTCCCCCGCGCGCATGCTCAGCCCAGCAGCCCGACCAGGCGGTCGATGACCGAGGTCAGGGTCACGCCCTCGGCGCGGGCGCCGTAGGTCAGCGCGATGCGGTGCCGCAGCACCGGATGCGCCAGCGCGGCGACATCGTCGATCGAGGGGCTGAAGCGCCCCTGCAGCAGCGCCCGGGCACGGGTCGCCAGCATCAGCGCCTGTCCGGCGCGCGGGCCCGGACCCCAGGCGAGGTGCTTCTTCACCTCCGGCAGGTCCGAGGTCTCCGGGCGTCCGGCGCGGACCAGCTTCAGGATTGCCTCCAGCACCTTCTCGCCGACCGGGATGCGCCGCACCAGCCGCTGCGCCGCCATCAGCTCGGCGGCGCCCAGCACCTGCGCCGCCTCGGCGTCGCTGGAGCCGGTGGTGACGATCAGCATCTGGCGCTCGGCGTCCTGGCTCGGATAGTCGACGTCGATCTGCAGCAGGAAGCGGTCGAGCTGGGCCTCGGGCAGGGGATAGGTGCCTTCCTGCTCCAGCGGGTTCTGCGTCGCCAGCACGTGGAAGGGCTGCGGCAGGGTGTGGGTCTGGCCGGCCACCGTCACCTTGTGCTCCTGCATCGCCTGCAGCAGGGCCGACTGGGTGCGCGGGCTGGCGCGGTTGATCTCGTCGGCCATCAGCAGCTGGCAGAACACCGGGCCGGGGATGAAGCGGAAGCTGCGCCGGCCGGTATCGGCCTCCTCGAGCACCTCGGAGCCGATGATGTCGGCCGGCATCAGGTCGGGGGTGCACTGCACCCGGCGGGTGTCCAGCCCGAGCACCCGGCCCAGGCTGTCGACCAGCTTGGTCTTGGCGAGGCCCGGCACGCCGATCAGCAGCACGTGGCCGCCGCCGAGCACCGCAATAAGCGATTGCTCGATGGTCTGTTCTTGGCCGAAAATGACCTGGGCGATGTTGTGGCGCACCTGACCCAGGCGCTGGGCGATGCTCTCGATCTCGCGGGCCAGGTCGGCACCCGGCGATGCACCGGGGGCGAGGCCGGCGGCAGACGGTGCGGCCGGAGGGCTGGAATGGGACCCGAGGATGCTATCAGTTGTCGCCAAGTTGATCACCTTGCGTTCGCTGACGGTTGCTGAAAATGCAGCGTAATCCCTCGTCCGGCGACCTGTCCAACCCCGATTTCAACCAATTGCCGAGCTGCGGGGATTTCGACATGCGAATCGCCCGGGACGGCACCTGGTTCTATCGCGGCTCGCCGATCGGCCGGAAACCGCTGGTCAAGCTATTCTCCACGGTATTGCGGCGGGAAGATGGCGAATTCTGGCTGGTGACGCCGGTCGAGCGCGGCCGGATCCTGGTCGACGATGCGCCCTTCACCGCGGTGGAGATGACGGCCCGGGGCCGCGGCCGCGATCAAATCTTGGTGTTCCGCACCAATGTCGACGACGAGGTCGCCGCCGGGCCGGACCACCCGATCCGCGTCGCCTTGCGCGACAGTCGCCAGCCCAGCCCCTATATCATGGTAAGGAACGGGCTGGAGGCGCTGATCCTCCGGTCCGTCTTCTATCACCTGGTGGAGATCGGCGAGTTGCGCGAGGTCGACGGCATGGAGCAGTTGGGCGTGTGGAGCGGCGGCATGTTCTTTCCGCTGGGGGCGGTCGAAAGCCTGGACGCGGCCGACCTGACCGGCGCATGAGCCGGACCCTGGTCATCGACCGCCTGGGCAGCCGCGCGCCCGGCCGCCGCTCGGCGCCGGGCACCCAGCCGGCGGCGGTGGCAGCCGCGATCGCCGCCGATGCGACCCCAGGTCCGAGCGCGGGGCCAATCACAGGGCGCGGCGACCACGATCTCAATCCCGGCATGCGGCCCGAGCGCGCGCTCACCGCCGCCGCCGTGCTGGTGCCGCTGATCGACCGGCCGGAGGGGATGACCGTGCTGCTGACGAAGCGCACCGACCATCTCCACGACCATGCCGGCCAGGTCAGCTTTCCCGGCGGCCGCATCGATCCCGGCGATGCCGATGCCGCCGCCGCCGCCCTGCGCGAGGCGGAAGAGGAGGTGGGTCTCGCCCGTCACAAGGTGGATCTGGTCGGCCAGCTCGACGTCTATGTCACCCGCACCGGCTTCGAGGTGACGCCCTGGGTCGGGCTGGTGATGCCGCCCTTCGACCTCCGGCTCGACGCCTTCGAGGTGGCCGAGGCCTTCGAAGTGCCGCTCGCCTTCTTCCTCGATCCCGCCAACCGCCGCCGCGAGAGCCGCGTCTGGCAGGGGCAGGAGCGGTTCTTCTACGTCTATCCCTGGCCCGGCTATCACATCTGGGGCGCCACCGCCGGCATGCTGAACAACCTCGCCGAAGTCCTGGCGCCGGAACGGGTGAGCTGAACCATGCGCCAGTTCCTGATCTTCGTCGTGCCGCTGATCCTGCCGACCCTGCTGTACTATTTCTACCTGGTGGCGCGCCAGGGCCACAGGGAGACCGTGGCCGCCGATCTTCCCTGGTCCTGGCTGGCCGGCGCCGGCGCGCTGCTGCTGGCGGTGACCCTCGGCGCCACCTCGGTGATGGACCGCCATGCGCCCGGCGCCAAGTACATCCCGCCGACGGTGGTCGACGGCGTCGTCGTGCCCGGGCATTTCGAGGACGCGCCGGCGCCGGCAGGGACGGAAAATTGAGCCGGGTGCCGCGATGAGCGCAGCGATCGTCTTCCAGTCCCTGCCGCAGCCGTGGATGCGCCAGGGTGCCGCGCGGCGGGTCTATGACGTGCTGGAGAAGGCCGGCGGCGAGCCGCGCTTCGTCGGCGGCTGCGTGCGCGACGCCTTGCTCGGCCGCCAGATCAGGGATATCGACATCGCCACGCCGCTGACCCCGGACCGCGTCACCCAGGCGCTGGCCGCGGCCGGGCTGAAGGCGGTGCCGACCGGCATCGAGCACGGCACGGTGACCGCCGTCGCCGAGGGCGTCGGCATCGAGGTCACCACCCTGCGCCGCGACGTCGAGACCTTCGGCCGCCACGCGGTGGTCAGCTTCACCGCCGACTGGCGTGAGGATGCGGCGCGCCGCGACCTCACCATGAACGCCCTCTCGGCCACCGCCGACGGCGAGGTGCACGACTATTTCGGCGGCCTCGACGACCTGAAGCAGGGCCGCGTCCGCTTCGTCGGCGCGCCCGCCGACCGCATGCGCGAGGACTATCTCCGCATCCTGCGCTTCTTTCGCTTCCACGCCGACTACGCGCCCGGCGAATTCGATGCCGCGGCCCTCGCCGCTGCACTGGAGCTGAAGGACAATCTGGCGGCGCTCTCCGGCGAAAGGCTGCGCCAGGAGACGCTGAAGCTGCTGGCGGCGCGCCGCGGCGTCGCCACCTGGGGCGAGATGCTCGACCTCGGCATCGCCGAGACCTATCTGCCGCAGGCCACGACCTTCGACCGGCTGAAGAAGGTGGCGGGGCTGGAGAGCGAGTTCGACCTCGGCCCCGACCCGGTGCGCCGGCTGGCGGCCCTGGCGCTCACCGGCAGCGGCGGTGCCATCGCCGAGCAGCTGCGGCTCTCCAATGCCGAGCGCGACCGCGTCGTCGCCACCAGTGCGCCGCGGCCGGATTTCGCCGTCGCCGATCCCCATGACGTGCGCCGCCAGATCTACGATCTCGGCAACGACCGCGCCCTCGATCTGCTGCTGATCGACTGGGGCAATTCCGAGCCCGCCGCCGACTGGCACCGCGCCTACGGGATCGTGCGCGACTGGACGCGGCCGCATTTCCCCCTGGCCGGCCGCGACGCGGTGGCGCTCGGCGTCGCCCCGGGCCCGCGCGTCGGCGAGGTGCTGAAATCTGTCGAGGCCTGGTGGATCGCCGGCGATTTCGCCGCCACCCGCGCCGCCTGCCTGGCCGAGCTGCGCCGCCGCGCGGTCAACTGACCCGGCGGCGGAGTGCAGATCGGCGGATCGGAAGCACGCCTTGGCCGAAGGCGGGTTGGTTCAAGTGACGACTTCGCGAGTTCCGGTTCTTCCCCCTCTCCCCTTGTGGGAGAGGGGGTGTGAGGGGTCAGCAAGAAGGTCGCTCTCGACGAGCGACCTTCTTGCATCCTTCGGGCGCAGTCGACGCCTTGGGCCCATCGAGGGCCCGCGGCGTCTACCCCTCATCCTTGCCTTCTCCCACAAGGGGAGAAGGAATTCCGGCATGCAGCATCGGATATCGAAATGTTTTCTTCGGGTCCGAGCTTGCCCCGATGGGCGACCGGCCAGCACCCACGTCCTTCCACTACAATCTGGCCAATGTCCCGTCCGCCCCTAGGGCCAGGCGACTTCCGGCGGCATCGACATCAGGATCGCCTCGGTATTGCCGCCGGTCTTCAGCCCGAACAGGGTGCCGCGGTCGTAGAGCAGGTTGAACTCGACGTAGCGGCCGCGCTTCACCAGCTGGTGCCGGCGCTGCTCCGCCGTCCAGGGCCGGTCCATGTGGCGGCGGACGATGTCGGGATAGATCCCGAGGAAGGCTTCGCCGACCGCGCGGGTGAAGCCGAAATCCTTCGCCCAGTCGCCGGAATTCAGGTTGTCGTAGAAGATCCCGCCGATCCCGCGCGGCTCCTGGCGGTGCGGCAGGTAGAAATAGTCGTCGCACCATTGCTTGAAGCGCGGGTGGTAGCCGGGATCGAAGGCATCGCAGGCGGCCTGCAGCGCCGCATGGAAGTCGCGGCTGTCCTCCGCCACGGGGAACATCGGCGTCAGGTCGGCGCCGCCGCCGAACCAGGCGCTGGAGGTGACGATGTGGCGGGTGTTCATGTGCACCGCCGGCACCAGGGGCGAGTGCAGATGGGCGACCAGGCTGATGCCGCTCGCCCAGAACCGGCCGTCGCCGGCGGCGCCGGGGATCTGCTTGCGGAATTCCGGGGTGAAGGTGCCGAAGACGGTAGAGACGTTGACCCCGACCTTCTCGAAGACCCGACCGCGCATCACCGACATCACGCCGCCACCGCCATCGCCGTCGCCGGCTTCCGGATCGGGCCGCGACCAGGCCTGGCGCTCGAAGCGCCCGGCCGGCCAATCGGCATGGGTCCCGGCGTGATCGGCCTCGATCGCCTCGAAGGCGGCGCAGATCCGGTCGCGCAATCCGGCGAACCAGCCGGCGGCCAGTTCCTTGTGGTCCGGTGGGTAGGCCGTCATCGTGCTGGATTTCCCGTTCCTGCGGCCTGGCCGAGCTGGCGCAGCGCCTCGCCGGCGACTATGGCGGCGGCCATCGCTACATTCAAGGAACGCATGCCCGGCTGCAGCGGGATCACCAGGCGGGCATCGGCGGCGGCATGCACCGCGTCGGGCACGCCGCTCGATTCCCGTCCCAGCAGCAGCGAATCGCCGGGCGCGAAGGCGAAGTCGAGATAGGAGATCGACGCCCGGGTGCTGAGCAGCAGCAGGCGCCCGCCGTTGGCCGCGGCGCGGGCCTGCCGATAGGCCGCCCAGGAGGCGTGTTTCGCCAGCTCCACCCGGTCGAGATAGTCCATGCCGGCGCGGCGCATCCGGGGTTCGTCGAAGATGAAGCCGCAGGGGAAGACGACGTCGACGCCGAGGCCGAAACAGGCCGCCAGGCGCAGGATCGCCCCGGTGTTCTGCGGGATATCCGGTTCGAATAGGACTAACCGCATGATTCGCCCGTCATATCCCCGATTTGCGAGGCCGGATGGGCGGCATCGCGCGCTTTGCAAAGGAGTCGATTTCCTTTATATCCAAGTCCTGGGATCGACGGGGATCCAGCACAGGTTTTGCCCAAGCTTTTGGCCGACGATGCGGCGACATGTCGCAAGTTTCCGCGCCGAACGCATTCCGGGCCCCATGCTATAACCCCCGGCGACTAAAGGGGTTTTCACACCGGGCCGAGTCATCCGCGCCAGCGCGCATGAGGCGGCGCGGTGTGACGCGTAAGAGGGAGTTACTATGGCAGATCACGCGCAGGCGGCGCATCCGGGCGGCGACGCGGGCGGCACGCGCCGCGATTTTCTCTACCTGACCGCCGCTTCGGTCACGGCCTTCGGGGCGGCCTCCGTCGCCTGGCCGTTCATCGACAGCATGAACCCGTCGCAGGACGTGCTCGCCCTGTCCTCGATCGAGATCGACATCTCCCAGGTCCAGGTCGGCCAGTCGATCACCGTGAAGTGGCGCGGCAAGCCGGTCTTCGTGCGCCACCGCACGCCGGAGGAGATCGCCGAGGCCGACAAGGTCGACGAAGCCGAGCTGCGCGACCCGCAGACCGACGCCCAGCGCGTCACCAAGCCGGAATGGCTGATCCTGGTCGGCGTCTGCACCCATCTCGGCTGCGTGCCGCTGGGCCAGAAGCCCTCCGATCCGCGCGGCGAATACGGCGGCTGGTACTGCCCCTGCCACGGTTCGCAATACGACACCTCGGGACGCATCCGCAAAGGCCCGGCACCGAAGAACCTCGAAGTGCCGACCTATATGTTCGAGAGCGACACCGTCGTGAAGATCGGCTGAGGGAGCGGAAGATGAGCGTCGTATTCAAGAACCCCGTCATCCGCTGGATCGATCACCGCCTGCCGGTCTTCTCCTACCTGCACCACGAGGCGAACGAGTATCCGACCCCAAAGAACCTGAACTACTGGTGGAACTTCGGCTCGCTGGCCGGCGTCATGCTGATGGTGATGATCGTCACCGGCATCTTCCTGGCCATGCAGTACACCGCGCATGTCGACTACGCCTTCAATTCCGTCGAGCGCCTGATGCGCGACGTGAACTACGGTTGGCTGCTGCGCTACATCCACATGAACGGCGCCTCGATGTTCTTCATCGCGGTCTACATCCACATCTTCCGCGGTCTCTATTTCGGCTCCTACAAGGCGCCGCGCGAGCTGCTGTGGATGATCGGCGTCGTCATCCTGCTCCTGATGATGGCCACCGCCTTCCTCGGCTACGTGCTGCCCTGGGGCCAGATGAGCTTCTGGGGCGCCACCGTCATCACCAACCTATTCTCGGCGATCCCGCTGGTCGGCAGCAAGATCGTGACCCTGCTCTGGGGCGGTTTCTCGGTCGACAACCCGACCCTGAACCGCTTCTTCTCGCTGCACTACCTGCTGCCCTTCGTCATCCTCGGCGTGGTGGTGATGCACATCATCGCGCTGCACCGCTTCGGCTCCAACAACCCGATCGGCATCGACACCAAGGGTCCGCAGGACGTCATCCCCTTCCATCCGTACTACACGGTGAAGGACCTGTTCGGCATGGGCGTGTTCTTCATCTTCTATGCCTATTGGGTGTTCTACGCCCCGGTCAGCCTCGGCGACCCGGACAACTTCATCCCGGCCAACCCGCTGTCGACGCCCGAGCACATCGTGCCGGAATGGTACTTCCTGCCGTTCTACGCCATCCTGCGCTCGATCCCGAACAAGCTGGCCGGCGTGCTCGCCATGTTCGCGGCGATCGCCGTGCTCTTCATCCTGCCCTGGCTCGACCGCTCGCCGGTGCGCTCCGGCACCTACCGGCCGGCCTTCAAGCGTTTCTTCTGGGCGCTGGTCTTCGTGCTGGCGATCCTGCTGTTCTGCGGCAAGTACCCGCCGGACAACTACTGGCTGCCCTTCGAGTTCACCATTGTGACGCCCGACCTGATGAAGGAAATGACCGGCGCCGCCTCGATCGACGACATGTGGTCGATCAACGTCTCCGGCGGGCATTTCGGCATGAAGATCATCGCCCTCGGGCAGATGGCGACGCTCTACTACTTCGCCTATTTCCTGGTGATCCTGCCGCTGCTCTCGATCTTCGAGCGGCCGCTGCCGCTGCCGCTGTCGATCAGCCAGCCGGTGCTGAAGGGCGGCAGCGGTGCCGCGGTCCGGGCCCATGCCAAATCGATGGAGAAGGCGTAACATGACCATCCGTTCCATCCTTCTCAACGCCTTGGCGGTCGTGGCCGGTCTCACGGCGGTCCTGTTCATCGCCGCCGCGCCGCATGAAGAGGTCGAGGTCGAGGCGCAGAAGTGGTCGTTCCAGGGCTTCTTCGGCAGTTTCGACCGGCCGCAGCTGAAGCGCGGCTTCCATGTTTACAAGGAAGTCTGCTCGGCCTGCCACTCGATGAACCTGCTTGCCTATCGCAACCTGCAGGACATCGGCTTCTCGGAAGCGGACGTGAAGGCGATCGCCGCCTCGGTCCAGGTCACCGACGGCCCGAACGACGCCGGCGACATGTTCGACCGTCCCGGCAAGCCGTCCGACCGCTTCAAGGCGCCCTTCGCCAACGAGCAGGCGGCGCGCGCCGCCAATAACGGCGCCCTGCCGCCGGACTTCTCGCTGCTGGCGCGCTCGCGCGGCGGCAAGGGCTTCCTCGCCTATGACGGCGCCGACTACATCCACGGCATCCTCGTCGGCTATGGCGAAGCCCCGGCCGACTTCAAGCTCACCGAGGGCATGAACTACAACAAGGGCTTCAAGGGCCACCAGATCGCGATGCCGCAGCCGCTGAACGACGACACGGTGACCTTCGACGACGGTACCAAGGCGACGCTCGACCAGGAGGCGCGCGATGTCGCCGCTTTCCTCGCCTGGGCCGGCGAGCCCAACCTGGAGAACCGCAAGCGCACCGGGCTAAAGGTGATGCTGTTCCTGGTCGCCTTCACGCTCATCGCCTATGCCGCCAAGCGGAAGGTCTGGGCGAAGATCCACTGACCTCGGCCGCCGCGCCGGCGCCCGCCGGTCCGCTTCGCAATCGCCGCCCGCGATGATACCTTGCGGACGGCGATTCGCTTTTCGGGGGGTGTTTTCTGAATGGACGTTCAAGAATTGAATAGCTGTTCAGTTTTTGGCCGATCCCGGCGCGGGGCGGCGGGGTGACCCTGCACCCGCCCGCTTGCGGCATCACCGGCCTCGACCATACCCTGGTCGGGGTGCGCGACCTGGAATCCGCCCGCAAGACCTGGCAGCAGCTCGGCTTCACACTTACTCCGCGCGGCCGGCATATCGGCTGGGGCACCGGCAACTACTGCATCATGTTCGAGTCCGGCTACATCGAGCTCCTCGGTGTCGTCGACCACAGCCAGTTCCTCAACAATCTCGACCGCTTCCTCGAGCGCCGCCAGGGGCTGATGGGGATCGCCTTCGGCACCGACGACGCCCTGGCCTGCGTCGCCGCGCTGCAGGCGGCCGGCCTCGCCCCCGACGGGCCCAAGGACCTCGCCCGCAAGCTGGAACTGCCGGAGGGCGATGTCGAGCCGGCCTTCCACCTGATCTTCCTGAAGCCGGAGGAGACCCCGGCGGTGAAGGCCTTCATCTGCCACCAGCGCACGCCGGAGCTGGTCCGCCGAAAGGAATGGCTGCGCCATGCCAACCGCGCCACCCGGCTGATCTCGGTCACCGTGGTCTGCGACGATCCGGTGAAGGCGGCCTTGGGCTACCTGCCGATCTTCGGTCCAGACCGGGTGAAGGTTTCGGACGCGCTGACGGTGGTGGACTGCCGGTCGTCGGACGCGGCCAATGGCGGCGGCGCCCTGCGCTTCGTCACCCCGGCCGGGCTGCAGCTGCTCTATGCCGATATTGCGCCGCTGCCGTCCAATCCGCTGCCCTGGATCGCGGCGATGAAGATCGAGGTCGCCGACCAGCAGCGCTGCGAGGATTTCCTGCGCGACCAGAACCTGCCGGTGGTGCGGACCTGGAAGCGCTGCCTGGTGCCGCCGGAACTCGCCAACGGCTGCATCATCGAGTTCGTCGAGCGCTCCTAGGGAGCCCCGCCGCGACGCACGCCGGCAGCGCGGCCGGCGTCAAGCTCGTGGTTGGGGGTCGTGCCGGTCCTGGAGGCGGGCGAGGGCCTCGGCCGCCAGGCGCCGGGTCAGCTCGCCGGCGGGCAGCCGCGGCGCCAGGGCCGCCGCCTGGCCGGCCCAGAGAGTGCTGAAATCCCCCGATCCCGCCGCCTCGGCCGCGGCGCGCAGCGGCTGCAGCGGCCCGGCGGCGAAGGGAAAGCGCGGCAGCCCGGCGGCGAGCGGCCCGAGTTCGCGCATCAGGCGATTGACGATGCCGCGGGCGGGACGCCCGGTGAAGACATTGGTGATCGCCGTGGCATCGTCGCCGGCGGCGGCCAGCGCGGCGTGATGCAGCGGCGAGATCGTGGCCTCGGGCGCGTGGAGATAGGCGGTCCCGATCTGCACCGCCGCGGCGCCGAGCACCAGGGCGGCGACGATACCGCGGGCATCGGCGATGCCGCCGGCGGCGATCACCGGCACCCGCACCGCATCGACCACCTGCGGCACCAGGGCGAAGGTGCCGACCTGGCAGGCCATGTCCGCGGCGAGGAAACTGCCGCGATGGCCGCCCGCCTCGGCGCCCATGGCGATGATCGCATCGCAGCCCTGGGCCTCCAGCCAGCGCGCCTCGGCGACGGTGGTGGCAGAGGACACGATCCTGGCGCCGGTCTTCCTGACCCGATCCAGCAGCGCCGCCGCCGGCAGGCCGAAATGGAAGCTGACCACTTCCGGCCGGCTTTCCTCGACCAGGGTGCAGAAGGCGTCGTCGAACGGCGCGCGGCCGGCGGCGGGGGCCGGCATCTCCGGGTCCAGGCCGAACTCGCGGTAATAGGGGGCGAGGCGCCGGCGCCAGGCCGCGATCTCCGCCGCCTGGGGTTCGGCGGCGGCGTGGCAGAAGAAGTTGAGGTTGAGCGGCCGCGCGGTCGCCCGGCGGATGGCCGCCACGGCGGCACGCGCCTGGTCCGCGGTGATGAGCGCGCAGGGGAGCGCGCCGAGGCCGCCGGCGGCGCTGACCGCGATCGCCATCTCCGGGCCGGAGGCGCCGGCCATGGGCGCCTGGAGGATCGGCAGGTCGATGCCGAAGAGATCGAGTATCCGCCGATCGGTCCAGCTTTCCATGGTGGCGCCCCTAGCCTTTCCTGGCCGCTTCCTGCTTGCGATATTCCTCGACCGGCAGGCCGCCGACGCCCCAATCCTCCGTCTCGACCTCGTCGATGACCACGAAGGTCGCGGCGAGCGGCTTGTTGAGGACGTCGAGCAGGAGCTGGCTGACGCCCTTGATCAGCGCCGCCTTCTGCTCCGGCGTCACCCGGGTCTTGCCGGGCAGGCTGCCCTCGCGGGTCACCTTGATGTTGACATACGGCATCGCGGTCTTCCTTTCGGGAAATCGGCCGGTCTACCACCGGCCGGCATGGGCGCCGCCATCGACATGCAGGATCTCGCCGGTGACGAAGGCGGCGTTGTCCAGATAAAGCACAGCCTCGGCGATCTCGTCCACTTCGCCCATGCGCTGCATCGGATGCAGGCCGGCGAGGAATGTGCGCGTCGGTTCCGGGTGCATCGGCGTCTTGATGATGCCCGGCGAAACCGCGTTCACCCGGATGCCCTTGCCGGCAAATTCGATCGCCAGGGCGCCGGTGACGGCGCTCAGCCCGCCCTTGGTGAGCGAGGCCAGGGCCGCGGGAACCCCGCCGATCGGCTGGTCGACCAGGCTGGTGGTGATGCTGACGATATGCCCGGAGCCCTGCTTCAGCATCTGCGCGGCGGCCCGCTGGGTGATGTGGAAGAAGCCGTCGACATTGACGGCGAAGGCCGAACGGTAGTCCTCGGCGGTGTATTCGGTGAACGGCTTGCTGATGAAGATGCCGGCATTGGTGACCAGGGTGTCGATCCGCCCGAAGCGCGCCAGCGCCGTATCGATCACCTTTTCAGCGGTCTTGGGGTCGGAAATATCCCCAGGGACCGTCACATAGTCCGGCAACTGGCTGGCCTTGACCGAGCGCGCGGTACCGACCACCAGGTAGCCATGCGCCAGGAACTCCTGCACCAGCTTCTCGCCGATGCCCTGGGACGCGCCGGTAACAACCGCAACCTTGCGAACCGATTTCATCTCTTCCTCCGCTTTGACCTTGGATGGCGCATCCTGCGCCGGTGGGGAAGACATAGAACCTTGCGGATTTCGGGTGAATAGTTAAAGATATCAATATATCCTTCCAGTTATAGGAAGAATGATGGATCGCATCGAAGCCATGCGGATCTTCGTGGCGGCCCTGGACGAGGGCAGCCTGGCCGGGGCCGGCCGCAGGCTGGGCCATTCGCCGGCTGCGGTTTCCCGGGCGATCGCCGCCCTCGAGGCCCATGTCGGGACCGAACTCCTCCATCGGACCACGCGGACCTTGCGCCTGAGCGAGGCGGGCGAGCGCTATGCGGCGGCTTCAAGGCGGGTGCTGGCGGAACTGCTGGAGGCGGACCTGGTGGCGCAGGGCCTGGGCGGGGCGCCCCGCGGCCTCCTCAGCCTGACCGGTTCGCAATACAGCGGCGCCGCGGTCCTCCGTCCCGTCGTCGACGCCTATCTCGAGCAGTATCCCGCCGTCAAAGCCAAGCTGGTGCTGCTCGACCGCCAGGTGAACCTGGTCGACGAGGGCTTCGACATCGGCCTCCGCATCGCGCAGCTGGCGGAATCCAGCATGATCGCGATCCGCGTCGGTGCCGTGCGCCGGGTGGTCTGCGCAGCGCCCGGCTACCTGGCCAAGGCGCCGCCGATCCGCGCGCCGAAGGATATCGCCGGGCACCAGACGATCGCCATGTCGGTCTTCGGCACCGATGCCTGGACCTTTCCGCCCCTGCCCGATTCGCCGCAGCCGCAGCACATCCGCATCGAGCCGCGCATCTTCACAAATTCCATCACGGCGGCGATCGGCTCGGCCGTCGAAGGCTATGGCCTGACCCGGGCCTTCTCGTTCCAGATCGCCGATGAAGTGCGGGACGGCAAGCTGGTGGTGGTGCTCGACGACGGCGACGACCCCGGCCTGCCGGTACATCTGGTGACGCCCGAGGGCCGCCTCGCCGTCCCCAAGGTGCGCGCCTTCTTCGATTTCGCGGTGCCGCGCCTGAAGGCGGCATTCGCCCATTCGGGGCGGACCTAGCAGCGGAACTGCAAGGGGTTGTCCGTCCCGCCCGGCGCGGCGCCCGGCAGCGGGCCATCCATCGGCGATGTCGGCCAGGTCATGCCGGCGAATCACGCAGACCAAGAATGCTGTGGGCTTCCACCCCGTTCTTGACGCCCTTCAGTTCGAACGTGCCGAGCGCAACGGCCTGGGCCTGCGGCTCGACGTCGAGAAGGGCGCGCTGCGCGATCAAGATCTGGCCATCCGCCGCCTTGCCGCAGAGCCGGGAGGCGATATTCACGGCGCCGCCAATTCGGTTTACACTTATGCCCGTATCCAAGGGACGGCAGTCTTCTTTACCTCCGCTGAAGCCGATCGGCGCTCAAGGCGGCGAGGAGAAGGCCGGGCCGGCAGATGGGCGGAACTCACCCATGACGAAACGGTTGTCACCCGATATTCCGCGGTCCTCGATGTTCTGGAGCGGCCTCCTGGCGATGCTGCTTTTCGCCGGCGCCGCCCTGGCCGGCGACGACCTCGCGGATGCGAAGGCATACCTCGAAGGCCTTTACGCCCCATACCTGAATGCCGATACGGGCGCCCATAACGACTGCTTCGACGCGGCCTTCGACAGGTGCTTCGCGGCGGATCTTGCGAAATCGATGGAGGCCGAGCGCAAGCAGACGCCCGAGGGCGAGGTCGGGGTGCTCGACTTCGATCCGTTCATCGACGGGCAGGATTGGAAGCTCGCCGACCTCAGGATTGCCGTGCGGCAGGGATCGGACGGCACGGTCGGCACCGCGACCTTCAAGAACTTCGGCGATGCCATGAAAGTCGAGATCGATCTCGTCCGCGAAGGCGACGCCTGGAAGATCCAGAACATGCGCGGCAAGGACTGGGATCTCCGCCAGCTCTTTGCCGGTTATTGAGGTCCCGCCGCGGCGTCAGACGTTGAAACGGAAATGGAAGATGTCGCCGTCCTGGACGACGTATTCCTTGCCCTCGGCCCGCATCTTGCCGGCCTCCTTGGCCGCCGCCTCGCCGCCGCAGGCGACGAAGTCGTCATAGGCGATGGTTTCCGCGCGGATGAAGCCGCGCTCGAAATCGGTATGGATGACGCCGGCCGCCTCCGGCGCCTTGGCGTTGCGGCGCACGGTCCAGGCACGGGCCTCCTTCGGCCCGACGGTGAAGAAGGTGATGAGGTCCAGGAGGCCGTAGCCGGCGCGGATCACCCGGGTAAGCCCGGTTTCCTTCAGCCCCAGCGAACTCAGGTATTCCTGCTTCTCGGCCTCGTCGGTGAGCTGCGCCACTTCCGCCTCGATCGCCGCCGAGATGACGACGGTCGCGGCACCCTCGGCCTTGGCCCAGGCGGCGACCTTGGCGGAGAGGGCATTGCCGGTGGCCGCCGCGGCCTCCTCGACATTGCAGGCATAGAGCACCGGCTTGCCGGTCAGCAGCTGCAGCTGCTTGAAGGTTGGCTTCTGCTCGGCGCTGAGCGATTTCACCACGGAGCGCGCGGGCTTGCCGGCGCGCAGGGCCTCCAGCGCCGGCTGCATCACGTCGAGCAGCAGCTTGGCGTCCTTGTCGCCGCCCTTGGCCTTCTTGGACGCGGCATCGACCCGCTTCTCCAGGGCCTCGAGATCGGCCAGCATCAGCTCCGTCTCGACCGTCTCGGCGTCGCGGATGGGATCGATCGAGCCCTCGACATGGGTGACCTCGCCCTCGAAGCAGCGCAGCACATGGACGATGGCGTCGACCTCGCGGATGTTGGCGAGGAACTGGTTGCCGAGGCCTTCGCCCTTGGAGGCGCCGCGCACCAGGCCGGCGATGTCGACGAATTCCAGCTGGGTCGGCACGATCTTCGCCGACTTGCCGAGCACCGCGATCCGGTCCAGCCGCTCGTCCGGCACCGCCACCCGCCCGACATTGGGCTCGATGGTGCAGAACGGATAGTTCGCCGCCTGGGCGGCCGCCGTCGAGGTCAGGGCGTTGAACAGGGTCGACTTGCCGACATTCGGCAGGCCGACGATACCGCAGTTGAAACCCATGGTGCTTGATCCCGGTGAAAAGCCAACTTCCGGCGCCCGGTTTTCGCCGCGACGCGCTTCGGCCGGGGTGATGCCAGAATCGGCGCTTTCTGTCCAGGGCGGGTGCCTCTGCTCCTCCCAACTATTCCGGGAAAAATCACACGATGATATGCAATATTCAGTGATTTTCCTTAATTTTCCCTTAAAGCGGTGGACATTGCACCCTGGGTGCTATTTGCTTTTTGAGAGTCCGACCCCCGTGCATGTCAGGGCGACGATCTGCGGGATCTACACGTATCGTCGCCGCCATTTGCGCGAGGGGTTGGGATATGGCCGAGATTTTCGGGGCCGCCGGCAACGACACGTTGCAGGGTACAGCGAACGCCGACCTTCTCAACGGCTGGCTCGGCGCAGACAAGATGATCGGCGGCATGGGCGACGACAGCTACTTTGTCGACAATGCCGGCGACGTGGTCACCGAACAGGCGAATGGCGGCAAGGACGCAATCGTCGCGTCGGTCTCGCTGATGCTGGCCTCCAACGTCGAGGACGTCCTGCTGCGCAGCGGCGCCAATCTCAACGTCACGGGAAACACCGCCGACAACACCATCTACGGCAATATCGGCGGGAATGCGCTCAGCGGCGGCGGCGGCATCGATTATCTCATCGGCTTCGATGGCGACGACATTCTCAATGGCGATGCCGGCAATGACATCCTCGTCGGCGGCGACGGCAATGACCTGATCAATGGCGGCGACGGCAACGACGTCATGTTCGCCGGCTCGGGAACCAACGTGCTTGTCGGCGGCAAGGGCGACGATCTCTATCTTCTCTCCGACGGCACCGACAGCATCGTCGAGCTCGCCGGCCAGGGGATCGACAAGATCCGAGCCGACGTGGACTTCAACCTCGGCCTCTACGTCAATATCGAGAATCTGGAACTCTCGGGTATCGCCGTCGTCGGCCAGGGCAATGCGCTCAACAACGAGATCACCGGCAACGACAAGGCGAATACCCTGTCCGGCGGCGACGGCAACGATATCCTGGACGGCGACATCGGCAAGGACACGCTGGTCGGCGGCAAGGGCAACGACACCTACAAGGTCGACGATGTGGACGACAAGATCACAGAGGCGGCCGGCGAGGGCAGGGATCTGGTCCTCGCTTCCGTCACCTATGACCTGTCCAACAATCCGGGACAGGAGATCGAGAATCTGACCCTGACCGGCGTCGGCAACACAAACGCCGGCGGCAACGGCCTCGCCAATGTCATCACGGGAAATGCCGGCGACAATTTCATGGTGGGGGGCGGTGGCAACGACACCCTGATCGGCGGAGACGGAAGGGACACGCTTGGCGGCGATGCCGGCAACGACGTCATGATCGGGGGCAAGGGTAACGATGAGTATGCTGTCGACAGCCTCGCGGACAAGATCACCGAGGCGGCAAACGAGGGCGTCGATACGGTCAAGGTCTTCGGCGCCGTCAACTATGCGCTCGGCGCCAATCTCGAGATCCTGGATCTCTTTTATGCGACCGGCAATGCGAGTGGGACCGGGAACAGTCTCGACAACACGATCTATGACAGTCCGGAAGACAACAAGCTCGACGGCGGCGCGGGCAATGACACCCTGCAGGGCCTTGCCGGCAGCAATACGCTGATCGGCGGCCTCGGCGACGACACGCTTGTGGGGGGACTCGGCAACGACATCATGCTGGGCGGTGCCGGCAACGACACCTACTTTACCAGTGCCGGTATCGACGCCTTCAACGAACAGGCGGGACAGGGCATCGATACCATCGTTTCCGATGGCACCTTTGCCCTGGGTGCGCAGTCGAACATCGAGAACCTGGAACTGATCGGCGTCGGCAAGTTCAATGGCATCGGCAACGGCCTGGACAACACCATCATCGGCAACGATGTCGAGAACAACCTGCTCGGCGGCGCCGGCAACGACAAGCTGTTCGGCAACGGCGCCGATGACAGATTGTTCGCCAATGACGGCAACGACCAGCTGGATGGCGGCGCCGGCATCGACGAGATGTCGGGCGGCAAGGGCAACGACACCTACTATGCAGACTCCGCAAGCGAGGTGGTGCTCGAGGAGGTCGGCGAGGGCACGGATCTGGTGATCGCCGCGGGCAACTTCAATCTCAACATCCTGCTCCCGTCCAACCTGCCGTCAGAGATCGAGAACCTCAAGCTGGCCGGCAGCGGCAACTCGATTGGAACCGGCAACGACTTGAAGAACGTCATCACCGGTAACGACGGCAACAATATCCTGCGCGGCGGCAAGGGCGACGACACGCTGCTGGGCGGCCTGGGTAATGATTCGCTGGATGGCGGCGCCAACAACGACATCATGACCGGCGGCAAGGGCAACGACTTCTATTACATCGACAGCATCGGCGACAAGGTGACCGAGGCGGCCAACGAGGGCAAAGACGAGGTCTCCTTCTTCGGCGCCTTCGACTACGTCCTTGCCGCCAATATCGAGGTCCTGTCCCTGGTCAACGCCATCGGCAATGTCGCCGGCACCGGCAACACGCTGGACAACGTCATCACCGGCAATACCGGCAACAACAAGCTGGACGGCGGCGCCGGCAACGACACGCTGCTGGGCGGGGTCGGCGACGACACGCTGATCGGCGGCGCCGGCAACGACCAGCTGTTCGGCGATGTCGGGGTGAACTCCCTGCAGGGCGGCGCCGGAAACGACACCTATCTGGTCGGCACCGGCACCGACACCTTCGTCGAGCTGGCGGGCCAGGGCATCGATACAGTGCAGTCCGGCAAGGACTACAACCTGGCGCTCTTCGCCAATTTCGAGAACCTGATCCTGACCGGCGCCGCCGTCATCGGCCAGGGCAACGGCGTCGACAACAGCATTCTCGGCACCGCCGGAGCAAACCAACTGTTCGGTCTCGCCGGCAACGACACCCTGGACGGCGGCGGCGGAATCGACACCCTGGTCGGCGGCATCGGCAACGACCTCTATCGCGTCGACAACGTCAACGACGCCATCACCGAGACTGCCGGCCAGGGCACGGACCGGGTCGAGGCCTCCAGCGACTATGCGCTCTCCAACAATGCCGGCCAGGAAATCGAGAACCTGACCCTGACCGGAACCGACGATACCTACGGCGACGGCAACGATCTCGCCAACGTCCTCACCGGCAATACCGGCGACAATTCCCTGTATGGGGCCAAGGGCAACGACACGCTGGTGGGCGGGCTGGGCGATGATGGGCTGGATGGCGGCGAAGGCAATGACCTGCTGATCGGCGGCAAGGGCAACGACGTCTATTTCATCGACAGCCTGGCCGACAAGGTGACCGAGGCCGCCAATGAGGGGTTCGACTGGGTCTATGTCATGGCCGCCATCAACTACACCATGGCCGCCAATCTCGAGAACCTGGATCTCTTCTATGCGCCCGGCGACGTGAAGGCGACCGGCAACAGGCTCGACAACTGGATGACCGGCCAGGGCGGCAAGAACACCCTGGACGGCGGCGCCGGCAACGACAGCCTGGACGGCAGCGACGGCGACGACATCCTGATCGGCGGGACGGGCAACGACGTGATGCTCGGCGGTGCCGGCTTCGACACACTTATCGGCGGGGCCGGGAACGACACCTATATCGTCAGCACGGGGGGCGACGTCTTCACCGAACTCGCCGGCCAGGGCATCGACACCATCCAGTCCGACTTCAACACCAGCCTGAACGCCTTCGCGAATTTCGAGAACGTGGTGCTGACCGGCGTGGCGGTGAACGGCATCGGCAACGGCCTCGACAACGTGATCACCGGCAACGGCGCCGACAACATCCTCGACGGCGGCAGCGGCAACGACCAGCTGTTCGGCGGCGCCGGCAAGGACGACCTCGAAGGCGGCGACGGCAACGACAAGCTGGACGGCGGGACCGACGCCGATACCCTGAACGGCGGCGCCGGCAACGACACCTATTACGTCGACAGCCAGCTGGACGTGATCTTCGAGGGCGGCGGCACCGACCTGGTCTTCGCCGCCGACAGCTACGATCTGGCGGCCAATTTCGGCCAGGAGATCGAGAACCTGACCCTGACCGGCGGCAGCGACTTCGGTTACGGCAACGAGTTCAACAACGTCATCACCGGCACCGCCGGAGACAATCTGCTGCGCGGCGCCGGCGGCAACGACACGCTGGTGGGCGGCGAGGGCAACGACACTTTGGAGGGCGGCACCGGCAACGACGCGATGACCGGCGGCAAGGGCAACGACATCTATCAGGTCGACAGCCTGGCCGACAAGGTGACCGAGGCCGCCAACGAGGGGCTGGACGAGGTGCAGATCGTCGGTGCCATCAGCTATACGCTCGGCGCCAATCTCGAGAACCTGAACCTGATCAACGCCTCCGGCGCCGTCAACGGCACCGGCAACACCCTCGACAACCAGATCCTCGGCAACACCTCGGCCAACACGCTGGACGGCGGCGCCGGCAACGACCATCTCGACGGCCGCGCCGGCAGCGACACCATCATCGGCGGCCTCGGCGACGACCGGCTGGACGGCGGGACCGGCGACGACATCCTGACCGGCGGCCTCGGCAACGACACCTATGTCGTCGATTCCACCAACGATACCATCAACGAGTTCATCGGCGGCGGCATCGACACGGTGCTGTCCGACGTCAGCTTCGACCTCGGCTTCGGCCTGAACGGCAATGTCGAGAACCTGACGCTGACCGGCGCCGGGACCTCCGGTTTCGGCAATGGCCTGGACAACGTCATCACCGGGACCATCGCCGGAAACTCGCTCCAGGGCGGCGAGGGGCAGGACACCCTGTACGGCAAGGACGGCAACGACGTGCTGTTCGGCGGCCTCGGCAATGACATCCTCGAAGGCGGCCTCGGCGTCGACACCATGCGGGGCGATGCCATCAACAGCCCCAGCGGCAGCGACCTCTTCCTCTACCGCCTGGACAATGTCGGCGACCTGTTCAACCTCGGCGGCGACTTCATCACCGGCTTCGAGACCGGGATCGACAAGATCGACGTCAGCGACCTGCTTCAGGACTTCAACATCGATACCGTCTTCGCCAATCCCTACGACCCGTCCGATCGCTTTCTGTCGCTGGTGGCGAACGGCGCCGACACCCTGATCTTCTTCGCCCCGAACGGCGGTGCTGGCATGGGCGCCAATCTGCTGGCGACGGTGGTCAACGCGACGGTGACCGAGGCGGATGTGATCTATTGAACGGCGGCGAGCTGCCCCTCCGGGCCGGCAACGGGCCACGGAATTACTGTTTCATTCACGCAAAACCACAGATCGCGGGTTCCATTTTCCCCACCGGGAAGCCCCTGACCGAATATCATTCGGTATTCTAGGATCATAATCCCTGTTCACCGGATGCCATGCGCCCCACCGGACATTTGACGCCAGATAATACGGTTACGTAAAAACACAATAAACGTATTTTTGTGCGGCACAAATAATTCATATGAATCAATAGATTGCATATGAATATGATCTAGATCACATTCTCCGCCGCGAGAGCTGAACCATATTTACGCAAGCAGCGACAACAGGACCGAGGCGGTGGCCCGTTCGGCCCTGCCCGGTGAATGTTCGGCGGCACTTCCTCTGTCAGGAGCGGGATCATGGCGATCGATGCGTTGAAGGACCTGGATCGGACGATCGGCGGCATCGCCACCGGCAGCGTCATCTCCGGCGCCAACACCCTGAGCGGGAACTTCGGCAAGGATGCGCTCGGCGCGGTGCCGAACCTGGTGACCCAGATCCAGTACGAGGCGACGCTGAAGGCGGTGCCGGCCGGCGGGGTCGACATCGGCGGCATGTTCGGGACCCTGCACATCAACCCGGACGGCAGCTACAGCTATGCCCGCCTCGCCGGCAACATCTACGACGCCGGCATGCCCGATCCCGGCACCGCCGAGGTCTTCACCTATACGCTGACCGACAAGAACGGCGCCAGCGATACCGCCACCCTGACCATCGAGCTGATGGCCGAGGCGACGACCCATGCCGACAAGAACGGGACCCATGTCGGCACCGGCTTCGACGACTTCATCACCGCCGACGCCTCCACCTATTTCCCGACGAATGCCGGCGGCCAGATCGCCATCGACGGCGGCGACGGCGACGACAAGATCGTCGGCGACGACAACACCCCGAACCTGCTGCTCGGCGGCGCCGGCAACGACTGGCTGATCGGCGGCGGCAAGGCCGACGTGCTGGAAGGCGGGCTCGGCGCCGACAAGCTGGAGGGCGGCGCCGGCGCCGCGGACATCGCCAGCTACCAGCATTCCAAGGCCGCCGTCACCGTCAACCTCAACAACAATGCCGACAACAAGGGCGGCGACGCCACCGGCGACATCCTGTCGGGGATCGAATCCCTGTTCGGTAGCGCCTTCAACGACGGGCTGATTGGCGACGGCAAGGCCAACTGGCTGTCGGGCGGCCTCGGCAACGACACGCTGCTCGGCGCCAGCGGCAACGACCGCCTGGACGGCAATGCCGGCGCCGACAGCCTGTTCGGCGGCGCCGACGACGACAGGCTGCTGGGCGGCGCCGGCGCGGATGCCCTGGACGGCGGCGCCGACAACGACACCGCCAGCTACGAGGACGCCGCGGCCGGCGTCACCGTGAACCTGGCGGATACCGGCAAGAACACCGGCGACGCCAAGGGCGACACCTACAATTCGATCGAGGTGATCTGGGGCAGTGCCTTCGCCGACAGCCTGACCGGCGACGACGGCGTCAACATCCTCTACGGCGCCGGCGGCAACGACAAGCTCGACGGCGGCAAGGGCAACGACTATCTGCTCGGCCTCGACGACGACGACGTACTGACCGGCGGCGCCGGCAACGACGGGATCGAGGGCGGCGAGGGCAAGGACCAGATCGCGGGCGATGCCGGCGAGGACGACATCGACGGCGGCGCCGGCGACGACGTGATCGACGGCGGCGCCGACAACGACCTCCTGAACGGCGTCGAAGGCGACGACGTGGTGCGCGGCGGCGCCGGCAACGACACCCTGTTCGGCAGCATCGGCGACGACGAGCTCGAGGGCGGCAGCGGCAACGACGACCTCGACGGCGGCGACGACCGCGACTATGCCAGCTACCGCAATGCCCTGGCCGGGGTGATCGCCAGCCTGGTCGACAACACGGCCAATACCGGCGAGGCGGTCGGCGACACCTACACGGATATCGAGGGGCTGATCGGCTCGAAGTTCGACGACAACCTGGTCGGCGACGGCAATGCCAACTGGATCAAGGGCGGCGGCGGCGGCGACTTCGTCCTCGGCGGCGTCGGCAACGATTTCCTGGACGGCGAGGACGGCGACGACCACCTGATTGGCGGCGACAACAACGACTGGCTGGACGGCGGCATCGGCAACGACACCCTGGACGGGCTTGCCGACGACGACCGGTTGAACGGCGGCGCCGGTGGCGACAAGCTGAACGGCGGCGCCGGCACCGACGTGGCGGCCTATAGCGGTGCCGCCGCGGCGGTGACGATCAACCTGACCAACATCGCGCTCAATACCGGCGATGCCAAGGGCGACATCTACACCTCGATCGAGGGATTCGACCTCACCGGCTTCAACGACATCTTCGTCGGCGGCGCCGGCTTTGCCACCGTCTACGGCCTGGCGGGCAACGACAAGCTCACCGCGGGCAGCGGCGGCGGCAAGTTCTACGGCGGCGAAGGCAACGACATCCTCGCCGGCGGCGACGCCGCGGATATCTTGTTCGGCGAAGACGGCAAGGACACCCTCACCGGCGGCAAGGACAAGGACACGCTCTCTGGCGGCGACGGCAACGACGCGCTCGACGGCGGCGACGGCAACGACACGCTGGACGGCGGCACGGGCAACGACAAGCTGGCCGGCGGCGACGGCGACGACACGCTGAACGACACTGCCGGCGACGGCATCCTGCTGGGCGGTGCAGGCAACGACACCTTCGGCGGTGACGTGACTGCCGATACCATCACCATGGACGGCGGTGACGGCGACGACATCATCTCGCCGGCGGGCGGCTCCGGCAAGCTGACCCTGCTCGGCGGCACCGGCAACGACCAGATCGACGTCTTCAACGGCGACAACATCGTTATGGACGGCGGCGCCGGCGACGACATCCTCGCCGGCGGCACCGGCACCGACAAGATGCTCGGCGGCCTCGACGACGACACCATGACCGGCGGTGACGGCAACGATTTTATGGACGGTGGCGACGGCAAGGACAATCTCGACGGCGGCAAGGACGACGATCACCTGCTGGGCGGCGCCGGCAACGACACGCTGCTCGGCGGCACCGGCAACGACACCCTCGACGGCGGAGCCGACAACGATCTCCTGAACGGCAACGACGGCGACGACGTGCTGGCGGGCGGCCTCGGCAATGACGGGATCCTCGGCGGCGTCGGCAACGACCGGCTCGACGGCGGCGACGGCGCCGACATCCTGGTGGCCGAGGACGGCGACGACGACCTGTTCGGCGGCAAGGGCAGTTTCGGCGATACGCTGAACGGCGGCGACGGCAACGACGTGCTGGAGGGCGGGCTCGGCGGCGACGGCCTCACCGGCGGCAACGGCACGGATACCGCCAGCTATCGCAATGCCACCGCCGCCGTGCTGGCCGATCTCGGCAACGCCGCCGGCAATACCGGCGAGGCGGCCGGCGACAGCTATGTGACGATCGAGAACCTGGAAGGCGGCAAGTTCGCCGATACCCTGATCGGCGACGGCAACGGCAACGGCCTGATCGGCGGGGCCGGCCTCGACACGCTGACCGGCAACGGCGGCGACGACCGGCTCGAGGGCGGTGCCGGCGGCGACAAGCTGGACGGCGGCAGCGGCGTCGATACCGCCTACTACATCGGCGCCGGCGCGGCGGTCACCGTCTACATGGATGCCGCCCAGGCGGGCAAGAATGCCGGCGATGCCAAGGGCGACGCCTTCACCAGCATCGAGAACGTCTTCGGCTCGGATTTCGACGACAAGATCTTCGGCGACGGCCAGAACAACCAGCTGTTCGGCTGGAAGGGCGACGATCTGCTCGACGGCGGCGACGGCAACGACTTCATCTCGGATGCCGAGGGCAACGACCAGCTGTTCGGCGGCAAGGGCAACGACGAACTCTATGCCGGCGACGGCGACGACATCATCGACGGCGGCGCCGGCAACGACCAGATCTTCGCCGGCAAGGGCGGCGACCTGCTGAAGGGCGGTGCCGGCAACGATCTGCTCAACGGCGGCGACGGTTCCGATATCGCCAGCTATGCCGACCTGCTGACGGGGATCACGATCGACCTCGGCAACACCGCCAACAGCACCGGCGATGCCAAGGGCGACGTCTATCAGAGCATCGAGTCGCTGGAGGGAACCCAGGGCGACGACATCATCATCGACGACCCGCTGAGCGGCATCCAGGAGATCCGCGGCGGCAAGGGCAACGACCAGATCACCGGCGCCGCCGGCAACGACTTCCTGACCGGGGATGACGGCGACGACATCATCGATGCCGGGGACGACGACGACTATGTCTATGGCGGCAAGGGCAACGACACCCTGGACGGCGGCGCCGGCAACGACACCTTCATCGCCGATGCCGGCGCCGACATCATCGCCGACAGCGCGGGCGCCGAGGACAGCGTCTCCTTCCAGCTATCGACCGTCGGCGTCACCCTGGACCTGCTGAATGCGGCGGCCAATACCGGCCTCGCCCTCGGCGATACCTATTCCGGGATCGAGAACTTCCGCGGCTCGGAATTCGCCGATACCTTCTTCGGCGGCAACGGCAACGACGATTTCGACGGCCGCGCCGGCAACGACAAGCTCGACGGCCGGGACGGCAACGATTCCCTGAGCGGCGGCGATGGCAACGACGTGCTGACCGGCGGCAAGGGCAATGACAGCCTCTACGGCGACGCCGACAACGACATGCTGGACGGCGGCATCGGCAACGATACGCTCAATGGCGGGGCCGGCAACGACAAGCTGGACGGCGGCGACGGCAACGACACGCTCTTCGGCATCGACGGCAACGACCAGCTGCAGGGCGGCCTCGGCGTCGACATACTCGAGGGCGGCGACGGCAACGACATGCTGGACGGCGGCATCGGCAACGACACGCTGAAGGGCCAGGACGGCAACGACATCCTGAAGGGCGGCGACGGCATCGACACGCTGGATGGCGGCATCGGCAACGATACCCTGACGGGCGGCATCGGCAACGACATCCTGGTCGGCGGCGCCGACAACGACACGCTCAGCGGTGAGGAGGGCAAGGACAGCCTCGCCGGCGGCACCGGCAACGACAAGCTCGACGGCGGCGAAGGCAACGACACGCTCAGCGGCGAGGACGACAACGATACGCTGGCCGGCGGGCTCGGCGATGACACCCTGCTGGGCGGCGACGGCAACGACGTGCTCAACGGCGGCGACGGGCTGGACCGGCTGGAAGGCGGGCGCGGCGACAACAAGCTGACCGGCGGCGCCGGCGGCGACGAATTCGTGCTGCGCGGCGGCGAGCTGGACGGCACGACGACGTTCGCGGATTTCAAGCTCGGCGAGGACAAGCTGGTCATCGCCGACATCTTCGACGGTGCCGGCAACGATCTCAGCGACCTGCTTGAGGCCGGCATCCATGCATCCAGCAGCGGTGCCACGCTGACCATCTTCCAGAACGACCAGGCGGTGGCGACGATCTCCGGCTGGAGCGGCCCGCAGGTCACCTCGACCCAGGACCTGAGCTGGGCATTGGGCGGCAGTCTGGTGGTGGAGCATCCCTAGGGGGCGACCGCTGTGGACGGAAGCGACTCCTCCTGAGACGATCCGGCTCCAGGGGGAGGTGCCCGGTCAGGCCTCAGGCGGCTCGTCCGCGGCCGGCTTTGCCTTGGCGGCGGCGGGGTCGCGCGGCGCCTTCGGCTCCCGCGGCTTGGGCGGGTTCAGGGTGATGTTCACCTTGTTCATGAACTTGTTCTCGTCGGCCGAGATCATCAGCGGCAGCGCATCGGTGACCGCGGTGAGGACCTGCTGCACGACCGGCCGCTCGTCGCGGGTAAAGTCCTGCAGCACGTAGTTGCGCACCAGTTCCGGCACGCCGGGATGGCCGACGCCCAGGCGGATGCGCCAGAAATCGTTGCCGAGATGGGCGTCGATCGAGCGGATGCCGTTATGGCCGCCGGCGCCGCCGCCGCAGCGCGCCCGCACCTTGCCCAGCGGCAGGTCGATCTCGTCGTAGATGACGATGACGTCGCGCGGCTCGAGCTTGAAGAACTGCGCCGCCGCCTGCACCGCGCGGCCGGATTCGTTCATGTAGGTGGTGGGGCAGAGGGCGATCGCCTTCTCGCCGGCGAGGCTGCCCTCGGAGATCGCGGCCTGGAAGCGCGCGCGGATCGGACCGAAAGAATGGCGGCGGACGATATCGTCCACCGCCATGAAGCCGATATTGTGGCGATTGCCGGCGTATTGCGACCCAGGATTCCCCAAACCGACGATCAGTCGCATCTGGCGATCCCCGATCGGGGAACCCCTGGTCGCATCCGTGCTTACTTCTTCTTTTCGGGGGCCTTGGCCGCACCGCCGGCCGCCGGCGCCGCGCCCTTGGCGCCGCCCGCAGCCGGAGCCGCACCCTTGGCACCGCCAGCTGCACCCGCAGCCGGAGCCGCAGCGCCGCCCGCAGCCGGAGCCGCCGCACCCGCAGCCGGAGCCGCCGCTGCCGCCGCTGCCGCCGCCGCCGCTTCTTCCTGCTCGGCCTTCAGGCCGGTAGGCGCGCCGATGGTGACGACGGTGAAGTCGCGCTCCTTGACGCCGAGCGTCGCGCCCTTCGGCATCTCGACGGCGCTGATATGGATGCTGCCACCGATCTCGAGGCCGGTCAGATCGACCACCACTTCTTGCGGGATGTTGTCCGGGGTGCAGATGAACTCGATCTCGTGGCGGACCAGGTTCAGCACGCCGCCGCGCTTCAGGCCCGGCGAGGCGAGCTCGTTCTTCACCCGCACCGGCACGTTGACGTGCAGCTTGGTGTCCTTGCCGACGCGCTGGAAATCGACATGCACGGTGCGGTCATAGACCGGATCGAACTGCACGTCGCGCGGCAGGACGCGATGCTTCTTGCCGCCTAGCTCGACGTCGAGCAGCGTGGCGTAGAACGCCTTCTTGTGAATCAGCAGGTTGATCGCCTTGGGATCCAAGGAAATCAGGGTCGGTTCCTTCTTGTCGCCGTAGATGACCGCGGGGACGCGGCCGGCTCGACGCGTGGCCCGGGCGCCGCCCGTGCCGGAGTTTTCGCGGAGTTCCGCGACGACGCTTGCGATCTCGGACATGGTTGTCTCCTTCAGTGTCCGGTTTCCCGTTCCGCCACAGCGGCGGAGTGCGGACCGATCGGCCTCCAGGAGTGCCGAACGGATTTTTCTGCCCCGCCTGGGGTGTCGTTATTCGGCGCGCGATGGGCGGGGCGGCCGCGCGCCGAAATCCCTTAATCGAACAGCGACGAGACCGAGCGCTCCTCGCTGATCCGCGCCATGGCCTCGGCCAGCAGCGGGGCGATCGAGAGCTGGCGGACGGTCTGCGATACCCGTACCGCCTCGGTGGCCTGGATGCTGTCGGTGATCACCAGCTTGTCGAGCGGCGAGGCCGAGACGCGGGCGACGGCGCCGCCGGAGAGCACACCATGGGTGACATAGGCCGAGACCGATTCGGCGCCCGCATCCTTCAGCGCCACCGCGGCATTGCAGAGCGTGCCGGCGGAATCGACGATGTCGTCGACCAGGATGCAGCGCATGCCGGCCACTTCGCCGATGATGTTCATGACTTCCGAGATGCCGGCGCGCTCGCGGCGCTTGTCGATGATGGCGAGATCGGCATCGAGCCGCTTGGCGATCGCCCGGGCGCGCACCACGCCGCCGACGTCGGGGCTGACGATGCAGAGATTGTTGCCCTTGAAATGCTCCTGGATGTCCTTGATCAGGACCGGCGCGGCGAACAGGTTGTCGGTGGGGATGTCGAAGAAGCCCTGGATCTGGCCGGCATGGAGATCGACGGTGAGCACGCGGTTGGCGCCGGCGGTGGTGATCAGGTTGGCCACCAGCTTGGCCGAGATCGGCGTGCGCGGTCCGGATTTCCGGTCCTGGCGGGCATAGCCGTAATAGGGGATGACCGCGGTCATGCGCCGGGCCGAGCCGCGGCGCAGCGCGTCCATGGTCACCAGCAGTTCCATCAAATTGTCATTGGCCGGAAACGAAGTCGACTGCACGACGAAGACATCCTCGCCGCGCACGTTCTCCTGGATCTCGACGAAGACCTCCATGTCCGAGAACCGCCGCACGCTGGCATTCACCAGGGGCAGGTTCAGATAGGCGGAAATCGCCTCGGCCAGCGGCCGATTGCTGTTGCAGGTAAGGATCTTCATCGAAACCCGGCGCTCCAAATAACCGCCAGCCGAAGCAAGGCAGCCCAATCCCAAGCCCCAGCCCGCGTCCCGGTCCCCCGAAACGCGCCCATCCCAAGCTCGTAAGGCCCATCGATCGAACGGGGGGCGCAAGGCGCGCGGAATGTATCAGCGGCGATATGGGCTGTAAATGATTAAGCGCGGACCGACCCTATCCGGTCAATATATTGATATTCATGAATAAATTCTAATTTCCCGAGGCCTCAGGCGACCAGCCAGAAGGCGACGAGGGCAAGCGCCGTTCCGGCGCCGATCAGCAGGGCATAGGGCACCGGCCGCGCCTCCGCGCCCCGGACCTAGCGCACGACCAGGTCGGTCGAGCGCCGGGAGAGGACGTCGCAGCCCTTTTCGGTCACCACCACGGTCTGGCCGGAGGTCATGGCGAGGCCGGAATCGCTGTCGAAGATGATGAGGTGGATGAAATAGACCTGACCCGGCGCCGCCGGCTCCGGATTGCCGTGGAAGAACATCGGCCAGTCCATCCAGTTGGGGGCGAAGACCGCGCCCAGGCTGTAGCCTGTGGCGTTCATCCGGTGGGCGCGATAGCCCGATTCGTCCAGCACCCTGGCATGGGCGTCGAAGACCTCGCCGATCGGCCGGCCGGGCCTGAGCGCCGCCTTGCAGGCCTCGAGGGCATCGACCGCCACCTTGTGCATCTCGACCTGCTTCTTCGCGGCGTGGCCGATCGGGATGGTGCGCATCAGGCAGGAATGGTAGTGGCGATAGACCCCGGCGAATTCCAGGGTGAGCTGGTCCTGGGAGGTCAGCGTCCGCCGCCCGGTCTTGTAGCGGCAGAGCAGGGCGTCCATGCCGGAGCCGATGATGAACTCGTTGGCCGGGTCGTCGCCGTCGTTGCGGATGATCACCGACTGCATGGCGGCGAGAATCTCGCCTTCCGAGACGCCGGGGGCGGCCAGGCGATGGGCCTCGTCCAAAGCGAGATCGGCCAGTTCCGCCGCGCGACGGACGTAGTTGAGCTCGGCCGGGCTCTTCACCAGCCGCAGCCGGCTCACCAGGTCCGAGGCGTCGTCGAGCGCCGCGAAGCCGTCGAAGGCGGCCTGCACCCGAAAGCCGTTGCGCGCGGTCAGCCCATAGGCCTCCCATTCGACGCCCAGGCGCTTGCTGCTGAGGCCGAAGGCCCGCAGGTGCTCGCGCAGCTCGACCGCCGGATTGGCCTCGGGACCGTCGACCCAGATGCGGATGTCCTTGATGTCGGAGGTGTGCTGCGCCTGGCGGAGATCCGGCGCCCGGGTCAGCAGCATCACCCGGCCGTCGGCGCCGAGATAGAGGCACTGGAAATAGACGTAGCCGAAGGTGTCGTAGCCGGTCAGGTAGTACATGCTCTCCTGCCGGAACATCAGCAGGCCGTCGAGCTTGCGCGCCTGCAGCATCTTCACGGCGGCGGCGCGGCGGGCGGCGAATTCGGTCTCAGGGAAATGCAGTCCCATTTTGCGATCCTCTATGCCAGTCCGATCATGGAGACCTGGCGGCCATAATCCTTTTCGCCGGCCAGGGTGGTGCGGCGATAGCTGAAGAAGGTGTCCGGCTCGGCGCAGGTATCGTTGCCGGCGGCGGTGACGCTGGCGAGGCCGAGCCCGTGCAGTTGCCGCAGCACAAAGCCCGGGAGATCGAACATGAAATGCCGGCAACGCGCAGCCGTCGCGAAGAATTTCGCATTTTCCGGATCCGCGGCGATGAAGGGCGCGGGAAATTCCGGGCCGACCTCATAGGACCTGGCGCCGATGCAGGGACCGACCGCGGCATGAATGCGCGCGCGGCGTGTCCCGAGTTTTTCCATCGCCGCGACGGTTTCGGGCAGGATGCCGCTGACCGCGCCGCGCCAGCCGGCATGGGCCGCGCCGACCACCCGGCCGGCCGTGTCGGCGAAGAGCACCGGCACGCAATCGGCGGTGAGGATGCCGAGGGCGATGCCCGGCGTCGCCGTCACCATGGCATCCACTTCCGGCCGGTCGCCGCCCGACCACACTTTTTCCACCACCGCGACCCGGGCGCTGTGGACCTGGTAGGCGGTGACCAGCGAACCGGCGGGGAGGCCCGCCTGTTTCACCGCCCGCTCGCGGTTTTCCGCCACCTTGGCCGGATCGTCCCGGGAGCCGAGGCCGCAGTTCAGCGATTCGTAGATGCCGTCGCTGACCCCGCCGCGGCGGGTCAGGAAGCCGTGCCGGACGGCGGGGAGGTCGGCGAGGTTGGGAAGTTCGATCATAATCCGGCCAGTTGGTCGATGCCCGGCGATGCGAGCGCCAAGACCTTGAACAAAATGCCCATTTCCCCGCCGCCGATCAAGCGATCCCGCGCCGCGGCGATCTCGCCGGCCGCCGCCGGATCTGCCGCCTGGAGCTGGCGCGCCCGTGCTTCGATGCCGAGGGCCGACAGGAAATCCCGCTGGGTCGCCGGGCCGAAGACCCGGGCGCCCAGCCGCTCCGCCGCCCGCGCCAGGGCGGCGAAATCCACATGCGCAGTGAGGTCGGCCGCGCCGATATCGGTCAGCGGGTCGTGGAAGCGGTGCTGCTTCACCGCCTGCAGGCTGGCGCCGGGCGCGCTGGCTGCGGGACCGTAATCGACCACCAGCGCCGCACCGGGAGACTGCCGCAGCCGGCCGGCGATTTTCGCCGCGATCTCCAGGCCGGCGGGGCAGATTTCGACGATCTCGCCGGCTTTCGCCTGGAGATGGGCCGGGGCGAGCAGCGCCAGGGCCGGTCCCGGCGCGGTGAGGGCGAAGGCGAAACCCCCGTCGCTGCTGGTCACCGCCCGCTCGCGCCAGCCGGCCGCGGTCATCTCGAACTGGTGGATCGGCAGGGCGTCGAAGAACTCGTTGGCGAGGATGATCGACGGCCCCGCCGGCACCGCGTCCAGGCGGGCATGCCACTGTGGCGCGGCCCCGGCGAGGGTCCGGCGCTGGATCTCGACCAGGCCGGCATTGACCTCGACCAGATGCAGATCGAGGGCGGCCAGGAAATCCGGCGCCCGTTTCGCCGCCCGCAGCGCATCCGCCATCAGCGTGCCGCGGCCGGGTCCGAGCTCAATCAGGCGGAAGGGGTCCGGCCGGCCGAGCCGGGTCCAGGTGTCGACGCACCACAGGCCGAGGAGTTCGCCGAACATCTGGCTGATTTCCGGCGCGGTGACGAAGTCGCCGCCGCGGCCGAGCGGGTCCTGCCGGGTGTAGTAGCCGCCCGGCCCGGTCAGCGCGATCTCCATGAAGCCGGCGATGGAGACCGCGCCGGTGGCGGCGATCCGGGCGGCCAGTTCCTGCGCCGCGCGGGTCCCGCTCATGCCGGCGTGATCGGCCGCGCGCGCCAGACGACATAGGCGCCATAAAGCACCATCGGCACACTCAGCCACTGGCCCCAGGTGATGCTGGTGCCCAGCGCCACTTCCGGCTCGCGGAACTGTTCGCCGACGATCCGTGCCAGGCCGTAGCCGATCAGGAAGGTGCCGGAGAGGGCGCCGACATGCTCGCGCACCGCCTGCCGGCGGGCGAGGAGGAACAGCACCAGGAAGAGGATCAGGCCCTCCATGCCGGCCTCGTAGAGCTGGCTCGGATGGCGCGGCTCGGGGCCGAATTTCGGGAAGACCACCGCCCAGGGCACGTCCGCCGGCCGCCCGACCAGTTCGCCGTTGACGAAGTTCGCCAGCCGCCCGAGGAAGAGGCCGATCGGCGTCGCCGCGGCGATGGGATCGGCCAGGGCGAAGAAGGGAATCTTCTTCGCGCGGGCATAGAGAAACATCGCCAGGATGACGCCCAGCATGCCGCCGTGAAAGGCCATGCCGCCCTCCCAGATCTTCAGGATCTGCACCGGATTGGCGAGATAATCCGCCGGATGCCA
This sequence comes from uncultured Rhodospirillaceae bacterium, assembly GCA_964551505.1. Taxonomy (GTDB): domain Bacteria; phylum Pseudomonadota; class Alphaproteobacteria; order Dongiales; family Dongiaceae; genus Dongia. The sequence goes on from CAZKDH010000040.1 coordinate 185,850, forward strand.
GATCAGCACCTCGCCGAGGCGCCCGCCGAGGATGATGCCGATGGTGGCCCAGGTCATCATGTCGTCGCAGTTGTCCCGGGTGACCAGCCGGGGCGGCTTCGCCACCAGCCACAGGACGTAGCGCCAGGCGAGAACGATGCCGAGGATGTAGCTCAGCGCATACCAGCGTACCACCAGCGGTCCGAGCGAGAAGGCGACCGGGTCAAAATCGGGAAAGACGAAGGCATTCATCGCGGGCTACCCATGATTCGGCCGGGCGCGGGGCGCCGCCGCGCCGGGCCCGGTCCGGGCTGCCGGCAGTTTATTTATGACTTCGAAGGGGTTATATAGAGCCGATCCGACAGCGGCAAGCCACCCAGAGGGCGCCGGGCGGGCTCAGAGGAACCAGCGATGCAGACCGACAACCGATTGCTCGACGACATGGCCAAGGTGGCGACCGGCGCCCTCGGCTCCTTCACCGGGCTGAAGCACGAGATCGAATCCCGGGTGCAGCAGCAGCTCGAGCGCCTGCTCGGGCGGATGAACCTGGTCAGCCGCGAGGAATTCGAGACGGTGAAGGCGGTCGCCCAGGCCGCCCGCGAGGAGCAGATCCGCCTGGAGCGCCGGCTCGCCGATCTGGAGGCCCGATTGGCCGCATCCCCGGCCGCCCCGAAGGCCTGACCCGCCGCCCGCCGCTCGCTCGGGGGGCAGCTACATCGCCGTGAAGCAGTTGTCGACGAAGAGCTGGGCGCCGTTGACGAAGCTCGCATCCTCGCTGGCCAGGAACAAGGCGGCCTTGGCGACTTCCTCGGGCTCGCACATCCGCCCCTGCTGCGCCTTCAGCGCCGCCTCCGAGGCATCGACGCCGAGGGCGGTCAGCGCCTGGACCTCGCGCATGCCGTGCGGCGTGCGGATGAATCCCGGGCAGACCGCGTTGCAGCGGATGCCGCGGTCGCGGTATTCGACGGCGATCGCCCGGGCGAACATGTGCACCGCGCCCTTGGTGGTGTCGTAGAGCACCTCCATCGGCGTTGCCGCCACCGCCGAGATCGACGAGGTGCAGACGATGGCGCCGCCGCCCGCCGCCAGCATGCCGGGCAGCACCGCCTGGGTCATCAGGAACATCGAGCGGACGTTGACGTTCATCAGCCAGTCGTAATCCGCCTCGGTGGTCTCCAGGAACGGCTTCACCACGATCGAGCCGGCATGGTTGAACAGCACCGTCGGGGCGCCGTGGGCGGCGGTGGCCGCCGCGACCGCGGCCTGGACCGCCGCGGCCTTGGAAACGTCGGCCTCGGCGAAGATCGCCCGGCCGCCCGCGGCATTGATCTCGGCCGCCAGCCGGGCGCCGAGATCGGCCTGGCGGTCGACGATGGCGACCCGGGCGCCTTCGGCGGCGAACAGCCGCGCCGCGGCCGCGCCGCACCCGCTGGCCCCGCCCGAGACGAGCGTGCTCTTGCCGGCGAACCTCATCTGCATGGTCCTCGCTCCTGGAATGGATCTGTCGTCTTGCAGGCTGGCGGTTGCCGGCCGATCCGAGGGTGCGGACCGGCCGGCTGCCGCAGGCCGGCGCGGGGGGATGGCTCATGGCTGGCCATGCCCGCGCCGGTGCGTCCCGGGTCGGGCCTCGGCTCAGGCCGAGGTCTGCTCGCCGACCGCCGCTTCGGCGGCGCGGATCGCCGCCTGGCGCTTGGCGATCTGATCGCCGATCGGCGGGCCCTGGAACCGCCGCCGCTCGAAGCCGAACCAGACCACGACGGTGACGACGAGGAAGGCCACGGTGATCCAGAGCGCCTTGTCGTTGGGCGGCTGGATGCCGATGACGAAGATCAGGGCCATGGCGACGATCGACAGGACCGCGAACACCCGGAACCAGTTGCCGATGTCCCAGGGTCCCATCTGGGTCCAGGTCTTGCGGAAGGCGAGCAGCCCGAGGGTGATCGGCACGGTGAAGCTGAGGAAGAGGAAGATCACCGTCACCGAGACGATCGTGGTGTAGAGCGACGTATAGGCGGTGAACAGCACGGCCAGGGCCGAGCCGGTCCAGATCGCCGCCACCGGCGTGCGGTATTTCGGGCTGACGGTCTTCAGCATGCCGGAACCCGGCAGGCCGCCGTCCCGGGCGAAGGCGAAGATCATGCGCGAGACCGAAGTCACCGTCGCCAGGCCGCAGAGGTACTGGGCGACGAAGATCATCACGTAGAGGACGAGCTTCAGCCCCGCCGGCAGGGTCTGGTCCATGGTCCAGAAGAACACGTTCCAGCCCTGGGCGGCCGCCTGGTCCATGTTCGGGATGGCGACCACCACCGCCACCAGGAACAGCCAGCCGAACACCCCCGACCACCAGACCGAGCCGACCATGGCGCGCGGCACGTTGTGGGCGGCCTTCACCGTCTCCTCCGAGGTATGCGCCGACGCGTCGTAGCCGGTGATGGTGTAGATCGGCAGCAGCAGGCCGAGCAGGAACAGGAAGGCGGTGTTGTCGGTCTGCGGCCAGACCCCGGCACCCGGATCGCCGCTGTAGTTGCTGAAGGTCCACAGCCGGCTGAAGTCGAAGCTGGGCGCGAAGGCAAAGAGCGCCAGGGCCAGCGCGATCGAGCCGAAGAAGATCAGGTAGCCGCTGAAGTCGGTGAGGATGCTGGTCAGCTTGATGCCGAGATGATTGATCAGCGCCTGGCTGGCGGTGATCAGGATCATGAAGGTCAGCTGCTCGCCATAGGTCATCTCCAGCCCGAGGGACGGGCCGAAGGCGCCGAAGAAGAAGGTCCAGGTGCCGACATTGATGGCGCCGAGCACCGTCACCAGCCCGATCAGGTTCAGCCAGGCGGTGAGCCAGCCGGAGCCCTTGTTGCCGAGGATCGATCCCCAGTGGTAGAGGCCGCCGGCCGTCGGATAGGCGGAGGAGATCTGCGCCAGGGCGACTGCAAAGACGCCGGAGATCAGGACCCCCAGGGGCCAGCCGATGCCGATGGCGGCGCCACCGACCCCGCTCAGCCCCTGGCCGAGGGAGTTGATGCCGCCCGAGAGGATGCAAATGATGGAAAAACTGATGGCGAAATTGGAGAAGCGGCTCATCCGCCGTTCCAGTTCCTGGGCATAGCCCATGCCGTGCAGCACCTTGACGTCTTCGTGCTTGTCGGCCTCGGTGTAGCCCGCCTTCTGCTCGCTACTCATGCCTCGTCTCCCCCAGTGTTCGTGAACCATCCCGGATCGCGGATGGCCGAAGCTGTCACGTTGCAACCCCGGAACGGCAATGCCAATATCCCGAAGGGGCTATGGCCAAGAAGGGGCGAAGCCGTGCGGGCCGTCCAACCTGTTGATTCAGATGAGTTTGCCCGGCGGGTCGCCGACCGCGTCGCCGGCTGGCACCGGCACTCGGCGGAGATCATCGCCCATATCGACGACCCCGACCTGCCGGCGATCCTGGACCGCAGCCTCGAGGCGCTGGTGCAATACGACATCTCGGTGATCTTCGCCTATCCGGACCAGGCGGAGCCGCTCTATCTTCACGACGGCTTTCGCGGCCATGCGCCCGGCGCCGCGCTCGATGCCTACCTGAAGGGCGCCTACCTGCTGGATCCGTTCTTCACCGCCTGCGTCCAGGGCATCGTGCCCGGCCTCTATCGCATGCGCGAACTGGCGCCGGATGCCTTCTTCCAGGGCGAATATTTCAACTCCTGGGAGGTGCATCCCTGCATCTCGATGGAATCCGGATCGCTCGCCGAGGAGATCGGCTTCATGGTCCGCCTGCCGGCCGGCTTCATGGCGGCCTATTCGCTGATGCGCAAAAACGACAACGTCGCCTTCGACGCCGAGGATCTTGCCGTGCTGCGGCTGGTCGAGCCGGTGATCCGCCAGGCCGTGGCGCATCACTGGCGCGACCTCCGCCACGCCGCGAGGCCGAGCGCGCCGCCGGCCTGGTCGACCAAGGGCGCCTCGATGGAACTCGCCTTCGAGCGCTTCGGCGTCGACGTGCTCTCGGCCCGCGAGCAGATGGTGGTGCAACTGATCCTGCGCGGCCATTCGGCGCTCTCGATCGCGCGCAGCCTCTCGATCGCCGAGGGGACGGTGAAGAACCACCGCAAGAGCATCTACGCCAAGCTCAACATCTCCAGCCAGCAGGAGCTGTTCTCGCAGTTCATCCGCCACATGCTGCGCGACTGACCGGGGCAGCCGTCTTCCGGCGCCGGGCAATAAAATTTCCCGCCGATTCCGAGTCGCATTAAAAATTGTTAAATCGACTCTTGCGCCAGAGTCTTAAATTTGAGACTCTAAATGTGGTGGGAATCAGGAACTTAACCATCTATCGCTGGGGTCGTCCGACCCACCCGAGGCGATCCCTGGTGGCCGACGCATGGAGGGCGCTGCAATGGCGACACCCCGTACCGAGTCTAGCCCGATCCCGACATCCAACCCCCTCGACGTGATGGAAGAGCTCGTGACCGCCAATGAATGGCGCTACGACCGTTCCACCGACCAGGAGATGATCGTCGAGATCACCGGCCAGTGGTGCGAATACCGGATGTTCTTCGTTTGGCAGGAAGATCTGGGTGCAATGTACTTCTCCTGCCTGTTCGATATGCGGGTTCCGCAGCAAAAGAAGAAGGAGGTTGCCGAGCTCCTGGCCATGCTCAACGAGCGCCTGTGGCTGGGGCATTTCGACCTGTGTTCGGAAGAGAATTCGCCGATGTTCCGCCATACCACGCTGCTGCGCGGTCATGCCGGCGCCACCGTCGAGCAGATGGAGGACCTGATGGAGGCCGCCGTCTGCGAATGCGAACGCTACTACCCCGCCTTCCAATTCGTCGTCTGGGGCGGTAAGAAACCTCAGGAAGCAATCGAAGCCGCCATGCTGGAAACGGTGGGCGAAGCCTGAGGTGACATGACCAACTCCACATCCGCTGCCCCGGCGAAACTCAACCTGCCGGGGCAGCTGCTGCTGGTCGGCTGCGGCAAGATGGGTGGGGCCCTGCTGCGCGGCTGGCTGAAGCGGGGCGTCGCCGGCAGGGACGTCTTCGCCGTCGACATCAAGCCCAGCGGCCTCGAGGACGTGCAGGCGGCGGGTGTCACGGTGGTGACCGGCGCCGCGGACCTGCCCGCCGGGCTGAAGCCGGCGATCGTGCTGCTGGCGGTGAAGCCGCAATTCATGGACGAGGCGCTGCCGGGCGTCCGCCGCTTCGTGCAGCCGGGCACCACCTTCCTTTCGATCGCCGCCAGCAAGACCGTGGCCTATTTCAAGCAGCAGCTCGGTGCCGGCGCGCAGGTCGTGCGCGCCATGCCGAATACCCCGGCGGCGGTAGGCCGCGGCATGACCGTGATCTGCCGCGACCCCCTGGTGCCGGCCGACCGGCTGGCGCTCTGCGGCGCCCTGCTCGGCGCCGTCGGCGAGGTCGAATGGGTCGAGGACGAGGGCCTGCTCAACCAGGTGACGGCGGTTTCCGGCGGCGGGCCGGCCTATGTCTTCCTGCTGATCGAATGCCTGGCGGAAGCGGGGCGGGCCAACGGCCTTCCCGCCGACCTGGCGATGAAGCTGGCCCGGGTCACCGTCTGCGGCAGCGGCGAGCTCGGCTTCCAGTCGGCGGAATCCGCCGCCCAGCTCCGGCAGAACGTGACCAGTCCCAAGGGAACGACCCTGGAGGCCCTCAACGTGCTGATGGCGCCGGACGGGCTGCAGCCGCTGCTCACCCGGGCGATCGCCGCTGCCACCCGCCGCTCGCGGGAACTGGCGGGCTGAGGCCGGGCCGTGTCGGACGCCCGCACGCCGGCTCCGACCGGGAAAGGCAGCGTCGATCGGGTCCGCGCCGGCCTGCGCGCCGCTGGCCTCGAAGCCGAGATCAGGGAATTCGACGCCTCGACCCGCACCTCGGCCGATGCCGCGGCGGCGATCGGCTGTTCCGTCGCCCAGATCGCCAAGTCCCTGGTGTTCCGCACCAAGTCCACTGGCCGCGCGGTGCTGGTGATCGCCAGCGGCAGCAACCGCGTCGATGAAAGGAAGCTGGAGGCCCTGCTGGGCGAGCGGATCGACAAGGCCGATGCCGACTTCGTCCGGGCCGAGACCGGCTATGCCATCGGCGGGGTCTCGCCGGTGGGACATGGCGGCCGCGTCGCCGTCTTCATCGACGAGGATCTCAACCAGTATGCCGAGATCTGGGCCGCCGCCGGCGCCCCCAACGCCGTCTTCCGGCTGAGCCCGGCGGACCTGCCGCGCCTGACCGGCGGGACCCTGGCCGCCCTTAAGCAGCTTTGACCTGCCCCGCCTTGCCATCGGCGCCGGCCAGCCTATATCCTTGATTCAACAGGAGGCGCCCATGGCGAAAGCCGCGAAGAAACCGGCCAAGGCGAAGGCCCGCGCCAAGTCTCGTCCCAAGTCCGGCCCCAAGTCTCGCATGAGATCCGGGGCCGGTGCCAAGACCCAGGTGGTCGATGCGGCCGGCGCCCTGCGCGCGGCGCTGCTGAAGTTGGTCGAGACCCAGGGCTGGCGCGACCTGTCGCTGGCCGATATCGCGGCCGAGGCCGAGATGCCGATCGCCGAGGCGCATGCGATCTACCCCTCGAAGGCGGCGATCCTGGTCGGCCTGGTCCGGGAGCTGGACGAGGAGATCCTCGGCGCCCTGGAGGCAGAGCCGCTGGACGGCTCGGCCAAGGACCGGCTGTTCGACCTGATGATGCGGCGCTTCGATGCGCTGAACCGGCATCGCGGCGCCTATCTGGCGCTGATCCGCGAATTGCCGACGACGCCGATCGAATTCGGCTGCATGACCGGCCAGGTCCGGCGCTCGCTGGGCCTGATGCTGGAGACGGCGGGGCTCAGCGCCTCGGGCCTGAAGGGGCTGCTGCGGGTCAACGGGCTGATGGCGATCTATGCCAGCGCGCTCCGGGTCTGGGCCCGGGACGACAGCGCGGATCTTGCCAAGACCATGGCGGAACTGGATAAACGCCTCGGCCAGGCGGAGCGACTCTCCGGCATGCTGCATCGCCGTGCCGCCTGATCTGCGACAGATCGGCAGTTTTCCGGCGAATTACATCTAACCGTCAGATTTATATCATAAATTATTGCTATTGTTGCGCTGCACAAAAACCCCTTGACCTCTGTGCTGCATTGCACCATATATGTTTGCAGATGGTGCATCGCACATCAAAAGAACGCGCAAAGTTCATTTATCTGAGGAGACACTCCATGGCCAAGACCGCTAGCTCTGCCGCCGAGCAGACCGATTTCTTCAAGATGCCGGACTTCACCCAGTTCCAGGCCGATTTCGGCCGCTGGATGGGCGATTTCAGCAAGACCTTTGCCAACGGCAAGACCCCGGTCGTCGATTTCGACGCCGTCGTCGCCCTGCAGCGCAAGAACATCGAAGCGCTGACCGCCGCCAACCAGGTTGCCTTCGAAGGCGCCAAGGCGATCGCGCAGCGCCAGGCCGAGATCGCCCGCGAGGCGGTTGCGGAATTCTCGAAGGTCGCCAAGGAGTTCACCTCCGTCGGCAGCCCGGAAGAGAAGCTGGCGAAGCAGGCTGAAGTTGCCAAGGCCGGTTTCGAGAACGCCCTGTCGAACGTCCGCGAGCTGACCGACATGGTGCAGAAGGCGAACGTCCAGGCGATCGACGTGATCTCCAAGCGCGTTGCCGCGAACTTCGACGACGTGAAGTCGGCGATCACCAAGGCCGCCAAGAAGTAAATTCCGGTTCATCGCCGGAATGCAGCGCCGCCCGTCCGCAAGGACGGGCGGTTTTGCTTTGTGCGGTTGCCCAGGGTCGCGGCCTGCTGGTAGCTTCCCGGCGGAAACGGGAGCGAACATGAGCCAGACCGCCGAGCCGATCGCCGCGCCGATCACCTATGAGGACTTCCGCAAGGTCGACATCCGTGTCGGCACCATCGTCGCCGCCGAGCCGTTCCCCGAGGCGCGCAAGCCGGCGCTGAAGCTGACCGTCGACTTCGGCCCCGAACTCGGCCAGCGGCGGAGCTCGGCGCAGATCACCCGTTACTATGCGCCGGAGACGCTTATCGGCCGCCAGGTGGCGGCGGTGGTGAATTTTCCCCGCAAGCAGATCGGCAAGTTCATGTCCGAGGTGCTGGTCCTCGGCTTTCCCGATGCCGCCGGCGAGGTGGTGATGATCGGCGTCGATCACCCCGTGCCGAACGGCGGGCGGCTGTTTTAGAGCGGCAGCCGCAGGATCGCCCTGAGGCCGCCGGCCGGGGCCGAATCCAAGGTGAGGTCGCCGCCATGGCTGCGCATGATGTCGCGGGCGATGGTGAGGCCGAGGCCGGTGCCGCCGGTTTCCGGGTTGCGCGATTCGTCGAGGCGGAAGAAGGGCCGGAACACCTCCTCGCGCTGGTCGGGCGCGATTCCCGGCCCGTTGTCGTCGACCAGCACGTCGACATGGCTGCCGCGGATCTGCAGCGAGACCTCGATCTCGCCGCCATAGCGCTGGGCGTTGCCGATGACGTTGGCCAGCGCCCGGCGGAAGCCGTCGGGCCGCAGGTTAAGGACCAGCCCCGCCGCCGGCGCCGTCAGGCCGATGCGGGCGCCCTCGCGCCGGGCATCGCTGACCACCTCGCCGACCACGGCGACGAGATCGGTCGCCACCGCCTGCTCGGCGCCCTCGCCGCGGGCGAAGGCGAGATAGGCGCCGATCATCCGCTCCATGTCGGCGACGTCCTTCTTCAGGTCGGCGATCTCCGGCTTCGCCCCCATCATCGCCAGCTGCAGCTTCATCCGGGTCAGCGGCGTGCGCAGGTCGTGGCTGACGCCGGAGAGCATGTCGGTGCGCTGGGCGATCTGCCGGCGGATGCGGTCGCGCATCAGGTTGAAGGCGAAGCCCGCCATCTCCACCTCGGTGGCGCCGCCGGGAGGGAAGTCGCCGCTGTCGCGGCCCTTGCCGAAATCGTCGGCGGCCTGGGCGAGGCGGCGGATCGGGCGCACCTGCTTGCGCATGAAGACGGTGGCGACGGTGAGCAGGGCCAGCGAGGTGCCGATCATCCACAGGATGAAAACATAGGTGGTCGAGCTGAACAGCCGGCGCCGCGCCACCACCACATGCAGCACCCCGTCGGCGAGCTGGACGTGGATCTCGATGTAGTTCTTCAGCGAGCGGCTGTCGATCAGGAAGGGCCGCTGCACCCGCGATTCCAGCGCCCGCGCCAGCGCCCGGTCGACCAGGTTCTGCCGCATCACGGTGGGGTCGTTGGGCAGGATCTCGTCCGGCCTGAAGGTCAGGTTGAGCCCCATCGCGTCGTCGGCGATGGCGAAGATGCCGGCGGCCCGCGCCGGATCGATCGGCCGGTCGAGCAGCTGGATCACCGTGGCGATGTCGCCGGCCACGCTCTGCGCCAGGCGCCGGGTCACGGTATCCCAGTGGCTGGTATAGAACACCCAGGCGGAAACCACCTGCAGCAGCACGATCGGCGTCACGATGATGATGATCGAGCGGCCGAGCAGCGAACGCGGCAGCATCCGCTCGATGGCCGCCGGCAGGAAGGCGATCTGGCTCAGCATCGCGCTCAATCCGGCTGCAGCACGTAGCCGCGGCCGCGCACCGTCTGCAGGTAGCGCGGGAAGCGGGGATCCGCCTCGATCTTCTTGCGCAGGCGGGTCATCTGCACGTCGATCAGGCGGCTGCTGCCGGCGCCGGCCCCCTCCGGCGCCAGCTCCTCGCGGCTGAGCGGGGCGCCGGCGCGGCGCGCCAGCTGGGCCAGGAGATCGCCTTCCGCCTCGGTGAGATAGACCGGCGTTTCGCCCTTGAACAGCCGGCGGCGGTCGATCTCGAAGAGGAAGCTGCCGAAGCGCAGGATCTTCGCCGGCGCCGGCGGCCGGGTGGCGCTGCGGGCGCGCTTCAGGATTGACTGGATGCGCAGCACCAGCTCCTTGGGCTCGAACGGCTTCGGCAGGTAATCGTCGGCGCCGACCTCGAGGCCGTTGATGCGGTCCTGCGCCTCGGCCATGGCGGTGAGCAGCAGGATCGGCACGGTGCTGTCGGCGCGCAGGCTCTCGGTCAGCTGCAGCCCGGTCTCGCCCGGCATCATGATGTCGAGCACCAGCAGGTCGAAGGCGAGGCTCTTCAGCTTGTCGCGGGCGTCGGCGGCATCGACCGCCGTGGTCACCCGGAAGCCCTCGGCGGCGAGGAACCGCCCGATCAGTTCCCGCAGGCGCTTGTCGTCGTCGACGACCAGGATATGCGGCTGTTCCTCGCTCACGCGGCGGCTTCGGTCACTTGGGCGGCGCCGGCTTGAAGCGCTCGCGGTCGGCGTCGTTGATCAATCCGGTCAGCACCTTGCGGAAGCCCTCGACCGCCTCGGCGCCGGCGGCGCGGTAGGCGCGGGCGACCAGGGCCCGCTGCTCCTCGGTCAGCTTGCGCTCCAGGTCGGCGCCGAGCTCGGTCAGGCTGAGCAGCCGCTGGCGGCGGTCGCTGGCGCCGGGCTTCTGCACGATGAATCCCTGGCGCACCAGCTGCCCGAGCACCCGCGACAGGCTCTGCTTGGTGATCTTCAGGATGTCGAGCAGGTCGGAGACCGTCATGTCGGGATTGCGCCCGACGAAGTAGATCACCCGGTGATGCGCCCGGCCGAAGCCGTATTGCGCCAGGGTCTCGTCCGCCTTGGCGGTGAAGTCCCGATAGGCGAAGAACAGCAGTTCGATGCCCTGGCGCAGGTCGTCGTCGCGCAAGAACAAGGGGTTAGCAGGCGATTTCATCTCGGGCATATTTTATGTCAGCTATGTTGACTTAATTTTCCGAATGTTCTAAAACCGGTTCCAGTTAGGATCACTTATAACCCGAGATTTCCTCCCCGAGGAATCTCGATCGACGGAGGATGAATTTCATGAGTCTGGTCCCGTTTGACGACCGCGATGGTGAAATCTGGTTCGACGGCAAGTTCGTGCCCTGGCGCGAGGCCAAGGTCCATGTCCTCACCCACGGCCTGCATTATGCCTCCTGTGTCTTCGAAGGCGAGCGCGCCTATGACGGGGCGGTGTTCAAGTCCCGCGAGCACAGCCAGCGGCTGCACCAGTCGGCGGAAATCCTCGGCTTCAAGGTGCCGCATGCGGTCGACACCCTGGTCGAGGCCAAGGCCGAGCTGATCAAGCGCATGAACCTCTCCGACTGCTATGTCCGGCCGCTGGCCTGGCGCGGCAGCGAGATGATGGGCGTCGCGGCGCAGCAGAACACCATCCATACGGCGATCGCGGTGTGGCAGTGGCCGGCCTATTTCTCGCCGGACCTGCTGGAAAAGGGCATCCGGCTGAAATGGGCGAAGTACCGCCGCCCGTCGCCGGATACCGCGCCGACCGCCAGCAAGGCCGCCGGCCTCTACATGATCTGCACCATCTCCAAGCACGAGGCCGAGGCCGAGGGCTTCAACGACGCGATGATGCTGGATTACCGCGGCCAACTGGCCGAGGCGACCGGCGCCAACGTCTTCCTGGTGCAGAACGGCGAGGTCCATACGCCGAAACCGGACTGCTTCCTGAACGGCATCACCCGGCAGACCGTCATGGAACTGGCCCGGCGCCGGCAGCTGAAGGTGGTCGAACGGGCGATCATGCCGGACGAGCTGGCGAAGACCGACGAGGTCTTCCTGGCCGGCACCGCCGCCGAGGTGACCCCGGTCGGCCAGGTCGGCGACTACACCTTCAAGGTCGGGGCGGTGACCCGCCAGCTGCGCGAGGACTACCTGAAGGAAGTCCGCGCCCACAAGTCGATCAAGGCCGCCGAGTAGGCCTTCCGGACCGCATCCCCACCCCTCCCCGATCGGGGAAGGGGCGGGGACGTGGCACCGTCGGAAGCAGATCCCGATCCCGTTGCCCAGCTAGGGCTTCGCCGCCTGGCGCCGCGCCCGCGCCCAGAGGTTCAAGCCCTCGACCAGCGCCGAGAAGGCGATGGCGAAGTAGAGATAGCCCTTCGGGATGTGGAAATGCAGGCCCTCGCCGAGCAGGGCGACGCCGATCAGCAGCAGGAAGCTGAGGCAGAGCATCTTCACAGAGGGATGTCGGTCGACGAAGGTGCCGACCGCATTCGCCGCCAGGATCATCACTGCCATCGCCGCCAGCACCGCCGCCACCATGATCGGCAGGTGATCGGTCATGCCGACCGCGGTGATGACGCTGTCCAGCGAGAAGACGATGTCGAGCAGCGCGATCTGCACGATCGCCGAGCCAAGGGTCAGGTACTTCTTCGGGCCGCTGCGCGCCGCCTCGGCGCCCTCGATGTGGTGGTGGATCTCGGTGGTGGATTTCGCCAGCAGGAACAGCCCGCCGCCCAGCAGGATGATGTCGCGCCAGGAGAGGGCGAAGGACCAGCCGAGGCTCGGCCAGTCGAGGGTCCAGATCGGCGCCACCAGGCTCGCCACCCAGGCGATCGAGGCCAGCAGCAGCAGCCGCATGATCAGGGCCATCGCCAGGCCGGCGCGCCGGGCGCGGGACTGGTGCTCGGGTGCCACCCGCGCAGCGACGATCTGGACGAAGAGCAGATTGTCGATGCCGAGAACGATTTCGAGGGCGGCGAGGGTGAGGAAGCTCAGGATGAGCTGGGGATCGGTCAGCAGATCGATCATCGCATGGCTGGGATCGCACCCGGTCTGTGGCAGGAACCGGACAGATTGGCCCGCACGCGGCGGATTTCAAGGCTGCCGGTACGGCCGGCGGGGCGATTCCGGCCGGGCTAGGCCTTCCACTTCGCCGCGCGGGCGTCGTCGCTGTCCTTGGCCTCGACCCAGCCGGCGCCTTCGGCACCTTCCTCCAGCTTCCAGAACGGCGCCTTGGTCTTCAGCCAGTCGATCAGGAAGGCGCAGGAGTCGAGAGCCGCCGCGCGGTGCGCCGAGGCGGTGGCGACCAGGACGATGCGGTCGCCGGGTTCCAGCCGGCCGTAGCGATGGATGATGAGCGTCGCCTCCAGCGGCCAGCGCCGCAGCGCCTCGGCCTCGATCTCGGCCAGGCGCTTCTCGGTCATGCCGGGATAGTGCTCCAGGGTCATGGCGCGGATTTCGCCGGCGCCGGCGACATCGCGCACCAGGCCGACGAAGCTGGCGACGCCGCCGACCTTGGCATTGCCGGCGCTCAGGGCAGCGAGCTCGGTGCCGATGTCGAAGTCCTCGCGCTGGACGCGGATCATGTCGCTCGCCTCATGTCATCCACCGGTCACCGGCGGGAACAGGGCCACCTCGTCGCCGGGGCGGAGCGGATGGTCGGGGCCGACATAGTCCTGGTTGACCGCGACCTTGACCAGCTTGCGCTCCTTCAGCGCCGCCGCATAGTTGGCGCCGCGGCCGGCAAGCCAGTCGAGGAGCTGCCCGACCGTGGCGACGTCGGGCGGCGGCGCCGCCTCTTCCTCGGCGATGCCGATCCGGCTGCGGACCCAGGCGAAATAAAGCAGTTTCATGCGCCCGGTTTTAGCCCAGAATGCCGCAAGACGCCAGATTGGCGGCGCCCCCGATTACATAGCCGCAGGAGTGGCAGGGACATGCCGGTGACCATCTATCACAACCCGAATTGCAGCACGTCGCGCGAGGTGCTGGGCTGGCTGAGGGAGAAGGGCATCGAGCCGCAGGTGGTCGAATACCTGAAGACCCCGCCCGATGCCGCCACCCTGAAGCGCATCCTGAAGCAGATGGGCGCCCGGCCCGCGGACATCCTGCGGCGCAAGGGCGATGCCTACGAGGCCCTGGGCGACGTGGCGAAGCTCGGCGACGAGGCGCTGATCGCCCGCATGGTCGCAGCGCCGGTGCTGATCGAGCGGCCGATCGTGGTCACCGCCAAGGGCGCCGTGCTCTGCCGTCCGGCGGAGAAGGTCTGGGACGTGGCCTAGCCCACCAGCATCCTGGGCCGTGCTGGGCCAACCGGCGGTCCCGATCCGGCGAACGGAGACCCCAGCACGCAATGCCGGGGCCTCCTGGCCGTCCACTGCGGCGTCGGATTATTTCTGCAGTGCGATCTCGCCGGGCCGCCAGCTCTTGTCGAACCACGGCTCCAGCGGACCGTAGAGCCGGAGAATCATGAACCACCCCTTGTCCGGAATCGTCTGGACCCAGTTGTTCTCGAAGCCCTTCGGTGCGTCGGGACCGAACCAGACATCGACCGAGCCGTCGGCGTTGATTTTTACGTCCTTGTTCTGGCTTGAAACGCTCGGACCCTTCTGGTCGGTCTGCAGCATCGATCGGGTCTGGTTGTCGTATACGATGACCGACCAGAAATCCTTCACCGGAATGTTCGGCGGCAGATGCAGCTTGTAGGTCTTGCTGCCGTCGAAGGGGTTTCCGTCGGCATCGGTGGATGTCCAGGGATATTGCGAACCCGTGCCGACCATCTTTTCTTCCATAGCAGGCGTGACGCCGGTGGCGAAGAAATAATAGAAGGCCGCGCCATCGAGGTTCGCGACACCGGGTGAGGTTTCGAACTTGTAGCCGCCGAAAAACGGCAGGCGCCAGCCGCTCTGGCTGTCAGGATAGAAGAAGGCATCGCGCTGGCGGATGGCGAAAGCGGTCGAACGCGCCGTCGCCGCGCCGATGTTCGCGGCATCGGTGAGGATCTGCCTCATGCGCGGATCGGGATCGAAGGGCTTGCCCTTCTCGATGCCGATCGAGGCGAAGAGGCCCAGCGTCGTCGGATCGGCGCCTGCAGAGGGCTCTTCCTGGATCACCTTGTCCAGCAGCTCCCAGAAGCTGTAGTCGGTCGGCATCACGAAGTTGGCGGGGACCCCCGAAGCGTTGACCAGATTGACCGGCTGTGGATTGGCGGCCTCGGAGAGCGGATAGATCTTGAGATTATTCTTCACCAGCGCGACGCCGGGCTCGGTCTTGCCGTCGACGAGAAAGGTGCGGAAGGGCATCCACATGCCATAGGTGGAAGGGCGTACGACGAAATAGCCGTCGGGCACGTCTCCGGCATAGCCCGGCGGCAGGATCAGATACTTTCCGCCCTTGCCCTTGTCCGGCCCGGTGATGCCCACGTCGACAACCCATTTGTACCAGAAGTCATCGATCGTGCCCAAGGCCGCCGGCGGCATCTCGACGACCAGCGGGCCTTCATGGGTGTCGAGCCAGATGAAGCTGTAAATGGTATTGTCGTTCGCCGTCAGCTCGACGGTGCGCGGATCGACCAGGTTCTCCCAGATCACGTCGGTCTTGTTGGCGGGGCCGAACTTGGCAAGAGAGTCCCGCATGCCGGCCTGATTGACGATGGGAATGGCCAGCAGATAGGCCTGCAAGGCGCGCGAGCGGTCGAGGTTGTCCCAGATCTTCTGGCTCGTCTCGGGCGTCGGAATGCCATCCTTGAAGCTGAGCGTGCCGATCGATGTGTCGACTTGGCCGGGGATGGCGACGCCAGGCGCGATCGGCGTCGTCATCTTGTAGTCCTTGGCCTCGGACGGCGCGGCAGCGGCCGCGGCCGCAATGAGCGCGAGCACAAGGGTTCCTGCACGATATAGGTATTTGCTCACACTTCACTCCTCGCGGTTGAAAGCTGACCTGCTGGATGGGCGCAACGGCACCGAGCTTTCAGGCTGGGCGAGCTATCTGTCAACGGAATCGGGCGATGCCGACGGAGAATGCGGCAATGTGCCCCTCCCGCTGCACGTTTCCCGTGCTCAACAGGATGCCTTCGTGCCGCATTCGGCGACAGGCTCATGGCACCACGCTCTGGTTCGGCCGTGCTCTCTCGATCGGAATGGCGAAGGGGCGGATTCCCCTCCTACTTCGCCTTCTGGGACTTCGCGGCCGGCAGGATCAGGCGCGCGGTGGTGCCCTGGTTCGGCGCGGTGTCGATCTCCAGACGGCCGCCATGCAACTCGATCAGGTGCTTGACGATCGGCAGGCCGAGGCCGGTGCCGCGCTCGTCGTCGTCGGAGCTCGGTGCGATCTGTCCGAAGGGCTCCATCGCCGTCTCCAGCTGTGCCGGCGTCATGCCGATGCCGGTATCGGCGACGGTGATCGCCGTGCCGTCGTCCGGCCGGCGCTCGACCGCCACCGTCACCGTGCCGCCCGCCAGGGTGAATTTCACCGCGTTGGTGATCAGGTTGAGCACCATCTGCTGCAGCCGGCGCCGGTCGGCCTGGACGACGACGGCGCGATCGGGAATCCGCAGATGCAGGGCGACGCCGCGCCGCTCGGCCAGCTGGCGCGACAGATCGATGCAGATCTCCAGCGTCGGCGCGAGTTCCACCTTGCCGAGCTTCACGTCCATCTTCCCGGATTCGATCTTGGCGAGGTCGAGGATGTCGTTGATCAGCGACAGCAGATGCGCGCCGGCGGTGTGGATGTTCGCCGCATAGGAGGAATAGCGCTCCATCACCGCCGGGCCGAAGGTCTGGTTGGCGATGACCTCGGAGAATCCCATGATGGCATTCAGCGGCGAGCGGAGCTCGTGGCTCATCTGCGCCAGGAAGTCGCTCTTGGCCCGGTTCGCCACGTCGGCGGCATGGCGCTGGGCGCGCAGTTGGGTGGTCAGCTGGTCGAGATCGCCGGCCTGCGCCCGCAGCAGCTCGGTGGCCTGGGCGAGCTGCGTCTCGCGCTGCTTCTGCACGCTGATGTCGGTAATGATCATCACCACCGCGGGCTCGCCCTGAAATTCCGAAAGGCTGGCGGCGACCAGCGCCCAGAACCGCCGTCCGCTCAGGGTGCAGAGCTCGGCCTCGAAATTGCCGATGCTGCCGCTGCGCGCGACCTGGCGCAGAATCTCCGCGCGGTCCTCGGGATGGACGTAGAACTGCAGCGTCGGCAGCTGCCGGTAGCCGTTGGCCGGGACCTCGAACAGCGCCAGCGCCGCGGCATTGGCATGGAGAAGCCGCGCCGCCGTTCGATGGCTGATGATGAGCGGCACCGGCGCCAGGGCCGACAGCGGCAGGTGCGAAGCGGGTTGGGTCTGCTCGATCATCGTCTCGTCATGTGCCGGCCGGTCGACGGACCATCTGTCGACCGCGCGCCGGACGAAGTTCCGGATCTCGGTCATGTGGTCCGCCCCGGCCGCCGGTTCCAGGGGCGGTGCCCGGCTGTCCGTCCGGGCCCGCTGAGTATGCCGTCCATTGCGCGTTTTCCGATTCTGCAGAGCTCACGCGCTGTAATACTTTATATGTGTTGCCGGGGCGTAAATATTGAAAGTTCACATCCCACTATTGTGTGCGGTGGTTTTTACATATACTTGGATTTTACCGGCATATTACTATAAATCGCCTAAAGTTTTAGGGAATCACCGCGGCCCCGCCTTCATCTCCCGGGCTTTTCCCCGGCGGCCCGCGGGCGCGAACGGCGCTGGCGTTCCGGGTTCCACTTGGCTAGGGTGGCGCCGTCCGAAGTGAGGGAAGCCGGTGCGCCGAGATCCGCCAGGAATGGCCGGATCGGGGCAATTCCGGTGCTGCCCCCGCAACTGTAGGACCGCGCGCCGGCCCGGCCGGCGCAACGGCATCGCGAGCACGCCACTGGCCCCGGATCGGGCCGGGAAGGCGCGGTGGCCGGCGGTCGAGCCAGGAAACCTCGGCGGACGACCTTGATGGCTTAGGCGCCTCGGCGGGAGGAACGCAGCTCATGTCGCTCGGAATTTCCGGGATCATTACCCCATTGCCCCCGGTCACCCTGGTGCTGGGCGGCGCGCGGTCCGGCAAGAGCCGGTTCGCCGAGCAGCTGCTGGACCAGCATCCGGGGGCCAGAGTCTATCTCGCCACCGCCGAGATTCTCGATGAAGAGATGGCCGAGCGGGTCAGGCTGCACCGCGCCCGCCGCGATGCCGACTGCCGGACGCGGGAGGAGCCGCTGGCCCTCGCCGAGGCGATTGTGGCGGAAACCGCCAAGGGTGCGGCGGTCCTGGTCGATTGCCTCACCCTCTGGCTCGGCAATCTCCTGGGCCGGGCGCGCGACGTCGAGGCGGAAAGCAACGCCCTGCTGGCGGCGGTCGGCCAGTTCGGCGGCCCGGTGATCTTCGTCGCCAGCGAGGTCGGCCTCGGCATCGTTCCCGACAATGCCCTGGCCCGGGCGTTTCGCGACCATGCCGGGCGGCTGCACCAGCGGCTGGCGGCCAAGGCGGAAAGCGTGTTCCTGGTGGCGGCCGGCTTGCCGCTGAAACTCAAGTAGCGACTTCGTGCACAGCGATAGGGACGGATGAGATCATGGCCGAGAAGATTCCGGCGACGGTGGTGACGGGTTTCCTGGGGGCGGGCAAGACCAGCCTGATCCAGAACCTGCTGCGCAATGCCAACGGCAAGCGCCTGGCGCTGATCATCAACGAGTTCGGCGAGTTCGGCGTCGACGGCGAGATCGTCAAGGGCTGCCGGATCGAGGGCTGCCCCGAGGAGAACATCGTCGAACTGGCGAACGGCTGCATCTGCTGCACCGTCGCCGACGATTTCCTGCCCACCATCGCGGCCCTGCTCGACCGGCCAAACCCGCCCGACCATATCGTCATCGAGACCTCCGGGCTGGCCCTGCCCAAGCCGCTGATCAAGGCCTTCAACTGGCCGGAGGTGCGCACCCGCGTCACCGTCGACGGCGTCATCGCCGTGGTCGACGGGCCGGCGGCGGCGGCCGGGCGTTTCGCCGACAATCCGGCGGCGGTCGATGCCCAGCGCAGCGGCGACCCGGCACTCGATCACGACAGCCCGCTGGCCGAGCTGTTCGAGGACCAGATCAACTGCGCCGATCTCATCATCGTCAACAAGGCCGACCAGATGTCGCCGGCCGATCATGTTGCGGCCGCCGCGGCGATCAACCACGAGCTGAAGCGCCCGGCGAAGATGATCTCCGCCAGCTTCGGCGCCGTCGATCCGAAGATCCTGCTCGGCCTCGACGCCGCCGCCGAGGACGATCTCGCCGGCCGCCACTCGCATCACGAGCTCGAAGGCGAGGACCACGATCACGACGATTTCGAGAGCTTTCATATCGCCCTGCCGCGGCTGCGGACGCCCGAGGATCTGCTGCAGAAGCTGCTACCGGCGATCGAGCGCCACGACATCCTGCGGGTGAAGGGCTTCCTCGACGTCGAGGGCAAGGACATGCGCCTGGTGCTGCAGGGCGTCGGCAGTCGCCTGCAGCACTACTACGACCGCGCCTGGGACGCGGCGGAAGATCGCCGCGGCCGCCTGGTGGTGATCGGACTGAAGGGGCTCGATCGCCGCGCGATCGAAGCCGCCCTGGCCTAGGCCGGACCGGCGCCCGATGCACCTGCTGGCCGCCAAGCCCGGAGTCGTTTCCGATGGAACCGAGGCGATCGACCTCGGCCAGACGCCGGGCGACATCGTCGTGCTGTCGGCCGCCGATACCGAGCTAGCCTGCCTCGCCGCCGCCCAGGCCAGTCTGAGCGGGACCAGTCTGGACGGGACCGGCCGCAGCCTGCGCCTCGCCAACCTGCTGCAGCTCGGCCACAACCTCTCGGTCGACGCCTATGTCGAGGACATCGTCGGCCGGGCGAAGCTGGTGGTGCTGCGCCTCCTCGGCGGCCAGCGCTACTGGCCCTATGGCGTCGAGCAGGTGGCCGCGATCTGCCGCCAGCGCGGCATCCGCCTGGCCTGCCTGCCGGGCGACGACCAGCCGGATACCGAACTCTTCGCCCAGTCGACTCTTGCCGGCGCCGAGCAGCACCGGCTCTGGCAGTACCTGGTCCAGGGCGGCCTCGAGAATGCCCGCCAGTTCCTGCTCTATGCCGCCGACCTCCTCGGCGAGCGGACGGCGTGGCAGGAGCCGCGGCCGCTGCTGCGCGCCGGCCTCTACTGGCCCGGGCGGGAGACCGCCGTGCTCGCCGATCTCCGTCGCGACTGGCATCCGGATCGCCCCGTCGCCGCGCTGGTGTTCTACCGGGCGCTGCTGCAGGCCGGAACCCTGGCGCCGGTCGATGCCCTGATCGACGCTTTGGCGCAGCGCGGCCTCAATCCGCTGCCGATCTATGTCAACAGCCTGAAGGAGGCGGCCGCCGCCGAGCTCATCGCGGGACTCTATGCCGCGACCGGGCCGGCGATCACCCTCAATTGCACCGGTTTTGCCGTGTCGCAGCCGGGTGCCGCCACCTTCCAGACGCCGTTCGACGCGGCGGATGCCCCGGTGCTGCAGGTAGTCTTCTCCGGCGGCACGGAAGCCGCCTGGCGCGCCGGAACGCAGGGATTGAGCCCGCGCGATCTCGCCATGCAGGTCGCCTTGCCGGAACTGGATGGACGCATCCTCAGCCGCGCGGTCGCCTTCAAGGCCGCGGCCAGGTTCGACCCGGCGACGCAATGCAACATCGTCGCCGCCCTGCCGGTGGCGGACCGCATCACCTACGTCGCGGAACTGGCGGCGCGCTGGGTGCGTCTGCGCCGGAAACCGGCGGCGGACCGGCGCATCGCGCTGATCCTCGCCAACTATCCCAACCGGGACGGCCGCATCGGCAATGGCGTCGGCCTCGACACGCCCGCCGGCACCGTGAACCTGCTCGGCGCCATGGCGGCCGCGGGCTACGGCCTGGCGGCGCTTCCCGCCGATGGCGCGGCGCTGATCGAGCGACTGCTGGAGGGCCCGACCAATGCCGCCGACAGCCGGCAGCGGGCGGCGCCGGTCACGCTGGATCTCGCCGCCTACCAGGCGTTCTTCGCCACCCTGCCGTCGGCGGTCCGCGCCAAGGTCGAGGCGCGCTGGGGCGGACCGGAGACCGATCCATTCTTCGCCGCCGGGGTCTTCCGCCTGCCGCTGCTGCCGCTAGGCGCCGTGCTGGTCGGCATCCAGCCGGCGCGCGGCTACAACATCGATCCGGTGCAGAGCTACCACGATCCGGATCTCGTCCCGCCGCACGGCTATTTCGCCTTCTACGCCTATCTGCGCGGCGCGGCGGATGTCGACGCGGTCATCCACATGGGCAAGCACGGCAATCTCGAATGGCTGCCGGGAAAATCCCTGGCGCTGTCGTCGGAATGCTTCCCCGAGGCGGTGCTGGGGCCGCTGCCGCAGCTCTATCCCTTCATCGTCAACGATCCGGGCGAGGGCACCCAGGCCAAGCGGCGGAGTTCGGCGGTCATCGTCGATCACCTGACGCCGCCGCTGACGCGGGCGGAATCCTACGGGCCGCTGCGCGATCTCGAGCTGCTGGTCGACGAATACTACGAGGCGGCCCAGGTCGACCCCCGGCGCTGCGCCATCCTGCGCGACCGGATCATCGACCTCGCCAAGGCGAGCGGGCTCGGCGCCGATTGCGGCATCGCCCCGGCCGACGATGTCGAGACGGCCTTGGGCAAGCTCGACAACCACCTCTGCGAGCTGAAGGAGCTCCAGATCCGCGACGGGCTGCATGTCTTCGGCGCGGCGCCGGCCGGCCGGCAGCTGGCTGATCTGCTGGTGGCATTGACCCGCCTGCCGCGCGGCAAGGGCGAGGGCGGCGATGCCTCGCTGATCCGGGCGCTGGCGCGCGATCTCGAGCTCGGCGACGGCTTCGATCCGCTGGCGGCGACCCTGGCCGAGCCCTGGACCGGACCGCGGCCGGCGCCCCTCGCCGCGGCCACGCCGGATCCCTGGCGGACGGCGGGCGATACCGTGGAGCGCCTGGAACTGCTGGCGCAAGGCTTGGTCGAGGGCACGGTTGCTCCCGGCGCCGGCTGGTTGCACAGCCGTGCGGTGCTGGCCTTCATCGCCGGGACGCTCCGCCCGACGGTGGAAGGCTGCGGCGCGGCGGAGATCGCCGGCATCCTGCGCGGCCTCGACGGGCGCTTCGTCCTGCCCGGCGCCTCAGGGGCGCCGACCCGCGGCCGGCTCGACGCCCTGCCCACCGGGCGCAACTTCTTCTCGGTGGATACCCGCGCGGTGCCGACGCCGACCGCCTGGTCGCTGGGCTGGAAATCGGCGGCCCTGCTGCTCGAGCGCCACCGGCAGGAACACGGCGCCTGGCCGAAATCCCTGGTGCTCTCGGCCTGGGGCACGGCCAACATGCGCACCGGCGGCGACGACATCGCCCAGGCCCTGGCCCTGATGGGGGTCCGGCCGACCTGGGATCTCGGCGCCTCCGGCCGGGTCGCCGGCTTCGAGATCATGCCCCTGGGCGTCCTCGACCGGCCACGGGTCGACGTCACCCTGCGCATCTCCGGCTTCTTCCGCGACGCCTTCCCGGCGCAGATCGATCTCTTCGATTCGGCGGTGCGGGCGGTGGCCGAACTCGACGAGCCCGAGGCGCTGAACCCGATCGCCGCGCGCTATCGCCGGGAAAGCGCCGAGATGGTCGCGGCCGGCGTCGCGCCGCGCGAGGCCGAGCGGCGCGCCGGGTACCGGGTCTTCGGCTCGAAGCCCGGCGCCTACGGCGCCGGATTGCAGGCCCTGATCGACGAGAAGGGCTGGACGGAGACCGCGGACTTCGCCCAGGCCTATCTCGCCTGGGGCTCCTTCGCCTATGGCGCCGGCGCCGAGGGCAAGGCCGAGCGGCGGCTGTTCGAGACCCGCCTCGCCCAGGTCGATGCCATCCTGCACAACCAGGACAACCGCGAGCACGATCTCCTCGACAGCGACGACTACTACCAGTTCGAGGGCGGCCTCGCCGCCACGGTGAAGCACCTCACCGGGCGCAAGCCGCAGGTCTGGCACAACGACCATTCGCGCCCGGAGACGCCCCGGATCCGCAGCCTCGACGAGGAGATCGCGCGGGTGGTGCGCGCGCGCGTGGTCAATCCGAAATGGATCGCCGGGGTGATGCGCCACGGCTACAAGGGCGCCTTCGAGATGGCGGCGACGGTGGACTACATGTTCGCCTTCGCGGCGACGGCGGATTGCGTCGCCGATCATCATTTCGACGCGGTCTTCGACGCCTATCTCGGCGACGACGCGGTCCGCGGCTTCATCGAGGCCGACAACCCGGCGGCGCTGCGCGAGATCGCCGACCGGCTGCTGGAGGCGCAGGAGCGCGGCCTTTGGAAATCGCGGTCGAACACCGCATTCGGCAAGTTGCAGGTTTGGGCAGGCAGGAGTACCGCGGCATGAGCGAGCCGACGCAGAACCAGGACGACATCAACCGCCGGGCCGACGAGAAGTCGGCCAAGCGCAAGGAAGCCCGCGACCGGATGATGGCGGAGAAGACCCGCGAGAAGGGCCTGATCGTCGTCCATACCGGCAAGGGCAAGGGCAAGTCGACGGCGGCCTTCGGCATGGTGATGCGCTGCATCGGGCACGGCATGAAGGTCGGCGTCGTGCAGTTCATCAAGGGCGGCTGGGAGACCGGTGAGCGCCGGGTGCTGGAGAAATTCCCCGACCTCTGCGAGATCAAGGCCCTGGGCGAGGGCTTCACCTGGGAGACCCAGGACCGGGCGCGCGACATCGCCTTCGCCCGCGCCGCCTGGGACGAGGCCAGGCGGATGATGGCGGATCCGAGCTTTGCCTTCGTGCTGCTGGACGAACTCAACATCGTGCTGCGCTACGACTACCTGCCGGTCGAGGAGGTGGTGGCGGCGCTGCAGGCCAAGCGGCCGGAGTTGCATGTCTGCCTCACCGGCCGCAATGCCAAGGAGGAGATCGTCGCCCTCGCCGATCTGGTCACCGAGATGGAGATGGTGAAGCACCCGTTCCGCGACGGCGTGAAGGCGCAGAAGGGGATCGAGTTCTAGGTATGGCCAGTCCCGCCGCCATCATGTTCCAGGGCACCGGGTCCGACGTCGGCAAGTCGCTGATCGTTGCCGGCCTGGCGCGGGCCTTCGCCCGCCGCGGCCTGAAGGTGCGGCCGTTCAAGCCGCAGAACATGTCGAACAACGCCGCGGTGACCGCCGACGGCGGCGAGATCGGCCGCGCCCAGGCGCTGCAGGCGCGGGCCTGCGGGGTACCGCCCAGCGTCCACATGAACCCGGTGCTGCTGAAGCCGCAGACCGAGATCGGCGCCCAGGTTGTGGTCCAGGGCCAAGTCTTCGGCAATGCCAGGGCCGCCGAATACCACCGGCTGAAGCCGCGGCTGATGCCGAAGGTGCTGGAGAGCTTCGGGCGCCTCCAGGACGAGGCCGATCTCATCCTGGTCGAAGGGGCGGGGAGCCCGGCGGAGATCAACCTGCGCCAGGGCGACATCGCCAACATGGGCTTCGCCGAGGCGGCCGACCTGCCGGTGGTGCTGATCGGCGACATCGACCGCGGCGGCGTCATCGCCGGCATCGTTGGCACGCAGATGCTGCTGCAGCCGGAAGAGGCGGCGCGGCTGAAGGGGTTCCTGATCAACAAGTTCCGCGGCGATCTGCGCCTGTTCGACGAGGGCGTGAAGATCATCGAGCAGCGCGCCGGCCTGGAATCGCTCGGTGTGGTTCCCTGGTTCGAACGGGCCGGCGACCTGCCGGCCGAGGACGGCGTGGCGCTGGGCGGCTATCGCGCCCGGGTCGGCGCCGCGATCAAGGTCGTGGTGCCGCTGCTGCCGCGCATCTCCAACTTCGACGACCTCGACCCCCTGCGCGCCGAGCCGGACGTGGCGGTGGAACTGGTGCCGTCCGGCCGCGCCCTGCCGGGCGATGCCGATCTCGTCCTGCTGCCAGGATCGAAGGCGACGATCGCCGATCTGCAGGCGCTGCGCGACGCCGGCTGGGACATCGACATCGAGGCACATCTGCGGCGCGGCGGCCATCTGCTCGGCCTCTGCGGCGGCTACCAGATGCTGGGCCGCCGCATCGAGGATCCGCAGGGCGTTGAGGGCGCTGCCGGCGCCTGCGCTGGGCTCGGCCTGCTCAATTTCTCCACCCGGCTGGAGCCGGAGAAGTCGCTGGTCGAGGTCAAGGGCCGCGAACGGGCCAGCGGCGAGGCGGTGCAAGGCTACGAGATGCATGTCGGCGTCACCGACGGTCCGGATTGCGCCCGCCCGATGCTCAATCTCGAGGGCCGCAAGGACGGCGCGGTCTCGGCCGACGGGCGGGTGATGGGCTGCTACGTCCATGGCCTCTTCGCCAGCGACGGTTTCCGCCACGCCTTCCTCAACCGCCTGCGGAGCCGGGAGGCCAGCGGCATCGCCTATGAGGCGCGGATCGAGGCCACCCTCGACGCCCTGGCCGCGCATCTCGATTCCCACCTGCGGCTGGACCGGATCTGGGAGATCGCTAATGGGCGATGAACACCAGGATCGCGATCAGCAGCGCCCCGAGGCCGCAGGCCCGCAGGTAGAGCCGCAGCGCCGACCAGATGTCCGGCACGCCCAGGGTGCGGCGGCCGTTGGCGTTCATCCAGCCGTCGTCGACCGGGATGCCGGCGTAGAGGCGCGGGCCGTTGAGGGCGAAGCCCAGGGCCCCCGCCATCGCCGCCTCCGGCCAGCCGGCATTCGGCGAGCGGTGGTGGCGGGCGTCACGGCGCATGGCGGCGAGCGCGGCCGCGGCATTCGCGCCGGGCAGGATCAGCGCCGCCGCCGCCAGCAGCAGGCCGGCGAGGCGCGCGGCCGGCAGGTTCACCAGGTCGTCGAGCCGGGCTGCCGCCCAGCCGAACTGCTGATGCCGCGGCGTCTTGTGGCCGATCATGCTGTCGGCGGTGTTGATCGCCTTGTAGCAGAGCAGGCCGGGCAGGCCGAACAGCGCGCCCCAGAAGGCCGGCGCCACCACCGCGTCGGCGAAGTTCTCGGCCAGCGATTCGACGGCGGCGCGGCAGATGCCGGCCTCGTCCAGGTGCTGCGGATCGCGCCCGACGATGCGGGCGACCGCGATCCGGCCGCCCTCGACGCCGGAGAGGCGCAGGGCCTGCGCCACGTCGTCGACATGGCGGTAGAGGCTGTTCTGGGCGAGCAGCGTGCTCATGACCAGGGCGAGCCAGAGCCAGCCCAGCGGCAGGGCCAGCAGCAGGGCCTGCAGGGCCCAGCCGAGAAGGAAGGCCGCGACCGCGAGCGCCGCGGCGAAAACCGCCCCGTTTTGGCGCCGGCGACCCGGTGCGTCGCTTTCGCGATTGAGCCCGCGGTCCGCCCATGCGATGACCCGGCCGATCAACGCCGCCGGATGCGGCAGCCGGCGATAGAGGTGTTCCGGGTCGCCGATCCAGGCGTCGATGGCCAGCGCCAGCAGCACGGCCACCGGGGTGCTCAGCGTGAAATACGGGGCGAGAGTATCTTCGATCATGCGACCGCGATCCTGCCTGAACGGGAAGCGGCGTCAAGACATTGGGCAGCACGGGAGCGAGCATAGAATGGAAAAGATCGGCGTAATGGTCTGCGGCCACGGCAGCCGCGACATCGAGGCGATCACCGAGTTCAAGGCGGTGGCGGAGGGAATCGCCCAGCGCCTGCCGCAATACCCGGCCGACTACGGCTTCCTGGAATTCGCCACGCCGATCATCCGTGACGGCCTCGACCGGCTGCGGGAGAAGGGCGTCAACCGGGTGCTCGCCGTCCCCGGCATGCTGTTCGCCGCCGGCCATGCCAAGGACGACATCCCCTCGGTTCTCAATACCTACCAGGCCGGGCATCCCGGCCTGAAGATCGAATACGGCCGGGAGCTCGCGGTCGACGTGAAGCTTCTGCGCGCCGCCGGCGAGCGGATCGAGGCGGCGGAGAAGACCGTGGCCCGCAAGGTCCCGCGGTCGGAGACCATGCTGATGGTGGTCGGCCGCGGCACCTCGGATCCCGACGCCAATTCCAACATCAACAAGGTGGCGCGCATGCTCTGGGAAGGCATGGGCTTCGGCTGGGGCGAGGTCTGCTACAGCGGCGTCACCTTCCCGCTGGTCGGGCCCGGGCTCGAACATGCGGTGAAGCTCGGCTACAAGCGCATCATCGTCTTCCCCTATTTCCTCTTCACCGGCATCCTGGTGAAGCGGATCTATTCGATCACCGACGAGATGGCGGCCCGCCACCCCGAGATCGAGTTCCTCAAGGCCGGCTATCTCAACAATCATCCGCTGGTGCTGGACGCCTTCGCTGAGCGGGTGAAGGAGATCCTGGTCGGCGAGAACAAGATGAACTGCCAGCTCTGCAAGTACCGTGAACAGGTGCTCGGCTTCGAGGCCGAGGTCGGACGCAAGCAGGAGAGCCATCACCACCACGTGGAGGGGATCGGCACCAATGGCGGGCATGACCACGGGCACGACCATGACCACAAACACGATCATGACCACGACCACAAACATGATCATGACCATGGCCACAAGCACGATCACGGCCATGACCATGGCCACGACCACGGGCATACCCACACGCATTTCCCGCATCCCCATGCCGACCATCCGCATGGGCCGGGGAAGCGCAGTCCGGAAAAGCTCTGAGGCGGGAATGACGTGCTGATGGCGCAGGACTACATCAGGGACCCGGATGCGATCTACCGCCAGTCCTTCGCGACGATCCGGGCAGAGGCGGGGCTCGAGCGCCTGCCGGCCGCGCTGCAGCCGGTGGCGGAACGGATGATCCATGCCTGCGGCATGACCGATCTCGTCGCCGATCTCGCCTGGGACCTCGATCCGGTGGCGGCGGCGCGGGCCGCCCTCGCCCGCGGCGCACCGGTCCTCTGCGACGTCCGGATGGTGGCGGCCGGCATCATCCGCAAGCGCCTGGGGGCGAGCGCGGCGATCTGCACGCTCGACGACCCGGCGGTGCCCGACCTCGCCCGGCGCCTGGAAACCACCCGCTCCGCCGCCGCGGTCGAGTTGTGGCGCGACCGCCTGGCCGGCGCGGTGGTGGCGATCGGCAATGCGCCGACGGCACTCTTCCATCTCATCGACCTCGTGGCCGCCGGCGGGCCGCGGCCGGCGGCGATCCTCGGCTTCCCGGTCGGCTTCGTCGGCGCCGTCGAATCCAAGGAGGCGCTGATCGCGGCCGGGCTCGGCATTCCCTATATCACCCTGCGCGGCCGGCGCGGCGGCAGCGCCATCGCCGCCGCCGCCGTCAATGCCATCGCCGGCAATCCTGCGGAGCGCGCGCCATGACGCCCTGGCTGAACGTGATCGGCGTCGGCGAGGACGGGATCGACGGACTGCCGGCGATCCAGCAGGCGATGCTGCAGGCGGCGGAGCTCATCGTCGGCGGCGAGCGGCACCTCGCCATGCTGGGCGCGGTTATGGCCGAGACCCAGAGCTGGGCGAGCCCGCTCTCCCGCACCGTCGATGCGGTGCTCGCGCGCCGCGGGCATCCGGTAGTGATCCTGGCCACCGGCGATCCGATGCATTTCGGCATCGGCGTCACCCTGGCCAAACGGGTGGCGCGCGCCGAGATCGCCATCCATCCGCATCTCTCGGCCTTCACCCTGGCGGCGGCGCGGCTCGCCTGGCCGCTGGCCGAGGTCGAGTGCCTGACCTTCCACGGCCGGCCGATCGAGCTGCTGACCGCCGCGGTGGCGCCGCGCCAGAAGCTGATGATCCTCTCCCATGACGGCAGCACCCCGGCCGAGGTCGCGGCGCGGCTGACCGGCCTCGGCTACGGCGAGAGCGCCTTCACCGTCCTCGAGCACATGGGCGGCGCCCGGGAACGGGTGCGCAGCGCGCGCGCCGATGCCTGGACGGCCGACGATGTCGCCGACCTCAACACCATCGCCGTCGACTGCATCGCCGGGCCGAGGGCGAAAATCCTGCACCGCGGCTTCGGCCTTCCCGATGCCGCCTTCCTGCATGACGGCCAACTCACCAAGCGCGAGATCCGCGCCGCCACCCTCGCGGCCCTGGCGCCGCTCCCCGGCGAGCTGCTCTGGGACATCGGCGCCGGCTGCGGCTCGGTCGCCATCGAATGGCTGCGGCAGAACCGGACCCTGCAAGCGATCGCCGTCGAGCGCGAGCCGGAACGCGCGGCGATGATCCGCGCTAATGCGGCGGCGCTCGGCGTCCCCAACCTGAAGCTGGTCGAGGGCGCGGCACCCGCGGCGCTCTCCGGGCTGGCGCCGCCGGATGCGGTCTTCATCGGCGGCGGCGTCTCGATCTCGGGCCTGCTCGATCTCGCCTGGACCGCGCTGAAGCCGGGCGGCCGCCTGGTCGCCAATGCGGTGACCGCGGAAGGCGAGGCGGTCATCCTCGATGCGCATTCCAGGCTCGGCGGCGAGGCCAGCCGGATCAATGTTGCGCGCCTGGAACCGGTCGGCCCCTATCGCGGCTGGAGGCCGCTGATGCCGATCACCCAATGGTCGGTGCGGAAATCATGAGCGGCATCGTCTACGGCATCGGCGTCGGCCCCGGCGATCCCGAGCTCCTCACCCTGAAGGCGCTGCGGCTGCTGAGATCCGCCGACCTCGTCGCCTATCCCGCACCCGAGACCGGGGACAGCTTCGCCCGCCAGATCGTGGCGCCGCATATGACCGGCGGCCAGCGCGAAATCGCCATCCGCATGAAGATCGGCGAGGGCCAGTATCCGAAGGACGAGATCTATGCCGAGGCGGCGGATGCCCTGGCGGCA
The DNA here is from genome assembly GCA_964551505.1 of uncultured Rhodospirillaceae bacterium. Taxonomy (GTDB): domain Bacteria; phylum Pseudomonadota; class Alphaproteobacteria; order Dongiales; family Dongiaceae; genus Dongia. Next base: position 215,053 of record CAZKDH010000040.1, read on the forward strand.
GCGGCGGCGGCCGGCCAGACCGTGGTCGTACTCTGCGAGGGCGATCCCTTCTTCTACGGCTCCTTCATGTATCTCTATGCGCGCCTCGCCGGCCGGGTCCGGGTCGAGGTGGTGCCGGGCGTCTCCTCGCTGATGGCCTGCGCGGTCGCCTCGGGCGGCGCCCTCGCCGCCAAGAACGACGTCCTCACTGTCATCCCGGCGCCGCTGCCCGAGGCGGAGCTGAAGCGCCGGCTCGCCGATTGCGAGGCCGCCGCCATCATCAAGCTCGGGCGACATTTCCCGAAGGTGCGCAGGGTCCTGCGCGAGACCGGCCTCGAGGCCCATGCGCGCTATGTCGAGCGCGCCACCCTGGACAATCAGAAGATCATGAAATTGCGCGACGTCAGCGGCGACGACATTCCCTATTTCTCCATGCTGCTGGTGCATCGCCGGGGAGATGCCTGGTCATGAACGCCATTCCCGCCATCCTCGTCCTCGGGCCCGGCGGCAGCGCCGTCGCCGAGCGCATCCGCGCCGCCCTGGCCCCGGCCGAGATCCACGGCTTTTCCCCGCGCCTGCCGGAGGCCGCGATCGGCTTCGCGGCGACGGCGGCGCATGTCGCCGGCCTGTTCGCCGCCGGCCGGCCGGTGATCGGCATCTGCGCCGCCGGCATCCTGATACGCGCGGTGGCGCCGCTCCTTGCCGACAAGAGCGCCGAGCCGCCGGTGATCGCCGTCGCCGAGGACGGGTCCAGCGTGGTGCCGCTGCTCGGCGGCCATCACGGCGCCAACGATCTCGCCCGGCGCATCGCCGCCGCCCTCGGCAGCCACGCCGCGGTGACCACGGCGGGCGATCTCCGCCTCGGCCTTGCCCTCGACGAACCGCCGCAGGGCTGGCGGCTGCAGGATCCGGCGCAGGTGAAGGCCGTCGCTGCCGCATTGCTGGCCGGCGAAAAGGTGCAGGTCGTCAACGAGACCGCGGCGGATGCGGCCTGGCTGGCGGCTTTGCCCCAGGCGGCGGATGGCACAAGGCGGATCCTGATCTCGACCCGCGCCGATGCGGCGGCGGACCTGGTCTATCACCCGCAGACCCTGGTCCTCGGCATCGGCTGCGAGCGCCTGGCCGAGGCGGCGGAAGTGGCAGACCTGACGCGGCGCTGCCTGAAGGACGCCAATCTGGCGCCGCAATCCGTCGCCGCCATCGCCTCCATCGCCCTGAAGGCGGCGGAGCCGGCGATCCATGACCTCGCGGCCGCACTCGGCGTCCCGGCGCGATTCTTCAGCGCGGCGGAACTCGAGGCCGAGCGCCCGCGCCTCAGGAATCCCTCAGAGGTCGTCTTCCAGGAGACCGGCTGCCACGGCGTCGCGGAAGGGGCGGCCCTTGCGGCCGTCGGTGCCGCCGGCGACCTCCGGGTCGGCAAGACCCGCTCGCAACGCGCCACCTGCGCCATCGCCGAGGGACCCGGCCCGATCGACGCCAGCGGTCTCGGCCGGCCGCGCGGCGTCCTCGACATCGTCGGCATCGGCCCGGGATCCGCCGCCGGCCGCACCCGCGAGGTCGATGCCGCGCTCGGCCGCGCCACCGATCTCGTCGGCTACAGCCTCTATCTCGATCTCCTCGGCGATCTTGCCGTCGGCAAGCGGCGCCACGGCTACGAACTCGGCGCCGAGGAGGCGCGGGTCCGCATCGCCCTCGATCTCGCCGCCGAGGGCAGGCAGGTGGCACTCGTCTGCTCGGGCGATGCCGGCATCTATGCCATGGCGACCCTGGTCTACGAGCTGATCGACCGCGAGGACCGGCCGGACTGGGCGCGCCTCGCCATCACCGGCCTGCCCGGCGTCTCGGCGATGCAGGTGGCGGCGGCGCGGATCGGCGCCCCCCTCGGCCACGACTTCTGCGCCATCTCGCTCTCCGATCTCCTCACCCCCTGGGCGGCGATCGAGAAGCGCCTGCTGGCGGCGGCGGAGGGCGATTTCGTCGTCGCCTTCTACAACCCGGTCTCCCGGCGCCGGCGCACGCAGCTGGCGGCGGCGAAGCGGATCCTGCTCGCCCGGCGCCCGGCCGAGACGCCGGTGGTGCTGGCGCGCAACCTCGGGCGCGACGGCGAGACGGTGCGGGCAACCACCCTGGCGGCGCTCGACATCGAGGCCGTCGACATGCTGACCCTAGTCATCGTCGGCAGCAGCGAGACCCGCTGCGTCGCGCGGCCGGATGGCGGCCAGTGGGTCTACACGCCGCGCGGCTACGGCCAGAAGATGGACATGGAGAAGGCGTCGTGAGCATCGTGCATTTCATCGGCGCCGGCCCCGGCGATCCCGAGCTCATCACCGTCAAGGGCAAGCGCCTGATCGAGGAATGCCCGGTCATGCTCTATGCCGGCTCGCTGGTGCCGGCCGGGATCGTCGCCCTGGCCAGGCCGGGGACGCTGGTCATCGATACCGCGCCGCTGCATCTCGACGAGATCGTCGGCCATATGCAGGCGGCGCTGGCGGCGGGGAAGAAGGTGGCGCGGGTGCATTCCGGCGATCCCTCGATCTACGGCGCCATCGCCGAGCAGATGCGGCGCCTGGATGCGCTCGGCATCCCCTATGACGTGACCCCCGGCGTCCCGGCCTTCGCCGCGGCGGCGGCGCTGCTGAAGAGCGAGCTGACGCTGCCCGATGTCAGCCAGACGGTGATCGTCACCCGCACCGACGGCGCCGCCTCGCCGATGCCGGCCGGCGAGGACCTGGCGACGCTGGGGAGATCCGGCGCCACCATGGCGATCCATCTCTCGGTCCGCAACATCCACAAGGTGGTCGGCGAACTGACGCCGCATTACGGCGCCGACTGCCCGGTCGTCGTCGCCTATCGCGTCGGCTGGCCGGACCAGCATGTGATCCGCGGCACCCTGGCGACGATCAAGGAGCAGGTTAAGCAGACCAGGATCACCCGCACCGCGCTGATCTTCGTCGGCCGGGTCTTCGACACCGCCGACTTCACCGACAGCCGCCTCTACCACGCCGACCACAAGCACATCCTCCGCCCCAAGGCGCGCGCGAAGACGGGGTGAACCGCTGGGTGAACCGTCGGGTGGGGCGCCGCCGCGCAGCGATACGGAAGACGGGACCATGACGCCGCTCTGGCGCAACCGGGATTTCATGCTGCTCTGGTCGGCCCAGTCAATCTCGGCCCTGGGCAGCCGGATCGGGCGCGAGGCCCTGCCCCTGGCCGCGGTCCTCGCCCTCGGCGCCGGCCCGCTGCAACTCGGCGTTCTGAATGCAGCGCAGGCGGCGCCGGCCCTTGCCCTCGGCCTCTTCGCCGGCGCCTGGCTGGATCGCCGCCGCCGCCGGCCGGTGATGATCGCTGCCGATTTCGGCCGCGCCGCGGTCCTGCTGACCATCCCGCTGGCGGCGGTCTTCGGCATCCTCAGCCTGTGGCAGCTCTACGCCGCGGCGCTCGTCGTCGCCTCGCTCGGATTCTTGTTCGAGGTCGCCGACCAGAGCCTGCTGCCCGCGATCGTCGCCCGCGGCGAATTCGTCGAAGCCAACGGCAAGCGCGCTGCCACCTCCTCGGCGGCCGAGGTGGTCGGGCCCTCGATCGGCGGCATCCTGGTGCAGCTGCTGACGGCGCCCTTCGCCATCCTGATCGACGCGCTGTCCTTCGTCGCCTCCGGCTGGCTGCTCCTGAAGCTGCGCCCCGAACCCGCGGCACCCGCAGCCAAGGCGGAAGCCCATGCACCCTATCTCAGCGACATCCGCGACGGCCTAAAGGCCCTGTGGCGCCAGGACGTGCTGCGGCCGATGGTCATCGCCAAGACGCTGCGCTCGCTGTTCGGCGGCATCGTCGATGCCTTCTACGTCCTCTACGTAGTGAAGCATCTCGGCATCAGCCCGGCCTGGATGGGCCTCATCATCGGCTGCGGCGGCGCGGCGTCGCTGCTCGGGGCGGCGGTGGCGCCGGCCCTGGCGAAGCGCTTCGCCCTGGGACCGATGCTGGTCGCGGCGCAATTGGGCATCGTGCTCGGCGTCGCCTGCCTGCCGGCCGCTTCCCTGGCGCCGGCGGCGCTGGTCCCGGTGCTGTTGGTCGCCCACCAGATCCTCGCCGACCTCAGCCTCACCTTCTATCTGGTGCTGGAGCGGAGCCTCCGCCTGCATCTCGCCCCGCCGGCACTGCTGGGGCGGATCAACTCGACCTGGCTGATGCTGGCGATCGGTCCGGGGCTGCTCGGCGCGGTGCTGGGCGGGCTGGTCGCCGAGGCCTTCGGTCTCGGCGCGGCCTTGTGGATCGCGGTCGGCGGCTATGTCCTGTCGTTCCTGGTGGTGTCGGGATCCAGGGCGCGGGCGCTGACCTCGATCTGATCCAGCCGCGCCTGCACCCAGTCCAGCGCCTCCTCCAGGTCATGGGCGGTATGGCTGCCGGTGCGCCGGGCGATCTCCGGCCGGTCGATCATCACCACCGGGATCGACAGCTCGCGCGCCGCCAGGATCTTGGCATAGGTCGCATCGCCGCCGCTGTTCTTCGAGACGATGAGGTCGATGCGGTTCTCCAGCATCAATCGCCGCTCGCCGGCAAGGGCGAAGGGGCCGCGCGCCTCGATCAGCTCGTAGTCCTTCAGCGGCACCGGGGTTTCCGGCGGATCGACCAGCCGCAGCAGGAAATGCGCGGTCTCGACCTTGGCGAAGGGCGCCACGTCCTGCGAGCCGATGCTGAGCAGGATGCGCTTGCCGTACCAGCGGCAGACATCGGCGGCGGCGGCGACATGCGGCGTGCGGATCCAGACGTCGAGCGGATCGCGGATCCATTCCGGGCGGATAAATCGCAGCAGCGGAATGCCGGTCACCTGATGCGCGCGCAGGGCGTTGAGGCTCATCTCCGCCGCATAGGGATGGGTGGCGTTGACGATCATCTCGATGCGGTTGCCGGTCAGGTAGTCGATCAGTCCGCCGATGCCACCGAAGCCGCCGACGCGCACCGTGCCGGCGGGCAGCACCGGCCGCTTGGTGCGGCCGGCCAGGGAACTGATGCTCTCGATTCCGCCGATCGTCTGCAGGCGCTCGGCCAGCGCCAGGGCCTCACCCGTGCCGCCCAGCAGCAGCAGTCGGTGGCGTGGCGAAGTCGGCATGCCCTACCAGTTCCCCCGCACGGTCATAGACCAGCACCTCGATATCGACCTTGGAGTCGGATTCGCTCCGCGCCACCGCCTGCGCCTTCTTAGCGACCCAGTCGCCCAGCGGCAAGGCCGCCGCTTGCGCGAGGCCGAGCGCTTCCATCGCGGTATTCGCCTGGCGCACCTTCTCGACCAGGGCGGCCGGGCCGCCGAGCGCGCCGACCGCGCCCGCCAGGGCCTCGAGGTTCACCTGGCTGCGGCCGGAATGGAGATCCAGCCAGCCCTCCGCCAGCTTCGCGAACTTGCCGAAGCCGCCGGCCAGCGTGAGGTGCCGGATCGGATGGTGGCGCAGGTATTTCAGCGTGCCGCCGGCGAAATCGCCCATGTCGATGAAGGCGAAGTCCGGCAGGGCATAGCGCCTGCCGACCGCGGCTTCGCTCGTCGATCCGGTGCAGGCGGCGGCATGGGACAGGCCGGTGGCGCGGATCACGTCGATGCCGCGATGGATGGAGGCGATCCAGGCGGCGCAGGAGAACGGATTGACGATACCGGTGGTGCCCAGGATCGACAGGCCGCCGACGATGCCGAGGCGCGGGTTCCAGGTCTGCCGCGCCAGTTCCTCGCCGCCCGGGATGGAGATGGTGATCTCGACGTCGGCGGTGCCGCCGCAGCGCGCCGCCACCTCGGCGACCGCCTCGGCCATCATCCGGCGCGGCACCGGATTGATCGCCGGTTCGCCGGGCGGAATCGGCAGGCCGGGCCGGGTCACCCGGCCGACGCCAGGGCCGGCCTTGAACCGGACGCCGTCCCCGGCCGGCAGGCGCCGCACCGTCGCCTGGACCAGGGCAAGATGGGTGACGTCGGGGTCGTCGCCGGCATCCTTGACGATCCCGGCCATCGCGTGGTCCGCCCCCAGCTCCCGCCGGGCCAGGGCGAAGCTCGGCTGCTGGCCCTTCGGCAGGGTTATGGTGACCGGATCGGGGAAGGCGCCGGTCAGCAGGGCCTCGAAAGCGGCCTTGGTGGCGGCGGTGGCGCAGGCCCCCGTGGTCCAGCCATGCCTCAGGGGGCCATCTGGCTTGCGTGGGGGCTCGCGCTTCTGGCCTTCTGGGTCAGCGGTCATGACGCTATTCTAGGCGTTCGCGTCCGAAACTGACTAGTCTTGAGAGCGTCAAACCCTAGAATCGCCGGATGGATAAGCTGTTCGATCAATTGCCGGAAATGCAACCGGGCTGGGTCTGGCTGACCGGCGCCGGGCCGGGCGATGCCGGCCTGCTGACGCTGCTGGCGGTGAAGGCGCTCGCCTCGGCGGACTGTGTGGTCTATGACGCGCTGGTCGACGAGTCGGTGCTCCGCCTGGCGAAGCCCGGCGCCCAGCTCGAATATGCCGGCAAGCGCGGCGGCAAGCCCTCGGCCAGGCAGCCCGACATCTCGCTCCGCCTGATCCAGCTCGCGCGCGAGGGGAAAAAGGTGCTGCGCCTCAAGGGCGGCGATCCCTTCGTCTTCGGCCGCGGCGGCGAGGAGGCGCTCTCGCTGGTCGAGGCCGGCATCCCGTTCCGCATCGTGCCCGGCGTCAGTGCCGGGATCGGCGGCATGGCCTATGCCGGCATCCCGGTCACCCATCGCGACTGCAACTCGGCGGTAACTTTCATCACCGGCCATGACGCGACCGGCGCGGTGCCGGATTCGGTCGACTGGGAATCCCTCGGCAAGGGCTCGCCGGTCATCGTCCTCTACATGGCGCTGAAGCACATCGAGCATATCGCCGCCAGGCTGATCGCCGCCGGCCGTTCCGCCGCCGAGCCGGTCGCCATCGTCAGCAAGGCGACGACGGCGCAGCAGCGGGTGGTCGAGACCACGCTCGGCACCTGTGCCGCCGACGCCGTTTCCAGCGGCATCGAGCCGCCGGCCATGGTCGTGGTCGGCGAGGTGGTCCGCCTGCGGGCCGCGCTGGACTGGATGGGGGCGATCGGCGGACGCAAGCTGGTCGCCGATCCCCTGGGTCTCCGCCACCGCCACAAGACCGGCAGCTAGCGGCCGATGACGTCCGGCGGTCCGGTCCGCGGCTTCGTCATTGCGGCGCCGTCCTCGGGCAGCGGCAAGACCGTGGCGACCCTGGCGCTTCTCGCCCTGCTCCGGTCGCAGGGCCTGCGCGTTTCCAGCGGCAAGATCGGCCCGGACTACATCGATCCGGCCTTCCACCAGGCGGCGACCGGGCGCACTTGTTTCAACCTGGATTCCTGGGCGATGCGGCCGGCCACCCTGCAGGCATTGCTGGCGGAAGCCGGGCGCGCCGCGGACCTGGTCGTGGTCGAGGGCGTCATGGGCCTGTTCGACGGCGTGCCCTTCGCCGCCGGCGGGGCGGACGGCTCGACCGCAGAACTGGCGCGGCTGCTCGATCTTCCGGTCATCCTGGTGCTGAACGCCAAGGGGCAGGGGGCGACCGCCGCCGCGGTGCTGAAGGGCCTGGCCGGCTTCGATCCGCGCCTGCGCATCGCCGGCGTCATCTTGAACAATGTCGGCAGCGTCGCCCATCGCGCGATCCTGGCCGCGGCCGTGGCGCCGCTCGGCATCCCGGTCCTGGCCGCGATCCCGCGCAGCAAGGAACTGGTCGTACCCGAGCGCCATCTCGGGCTGCAGCAGGCCGGCGAGATGCCGGATCTTGCGGCCTTCCTTCGGAAGGCGGCGGAGGCGCTGCGGCCCAGCCTGGACGTCGAGCGGCTGCTGGCGATGGCGGGGGTGATCCGCCCGGTCGCGGCGCCGCTGCTGCCGACGGTGCCGCCCCTGGGCCAGCGGATCGCCGTCGCCCAGGACACAGCTTTCGCCTTTGCCTATTCGTTCCAGCTCGAGGCCTGGCGCCGCACCGGCGCCGAAGTCCTGCCCTTCTCGCCGCTGGCCGATGCCGGCCCGGCGGCAGAAGCCGATGCCGTCTTCCTGCCCGGCGGCTATCCCGAGCTCCATGCCGGCCGCCTTGCCGGAAATGCCAATTTTCTCAATAGCTTATCGGCGGCGGCGGCGCGCGGCGCGGCGCTCTATGGCGAATGCGGCGGCTACATGGTCCTCGGCGAGGGGCTGATCGACGAGCAGGGGCTGCGCCACCGCATGGCCGGCCTGCTGCCAGTGGTCACCAGCTTCGCCAAGCGCAAGCTGCATCTCGGCTACCGGGTCGCGACCGCCGTCGCCGCCGGGCCGCTCGGACCTGCCGGGGCGCGGTTCAAGGCCCACGAGTTCCATTACTCCACCCTGGTGAAGGAGGGTGCGGGCGACCCCCTGTTCACGGCCGGCGATGCCGGAGGTCGCGATCTGGGCAGCTTCGGTCGCCGGCGGGGAAGTGTCTTCGGCTCCTACCTGCATCTTGTGGATAGCGCCTGAAACCGCGGCGAAGGGGTGCAAACCCTTGCCTCGCCAGCGGGATTCGGGCAATTTGCTGATGGTCGCCGGGGCCTGACCGTCAGCGCGCCGGCCGCAGGGGATAGAAGCAGATGTCAAACATGTCGCGCGCCATTTCCGCCACCGCCGCTGCCACCGCTACGGCCACTGGGACCTCGCAGGTCTCTGCACGTTCCTCGACCCTGATCGCCGCCAGCTTCCTCGCGCTGTTCGGTGCGGGATTGATCTACGGTGTGGGCTTCGCCGGTGCGGACATCCTGCACAATGCCGCCCATGACGTGCGGCATTCCAACGGCTTCCCCTGTCATTAAGCTCCTGCCACTGGTCCCCGCCGCGGCGGCCTAGAGCCGCTCGTCCTGGAATTCGTAGAGGCGATAGATCGCCCGTTGGTAGAACCGGCGGAAGGCCGGGAACGGGAATCCCGGCAGCGGTTCCGCGAGCAGCCTGGAGGGCGCGGTTTCCGTCCTGCCGGCCAGCCGATCCGCCAGCAGCAGGCCGCAATAGTTCGACAAGGCGACGCCGTTGCCGATATAGCCGAGGGCGAAATGCACGCTGCCGTCCTCGATGGTGTTGAGGTGCGGGCTCTTGTCGTAGGTCGCGCAGACCCAGCCGTTCCAGAAGTACTCCGTGGCGACGCCGGCCAAAGGCGGGAACATCTCGCGCAGGCGCCGTTCCAGCCAGGCGCGCCGCTCGGCCCGGCTCTCCGGCGTGTTCTCGATGCCGCCGCGGGCGCCGAACAGCACCCGGTTGTCGGGCAGCAGGCGGTAGTAGAATAGCAGGTTGCGGGAATCCCAGATCTTCAGATGGGTCTGCCAGTTGACCGACTGCCGTTCGCCGGCCTCGAGCGGGCGGGTCACGATGATGTTGGAGAGCACCGGCAGCAGCCGGCCGCTGGTCCGGCGATGCAGCCGGTCGCCGGTATAGCCGTTGCCGGCGATCACCACCTGGCGCGCCCGCACCGTGCCGCCCGGCGTGTGCAGGAGATGCCGCTTGCCGTCGCGGCTCCAGCCGGAAACCGGCGAGGCGGCATGCAGCACGGCGCCGTGCTTCTGCGCCGCGCGGGCGAGGCCGCGGGCGTATTTCATCGCATGCAGCGCGAAGCCCTCGGCATGCAGCACCGCGCCATGCGCCTCGGTGCTGACCAGGTAGTCGCGCTCGAGCTCGGATCTGCCGAGGATCTTCGCCTCGAGGCCGAAGATGTTCTGGGCGAATTTCGCTCCGGTGACCATGCCCTTGACCCGGTTGGGCTTGTGGGCGAGTTCCAGGGCGCCCTCCGGCGTCGCCTCGGCATCGATCCCCTCGGCGGCGATGATGCCGGCGACCAGGCGGACGGCGTCGCGGGTCTGGTCGAGGATGCGGCGCGCCTCGTCGAGGCCGTAGCGGCGGATCCAGTCGGCCGGTCCGGCCTTGCCGATGCCGACCGAGCAGAAGCCGCCATTGCGCCCGGAACAGCCCCAGCCGATCCGGTTCGCCTCCAGCACATGCGCGGTCAGGCCGTGGCGCTTGGCCAGGTGATAGGCGGTGGAGAGCCCGGTATAGCCGCCGCCGATGACGGCGATATCGACCTCCATGTCGCCGGCGACGGGCGGAGTGTCCTCGACCTCCGGCCCGGCCGTCGCCGCCCAGTAGCTCTCGACATGCGCAGCGCCGGGCGCGGCGGGATCGACGATGTTGATGGCCATGAAATTCCCTGGAAAATGCCCTGACCTGACATAGCGCAGTCGCCAAATCCGACGCAAACGCTATGATGGCGGCCAGACACCGATTGGCAGCCATCCTCCATGACCCCCCATTCCCGCGCGTCCCGCCCGGCCTTCGCGGCGCAGCTCCGCTCCGCCCTGACCACGCCGGGCCCGATCCTGTTCGCCTTCCTTTTCCTGCTGGATTCCTTCGCCCGCTCCCTGCTGGCCGCGGTTATCCCGCTGGAAGCGCTGCGCTATTTCGGCACCTCGCGCGACGTCAGCCTGATGGCGGCGGCGGCCGGGTGCTGCGGCGTGCTGGCGAATTTCGCCCTGCCGGCGCTGATCGACCGCTGGCGGCCGCGCCGCACCTATGCCACCGCCATCGGCCTCCTCACCTTGGCCTCGCTGCTGATGCTGGCCGGCACGGTCTACAGCTTCGCCATCGGCTGGTTCCTGCGCACCGCGGCGGCGGCCAGCCTGCTGACGCTGCTGAACATCTACATCGCCTCCTATATCCGCAAGAAGGACCTGGCGATCTCCGAGCCGATCCGCACCTTCATGTCGGCCGCCGCCTGGGTCGCCGGACCGACGCTGGGGGTGCGGCTCTATGCCGAATGGCCGGTGGCGGTGTTCCTGTCCTCGGCGATCTTCGGCGCGGTGCTGCTGGTCTATTTCCTCTGGCTGCGGCTGGAGGCGCCGACCGGGCTGGTGCACCTGCATCCGCTGGCGAACATCCGGCGCTTCGCCGCCCAGCCGCGGCTCCGGCTGGCCTGGATCCTGAACTTCGGCCGCGAGACCTGGTGGGTGACGCTCTTCACCTACGGGCCGATCTACATCGTCACCGCCGGCCTGCCGGAGACCCGCTCCGGCGACCTGCTCTCGGCCTGCACCGCGCTGCTGTTCCTGACCCTGGGTCTCGGCTGGATCGGGCGCAAGCTCGGCCTGCGGATCTTCGTCTGCGGCGGATTCCTGGTGGCGGCGGCCGGCACCAGCCTCGCCGCCTGGTACAGCGACCGGCCGGTCGTCGCCGCCGTCGCGCTCGTGGTCTCGGCGCTGGGGGCGGTCTCGCTGGATTCGGTGGTGGTGGTGACCTTCCTGCGCGCGGTCAGGTCCTTCGAGCGGCCGCAGATGACCATGGTGTTCTGCATCTACCGCGACGCCGCCGGCCTGCTGCCGCCGGCCTTCTATGCCCTGTTGCTCACCTTCTTCCCGCTGCCCTCGGTTTTCGTCGCCACCTCGGTCTTCTGCCTACTCTGCGCCGGGCTGTCGCTGTTCTTGCCGAAAAGCATGTGAGAACAGTCGGTTAATGCCGTCCCCGGCATTAGCTATAATTTTAACTAATTCCGTCATATTGCCCGGGAATGCTGGCCTTCCGGCCGGCGCGTCCATTCGAGATGAGGGCAGTCATGACCACCCTGACCGCGGCGAAAGACCTGGACCGCATCGCCCATGGGGCGGCGACCGGCAATGTGGTGTCCGGGGCCAATACCCTGACCGGCAGCTTCGGCAAGGATGCCGGCGACGGCGCGGTGATCGTCACCAAGATCGGCGCGGTGGCGGTGGATGCCGACGGCGAGACCCTGGCCGGCAGCTTCGGCTCGATCACCATCAAGGCGGATGGCAGCTACACCTATTCCCTGGGCGGCACCAACATCTATGACGGCGGCGCGCCGGTGCTTGGCGACGTCGAGGTCTTCACCTATGACGTGAAGGACGCCAAGGGCAACACCGCCTCGTCCTCGATCACCATCCAGCTGCTGCCCAGCATCACGCCGGCCTACAACGCGGCGACGAAATCCTATGTCGGCACCGCCAATGACGAGACCATCGACGCGGCCGGCCTGGTCGGTCTGGTCGACGGCGGCATCGGCGCCGACAAGATCAGCGGCGGCGGCGGCGGCGACATGCTGAGCGGCGGCGTCGGCAACGACTGGCTGATCGGCAATGCCGGGGCAGACAAGCTCGACGGCGGCCTCGGCGACGACAAGCTGGAAGGCGGGCTCGGCGCCGATACCCTCACCGGCGGCGCCGGCAACGACATTCTGGACGGCGGCGGCGACGACGGCGACGTGATCGACGGCGGGGCCGGGGCCGACAGCATCGACGGCGGCGCCGGGGTCGGCGACACCCTGACCTACAAGAGCGCCACCGCCGGCATCACCCTCGACCTTGCCGCGCCGGGCAACAACCTGGGCGATGCCAAGGGCGACACGGTGACGGGGATCGAGATCTTCATCGGCAGCAATGCCGGCGACAAGATCTCCGGCGACGCCACCGCCGACGTTTTCCACGGCGCCGCCGGCAACGACGCGCTGACCGGCCTTGCCGGCGAGGACCAGCTGTTCGGCGAGGCCGGCAACGACACCCTGACCGGCGGCGGCGACAACGACCTCCTGGTCGGTGGCGCCGGGGCCGACAAGCTCAACGGCGGCGCCGATACCGATACCGCCTCCTACCAGGATGCGGCGGCGGCGGTGACCGCCAGCCTGCTGAACGCGGCGCTGAACAAGGGCGATGCCCAGGGCGATGCCTATACCTCGATCGAGAACCTGCTGGGTGGTGCCTTCAACGACATCCTGACCGGCAATGCCGGGGCCAACGTCCTCGGCGGCGGCAGCGGCAACGACATCCTGGACGGCGATGCCGACATCGATACGCTGAACGGCGGCAATGGCGACGACGTGCTGATCGGCGGCGCCGGAGCCGACAGCCTGGACGGCGGCGCCGACACCGACTGGGCGAGCTACGAGACCGCGACCGCGGCGGTCACCATCACCGTCGGCAATTCCCCCACCAATACCGGCGACGCGCTGAACGACAGCTACGCCGCGATCGAGGGCTATCGCGGCAGCAAGTTCGACGACAGCTTCGTCGGCACCGCCGGCACCGACCTCTTCGACGGCGGCGCCGGCAACGACAGCTTCGACGGCGGCAACGGCAGCAACACCTATATCGGCGGCGCCGGCAACGACCTCTTCACCGGCGGCACCGGGGCCGATCTCTATATCGGCGGCGCCGGCGCCGACAAGCTGCTGGCGGATGCCGGCGGCACCGATACCTGGAGCTACGAGGCGGCGGGCGCCGCGGTCACCGTCAACCTCCTGGACACCACGGTGAATACCGGCGACGCCCTGGGCGATGTCTTCACCGGGGTCGAGATCATCCGCGGCAGCAATTTCAACGACATCATCCTCGGCAGCGCCGTCGTCACCTCGCTGTTCGGCCTCGGCGGCAACGACCAGCTCTCTGGCAACGACAGCGCCGATACCATCGATGGCGGCAGCGGCAACGACCTGATCAACGGCGGCAAGGGCGCCGATAGCCTGACCGGCGGCAGCGGCGACGACGTGCTGAACGGCGGCGAGGGCAGCGAGACGGCGCTGGTCGGCAACGACGGCAACGACAAGATCTTCGGCAACGAGGGCGACGATGTCGGCATCGACGGCGGCGCCGGCAACGACACCATCGACGGCGGCACCGGCAACGATGTCATCGCCGGCGGCGACGGCAACGATTCGATCCTCGGCGGCGACGGCAACGATGCCATCACCGGCGGCCTCGGCAACGACACCATCGACGGCGGGCTGAACGACGACAGCATCGACGGCGGCGACGGCGACGACAAGATCACCGGGCAGCTCGGCATCGACGTGCTGAGCGGCGGCAAGGGCAACGACACGCTGGACGGCGGCGACCAGAACGACACGCTGAACGGCGACGACGGCAACGACACGCTGATCGGCGCCGGCGGCATCGACACCCTGACCGGCGGCCTCGGCAACGACAAGCTGGACGGCGGCGTCGGCAACGACCTCCTCGCTGGCGGCACCGGCAACGACAGCCTGATCGGCGGCACCGGCGACGACAGCATCAACGGCGGCGGCGGCACGGATGCGCTGAGCGGCGGCGCCGGCATCGACACCTTCGTCTTCAGCCGGCTGGATGCCGCCGGCAAGGACACGATCGGCGACTTCAAGATCGGCGAGGACGTGCTGAAGTTCCAGGACGTCGTCGATGTCGGCGGCCTCGGTGACCTCGACGACCTGGTCGCCATGGGCGTCACCGTCGCCACCGTCGGCAGCACCCTCACCATCGCCTGGAACGGCGGCGCCAATTCCCTGGCGATCAGCGGCTGGGCCGGCGGCGCCGTCGACAGCGTCCAGGGCCTGGATTTCGTGCTCGGCACCGGCGGGATTTCAGTCACCCATTAGGGGGCGCCGGCCAGACGGAAGCCCGAGTCGCCCCACCACGGCATTCCACAGAACTCGTGGGTCCCCGGACTTGATCCAGGGATCCGCCCGGCCGCCCACGAATTCCCTTCTTCTGCGAAGACACTCGTGGGTCCCCGGGCCAAGCCCGGGGATGACGTGTTTTTTTGGCCGGGGATGGTGCGTGTCGCCTTCACCACCACCGTCACCCGCGGGCTTGACCCGCGGGTCCATCTCTCGGCGAAAGGCGGCGCGGTGGCATGGATGCGCGGGTCAATCCCCGGATCAAGTCCGGGGACGCGCATGACGTTTTTTTCGAGGTGATAAACATTCGTCATGGCCGGGCTTGGCCCGGCCACCCACGAATTCTTCATTGGC